>JAYVPG010000107.1:0-14583 GCA_043757545.1 Pseudobdellovibrionaceae bacterium
CCGGCAGCCTTTTCAGCGACCAAATTCAACGCTTTGTCGCGTAGGTCGGCGATGGCCTTGACGGCGCGTTCTTGAACTTCGGGAGTAAACGCGCCCGTGCTGTCGCGCCCGGCCTCTAGCGCAACCGGAATGCTGACTTGATCGTCGATCACTCTTAGCAGGCGCGATCCTGTGGGACAGACCGCGACTTCGCTCAAATTTAACTTTGTGGATCCTGAACCGACATCGATCAACGCGCGCAATCTCGGCTCGCAGCTGTTATCTGTTAACGGCTTTTGCGCGCAGCCGAAGAGTGATCCGAATAGAACGACAATAAGAATCTTGCAGATAGTATTCATACTCAATAGTCTGCCGGAAGATAGGTGACTTCGCCACAATTGGATTCGATTTTTACTTGAATTTTGCGAGCCTTTTGAGGAACCTTAGATGAAGGGCAGGGGTCATTGCATTTTCTGCGTGGTTATTTCATCGCTTCTCTTGCCGGCGTATTGTCAGGTCTGGCCTCTGCGCTATTTCTATATTCCATTGAGGGCGCGACCCATCTGCGTGAGAGTTATCCGTGGTTGATTTTGCTTTTGCCCATGGGTGGATTTGCCATTGGCTGGATATATCATCGTTGGGGTCGGGGTTTGGAGGGTGGCAGCAATCTCTTGCTCGATGAGATTCACGATCCGAAGGCGACGATTCCTATGCGGATGGCGCCGATGATTCTTGCCGGCACTGTAATCACAAATATTTTTGGAGGATCGGCAGGTCGCGAAGGCACGGCGGTACAAATGGGTGGCTCGATTGCGGCTCAATTGGCGAAGTGGCTTCAACTCTCGGGCGACGATCGGCGCATGCTTTTAGTGGCTGGGATGAGTGCGGGATTTGGTTCGGTCTTTGGTGTGCCGTTCGCCGGTGCGGTATTTGGGATTGAGGTTTTGCGCATCGGTCGGCGCGAGTGGCCGCTATTTGGTGAATGTTTGGTGGCCTCGCTAGTAGCTCACTTTATTTGTTTGGGATGTGGAGTTCATCATACTGTTTATCCGTCGCCGGAAATTCCGCAGGTTTCATTTTCTGTTTTTGCGTTGATCGCGGTGAGCGGGGTGGCGTTTGGTTTTTGTGCTTCGGTGTTTACGGGATTCACCCATTTTATTTCACTGCTGTTTAAGCGAATTCGCAGCGCTCCTTTGCGACCTGCAGTGGGTGGCGTGATGGTGGCGCTGGGATTTTTTGTGATGGGAACTGATCGCTTTGCTGGATTGGGAGTGCCGGTGATTGTTGAGGCGTTGAGCCATTGGGTTCCGGTTTCTGATTTTGCGTGGAAACTTTTGTTCACCAGTTTAACTCTTGGCTCTGGCTTTAAAGGTGGGGAAGTGACGCCGCTCTTATATATAGGAGCGACCTTGGGAAATAGTTTAGGACATTTCTTAATGTTACCGTTTTCGCTACTCGCCAGTTTAGGATTTGTCGCCGTGTTTGCCGCCGCGGCGAACACACCGTTTGCGTGCACCGTGATGGCGATGGAAATCTTTGGACCAAAGGTTGGTGCATTTGCGTTTGTCGCGTGTATGACCAGTTATTTTTTTTCAAGTCGCCGCGGAATTTACTCTAGCCAAAAAATCTAACGCATATCAGTTTTGTATCATTAGTGACGTTTTGCATTGGAACGAAGATTGCTCTAGTGGTCTTCGTGCATAAAAAATGTCCGTTTTGACACCAGGGGGTTTTCAAATGTTAGGTAGTCGATTCTTATCGTGGGTTTTGGCGCCCATGATTCTTTGTGGGGGAGCAACACTTGCTCACGCCAAAGACCTAGACCTTTCGCTTGCGCCGGAGTCTAGGTTTTTCACTTATGGAACATATGGAGAAGCCGAAATTTCTGCCGACGGCACAGATGGAACGGCGGTCGAATGGACTCTTAGCGAAGATTCAGAGCTTCCACCAGAATTGGAATTCAATTCTGTGGGGATGGGTTCTGTGTTGGTGCAAGGGGCAGGAAGGTTTTCGGGCACTTGGTGTTTTACCGCCAATGCCGTTGCTGCAAATGGCTCTAAGGGTGCGGACGAGTTCTGCTTGGTTGGTAAAACGAATCCTGATCTTTTGGCGCCGGTGTTTTTGACCGGTCGAGAGCTTCCGGATGCGATGACCGGTGTTAAATATCGCGTGTCTTTGCGTCTGGATGAAAAATCGTTGAGTGCGGATGATTACACGTTTGAGATCACTTCGGATTTGCCGCGGGGAATGACGGTGCAATTTTCGCCGGTTGATGCGCGTTTGATTCTGTCGGGTACTCCGCGTGATATCGGAACTTATTATCTTACCGCGCGAGTTGAACAGGGCGGCACTTATGTAGTGAAGCAGTTTGTTCTTAATATTATGCGCCGACCTCCGCCGCAACCCTCGTGTCCGAACGGTTACTACTATGACCGCGGCTTAGGCTATTGCGTTCAAGATAGTGGACCAATCTGCTACGGAAAAACATATTACGATCCCGGTCTGAACATCTGCATTAATTTTCCCATTGTTAAGGCTTATTGTTCGGCCTTTGAGTATTACGATTATTATTTAGGTCAGTGCGTTTACATGGGCTATCCACGCTGTCCAGTTGGCACAAGCTATGACGCATTTGATGGACGTTGCGAGTGGAATCGATTTCGCTGCGCCCCAGGTCAACACTATGAGCATTGCAGAAATCGCTGTGAATGGAATGCTGGTCACGAATGTCGTCCCGGCGAATTTTATCACCCAGGCTCTGGCCGTTGCGAAGGTCATGGAAAAGATTGTCCGTGGGGTTCGAACTGGAATTGGCGTAGTCAGCGCTGTGAAATTTTAGACAAATGTTCGGCGGGTGAAGTTTGGAATCCGGATCACCGACGTTGCGAAGGTCGCCCGATGTGCGGACCCGGAGAGATTTTTGATCCGCGCTCCAATCGCTGTATCGATAGTCGGCCGAAACCGACGTGTGGACCCAATGAGCGATGGTCACAGCGTGAGAATCGTTGCGTTGCGATCGGAGATCCGGGTCATCCTGGAAATCCCGGAGCCTGCGAAGGTGGAAAAGTTTGGAATCCCGACCGCGGCTGTGTGAGACCCGGTGATCCTGGTCGACCGAATCCCGGAGATCCGGGTGATGGTCACCCCGGCCGTCCTGGTCGACCGGGTAAACCCGGACATGGCGGCGATCATCCGAATCCGCGTCCGGGTCCAATGCCGAGTCCGCGCCCCGATCCGATGCCGAGTCCACGTCCGGATCCAAGACCGAACCCGCGTCCTGAACCTGGAACTCCTGATCCCGGAAGACCTTGTAAACCCGGCCGTCCCGGTTGCGACAATCCGGGAAAACCGGGCCATGGAGGCGATCATCCGAACCCTCGTCCGGATCCGATGCCGAGCCCGCGTCCCGAACCAAGGCCAGCACCCCGTCCGGATCCAATGCCACGTCCCGATCCCCGTCCTCGTCCGGAACCGGGTAATCCCGGTCACGATGGGGGTGGTGGCGGTGGACATCATGGCGGTGATAACGGCGGAGGCGGAGACCGTCCGCGTCCCGAACCGATGCCGCGCCCCGAACCGCGTCCTCGTCCGGAGCCCATGCCTCGTCCTGAACCACGGCCAGAGCCCCGACCGACTCCCGTTGATCCTGGGAATGGCGGAGGTGGACACCACGGTGGCGGTGACGGAGGCGGTAACGGCGGTGATGGCGGCGGTGACCGAGGAAATCCGCATCGACCGAAACGTCCGATCCTAAATCCTTAAGTATATAAATATTAGTTAGTTTTAAAAGGCTCCTTGGGGAGCCTTTTTTTATTTGCAAGAGTCAGTGCCGCGGACAACTCGGTTTGGGTGGGCTTAACTAAAAATTCAAGAATGGCATTTTCCGAATTTGAGCGTCTTGGTGCAACAGCGCAGACCTCGATTTTGTAACGACCAGTTTTTAGTTTGCCGGCCGACCAGTGGTTTGTAGTCACGTCTGCTTCGCGAACTAGAGTCCATGTGTTCTCGTCGAGATATTGAAATGAAATTTTCGCGTGGTATCTTTTTGCGTCGGGGGTAGCGCGCCAGGAGAACGTCCTGGATTCGTCCGTGGGCACCTTGTCGACGATTTCAGGTTGAAGGAGTTTGTCGCCAAGAAGTGTAAAGGAAAAAGTTTGTGGCTCTTGGATATAGGTTACATCATTTGAGCTTTCGAATTTCACCTGCCAATAATAGACCGCGCCAGGTGGGACTTCGAGCTTTTTGCTAGTGGCTTTTGTCGTAAAAACCCAAGGCTTTTGCTTTTCGTCCTCGCTCCAGACGGTAATGTTGTATGCTTTGATGTGTTCGACTGGCGACCAACGGAATTCGACCGTTTGTTTTTTTGATCCGCGATTTTCAATGGTGGACTTATCTTCCGGGTTGAGTGGGAACAGCTCTTTGGCGACCACTTCAACAGTTACCGGGTCGCTCCACGCGCTACTGAAATCAAGACTCTTTACAAACGAGCGAATCTGCAGGTTGTAAGGTCCCGCCGGAATAGTTTGCACGATATGGTTTTCAGTCGTCGTGAATACGATTGGACTTCCTCCGTTAACCGGAGTGAGTTTGACATCGTAAGAAGTGGCCTTAGGGATCTGTTCCCACTCGAGTTCGATTGATTTTAGTTTTTTCACGGGTTCTGAATCCGCCGCCGACAATGCCGGCGAAAAAAGAATACTTAGACTAAGGATTAGACGCATGGCTCACTTTAGGTTCCGGATCGAGAATCGGGAAAACAGGCGGCTCTTCGCCCTTGTAGGAGCGTGCGGCCATTTTGAGCGCAAAGGTCAAAGCTTCCCGTTGTGAAAGGGCAAGTCCGTCTTTGTGCAGGGCGTACTTGTATGCGGAATAGAAATTTTCGGGCGCGCGCGGACCATTTTTTAAAATATTATATGAAACTTCGAGTGACGTTTTCATATCGAGGCCGAAATCGGGTTTGTTGCGCAGTTCTTTGAATAGTTTGTAGAAGGGTTGGCGCACGCCCTCTGGGTAAAGCTGACTCAATCGTGCGAGCTTAACTGTGAATTCTGCACAAAGGCGAGTGGGGAGATCAAGGCTTTTGCCTTCTTTGCAAAAATGCACGATCTCAATAAAGTCATCGCGCACTTGCGCCGGATTACCTTGATAATCTCGCGAGAGTTCATAGGCGAGACGAGCGGCGAGTGCGTAGTCGTAGTCAAAAAATTCACCCAGAAACGCATGTGTGAAAATTTCAGAAAATGACTTTTGAATTTCCGGAGACTGAGCCGAGAATTCTAGCGACATCTCAAGAGTTTTTCGATCCGATAGGCCTGAAGTTTTCAAAAGAGTTAGGACTTGAGCGAAGCGATCCGCGGCCCCATCACAACCGCGCGAAACTTTTTCGCTGATCATGCGGGCGGTGTTTTCTGGGATTGTCATGACTTCTGTTTCGCGCAAGAATTTTAATGTTTGGGTGAACTCTTGCGTGGAATTGCAGAGTGACTTGGCCTGCTCAGCGATTGCTTCACGCTGCTTCTTAAGCCGTGCGTCCGAAAGGTCATCTTGGTCTGCCCCAGCTGAACTCGCAAAAATCGTGAGTGTTAGGGACAACGCGAATATTTTGTGAGCAGAGCTTAAAATGACCATAGCAGAGACGTCATCGGCGTAAGAGTCTTATGTTCGGGGTCATAGGAAAACGAAGCCGACTTTATCGGCGTGTAGATCTTTCTTTTGTATTCCTGATGCTTGTTGTAGACGTCGATATTGTGATCCTCAAAAAAAATGGGCAGCAGAGAAATGACCGCACCGATTCCGGCCATCATTCTCCCGCTGGCATTGGCGTGAATCCCGGCTGCGATATTGGCTCCGAGATTGGTGACGATGGCTACGGACTCGAGGACCGACATGACTCGTGCGGGACGTTCGAGTGCTTCTTCGGCAAGACGTTCACGCATCAGCGTCGAACGCTCGTCTTTGCCTGGATATTTCGCTATGGCTTGGACACCATTTTTATATGGGCGTTGAGCGCCGAGAAGGGCTCCTCCAACAATCCACGCAATTCCTACAGTCGATGCGGCGGCGGCAATAGTATTGGCGTCTGATTTTTCTTGCGTCGTAAGATCCTCGCGTTGATTGCCCTTTGCAGTGAAACCGACCGCAAGAGTAAAAAGGCCTGAGAGTTCAATTGGCCAATGAGTCAGGACCCAGTTTGAGTCTTCGTTTTTTGCTTCGATGGCCAGACGTTCGCTGGCGCGTGGAACGACTTGTAACTCGGGGTAGCCCATTGAATCTAAAATTTCACTGATTTCAGATTTGCTATTTTGTTTTTCCTTACTTTCTTTTTCCTCTTCAGTCGCAGAGACTGTGGTAGACAAAAGAATTAGGCTCATGAGAAACGCTGATATTGGCTGCATCTTGCACCCCCGGTGTCGCTCTTCAATATTAGACGACAGAAGCTTGGCGCTTCAACGGGGCCACGACGCTATGGAGACTAAGGCCGAGTCTAGAGGCGCTATTCGACATTGTATGCTGAATTTAAGTCGGTTTGAAGGAGAGGGTTCGTCGATGATTGAAGTCGCGCTTATTGCGCTGTTTGTTGCACCGTCGTGGATCTTTGCCTTCCTTTATCTGCATTTTGGAATCTATAGGCATATTCGGTCCCCTGAAATGGCCCTATTGAATCAAAATCTATCTAAGGTGGGGATGTTTTGGTCGGAGAGTGCAGGGGATTTTCGTCTGCTCAATGAGGGCTCTGCGGAGCTAGATCGCGAAAAAATGTATCGGACATTTTTTATAATGACCGCATTTCTATCTCTGCTCAGCTTTATAGGAATGCTGTTGCTGATTTTGATTTTCGTATCGGGGCGGCCGCGCCTGGAGAGAAATGCTTTTAACAGTGAGTTGGCTCGCAATCGCGAACTAACGCCCGCGGAGGTGCAGGCGTTGGTGAATGAGCTACGTTCTTTTGTTTAACCGGCGACGTCGACGAATCTTCCATTTTTATAGTAGAAGAGGCGAGTGGGGCCGCGGAAATTTTCGATTTGAATTGCGTCGAATTTGTACTTCTTCTTTTCCATGATCGTCTTTTCGGGATCGTTGGCGCGAAATACGCTTAAATATGTGAATAGACCTTGTTCAGGTTCGACGTCTCCATCTTCTGAGTCATTTTGGTCATCGCTCTTAGGAGGATAAAGAGATTTTTTAGGGTCGACATATTCACTGCGCTCAAGTTCAACGACGTCATACTTATCCTTATTGGAAATCAGAACAATAACGATCTGCTCGTTGTGAGTTTGGCCCATAAGTGCAATATCATCGATTTTATCACCGTTGAAATCACCGACTATGCCCATTGGGGTTTCGTTTTCTGAGTGGTCTTTATACATGTCTTGCACGCTTGAAATATAAACTGAGCTATTAAAGATGCGAAATAGGGGGTCAAATTTATTTAAAGCCGCTTCAGCGCGCAGGCCAAGAACAACCTCGCCAACTTGCTTAGATTTTTTTAAGATCCTCGGTGTATTGTTCGTGGCCGCTTTGGAATCTGCATTTGCGGTTCCGATTCCAACGGTGAAAGCTACCAAAACAAGGTTCACCGCGATGACTTGAATGACCGGACGCTTATTCATACCCATTCTCCCTAGGTGCTCGATTTTGTATCTCCGACGTTATTACTTCTATTCCATTTATTACGATGAACTTTCGCTTTTGTATTCTTTTTTCTATGACCTGAGCCCTTTGCCGTGCAGTTTTTAAAGTAGACGTGGGGGTCGCCGTGGAATCGCGTTTTCCCGGTACATACTGAATATCTGGGATTCGACCAATTTGGATGGACGTCTGCACGATGATAGTAGAGGAAGCCATTGGGGCCATCTTGCAACGCTTTCGCTACGGCACTTTTTGCAAGCGCCCAGCCCGCTGGCGAAACGCAGGTTTTGGGGTGGGCAGTCCATGAGTATTGGGCCCGTTGGTAAATGACTCCACGGATTGAGTTTGGAAATTCGCGGGATTTAACGCGTGTTAAGACATTTCGCGTGACGTTAATCATTCCGCCTTTACCCACGCTGATGGCCTCGCGATAGGCATTACATGTTAGGAGCTGTGTCTCACTTACCTTTCGACCACATTCTTGGCGTTGGCAACGAGCATAGGCATGTGGTGAGGCGCAGAGTGTCGCCAATATCGAACAAACAAAAACTATATATTTGATATGTCTGTTCAAGTGGCTACTCCTATTCAATGGAACTTCACCCATTAAGTAGTTCAACCGCTGTGCCAAAGAATGCTCTTGGGAATTGATCTGGTTCGATCTGATCTCGAAGTTTATGATTCTGAGTTGCCCAAAAGTTTAACAGCTGTCCGCTTTCTGAGTGATTCTCTTCGTGAGTGGGTTTTCATTTGTGATTTCCGATGTTTGAGCTTCGGATTAAAAGCCTTCGAAATGCCGAGTTTCGACACGCGATTTTGGTCTTGTCGAAAACGTCTTTCCACGTCGTGAGTCTGGATTTTCGACTAATAATTTGTGCGAGATCTTAGTCGCATCGAGCTCTGGTTTAGTTCAATCTGCGAGAATCTTTGGTCGAGCTTCGTGTCTCAATATGAGGCGATATGCATGGAACTATTAACTTATCCAAATTTTTTTCGTAAATAAGTTCGACTGTTTTAGAAAGATTCAATTCTCCGGGAGGTTCGTCGAGTTTTGAGAATAATTTTAAATTCTTAAATCAAAATGAAGACTTCCCTCAATAAAAGCATCTTCGGGGCCGATATTATAGATAGATGCTACAGATGGCTGACCGTGTCTCAATTTGCTTAGAATTTTTTCTTCTTAAACTGTTAAGAAGCCACGTTAAATATATTTCGTTTGATAAAAACATTTTATTTATTTTAAGTTTTTCATTTTTGATGGCTTGCGCAAAATCGCCGGCGCCAGTTGTCACTTCGATTGTGCCTTTAAAACCACCGACATTCAACGGCGCTTCTAGCCGTACCTACACAATTCCGTCACAGATTTTTACGATGAGCGGAGAGTGTGATCCTGCCAATCCGATTTTGGAATATTCGTCCAGAGGCGGACCGTGGTTGATACTTGCGAGTGGCTGTGTTGCGGGCGCGACTTTTTCTCAGTCGGTCACTGTTGTCCAGGGCTACACTGAAATTCTAGTGCGGGCTCAGGGCCCAGGCGGCTCTCGCTCCGGCGTGGCGACGGCGAAGGTGAGCTTCGTACTTCCTCCGTCCTCACCGTTTTTGACTTTTGTGCAAAGTAGTAAGGCGGACTCAAGTGACTTAGCCGGCCCCGGAAGTCAAAATGCAATGGGGATGACTTTCACCGGTGCGCCGCTGACCAGTGTATCCCATCGTCTTGACACCTATGTACCTGGAATAGTTTATGCGCAGTAAACTTATTCTGTTTTTACTTAGCATTTTGATTGGTACGAATGTTTGGGCCGCCAATGGCGTACCGAATCTTTTGCCGTTCCAAGGGCGAGTGACGGACACCTTAGGAAATGCGATCAATGTTCCGGTGACTTTGAATTTTCGTATCTATCCTCCGGCAGGCGGATGTTATCTCTACGAAGATACGCAAGTTGTTACGCCGAATGCTTACGGCATTTTTTCTGTGGTCTTAGGTGCTGCTGCGAACACAACCGGTCCAGCGAATTCGTTCATTAGTATTTTTAGCAATGACGTGCCTAGCCCCATGCTTACGTCTTGCGGTCCAGGCACTTATGCGCCCGCTTCTGGAGACTGGCGTCGGGTAGAAATCATCGTGAATGGGACGCCGCTTCCGACGATGCAGACTATGGCAGCTTCTGCGTTTTCTTTGAACGCGCAGTTACTCGACGGCAAATCGTCGAGCTCGTTTATTTTGAGTAACAACAACGTCACCCAGACTAACCTTGACCTCTTGACTTCGGGCGGGGACGCAAGCGCACTTCATAATCACGATTCGCAGTACTTACGTACTGATGGTGGAAACACATCGACCGGAAATATCGTAACCGCCGGAAATATCTATGCGCCAAGTGCGACATCATCGATCGGTATTGGGACTGTAGCGCCAGCTGCTGATTTGGATATTGCGAAACTGGCGCCGAGCATTCGGCTGAGTGCGACTCTTGGCGGCGGTGGCACTGCCAAATTGGATTTCTTTGGCGGTACGACCCAGCGTGGGTCTATCCGCGCTTCTGAGGGCAGTAACGGTCTGCGTTTGTACTCAGGAACAACTCTCTCGATGGACTTAGATACGGTCGGCGATGCCACTTTCTACAATTCGATGCGCACATTGGGCACGATCGGCCTAGGACAATTCACGACGGCGCAAGAAACGGCGATGATCAGCAATTTGAATGCATCTCACGAAGGTCGCATTTGGTATGATACGACGAATAATTTACTAAAAGTATGGAATGGCACTCAAGCTGTTCCGCAAGCGTATCTTGATCCGACCAACAAATTGAATGCGTCGTGGATTCCAAACACCGCGGTCACTGCGGGAAGTTACGGAACGTCTTCGATGGTTCCGACCTTCACTGTCGGAGCGGATGGACGATTGACTGCGGCGGGGAGTTTGACGATTTCGGGTGCGGTGCCCGGCGGAGCTGCCGGTGGCGATTTAGCTGGAACCTATCCGAATCCGACGATTGCGGCCAACGCGGTCACCACGGCGAAGATTCTTGATGATGCGGTCATCTCAAGCAAAGTGCAAAGCGCGGGTGTGGCAGTCAATCGATTGCTGATCACCGACCCGACAACCGGCACGACGATAAACTACGCGACTTGTGCTCTTGGCGAGGTTTTAAAATGGACAGCCACAGGTTGGGGTTGTTCTTCTGTTGCTACTTTGCTCGGACCTTCCGGAGTGACGGCGGGCACCTATGGGTCGGGAACTCAAGCGGTGCAAGTCACGGTGAACACACAAGGCGCAGTGACATCGATGTCGAACGTAAATATTGCGTTCCCCATTACATCTGTTGCGGGCCGTGTTGGTGCGGTGACATTGAACGCCGCGGACATCGGTGGATTAGGTACAGGAGCACTAATTAATTACGGTGTGGCTCCGCTTCAACTTGTGCAATTGGACGCGAGTTCACGTTTGCCCGCGGTCGATGGCTCGCTACTGACCAATACCAATGCAGGTCGCATTCAAAATCGTACGGTCGCAGCGACGGCGCCTGCCAACGGCGAAGTCTTGCAATGGAATTCAACTAGCGTCCAGTGGGAGCCGGCGTTGCCGATTTCAGCACCGGTCACTTCTGTCGCAGGTCGCGGTGGCGTTGTAGTTCTGGATGCTTCAGATATTACGAGTGGAGCTGGAAAATACTTTACCTATCGCCCCAACAATGTGGCCTGTACTGCGGCCCAAGTGATGAGTTGGGACGCGGCTGCAAGCCGCTGGATTTGTGCCAACACTGTGACTTTAGTTGGAACCGGCACTGGTTTGATTGGTGGAACATTTACTGGCGGCGGTACGATATCTGTCGACGTCGGTACGACAGCGAATAAAATATTGCAATTGACTGCTGGCGCGCAAATTCCAGCTGTTGACGGAAATCTTGTGTCGAATGTGAATGCAGTAAAATTGCAGACGCGTTCAGTCTCTGCGACCGCGCCAGTCGCTGGGCAAGTGTTGATGTGGAATTTGACAAGTGCAACGTGGGAGCCGGCGACCCCTGCGAGTGGAACGATCAGTTCGTTGACGGGTGATGTGACGGCGTCTGGATCTGGAGCTGTCGTTGCAACGATCGCTAACAATGCGGTATCTTCAGCAAAAATCAACAGTGCGGGCGTCGCCGTCAATCGCCTCCTAATCACCGATGCCGCGACGGGCTCGACAGTCACCTATGCGAGCTGTGCGTTGGGCGAGGTTCTGCGATGGACTGCTACGGGTTGGGCCTGTTCGAGTTCTGTAATTACAGGTTTGACTGCGGGCAACGGTTTGCTTGGCGGAACTGTCACTAGCTCTGGAACGATATCCGTAGATGTCGGCACCGGCGCGAATAAGATCTTACAGTTGAGTGCGGGCGCTCAAATACCCGCCGTCGATGGAAATTTAGTCTCTAATATTAATGCGGTAAAATTGCAGGCGCGTAATGTATCGGCGGCGGCACCTGCGGCGAACGACACTTTACGCTGGAACAACTCGAATTCGATGTGGGAGCCCGCGACCTCGACTTTTGGTACGATGACGCTTGTTGCGACCGGGAACGGATTGTTGGGCGGACCGGTCTCCTCCACTGGAACTTTGACCGTCGACGTAGGTACGACGGGGAACAAAATTGTGCAATTGACTGCCGGCGCGCAGATTCCTGCGGTTGATGGAAATCTAGTATCGAATGTCAATGCAGTGAAATTGCGCGGCTTTAATGTTGCAGCGACGGCTCCCGGCGTGAACGATGTATTGCGTTGGAATTCTCTGATCTCGACATGGGAACCGTCTATTATCGGTACTGGGACTGTCGCGAATGTAGTCAGCGGGACCGGGCTTGTTGCCGGGACCGTGACGACAAATGGCACGATCAATGTTGACGTTGGTGTAACTGGAAACAAGATCTTACAATTGAATGCTGGTGCGCAGATTCCAGCAGTTGATGGAAATCTTGTATCCAATGTGAATGCGGTAAAATTGCAGACTCGCGGCGTTTCAGCAACTGCGCCAGCCGCAAATGAAGTCTTGCGTTGGAATTCCTTACTTTCTGTTTGGGAGCCGTCGCCGGGTGCATCGGGAACAGTCACAAATGTGGTGAGTGGCACGGGCCTGGTGGCAGGAACGCTGTCGGCGAACGGCACTATCAATGTTGATGTCGGTGTGACCGCGAATAAAGTCCTGCAGTTGAATGCGGGAGCTCAGATTCCAGCGGTCGATGGAAATCTTGTTGCAAATGTGAACGCGGTGAAATTACGCAGCTTTGATGTCGCGACGACAACCCCGACGGCGGGCACGATGTTGGCGTGGAATAATTCAGCTTCTCGTTGGGAGCCGACCGTTTTTACTACTGGATCAGTACAAGCAGTTGTGAGTGGAGCGGGCCTTGTTGCTGGCACAGTGACAACAAACGGAACTATTAACGTTGATGTCGGCGTGACCGCGAACAAGGTCTTGCAGTTGAATGCCGGCGCTCAAGTCCCAGCTGTGGATGGAAATCTGATCTCTAATATTAACGCAGTCAAATTGCAGGCGCGAAGTGTGTCGAATACGGCACCGACTGCAAATGAGGTTTTACGTTGGAATGCTTCGCTGTCTGTTTGGGAGCCGTCGACGACGACTTCAGGTACCGTCACTAGTGTAGTCAGTGGCACAGGATTGATTGCGGGAACGCTGTCGGCGAACGGTACTATCAATGTTGATGTCGGTGTGACCGCCAACAAAGTCTTGCAGTTGAATGCGGGAGCTCAGATCCCCGCAGTTGACGGAAATTTAGTTTCGAATGTAAACGCGGTGAAATTGCAAACTCGTGCAGTGTCGGTCACGGCTCCGGCCTCTGGGGAAGTATTGCGTTGGAATTCTCTGATCTCGACTTGGGAACCGTCTACGGTGAACACTGGAACTGTGACTAGCATCGTGAGCGGCGCGGGCTTAGTGGCTGGAACGGTAGTTGCGAATGGTACGTTGAATGTCGATGTCGGTATCACGGCAAACAAAGTCTTGCAGTTGAATGCAGGCGCACAGATTCCGGCCGTTGACGGGAATCTTGTTTCGAATGTGAACGCTGTGAAATTGCGCAGCTTCGATGTTGCGACGACGATTCCGACCGCAGGTACGATGTTGGCTTGGAACGCATCTGCTTCTCGTTGGGAGCCAACTGTCTACACCAACGGTTCAGTGCAAACTGTTGTCAGTGGCACGGGGCTTGTTGCCGGGACCGTGACGACAAATGGAACGATCAATGTGGATGTTGGAGTGACCGCGAATAAGGTCTTGCAATTGAACGCTGGTGCACAGATCCCTGCGGTTGACGGAAACTTGGTATCTAATATCAATGCAGTTAAATTGCAGTCGCGTAACGTGTCAAATACGGTGCCTGCGGCAAACCAAGTCTTGCGGTGGAATGCGCCGCTATCCGCTTGGGAGCCGTCTGCAACCACAGTCGGAACCGTCACCAGCGTTGTCAGTGGTACTGGTTTGGTGGCTGGAACATTGACCGCGAACGGTACGGTCAATGTCGATGTGGGCGTGACTGCTAATAAAGTTTTGCAATTGACTGCTGGCGCACAAATTCCTGCAGTTGACGGAAATCTCGTATCCAATATTAATGCCGCCAAGTTGCAGACTCGCGGTGTTTCGAATGCGGCCCCCGGCGTGAACGATGTATTGCGTTGGAATACCCTCTCTTCTGTCTGGGAGCCATCACCTATCGGCACTGGAACGGTGACAAGCGTCGTGAGTGGAGCGGGTCTAGTGGCAGGAACCGTGACCGGAACAGGTACGGTCAGTGTTGACGTGGGTGTGACTGCGAATAAGATCTTGCAACTAAACGCCGGCGCGCAGATCCCCGCGGTTGATGGAAATCTCGTTTCAAACGTGAACGCGGTGAAATTGCGTAGCTTCGATGTCGCGGCAACGACGCCAACGGCAGGGACAATGTTGGGGTGGAATGCATCGGCGTCGCGTTGGGAGCCGAC
>JAYVPG010000108.1:0-3842 GCA_043757545.1 Pseudobdellovibrionaceae bacterium
TATTCGAAGAAAAATTCCATCCATGGAAATCATCGACATATCCATTGTCATCATCGTCAATACCGTTGGAAGCTTTCGGGTTGCCGTCGGCGTCTAAGCCGCTTTCGCCCGGATTGGTCCATATATTATTGCGCAGCTCAGGGTGGTGAACGTCACATCCTGTGTCGATCACCGCCACGATCACATCTCGTGATCCGGGGTGTTTGCGCCAAGCGCTGGCTGCATGAATTTGTTGTACGCCCCAATTGAGAGAGAGGTGAGGGTCCTCACTTTCTCCAAGGATAGCTGCAGGTTCTTCTTGTGTTTGGTAACGTTCTTTACTGAGCAAGAGCTTACGGACTTCGGCGAATGCTAAGAAGGTGGCGAGCGCTAAACTAAAAGAGAGAACGATTTCCTTTATCCCTTTCATGTCATAATTCCTTTCATGACTTGGTGGCGAGGTTACTTGGATACAAAGCAAGGTGGGCGCCAACTCGCTTGAGCTTTAAAGGCCAGCAGTGAATGCATTGTTTGTGCGTGTGACTGTTAGAATTGCAGGTCTATACAATTTGAGTGCAGCTGTGCTTTTCTCGATAGGAAAGTCAGCTGGCTAACAGGTGTCTCAAACTGAGACGGTACCGCGGCTAAGCAACTTTAATAAGATTGTGTGAGGGGGCGACGGTGACGCGGTTGCGACCCGTGTTTTTGGAGTTGTAGAGGGCAAGGTCAGCTCTTTTGACCCAGGTCTCGACTTCTTCATTTTGACCCAGTTGGGCGACTCCGACGGATACGGTAAAGCGAATCTCACGGCCGTCGTGGACGATGGTATCGGCGCGGACCTGGGCGAGGAGCTGTTCGGCTCGGGTCAAGACTTGGTCGACTTCTTGTTCGGGCATTAGAATTGCGAACTCTTCGCCACCGATACGAGCGATAACGTCATTTTCGCGATTGAAGCTGCTTTTGAGTGTCTTAACCAATTCCTGCAATACGAAATCGCCGACCGCGTGGCCGTAGGTATCGTTGATACGCTTGAAATAATCGATATCAATCAGCATTAAAGTGACTGGAGTCTTAGATAGGTGAAAAAGTGCTTTTTGTTGTTGGCAGGATTCATCGAAGCTCTTGCGGTTAAGCGCTTGAGTCAGATGATCGGTGCGCATACTGTCGTTGGCCTCATTGAGTTGCTTTTTGACGACATTCAGATTTTTGCGAATGCTTTTCATGCGACTGCTGCGCCGTTTGTCTTTCTTAAATTGTTTTTCCATGTAGCAATCAATAAATCGGCGCGACTGATTTTTAAGCAAATCGATGGAGTTTGACTCGACCGCTTCTTTGAGTTCGTCGAGACTGGTGCGAATTTCGCCGTCCTCTTTTTCTTCTTCACCGATATCTTCACTTAGTTGGTCGACAAAATCCCAAATGATAGTGCGGAAATCCTCGAATGTTTTTTGGAAATAGGAACACTCGTCGATGCGGTAGCCCGAGAAGAATTGGCGAAAGCGAAAAAGGACGCGCTCCAACCCACCTTCTCCTGGGTTGACGATATCTTTGGCAAATACGTCGAGTTGCTCGCGCACTTTGCGCACGGAGTGGCCGTCGAAATCAATCAAGTGTTTATTGAACGTGTCGATGACGAATAGCAGAGTAGCGCGATCTTCGGACATCGCAGGGCGTTCTTTACCGTCCAGCGTTCCGTCGTTCCATTCAAAATCAAACTGTTCGATGAGTTTTTCGACCCACTTTTTCAAAGCACATCCTCGGGGTTTACCCTCAGTGATCTAATCGGGAGGCTGGCTAAGGATATATACGGCCCTTGGTCTGGGAATGGTCTGAGAAAATTAAGATGCGCAAAATAAAGACCGAAAAAGAGACTGTGAAAGTTCAATTTGAGAAACTCAAAAAGTATTCGCCGCTATTGCGCCGCCTATTAATGGGCTTAGTCCTTTTTCCACCATTGGTGGGATTGACTAGCTACGATTCCGCCCGCGTCAATGGTCGAGTGATCGAAAAACCAAAAGTGGTTGCCAAGGGCGCGACTGAAATTAAGAAAAAGACTCTTCTACACAAGCCTTCAAACTAATATTCTTCGCGCCGATCTAACTTAACTTTTGATTTCGGTTTTTTTCGGGTCTAGACCCCAACTTTTTAAAATCTCGGACTCGTCGGTCTGGCTCATCGCTTTTTTAAATTTCGCTTGTGATTGTCCCTTCACACGACGCTCGCATTCGGGCCAGGTGGCGTGCCGAACCACGACTCCACCGTAATAACTCAAGTAAGAAAAGGCGGGGACCTTTTTCTCTTTCGGGCGCATCTCGGGAAGACCTTGATCTTCGGGCAAATCGTAAATCGCCACGGCGTATTGCAATAGTGATCCTTGGTATAGATTGACCCGTTTTCCGTTGGCAAAGGCGACTGCAATTTTATCGCAACGTTCATTGCCGGGTACACCCGTATGACCGCGCACGTATTTCCAATCCACTTGCGTCGGTTTTAGACGCAAAAGTTCGCGTGAGAGCTCTTCCCATAAATCACGATTCAAGACCTCGTTGCCCTCGGCGTTTTTCCAGCCGCGTGACCTCCAGGCCCAAATCCATTCGGTGATTCCGCGAATGACATAGGTCGAGTCCGTGTATAAAATGATCGGATAGGGGTAGGGCGCAGGCAGTGAACGTAGCCCTTCAAGTGAGCCGCGCATCTCCATGCGATTGTTGGTGGTCTCTGGATTTCGCCCGCCGAGCTCGCGAATTTCCCCGGTCGGTGAGGCCACAATCGTCGCCCAGCCGCCGGGCCCCGGGTTGCCGGTGCATGCACCGTCGCTAAATATGATGGTTGATTTAAAATCCGTTTTCATTGCGCCACTAGAGTAAAAATCTTTGCCTAACGGAGTCAATCGCCATCGACTTTTAGGGCGTTAAAAGCCATTCTAATCCCATGTGGCGTTATCGGGCGTTCTTCGCACTGCTTTATTTTATTCAAGGCGCCGCCTATGCCTATGTCGTCAACTTTCAAAAACCGTTTCTATTCGCTCAAGGGATCTCGACTCAGACCATCGGTCTTTTTACCAGCAGTTTACTGGCGCCGTTTATTCTTAAGATTTTTCTCGGTATGCTCAGTGATCGTGTTCCCTTTGGGCGATTCGGTGGGCGTAAGCCCTATATGGCAATCGGTCTGCTGCTCTTCGCCTTTTCTTACACCGGGCTTGCGTGGGTTTCGCCGGGTGAGCACTTTACCCTCTTTTGGATCATCACGTGGTGCGCCTCGCTTGGGCTTGCGCTATTTGATACCTGCGCGGATGGATGGGCCATTGATGTGGCCAGCGACCAAGAGCAAAGCTATATTCAAGCCTCGATGATTGCGGGGAGATCTCTCGGGCTTGTCGTGATGTCTCTGGCTTTTGGTTGGATGGCGCTGAGTTATGGGTTTTCAGCGATTTTTATTCTCCTCGGGGCGATGGCTTTTGTGGTGCTATTGATTGTATTTTTAGTGCCTCACGTGCCGCAAAGTACCGTGCATCAGTCGCAGGATATCTCATGGGCGAACCTCTATCAGCCATTTTACATTTGTTTCGCGGTCTTTGGCGTCGTCTACTCGATTTCAAGTTTCGGCACTGACGGTCTTTTGACTTTGCATTTGAGTGAGGCTCGCGGCATCGACTCTTTAAATATCGGAGTCTACGGAATGGCCCGTGGATTTGGTGCGCTCTTCGGTGCGTTTGCCTATGCGATGTTGGTGCAGCGATGGGGACTGCGCAAACTGCAGTGGGTGGCGATTCTCGCGCTAGGCTTAGGTTGCTTGCTGCCGCTATGGAGTTTGCCAGTTTTTCTCTCTGGGCTGCTCTGGGGTTTTTGCTGGGGATTTCAAGA
>JAYVPG010000109.1:0-14418 GCA_043757545.1 Pseudobdellovibrionaceae bacterium
CCTTGTGTTTAAAACCCCTCATTCTGAGGGCGGCATCCTGGCCGTGAAAAATAGGGTACTTCCTAAACTTTACCTCTCACTCTAGTTTCTTTGTACGACTTCGTCGTCCCTGATTCCCTCCTTATTCAATCGACTAAATGATCGCTTAACGCTTTCGAGTAGTCTGTTTCACTCAGCAGTTATTGCTTACAAACAACATTTCGGGTTCGCATACGGATTCTTGACAGGACTGAAGGCTAAAACAGACGTTGTTACTGAAAACTTGGGTTAAAGTCTGATCCAGTCCTAGGGTGGTTAGTCGAGTTTTCGAGAGAAAAAAGCGTCAATTTTTCCGGCGACCCACTCAGGTTCATCCTCTTGAAGATGATGTCCGCCGCCCAGATGAACATGGCTCTCACGCTCGACCAGCGCGGACTCCAGGGCATCGATCACTTTGCGTGAAACCAAACGATCGCGCGATCCCCAAAGAATCAGCACGCGACTTTTCAAATGAGAGAGTTGTTGAGCTAGCCTTGAGTCGCGAATTGATTCCGTGGCGAGCATGAAGCTGCGAATGGCCTCGCGATTCCCGCCGTAGGTCCTAAAAGTTTCTTCGACTCGGTCACGCCCAACCAAATGGGTTTTGCTGACGGTGCGCTGATGCGCCCACTTCATGAGAGTGCGCGAGGTGACGAGCGATGCGGGGCCTGCCAACCAGGTCCACGGCTTCGCTGAGAGCGGAATCAAACTCGGACTCGTCGCCGGCGCAATGACCACTGTGCCCAGCACTTGGTCGGGAAAACGCAGAGCAAACCACAGAGCGATATTCCCACCCATTGAATTGCCAACTAAATAAGTCTTCTTGATACCGAGCTCGTGCAAAACCACACGTAGACGTTCGACCTGTTCGTCCAGTCCGTATTGGGCTCCCGGCAGTTTTCCACTTTGCCCAAAGCCGGGCAGGTCTAAAGCCAAGGTGGTAAAATGAGTATTGAGCAAAGGGACTAAAGTCCGCCAGCAATAGAGATTCGCTCCAATCCCATGCAGTAAGACTATATATGGGCCTTTCCCAGAGAGGTGGTAGCGCACGTTCCAGCCGCCGGCCTCTGCAATCTGAACGGGAACATCGGTAAATGGAATCCAGGGGGCTGCGGGCCTTCGCTTAAAATAGACCGCCCCAGCGAAAGCTAAGCAGACCAGTGCGATGATAAGGCCAACGAGGACTGCAAAGCTCATCAGTCGATTTCGCTAAAGCGACAAAAAGCGACGCGACCGAGCCGCTCGTAGTTCTCTTTTTGTTTTGCGGCCAGGTGGTTAAAAGCATCGTAGCCTATGGTGCAAGTCTGAGTGCCCGGCGCAAAATGACTGCACTGCTCACAGCTATGGATAATTGTGAGCTCTCGATAGTCTCTAGGATGGATAGGGTCGAGTATAAGAGTCCGACGAATCGCGAGCGTTTTTGGAGGCATTGACATTCCTTAAATTCACTTCAAATTTAGACTAGATATCCTGATGTCGAAGGGACGAGGTCAAGCGTAAATTATGAGTGAAATCGATAAAATGACCCAGAAAAGCCAGGAGGCCATGCAAACGGCCGCAGGGCTTGCGGAAGAGCGTAAAAATCCGGCGGTTGAGCCGGAGCATTTGGTCTACGCGGTTCTGGGGCAGCCAGACGGTATCGTTCCTCGCGTTCTCGAGCGTATGGGTGCTCCGGTGGGCTCTTTGATCCAAGACATCGAAAAGCGCATAAAGACCTTTCCGACGGTTACCGGGGGCGGCGTTCGAGTCATGGCCAGCCCTGCTCTGCAGCGTGTTTTTCAAGAGGCTGATAAAATCGCCAAGTCTTTGGGTGACTCTTATATTTCGACGGAGCACTTTCTACTCTCAGCGTTGCGCGAGAGCGGTGAGACGACGCGGATCTTTGAACGCAATAAGGTCAGTGCCAGTCAGTTTCAAGCCGCATTGACCGAATTGAGAGGAAACCAAAAAGTGACCGACGACAGCCCTGAAACCAAATTTGATGTTTTGGCAAAATACTCTCGCGACCTCACGGCACTTGCTGAATCCGGAAAACTCGATCCCGTGGTCGGCCGCGAGGAAGAAATTCGTCGCGTGATTCAAGTCCTCTCTCGCCGCACGAAAAACAATCCAGTCTTGATCGGTGAGCCGGGGGTGGGAAAAACGGCCATCGCCGAAGGCCTTGCGTTGCGCATCACCAATCGCGACGTTCCTGAAGTTTTAATTGGCAAGAAGTTGATCGCGCTGGATATGGGATCGTTAGTGGCCGGCGCGAAGTATCGTGGTGAATTCGAAGACCGTTTAAAAGCAGTGATCAAAGAGGTCACAGACGCCGCCGGTCAGATTATTTTATTTATCGATGAGATCCATACCTTGGTGGGCGCCGGCAAATCCGAAGGCGCAATGGACGCAGGGCAAATTCTTAAACCCGCTTTGGCGCGGGGAGAGTTGCGTTGCATTGGCGCGACCACCCTCGACGAATATCGCCAGTACATCGAAAAAGACAAAGCTCTTGAGCGACGTTTTCAAACTGTTTTAGTGGGTGAGCCAACGGTTCCCGACGCGATCACCATTCTGCGCGGGCTAAAAGAAAAATACGAAGTGCATCACGGAGTTCGCATCACCGACGCCGCCTTGGTCGCGGCCGTTAAACTATCTTATCGCTACATCACCAATCGATTTTTGCCCGACAAGGCGATTGATTTGATGGATGAGGCCGCCTCGCGCTTAAGTATCGAAGCCAACAGCGTCCCGAGCAGCATCGATGAAATTCAACGCAAAGTGATGCAGCTGCAAATCGAGCGCGAGGCTTTGCTCAAAGAAAAAGAAACCCATGCGCGTGAGCGTTTTACCAGCGTGGAGCGCGAGATCGAAGAGCTGAATAAAAAAGTCTCGATCCTGCGCGCTCAGTGGGATGAAGAAAAGCGCGAAATCCAAGGACTTAAAAAAACGAAGCAGGAAATCGAAGCGGCACGCAATGAAGTCGAGCGCGCCGAACGCGAAGGCAACCTGGGCCGCGCGGCCGAGCTAAAATATGGTCGCCTACCTGAACTCGAAAAGCGTCTGGCCGATATGAACACGCGCGCCCAAAAGGGCGGGCCACGCATGCTCAAGGAAGAAGTCGGACCAGAAGAAATTGCCGAAGTTGTTGCCAAATGGACGGGAATTCCAGTCAGTAAAATGCTCGAGAGCGAGACGCAAAAACTACTCAAACTCGAAGAGCATTTGCGCCAGCGCGTGAAGGGCCAAGATCACGCCTTAGAGGTCGTCGCCGATGCCATTCGCCGCGCGCGCGCCGAAATCTCGGACCCCAATCGCCCGATCGGCAGCTTTATTTTCCTGGGCCCCACCGGAGTCGGCAAAACCGAAACCGCAAAAGCGCTAGCCGAATTTTTATTCGACACCGAAGAGGCCGTTATCCGCATCGACATGAGCGAATACATGGAGAAACACTCGGTTTCGCGCATGATCGGCGCCCCCCCTGGCTACGTGGGTTACGACGAAGGAGGACAGCTCACCGAGCGCGTCCGTCGCCGCCCCTACAGCGTCGTACTCTTCGACGAAATCGAAAAGGCGCACCCCGAAGTCTTCAATGTGCTTTTGCAAGTTTTGGACGACGGCCGTTTGACCGACGGTCAGGGGCGCACGGTGGATTTTAAAAATACCGTCATGATCATGACTTCCAATGTCGGCTCCCAAGCTTTGATCGAAGAGGGCTTATCGAAGGCGAAGCGTGAAGCTCTAGTGATGGAGGCCTTGCGCGCGCATTTCCGACCCGAGTTTTTAAATCGCATCGACGAAACTGTGATTTTCAATCCCCTCGGCCAAGAGCAGCTGCAAGAGATCGTTCTGGTGCAACTCGCGCAGGTTTCAAAACGTCTGATCGAAAAACGCATCCAACTCGATTTCGACAAAGCCGCATTGAAGTGGCTCGGCGAAAAAGGCTTCGACCCGATCTATGGGGCGCGCCCTCTAAAGCGCGTCATTCAGAACGAAGTTCTCAACCCTCTCGCCAAGCTGATTCTCGAGCGCAAAATCAGTGCTGGCGACTCTGTAAAAATATCTCTCAAAGGCCAGCAACTCGAATTCAAGTAAGGCTGACTATTTCTTTTCAGCCTTAACTTCAACATAGTGCCATACGCCGCCGAGTCCATCGCCGAGATCGGCGCCTTTAGTGCGCTCAAAAGCGAAAGTGTAGAGCGGACGTCCCATGTAAGTGAGCTGCAACTGCTTGTTGGCGCGTGCAACCGCCGCGAGGGGCGCAGTCAGGGTCGCAGCTTCTTCACGTGAAATCGTGTATGGAGGCCAAGTTTCTGCGCAATCGGCAGTGCAAGTGGGAACAGCTTGGCCAACATCTTTGTCGAAGACGTAGAGTGTGCGATTGAAACTATCGGCGAGCAGAACTTCCGCTTCGGCGTTGGTCACTTGAGTTACAAAAACAGTTTCAGCATAGGCCGCACTGAAACCAAAAAGACTGAGTGCAAGAACCACATGTCGAATCATAAAATCCCCTTTTTCACCCTCCGACGAAGTTCAATGATCTGAACCGGTCGCGGTGGATGTGAATCAAGAGGTAGCACCCTGCGCGGCGCGCTCATAAGCCGGCAAATATGGAAACACCTGTTTCAAAATCGTTTGGCGATGGGGCGTGTCCTTTCATGGCCTCCGCCAAAGCCATTAAAACCCATCGCCAAATCAACTTAAACCCTATTGAAAACGAATACTTGACGCGCACACAAATAAAGGAGTAGTTTGCCCGCACTCGAGGTCACCATGTTTTCAGGAATTGTCGAAACCACCAGCTCTATCCGCGCAGCCCAGAGCGGCCCCGGCGTGGTCCAAATTCGTTTGGAAAGGCCTAAGTCTTTCAAAGACTTAAGCGCCGGCGATAGCATCGCGGTCAATGGCATCTGCCTGACTCTCGAAGAATTTGACCTCGAGAATATGCAGTTTGCCCTCGCGCCAGAGACCTTAAAAGTAACCGGTTGGACACTAGAAAGTGTCTTGGGGAAGGTAGTAAACCTTGAACGTTCGCTGCGCCTACAAGATCGAGTTCATGGTCATCTGGTGACGGGTCATGTGGACGCAATTGGTTTTATCTCGCATATCGAGCGGCAAGGGGACACTCAGAAAATGAACATTCAATTTCCCGAGAGTCTAAAACCGTTCATATGGTCCAAAGGCAGCATTGCGATCAACGGGGTCGCCCTGACGATCAATGAGCTGCAAGATCGCACACTTTCGGTGTGGCTGATCCCCGAGACGCTCAAACGCACTAACTTGGGAATGCTAGTGCACGAAGACAAAGTGAATCTGGAAATCGACAACATGGCGCGCGGCTTGGTGCATTGGGCGCGCGTCCAACAGGAGTCCTTGTGAAGAATTTGAATACCGTCAGCGAGCTAATCGAGGATATCAAATCCGGCAAGCCCGTGATCTTGGTTGATGATGAAGATCGTGAGAACGAAGGCGATCTGATCATCGCTGCGGACTATATCACTCCACAGATCGTAAATTTTATGGCGATGGAGGCGCGCGGTTTGATTTGCCTCTCGCTCACCTCGGCACAGATCGACCGCTTAAATCTTCCGTTAATGACCAAAGACGAAAACAATCGCTCACCCAATCGCACGGCGTTCACCGTCAGCATCGAAGCCGCGCGTGGGGTATCGACTGGTATTTCCGCTGCTGATCGTGCTTTGACGATCAAGGTTGCGGCCAACGCCTCGGCGCAGCCTCAAGATGTTATCGTACCTGGACATGTGTTTCCGATTCGCGCTCAAGAGGGTGGAGTGCTCAAGCGGGCAGGTCATACCGAGGCGAGCGTAGATCTTGTCCGTCTCGCGGGTCTTAATCCCGCGGCGGTCATATGTGAAATTATGAATCCGGATGGGACGATGGCTCGTCTAGGTCAGCTGGTGGAGTTTGCGCAAAAACATAACATCAAGATCGGCACCATCGAATCGCTGATTAAATTCCGCATTCAAACCGAATCCTTGGTGGTCGAGCGAGCCTCCTCGATGATGCCATGTCGTTACGGCGACGATTTTCGCATTCACGTCTTCGAGAATCTCTTGGACGGCCATGAGCACATTGCTCTGGTGAAGGGGAAAATCGATGCCGACAAGCCGACCTTGGTTCGCGTTCATTCCGAGTGCATCATGGGCGACGTCTTTGGCTCACGCCGCACGCGGACCGGAGACTACTTAGACTTGTCCATGAAACGAATTCAAGAGGCCGACTCTGGCGTTTTCCTTTATCTACGCCTAGAGGGAATGGGTCATCGCCTACGTCAGCGCGTTGCAAGCTATCATCAGATGGATCAAGGCGAAATCGCCTCGGAGGAAAGCAAAAAGGTATTCCGTTCCGATGATCGCGAATACGGAATCGGTGCTCAGATCTTGCGCGCCCTCGGAGTCAGTAAACTCCGCTTGATTACCAACAGTCATGCAAAACGAGTCGGTCTAAGGGGATACGGCCTAGAAGTGGTCGACGAGATTTCCCTTCCCGTTGACACAGAACCGCTCTTAGGGTCGGAGGACTAGATGCTTTTACAAGGTCAGTTGAAGCCACAAGCGCATTGGAAAATAGGCCTGGTCACCGCTCGTTTCAATCACGCGATCACCGAGCGGCTCGAGGCCGGCGCTTATGAGCGGCTGATTGAGCTGGGTGTGAAGCCCGAACAAATTATTCGCACGCGCGTTCCGGGCGCTGTCGAGATTCCCCTGGCCGCAATGTTGCTGCTCGATCGCGAATGTGATGCGGTCATCGCGCTTGGCGCAGTCATTCAAGGTGACACGAAGCATTTCGATTACGTCTGCAATGCAGTTGAGCGTGGTTGCACCGAAGTCATGTTGAAAGCGAAAAAGCCGGTCATCTTCGGCGTTCTCACCACTAACGATGAAGAGCAAGCTTTGGCACGCATCGGCGGAGCGCACGGACATAAAGGTCGCGACGCGGCCGATACAGCTCTTGAAATGCTGAGCCTAGTGGATATGATTTAATGGTGAGCGAAGACCCTCAGTTGGAAATTAAAAAAAGGCATAGAGAGCTATGGATGGTCGTCTTTCTGGCGGGCCTATTTTTAGTTCTAACGGCAATTGAGTACAAACTCTTCGGACTGAGCCAGTCGTTGCCCTTCGCCCATTCGATTTTCTTTCTCGGTCTAGTGAACTTCAATATCATTCTCTTTTTGCTTCTTTTCTTCTTAATCTTCCGCAATGTCGTAAAGACCTTTTCAAGCCAGGGCACCGGACTTAAAGGCAACACACTCAAAGCCAAGTTGATCGCCGCGTTCGTTGCCTTCAGCTTCGTTCCAACGGCGCTGATGTTTATCGTCAGTGTATTTTACATCAACAACAGCTTTGACAAATGGTTTTCAGAAAAAATGGCGGGCGTTTTAAAGAGCTCGCTTGAGGTCACCAACGCCTACTATCTTTCGGCCAAGAAGAAAAATTATCACTTCGCTGAGCGAGTCGCCGGAGAGCTGCGCCAAACGCCAGCTTCGGATTGGGCTCATAAACTGGTCGAACTGCGCAGCCGCTACAGCCTGGATGCAGTTGAATATTATCCTTCGCTCTTCGGTCAGCGAGTGGTGAGTGTGAGTCCCGAAGACGCACTTCCAGAAATCCCACCTCTTTCACTCGAGTTGCTCGAGCGTGGAATCGAAGATCGCAATGAGGCCTCGACCATCCATCAATTTGAGAGTGGAAATCTGGTGCGCGTGATCTATCCTGTGGGGCGTACTAAGCAAGAGGGGGCAGTGGTGGTCTCCACCTTCATCCCACTCTCCCTGATCGCGAAAATGGATGACATCGCCGCGGCCTATGAGGACTTTCGCGACGTCAATCCGCTCGAGTACCCAATAAAATCAATTTACCTGATCATTCTTGTCTTGATGACCCTAACCATTTTGCTCGGTGCCACTTGGTTTGGATTTTATCTGGCCAAGCAGCTGTCGGATCCGCTCGAAGAGTTGGGTGAGGCCGCGCAGCGGGTGGCCAATCGTGACTATAGTCCGCTCAAGTTGAATTCTGGCTCACGCGAAATCAACGAGCTGGTTTTGCATTTCAATCAAATGACCGGCAAAATCGAAACCTCAGAACGTGAGGTCAGTGAGGCCAATTCGAGTTTGCGGCAAACTCTCACGCGTCTAGATGAACACTCGCGCTACATCGAGGTCGTTCTTTCTACGGTCAGCACGGGCGTTATTTCGCTCGATCCCGAGGGCCATATCACGATGGTCAACCGACATGCGGCCAAACTTTTGGAGACCGCGCCGGTACGATTGGTGGGCCAGCACATCGGTCGGGTCTTGAGCCAAGAGTACTACTCCATTCTCGACAACATGATTCAGCAGATGCGCTCGCATCGCGCCGAGAGCATTCAGCGCGAGGTGCGCATTCAAATCAATGGCCGCTCGATCCCATTGCAGATGACACTTTCCTTTTTGACCGATGAAAATCAGGTCGAGATCGGAAAAGTCCTGGTGTTTGACGATCTCACCGCTGTGCTCGGCGCTCAACGAGCGGCGGCGTGGACCGAAGTCGCCCGTCGGATCGCCCATGAGATCAAAAATCCACTGACGCCCATTAAACTTTCAGCCGAACGGTTAGAGAAAAAATTCGGCCAAGAGATCAAAGATCCTGCTTTTCACGAGTGCATCCAACGCATTGTCGATCAGGTGGATTCGTTAAAAAATCTGGTCAATGAATTCAACCAATTCGCACGTCTGCCAAAATCGAGTCCAATGCCAGGCAGCTTAAATAAAGTGATTGGTGACGCAATGGTGCTCTTCCAGGAGGCCCAAAAAAATACGCTCATTCAGTTTACGGCAGACGAGTCCCTTCCCATGTTTATTTTCGATCCGGATCAAATGCGTCGAATCATCAATAACTTACTCGACAATGCCCTGTCTGCGATTCTCGCAAGACCAGACGAGAAAGAGGACGGCCGTATTGTCATTCGTACCCATTATGATAGTGTCCTCAAAATTGCCCGTATCGAAGTGCAAGACAATGGCCCCGGAATTTCTCCCTCGCTTAGAGAGCGAATTTTCGAGCCATATGTCACCACCAAGCAGCATGGCACGGGTCTCGGCTTAGCCATCGTCAAAAGAATGGTAGAGGATCATCATGGTTTTATCCGCGCCACCTCCGACGGCAAATCCGAAACTAAATTTGCAATTGAACTTCCAGTGGTCGAAGCCTCGGAAGGACAGAAATTTGTACGCGCTAAAGAACCAGGGGAGACTTGGATATGAAACAGTCGACTAAAATCTTAATCATCGATGACGAAAAAGCCATCGGTGAAGTTCTTGCGGCTTCGCTCAAAGACGACGGGTTTATTGTCGATCTCGCTTACAGTGGGCGGCAAGGCTTACAAAAGATTCGCGAGTTCTCCCCTGACATAGTTCTGCAAGATATTTGGATGCCCGGTGAAATGGACGGTCTGCAGGTTCTCGAAGAGGTCAAAAAGGGCGGCTATCCCGATTGCCAGTTTATCATCATGTCGGGTCACGGCACGATTGAGACCGCGGTGCGCGCTGTGAAGAACGGCGCTTGGGATTTCGTCGAGAAGCCCTTGTCGATGGATAAAATCACAATTTTAATTTCCAATATTCTCAACTTCAAACGTGAGCAGAGCGAGAAGAACGCCTTGCTCACGCGCCTGCGCAAGAACATCGCTCTGGTCGGTGAAAGTCCAGTCATGGTTAGCCTTAAGCAAATGATCGCGCGCGTGGCCTCGAGCAATGCGTGGATTTTGATTACTGGTGAAAATGGCACGGGCAAAGAGTTGGTTGCGCAAAACATCCATTATCTCAGCCACCGTGCGGGTCGTCCTCTGGTCGAAGTCAATTGCGCTGCGATTCCGAAGGATCTGATCGAAACCGAACTCTTTGGTTATGAAAAGGGCGCATTCACCGGCGCCGATCGCACGAAAAAGGGAAAATTCGATTTCGCCAATGGCGGAACGCTTTTCCTCGATGAAATCGGCGACATGAGTCTTGAGGCGCAGGCCAAAATACTGCGCATTCTGCAAGAACGTCAGTTTTACCGAGTCGGCGGCGAGCAGCCTATCGAAGTCGACGTGCGCGTGATCGCAGCCACCAATAAAAGCCTCGAGGATGAAATCAAGGCCGGACGTTTTCGCGAAGATCTTTACTATCGCTTGAATGTAGTTCCCCTTCGCGTCGCTCCTCTTCGGCAGCGTCGTGAGGACATTGCGGTGCTCATCGAATATTTCGGCGATCAATTTTTGCGCAACAACGGTTATCGTCGCAAAGTCTTCTCTCCAGATGCGGTGATCCAGTTGCAAAACTATCAGTGGCCGGGGAATGTGCGCGAATTGCGTAATTTTATCGAGCGAGTCTATATTTTGACTCCTGGCGATTACGTCGATGTTCACGATTTAAGGTTCGCAGGCCTCATCGAGACTGGCGAACCGCTTGGAACCGACGGGCTATTGACGTTCCGTGAAGCCCGCGCGCATTTTGAAAAGGAATTTTTAGAGAAGAAAATTGGCGAGAATAACGGCAATATTTCGAAAACCGCAGAGTCGATTGGTCTGGAACGCAGTTACTTACACCGCAAGATTAAATCTTACGGGATCGACGTTTAATAAATAAGGATCAGCTTGTGATTTGGTCATCAGGATATCTGTTCACTCTCAAAGAAGCCCCCGCCGACGCGGAAATTCCCAGTCATATACTTATGGTGCGCGGTGGTTTCATGCGCAAAGTCGCACCGGGGATTTACACCTACGGTCCCTTACTTCTGCGCAGTATTCGAAAGTTTGAAAACATCGTTCGTGACGAGTTGGGCAAACGCGGATGCCTTGAGGTCCTGATGCCGATGGTTCAGCCGCGCGAACTTTGGGAGGAGACCGGCCGCTGGACAGAGATGGGCGACGGCTTACAAAAGCTAAAAAATCGCAACGGCCATGACTTCTGCCTGGGTGCAACCCACGAGGAAGTCATCACCGATTACGTGCGCAAGGACATCAAGAGCTATCGCGATCTCCCTTTTAATCTGTTTCAAATTCAAACTAAATTTCGCGATGAGATTCGTCCTCGCTTCGGGCTGATGCGTGGTCGTGAATTTATTATGAAAGACGCCTACAGCTTCGACGTGGACAATGACGGTGCACAAAAGTCCTACAAGGCGATGTTCGAAGCCTACACAGCGATTTTTAAGCGGCTGGGTGCGAACTTCCGCGTGGTGCAGGCGGACAGTGGAAATATCGGCGGCAATCAGTCGCAAGAATTCCATATCCTTGCTGAGAGCGGCGAAGATCAGCTCTTTGTTTGCGAAGAGAGTGCATTCGCGGCCAACGCCGAGGTTTGTCCTGCGCTCGAAGAGAAGCCCTTTATTTCGACCAACGACATTCTGCCCAAAGAAGAATTCAGCACTCCCGGATTAAAAACCATCGAGGCTTTGTCGAAAGCCATTAAACTTTCACCCGGTCGCTTGATGAAAACCATGTTCTATTCGGCTAGCGACGACCCCAAGAGTCTCAAGCCCGTCGCGGTGTTGCTGCGCGGTTCGGATGAGGTCAATCCGGTGAAACTCAAAAATCATTTTGGCCTCTCCAATCCTCCGCTCCTTCTCAACGACGAAGAAGTCCGAAAATTGACCGGTGCTTCGCCCGGCAGCTGCGGTCCCGTGGGCCTAAATATTCCCATCCTTCTGGATAAAGCTGTGGAGGGCTGGCGCAACTACGTGGTGGGCGCCAATAAAGACGATTTCCACCTTAAAAACGTCAACCACCCGCGCGATTTCAAAGTCACCGCAGTCGCCGATCTGCGCATGGCGCGCGAGGGTGACCTTAGCCCCGATGGCAAAGGCAAACTCAAAGCCTTCCGCGGAATTGAAGTCGGACATATTTTTTATCTTGGCACCAAGTATTCAAAAAAGATGGAAGCCAATTATCTTTCGACAGAAGGCGCGTTAAAGCCCATGGAGATGGGCTGCTACGGCATTGGAATCACGCGCACTGTGCAGGCAGTGATAGAGCAAAATCACGACAAAGACGGGATCATCTGGCCGGTGAGCATTGCTCCGTACACGGTGCATATTGCATTGCTCGATCCTGACGATGCCTCTGCGCGCAAACTCTCTGACGATCTTTATAAAAATCTGAACGAATGCGGAATTGATTGTTTGATGGATGATCGCTCCGAGCGACCCGGCGTTAAATTTAAAGATGCCGACCTTTTAGGTCTCCCTCTGCGCATCAATATCGGCGCGCGTGGACTCGCCGCCGGAGAAATCGAACTCGTTGAGCGCAAATCCAAGAAGGTCGACAAAGTTCAACCCGGCGCGATTCTCGAAAAAATCAAAACTTGGGTGAAGGAGCAGAACGTTTGATCTCCATTGCGAAAATGACCATTCCCATTTTTGTAGCGGTCGACGTTGATACGGCCGATGAAGCGCTCGAACTCATCAAGCAAACTCGCGCTTTCGTCGGCGGATTTAAAATCGGCCCGCGTTTGTGTGTGCGCTACGGCGAAACCTTACTCAAAGAGGTCGCTCGTCACGGCAATATGTTTATCGACTGCAAATTTTTCGACATTCCCAGCACCATGGAGGCCGCCGTGCGCGCCTCTTTCGAGGTCGGCGCAAGTTTCTGCACAGTTCACGCGCAAGCGGGTTCCGAAGCGCTCACTCGGCTCGCCGCAGTTGAGGCTGAACTCTCGCGCACGCGCCCGTTTCGTATTCTCGCGGTGACGGTGCTCACCAGTTTCCGCCAAGAGACTCTACCGTCAGTGACCAAAGGTATGCCTCTCGCGGAGCAAACTTTAAAACTCGCACAACTTACGATCGATTCAGGATTGACGGGCCTGGTTTGTTCACCTGACGAGGTTGAACTCCTGCGCCAACGCTTCCCAGATAGTTATTTAGTGACTCCGGGCGTGCGTCTAAGCCATGAGGACAAGGGCGATCAAAAACGCGTCTCTGATCCTTGTACGGCGCTTCGTCGTGGGGCCTCTGCGCTGGTCGTCGGTCGCCCCATTTACGATTCCACCGAGCCCGCGCTCGCCGCAAAGACATACTATGAAGAAATTCAAAAAGCCTGAGCGTCGCGGCCCCGAGCCGCGCCAACGTCGCGAGGCTCCGCCGCGTCGTGGACCATTGCCACCTCGCGATCAACCGCGCCGTGATTCGCAACCGCGAGCCAACGCTCCCTCTGGCCGTTGCGTAGTCGGCATTCACGCGGTCGAAGAATTACTCGCCGTTCGTCCGCGCGCCGTAGAGCAACTCTGGCTGCGCGACACCTACGCCGATCATCCGCAGCTCAATAAAATTTTCGAATCCACTAAGCGCCTCAACGTGCGGGTGCAAACTCATCCCGTCGGCGCTCTCGACAAAATCGTCTCCAATCATCAGGGCGTGCTCGCGTTTTCGAACGACGAGCCCGAACTGGATTGGACGGCCCTCGAGCAAGCCGAAACCGCGACGCTGATCGCGCTCGATGAAGTGGAAGATCCACATAATCTCGGCGCCGTCTTGCGCACCTCATGGTTACTTGGAGGCCAAGCGGTCCTCACTCCGGAACATCGCTCGGCGCAGCTCTCACCGGCAGTTTCAAAGGTGGCGCAAGGGGCAGTGGAACATATTCCGGTGGTGCGCGATGGCGCCCTCCCTCAGCAGCTCGAGGCCTTAAAAAAGCAGGGTTTTTGGATTTTGGGTCTTTCGCACAAAGCCAAACAGGATATTTACAGCCTAGAAATCCCACAAAAAGTGGTTTGGGTGCTCGGATCCGAGGCCTCCGGCTTAAGAAAATCTGTTGAAGGAGTCTGCGACGACCTCATTTCCATCCCTCAATCTGCCCCTAACGCGAGCTATAACGTCTCGGTCGCGGCCGCTATTGCCCTGGCCGAAACCTACCGGCAGCGCCACCTCAAGCCGACCGAAGAGAACTAATTTCCACGCCGGATTCCACGGATATATATAGAGATTCATTCGGCTAATCTCTCAAGAGCAAGATCCCGAGTTTGGCCAGAGGAGCGAGTGAAGCAATGATATCGGTGGCGCAAGACCCATGAAAAGCCCGTTTAAAACCCCGCTTATGCGCCTCGTTATTGAGCCGTTTGACCACTTGGCGGTCGTCGGCAAGTCCCCGCAAACGCTGAATTTCCCCGGAAATACACTTTGACTGCTAAGACAGTGCTCAAGTAGAACCGTCATTTGCACGTTCACCCATCCACACTATTTAGCTTTGGCGAAATGGCATTGGTTTGTGTGAGTGGCTGGCTTAGCTCAATTGGTAGAGCAGCTGATTTGTAATCAGCAGGTTGCGGGTTCGAGTCCCATAGCCAGCTCCATTTAGCGGAGAGGTGCCCGAGTGGCTAAAGGGGACGGACTGTAAATCCGTTGGCTTACGTCTTCGTAGGTTCGAATCCTACCCTCTCCACCAACT
>JAYVPG010000110.1:0-14332 GCA_043757545.1 Pseudobdellovibrionaceae bacterium
GCTTAGACGCCGACGGCAACCCGAAAGCTTCCAACGGTATTGACGATGATGACAATGGATATGTCGATGATTTCCATGGATGGAATTTTTCTTCGAATACTTCAGATATTTCAGATGAACATGGGCATGGGACTCACATTGCAGGGATTATCGGGGGACAAAGGCTTAATGGATTGAGCTCGAGTGGTGTCGCCCCGCATGTGAGTCTCATGATTTTAAAATATTTCGACACCGAATCGAGCGGCAAAGATAACCTCGACAACACCATTCGCGCCATCCGCTACGCGGTTCACATGGGCGCCGCCATTATCAACTACTCGGGCGGCGGCGTGATGCGCAGTCAACAAGAGGAGGCCACGCTCAAGTGGGCCGCGGCACAAGGCGTGCTCGTGGTCGCAGCGGCTGGCAACGAAGGTTTAAATTCCGACTTCTTTCACTTCTATCCGGCCGACTATGAGCTCAACAATATTCTTTCCGTAGCCGCAATAGATCAACACGGAGATCTTTTGCGTATGAGTAATTTTGGCGTCAATACCGTGGATCTTGCAGCGCCAGGAAAAAATATCTACTCCACGCTCCCCGGCGGCGCCCACGGTTACATGAGTGGAACCTCGCAAGCGACCGCCTTCGTGTCAGGCGTTGCCGCCCTGCTCATCGCCAATGACCAACGCATGGGTGACCCTTCGGCATTGATTCAGCACTTGCTCGCCAACTCTTCTCCGCGCACCATTCTTCGCAACAAACTTCGCTCCGGAGGACTGCTCGATGCCAAGCTCGCGCTCGATTCGTCGGATGTAAACCTCGCTCAGGTGGCCGCTCGCAACAATCGCGCTCCGGCCAGAGCCCTTTCCAACTAGGCACTCAACGCATCGCACCCAAGTCTTGTGAAACCGCCCACTCGGTGGAACACTTAAAGGCATATGAATAAACTAATCATACTCTTTTTAATCGCAGGGTTCGCATCCGCCGATGATGACAATCTGACCGCATTCATCCGGGACCTGCGCAACTCGAAAGAATGTAGCAGTGTCTACGTCTGCGCCGCATCCAATAAACTCAATGACTATGTCTCTCAGCAGATGACCGGCGGATGGACTAATATCGAAAAAATTTCCCTCTTGAGAACGTTAGACCAGTGGATCACGCCGCTAAATGCCACCCCCACTCAAACTCGAAATTCGGTCAAGGTGATGACTACGGCTTTTTCAAAAGTGATGCCCGTGGTCTCGCAATTGACTCCCGACGATCGAGAATTTGTATTCCAGGCCTACCGTCGATGGCTGACGTCCCCGACTTCACTCTGCACAACTGAGAGCCCGTGCGTGGCCGCAAAAATGCTTCGCGACTCAATTGACCCGAAAATGAATTGCGTACAACTTCAAGCCGCTCAAAACATCTATTTTCCGAGCGAAGAAGCAAAGATGAAGCAGAACTTCTTTACGAATTCACACTCTCTCGGCAATAATTTTCGCGATGGTCTACGCTACTTAAAAGATCAAACAAAGCGCACCTGCGCGGCTGAGGGACAACCGATAACCGACGACAGCCTTAAATCGCCAGGTTCTGGCTCCATCGCTGTGCCAGAAAAAGCCCCCTAAGTTCTACAACCGCAAAGAGTTGAGCGACTTCTTCGCGATCTTCCCGCTATCCGTTTTTGGAAGGTCCGCCAGAATCACGAATTCACTTGGAACTTTAAATTTCGCCAGATGTTTTAAGCAGTATTGACGAAGATTTTCGCTCTCGAAAGAGTATCCCGCTTCAAATGAGACAAAGGCTTTTCCGCTTTCTCCCCACTTTTCATGTGGCACGCCGATCACTGCCACTTCGCGAATGCCCGTGACTCCACGCAAGACTTTCTCGACTTCGGCAGGGTAAACGTTCTCCCCTCCGCTAATAAACATTTCCTTTTTGCGACCGACGACAAAGTAATAGCCTTCCGAATCACAACGGACCAAGTCGCCCGTATGCAGCCAACCGGTGCGCAAGGTCTCTGCCGTTGCCTGAGGGTTATCCCAATAGCCACTCATCGCGACCGGTCCACGCAGAACCAGTTCGCCCACTTGATCGCGTGGGACTTCAACGCCTTGACTGTCGACCACTCGGGCCTCGATATAAAAATTGGGAAACCCGATCGAGCCGATCTTGCGCTCACTGTCTTCTTCATTCAGCGAAAAGACGTTGGGTCCAAATTCCGTCAATCCATAGCCTTGGCGAATGGGAATCCCACGCATCTGCCATTCGCGAATCAACTCGAGCGGCATGGGCTCCCCGCCCACAATCGCATAACGAATAGACGTGAGGTCAGTGCCGGCAAAGTTCGCACTGCGCTTTAAAAAATCCATGGTCGTGGGAACTCCAAATAAAACTGTGACCTTTTCCTTTTCACAAAGGCGCAACACCAGCTCTGCGTCAAATTTGCGCAACAAAACAATCTTCGCGCCTCGATGCAAACACGGCGTGGTGAGAACATTCCACCCGCCCGTATGAAAGAGCGGAAGAAAACTCAATACCACTTCGTTTTGCGTAAGATTCAAGCGCAAGCCGGTATTGATCGAATTCCAATAGATCATGCGCTGTGAAATCACCGCACCTTTGGGAAAGCCGGTCGTGCCGGAGGTATAGAGAATCATGCACGGGTCTTCGAAGTCCGCGATAAATTCACGGCTCTGCGCAGGCTCACGACGGCTCGCTTCGACTAACGAGTCCCGACCATCGAAGTTCCACAACGCCGTTTTCAATGAAAGACTTTGCACGCTCGACCAGTAGGCCTCTTGCGCGACAACCAGTTTGGCTCCACTGTCGCGCACGATGTACTCCACTTCACTGACCGTAAAACGAAAATTAATCGGAACCAAAATCGCGCCCAGACGTTGAAGAGCAAAAAAGAGCGAAACATATTCGAGCTCATTTTGCGCCAGACACGCGACACGGTCTCCACGTGCAATTTGGAAACGCTCATTCAATACACCAGCCAACGCCTGACTCTGGCGATAGAGCGCGGCATAGCTCAGCGCGCGACCATGCTCACCCGATTGTAGAGCGGTTTTCTCAGGAGAATAAAGGGCCCAACGTTTGAGCCAATCCAGTTCAGGTGTCATAGCCCCAAATCAAGCTCAGCGCGGCCATCGACAGCCCGCCACCTGATCCCAACATAAATACCAAATCACCCTTTTTGAGTTTGTGCTGCAGAGTCGCATCGTGCAGCGCCATCGGGATACACGCACTTCCGGTGTAACCATAACGGTCCATAATATTATGTGACTTGCTATGCGGCAGACCCAAACCGTCCAGCGCCTCATGAATGCTTTGAATATTGATTTGCGTAAGAAAAAAATGATCGATGTCTTTTGCGTTTTTATGCATACGATCGAGCAGAATATTTGTCAGCCGCGGCCACTGTGTCCCATTGGTCTCGATGGGAATTTTTTTAGCGAAGTCGAGCAAGTGACCCTTTTTCTCTAAAACTTCGTGCGTGATCGGAGTGCGCGTGCCACCGCCGTAGACGCCCATATAGTCGTGATACTGACCGTCGGCGAATAACGTCGAGACCTGCACACCTTGAGTTTCATCCTCACTCGCCTGCACCACAACGGCGCCCGCTCCATCGGCAAAGAGAGTGGCAATTCGATAGTCGTCGTAGTTGATGTACTTCGACATTCCATAGGCACCCACCACCAGAATATTGCGATACTGCGTATCTGCGGCAATATATTTTGCGGCCATATCCAAAGCCGTCACAAATCCGGCACACGCGGAATTGACATCGAAAGCGCCCGCGTGCTTCGCTTGCAAACGGAATTGCACAACCGCTGCCGTCGAGGGCGAGAGATAGTCAGGAGTATCTGTTGAGACAATAATTAAATCTAAATCGGCAGCCGCAATGCCGCTCTTCTGCAAAGCCTGCTCAGCCGCCGGAACAATCAAATCCGAAGTCGCCTGCGAGGCATCCATGTGATGGCGCTCAAAAATATTTCGCTTTTCCCGTAGAAACGTATCCACGTCCTTTTGATACAGCTCGTTAAACTCCGCATTGCGCACGATTTTTTCGGGTGCATACATTCCCGTTCCACGGATAACAGCGCGTCGCATAGCCTCACTCCTTCAATAAATTCAGTTCATAGTCTTCATATGCCGTTACAAATTCTGAGGCAAGTTTATCGTTGTGAGCTTTTCAAAAAATGGCTAAGACGACTTATAGATATTTTCATCTAAGGAGTGCTCTCGAATGGCCAATCTTAAATTCACATTTGCACAGAAAAACGTCTTGATCACGGGCGGAGCTCAGGGAATCGGCTTTGAAATCGCCAAGTGTTTCCTTGAATCAGGCGCCAGTGTGACCATCGCGGACTTCGCCGAAGCGGCGCTAGAGAGTGCAAAACGTGAGTTGAGTGCATTTCCCAATCTAAAAACTGCGACACTAGATGTCACTAATCGCAAGAGCTGCCAGGCCCTGGCGGAGACGTTCAACGGCAACTTGCATGTTCTCGTCAATAACGCGGGCATCACGCGCGATAAGAGTTTGGCGAAAATGAATGATGATGAGTTCGATCAAGTCATTCAAACCAATCTCACCGGCGTTTACAACGTGACCAAAGCGCTTTTGACAAAATTTGATCCCACGGCTCCTAAGCGAATCATCAATCTCGCCAGCGTTGTGGCCCTCTACGGAAACTTTGGCCAAACGAACTATGTTGCGGCGAAGGCCGGAGTCATTGGCATGACGAAAACTTGGGCGAAGGAACTCGGTAAAAAAGGTTTTACCTCCAACGCGATCGCACCGGGCTTTATCTTGACCAAGATGACTCAAGCCATGCCGAAAGAAGTTTTAGAAGGTATCGCGAACAAGGTTCCAGTAGCCCGTATGGGTGAACCTGCAGAAATCGCCGCCGCCTGTTTATTTTTAGCAAGTGATGAAGCTGCATACATCAACGGCGCCGTCTTAAGTGTAGACGGCGGACTGGTACTCTAGATGCGAAGAATTTTTTTTGCATTCACTCTGCTCTTTTGTGGCCGCCTGCATGCGACCGATTTCAAAAAAGGTTTTGTCGAAGTTCGCGCCCAGCATCGCCTCTATGTCGAACAGCGGATCGCTGTGAATGGGAAAGCGACGCTAGTCTTCCTGAATGGACTGACCTACAGCACCAAGCAGTGGCAAGATTTGGTTGCTGAGCTCGATCGCATCGATCCTGAAGTCGGCATTGTACTTTACGATATGGTCGGTATGGGTCAGACGCTTCTTGACCGAGCCCCGGTGGATTACGACATTCCGTTCGCCCAACAAGTGACAGACCTCCACGCTCTGGTCGGCAAGCTGGATCTGAGTGGCGCAAAATATCTGGTTGGACTTTCCTATGGCGGTGCGGTCGCTCTTCAGTACATGGCCGATTACCCTGCGGTCTTCGACCAAGCCATTGTGATGTCGCCATTTTTATTTCGCCTTCCTGCCCAAGACACGTGGATTGCAGATATGATCAAGTTGCACCGTGTGACTTTCCCGTTTGATCCCAGGGCTGACGATGAACTCTATGAATACTATTTACGCAATTTAGTGTTCTCGACCTATCCCTCGGCGGAGCCCATCCTGCTTGAGAATCCATATAAACTCGAAGCTACCTATCGCATGGTGAAGGGCGCACGCAATTGGAATGCGGCGGATATCACTGAGCATCTGCCCAATGGAAAAATTCAGCTGATGGCTGGCGATGATGACGAATACGTTAACATCGATTGGATCAAAACTTTTTGGAGTCGGGTTCCCAATTCGGCTCGCGCGAGTTTTATTCATAGCAAAGACAGCAAACATAAAATCCCCGAAGACAAACCGGCATTTGCCGCCGCCTGGATTCATCAGATTCTGGCGTACAATCCCGACTTGCAAAAAGGCCTGACTTTCGAAGGTGATCCAGCAAATATGGACGCCCGAAGTGGCACTCTGTTGATCGATTTGACAAGAAAAGAAGGAAAATCCTGTGAAAATAAGCTTCGCTGAATCTCTGAACCTGGCCAAACAAGACACACTCTTTATTCACGGCAATCTTGCGTCCAGCGCTTGGTGGCAACCAACTTTGCGTGAGTGGAGAGTCCAGGGGTCCCTCGGAACTGGTTCTTTGCTCTTCGCCGATTGGCGTGGCTGCGGTAAGAACCCAATCTCATCGGCTCCTTTTACGCTGGAGGAACTCGCGAGGGACTACCTGAGTCTGCTCGATCGTCTTGGCAAACGCGAGGTGGCATTGGTCGGCCATTCACTGGGTGGTTTGATTGCCATGCAAATGATGATTCTTGAACCGCATCGCTTCGCAAAGGCGATCTTGCTCGATCCAGTGAGTGTCAAGGGCGTGGTCTTTGACGAGAGTATGTACACGGCGTTTCGGCAAATGGAAGCAAGTCGCGAATTGACCGGAACAGTTCTTCTCAACACCGTTCGAAATGCAAAAAAATTGGATCCTGACTACAGTTCACGCCTGGTGGATGATGCTTTTCACGCGGTCAAGGGCAGCGGACCGGCTGTACTCGAGATTTTAAAAACTCTGAATCTGACTGCGGCCGCGGAAAAAATAAAAATTCCTTCCTTGATTCTGCACGGGGCTCACGATCAAGTTATTCCGTTAAAAGATTCCCAAGACCTTGCGCGCATCCTGCCGGCGAGTGAACTCGAGATTCTGCCAGATGCGGGACATTGTTGGAACATTGAAAATCCCGTGGCCTTTGCAAGTCGCATCCGGGCTTGGCTTTAGTCTTAAACCTATTTAGGAGGCTCGCTTGAAAATTATCGGCGCTTTGATTCTTGGACTTTCTTTCTCTGCTATCGGCTGGGCCTCGGATATGGATGAACTCAAAGAGTGCCTACGCCATTGGGGCAAACATCCTTTTTCGAAAAGCGAGCCCGAGTACCGAACGATCGCCGGAAAAGTAAAAGTGATGGGCATCGGCGGCGAGATGATCGACATGGTGAAAACCGAAAAACCCGCACTGATTTTACTTAAACCCAGTGTCAATGTGATGTCGAAGAGCGTGATCACGCTGATGAACCCGAACGGCTGGTATTGCATCAAGGGCAAAGTGGACGTGCTGGGCAAAACCGAAGTCAATTTGCATTGCCATGCTCATATGGCCTCAAGCAGCGACGGAACAACAGTGCTGGGTAGCGATGACTCTGAAACCGGAGTCACCGTACTCGGAAAATCCACACTCAATCGCGTCGGCTGCAAAACGGAGTAACATAGCAATGAAAATCAAAGCTCGACATATCCTCGTCAAACAAGAATTCGAAGCCGCCGATCTTTTGAAAAAGATCGCAGAAGGCAAAAGCTTTGAGGACCTGGCCACTAAATTTTCAACCTGCCCCTCAGGTAAAAAGGGCGGAGACCTTGGTGAGTTCGGCCGTGGCCGTATGGTGCCCAGCTTTGAAGAAGCCGCATTTGCTCTCCAAGTGAATGAGATCTCACCGCCCGTTCGCACTCAATTCGGTTATCATCTGATTCAACGTTACGCCTAAAGCGTCGCATGCGCCTGACGTCCCCCGCTTTAAAGATCGCTGACTTTCGAATTTTGCTCATGGCGCGGGCGCTGGCAGTGATGAGCCTACAGGCGCAGGCGGTGATCGTCGGCTGGCATGTCTACGAACTCACCAAAGACCCACTCATACTAGGGCTGATCGGATTAACAGAGGCTCTTCCCGCCATTGGTTTTGCGTTTCTCTCGGGCCATGTGGTCGACAAGCGACGACCGGCGGCGGTCTACCGCGTGAGTGTGATGATTCTGGTCATCAATGCGCTTCTAATCTGGATCACCGTTTTGCCCGACGTTCCGCTGGCAAATGTTTCGCGAATTTTGCTTCTTTTTTGCGGTGTCTTTGTCTCAGGGATGATCCGGAGCTTCACCTCCCCTTCAGTCTTCGCAATGATCTCTCATATCATCCCTCGACGCATGCAAGCCGAGAGCGCAGCATGGAGTGCCACATCCTTTCAACTGGCCGCCATTTGTGGTCCCGCCTTAGGTGGAGTGCTCTACGGTGCGTTCGGGGCACCAGTGGCCTTTGCCATGCCCCCGGCATTTATGTTGTGCGCACTCCTATCGACTTTTTATTTCTCTAAAGAAGCGCGAGAAAAAAAGAGCAAATCGGTGAACGAACCATTTATGAAAAGCATCCTGGCGGGAATTCGCTTCGCGTCCCAGCAAAAGGTTCTACTCTCGGCAATGACTCTCGATATGTTTTCGATTCTCTTTGGTGGCGCCGTGGCGATTTTGCCCATGTTTTCAGATCAAGTTTTACACGCAGGCTCTGTGGGCCTGGGATTTTTGCGTTCCGCCCCCTCTTTTGGTTCGGCGCTGACCGCCATCTTTTTAGCTTATAAACCCCTTACAACAATCTCTGGAAGGACTTTACTTTTAGCTGTCGCGGGCTTTGGTCTTTCGATCATCGCGTTTGCTTTTTCTACGCATTTTATTTTGGCCTTTATGTTTCTATGCGTGAGTGGGATTTTTGACGGAGTCAGCTTAGTGATCCGCAGCACGATTTTGCAACTGCTCACGCCTGAAAATATGCGCGGCCGCGTGTCCTCATTAAGTACGATTTTTATTACATCCTCGAATGAACTCGGGGCCTTTGAATCCGGAGTCGCGGCCCGGCTTCTGGGACTGATACCGTCACTCATCTTTGGCGGAGTGGTGACTTTGATCGTGGTGACGACAACGGCTTGGGTCTCACCTGAATTGCGCCGTACACGCATCGTACCCGGCGACTAGTTTAAGTGAATTGAAGCACGCAGAGCTTTCAGGGCGCTCTCACAACCCGTCTTTTCTTCGATTTTTAGCTTATTAAAATTTTCAAGAGCCAATTCAAACTGAGTGAGAAAGTGAGTCGTGTTGCCAATTGCACGTTCTCCGACCGCCAAGCATTCATAGGCCCAAAACATTTCCAGCGCCGGCGCACGATTTTCTTGTGCGATCTCAAGACATGCGCTCGCGTGCTCAAGCGCTTCCGCCATCAGTCCCGCACTCAGCGACACCTTTGCTAATCGATAATAGGCGGCCTTGAGCTGGCTCCAATTTCCCACCAAAGACCATTTTTCAAGGGCCAATCGCGCCAGAAAAACCATATCATCGGTCTCGATTTTTGAGCGGCTCGCCTTTTCCTCAAGAGCACAAGCCAGATTGTTCGCAGCACTTGCGAGTGCACGTTGGGCAGGATCGTCCTTAGGCAGAGCTTCCGCTAAGCCACGCGCGCGATAAATCCATTGCATGGCATTCTCTAACTGAGCATGAGCGAACGTCGCCGACGCCGCCATACTCAAAACGCGCACCAAATCGCTATTCGAAAATCCCGACGGCAGACCGTCGCCGCGAGCCGTATGCAACGCCGCAACAGAGCGCCGAATGGTCTGCAAACTGTCGTCGCTGTTTTTCTTATGGGTCGCCAACCGTTCCAAATGATGAAGACCCTTGTCCCATTGGCCCAAGTGTTGACCGTAGACATGTGCGAGCAAAGTGGCCAATTGGCCGATATGTGAAGATTCTTGAATCAAAGTGAAGCCCTCGGCCAAACGCGTGGCAACTTCCTGCGTGTTTGTCCCATGCTCGTTCCAAGATTGCTCAAGAAATTCTTCGAAGGTCACTGGTTTCCCCTAGAGGTCTAGTGTTGCCCTAATCTTCACTGAAAATCAGTTGGATTTTAACGCTTTCAAATATTTTTCGCAGATCGCCTCTTAAAAGTTGCATAAGACGACTGGGAGGCGAGAAAATAGCGGTTTCCGGTATGGGAGGTCTAGTTGAAACAATTCTTCATCGTCTTAACGCTTCTACTCTCAACGACCCTTTGGGCTTGGGACGGCGCAGGCTTTAAAAAGCCCTCGGATGCCGAACTGAAAAAGAAGCTCACGCCACTTCAATACTCCGTGACGCAAAAAAGTGACACAGAACGCCCGTTTAAAAATGAACTTTGGGATGAGCATCGCGAAGGTCTCTATGTCGACATTGTCTCGGGCGAGCCCCTTTACAGCTCGAAGGATAAATTCGATTCAGGGACGGGATGGCCTAGCTTCACAAAGCCCTTAGTGCCAGAAAATTTCGTCACCCGTACCGACAAAGCTTTATTTAGCACGCGAACCGAAGTGCGCAGCAAACTGGCCGATTCCCATTTAGGACATGTGTTTGACGATGGCCCTGCACCTACAGGTAAACGCTACTGTATGAATTCGGCCTCCATGCGTTTTATCCCCAAGGATAAATTAAAAGACGAGGGCTACGGGGAGTTTGCAAATCTATTTTCTACCAAGGCGGAAGCGACGGCTACGCAAACCGTAATCTTTGCGGGCGGATGCTTTTGGTGTATGGAACCACCCTTTGAAAATCTACGCGACAAAGGCGTTTTAGACGTGGTCTCGGGATACTCCGGTGGCAGCAAAGACAAACCCACATATGAAGAGGTTTCCGCAGGATCCACAGGACATCGCGAGGTGGTTCAGGTCACCTACGACCCTAGTCGAATCACGCTCGCGCAGCTGCTCGAAACCTATTGGGTGAATGTCGACCCTTTCGATGCGAAGGGTGAATTTTGTGACAAGGGTGAGCAGTACACGACTGCCATTTACGTGAGTGAGTCCGAGAAAAAAATCGCCGAGGACTCGCTCTCCTTCGTAAAGAAAAATGCTCTCGAGAAGTCGTCGATTCAAACTAAAATATTAACGGCCAAGACCTTTTATCCAGCCGAGGGCTACCACCAGGACTATTATAAAAAAAATCCCATTCGCTATAAATTTTATCGCGGCAACTGTGGTCGCGACAAAAGGTTGAAACAAGTTTGGGGCGATTTGGCCCATCACTAAATTGAACAAGGTGGCTCTATGTCTTTAGTTAAATTTGCGCTCTTAGGCCTAGTCTTTGCTTCGCTGCAATCCCACGCCGAAATGGGAGATTTCTATCTCGACCCGAATATCTCGATCGGCTTCAATAGTGCCCAGGGCACGTCGGTCCGCTTCGGACTCGATTTAGGAATGCGCATCAACGAAAACTTTTACGCCGGAGTCGGCGGTTTCTATGCGGCGGGAGAAAATCCCACTCATGATCGCGAAATCGGCGGCGGCCCTTTTCTTGGCTACGTTTATCCACTCTTTGACTTCTTAACTTTGCAACTGCGCGAAGACGTGGACTACGTCGACGTGCGCGAGCCGATCGTGGTCGGCTCACTCCCCGTCACTGCGCATGAGACATTTTATGGAATCGAATCCAGCACGAGCGCGGGAGTGCATTTGTCTTTCACCCGAAATTTCGGAATCAGCGGGGGCTACCGCATGGTGGTCGGCCTCTCCAATTCCGACATTGCGCGCGGCAGGTCTGGAACCTATTTGGGAATATCGATTGGCTTTTAATCGCAAATTTCTTGCAGCAAACGACGTTTAGGAGTGAAATAGCGCTATGAAAACTTCAAATCCCGCACTCTCTGAGTCAACGTTTAAAGGTCTAACCACCGTCGGTGACGAGCGCATGACCGTCAGCGGAACGGTCAATAAAAGCTTTATCCTGATCTGTCTTGTCTGCGCCTCGGCCATTTGGTCCTGGAGTGGCGCCTATCCACAAGGTTGGGACATCGGCGCGGTCCCAGAGATTCCGACCTGGTACTTACCTTCGATTCTGGCGGCATTTGTAATTAGCTTGGTCATCATTTTCAAAAAGACCACGGCGCCTTATCTGGCTCCAGTTTATGCATTGCTTGAAGGCCTTGCGCTCGGCGCGATCTCTGCGATCTTCGAAGCGAAGTACCCAGGAATTGCTATGCAAGCGATGCTTTCAACAGTCGGAACTTTTATCGCTCTGCTCATGGCCTATCGCTCGGGACTTATCCAAGCGACTGAGAATTTTAAACTGGGCGTGATCGCAGCCACCGGCGGAATTGCCATCGTGTACATGATCGATATGGCGCTACGTTTTTTCGGCATGAACGTGCCCTTTATTCACGACAGTGGAATGTTCGGCATTGCGGTTTCTTTCGTGATCGTCGGAATCGCGGCGCTCAATTTAATCTTAGATTTCGATTTTATCGAAAAAGGTGCCGAGAGTGGTGCGCCAAAATACATGGAGTGGTACGCGGCCTTTGGCTTACTTGTCACTCTAGTCTGGCTGTACCTAGAAATTTTGCGCCTGCTCGGCAAGGGTCGTAAGCGCTAAACTAGTGCCGCGCGAACTTACAAGTGGTCAGATGATCATTGACCATCCCCACCGCCTGCATATGTGCGTAGATCACCGTTGAACCTAAGAATTTAAATCCGCGCGCTTTAAGATCTTTGGCAAAGGCGTCCGAAATCGGAGTCATCGCCGGGATCTTCGAACTCTTGCGCACGCGATTGACAATGGGTTTACCATTCACAAAACCCCACATGTATTTCGAAAAGGAGCCAAACTCTTTTTGAATCTCAAGAAATCTCTGCGCATTACCGATCGCCGCACGAATCTTCGCTTGATTGCGAATGATCCCTGCGTTTTGCATCAGCTTCTCGACCTTCTTCTCGCTAAAGCGGGCCACTTTGACCGGATCAAACCCAGCAAAAGCCTTGCGATAGTTTTCGCGCTTACGCAGAACCGTGATCCAACTTAAACCCGCTTGGGCTGACTCGAGCACCAGAAATTCAAAGAGCTTGCGGTCGTCGCGTACGGGTACGCCCCACTCCTCATCGTGATAGCGGATATAGAGAGGATCGTCGTTCACCCAGGCACAGCGTGGAATTGGTTTCATGCGGGCAATATTCCCGGTTTCCATCAAAGGGTCAACGGTGCTAAGTTACAAATATGCTGAATATCTACATCGACGCTGATGGCTGTGCAGTCAAAGACGAGACCTATAAGGTCAGCGAACGCCACCAACTCAAGGTCTTCGTCGTCGCCAATCAGTGGCTCAAGATTCCTTTGAGTCCAAAGATTGAAATGAGCGTGGTGAGCGGAGGCTTTGATGCCGCGGACGACTGGATAGTGGAGCAAGTTACGCTCGGCGATATCGTGATCACCTCTGACATTTTACTGGCTGACCGCGCACTTAAAAAGCAAGCACGCGTACTAGGCGCTAAGGGCGAGGAATTCACCGAGGACAATATCGGCAACGCACTCGCCGGCCGTGAACTCGCGACCCACCTGCGGCAAATCGGAGAAAGCAAAGGCGGTCCGTCGTCGATGACGAAAACGGACCGCTCAAAATTCTTAAGTCAGTTGGAACAGATCATTCAATCCGTAAAAAGAACGACGCGCTAATGCAGCGACGTCGGCATCGGCACGATCTCAAAATCAATTAACTCTTCGGCAGTCGCATAGCGCGCCTGCGTGGCCTCGATCTCAAACACCAAATCTTGTCCCGCCAGCGGATGATTGCCGTCGAGCGTGATTCGATCGCCGTTGATCTCAGTCACTCGCATCGAACTTTGCTCGCCGTCTTGACGACGAATCTGAACTTCATCTCCGCGCCGCAAAGTCTCACCGCGCGGAACATCTTCCCGCGGACAAGTCACAACTTTGAGCGGATCATAAAAACCATAAGCTTGCTCAGCGGTCAGACTGATGAGCCGCTTTTCGCCGGTCTTCATATCCTGCATTCCGTCGGCTAAACCTTTAAGGAACGTACCCTGACCCTGATTGATCACTTCATGATTGAACGTTGAGCTGATGACTGTACCGAGCGTATTCTTAAGGACACAATGAAAGGAAACGATTTGAGCCTTCATAGACATTACCTTTCGCTAGAGTCGTTGACTAAAAATCTTAGCTACTGGCAAATGCACAAAGAGAGGTCTATATTACATTCTAAGCTGTTTTAAATGCCTTTGCGATAGCTAAAATCAGCCTTATCTCGCGTATATGCGAGCTTATGCCCGACGCGTAACATTTTGTAACACCATTGGCATTTGTACCCCCCCTATGTTAGGTTCCCCGGCATAGTTTAACTGCTTGTTTCGAGACTGAGGGCATTTCGCCCGTATACTCCGAAGCGGCTCCCGGCCTTTAGGAGGTAATATGGGTAAAAAACTTTACGTGGGGAATCTTCCCTTTTCCGCAACTGAGCAAGCGCTCACCGACACATTCGCAGAATGTGGAACTGTTGATTCTGTAAAGATCATCACAGATCGCGACACTGGTCGCTCGAAAGGTTTCGGCTTCGTAGAAATGTCTACGGATGCAGAAGCACAAAAAGCTATCAGCAAATTCAACGGTGCTGATTACGAAGGTCGCGCAATGACCGTGAACGAAGCTAAACCGATGGCTCCCCGCGAATCACGCGGTGGTGGCGGCGGCGGTGGCGGCGGTTTCGGTGGTGGCGGCGGATGGGGCGGCGGAGGCCGTGGCGGTCGCTAGT
>JAYVPG010000111.1:0-3807 GCA_043757545.1 Pseudobdellovibrionaceae bacterium
AGCTGAAATGAAAAAGGGCAAGAGACTGTTGGGTTGGTTCTTAGCAGGATTATTGAGTTCTATTCTTTCATCGCCGGCCTGGGGTCTTGATTTCGATCAGTCCATTCATCAGCAAGAAATCGAATCTGCTCAGCTGGTGGGCACTCTTGGTTCGGGCAAGATAGCCAACCAGATGACCTCGGCGGAGACCCGTAAAACGGTCAGCGTCCAGTTGATCCGCTCCCGTCCAGCCAAGCGTAAGAAGTCCTAGAGTCTTTTGCGGCCATCTGGTACGACTGCTCTATGTTGACCCCTTTGAAAAAAGACGAAATTCCCAAAATGCGCGCAGCCGGAAAGCTCGCGGCGCAGGCTCTTGTCATGATCGAAAAATATATTCAAGTCGGCATCACCACCAACGAGCTCAATAAAATCATCCATGAATTCACTCTCGCGAATGGCGCAACGCCTGCGCCGCTCGGCTATCATGGATTTCCCAAATCGATTTGCACCTCGATCAACTCGCTGATCTGTCACGGCGTGCCGGATGAAACCAAGCTGGTCGAGGGCGACATTATTAACGTCGACGTCACCTGCATCAAAGATGGGTTCTTCGGCGATACTTCCCGCACTTATTATGTTGGACAAGTTTCAGATAAGGCGAAGCACATCACCGAAACCGCTGAAAAGGCGATGTACAAAGGTATTGATGAGGTCCGCGGCTTCGCCAGCACCGGCGATATCGGATTTGAGATCAATAAATTTGTCACCAAGCAGGGCTACCACGTCGTGCGAGAAATCGGCGGGCATGGCATCGGCAAGATATTCCACGATGAGCCTTTCGTTCCCTCCTATGGCAAAAAAGGCCGCGGTCCAAAGCTTATGCCCTGGTGCTGCATCACGGTAGAGCCGATGATCAATGAAACCGATGTTCCCTTAGAAGAATTCGATATTCCTGGCTCAGAGATTAAGTATTACCACACCGGCGACCGCACACTCTCTGCTCAATTCGAGCACACCGTGTTGATCACCGACACAGGGTATGAGATTTTGACCCTGCCCTGAAGACCGGGCGGACGTTGCCTTTTCATTAAATTTGCATCAGACTGAGCCCTTCTTGAAGGAGAAAAATCATGCGTGAGGTTCCGAATATGAAGACGAAAGCTAGCAAAATGCCAATGCGTAAAACCACGACCAAGCCGACTATGAAGACAACGGCAAAACTCGACTATCGCGTGTGTAAAGAAGCGATGAATGATCCCAAAGTATTTGCAGAGATGGCACGTTGGGGTCGCGAAGAAATCAAAATCGCCGAAAGCGAAATGCCCGGCCTGATGGCTTTGCGTAAAGAATTTGGAAAAATCAAACCGCTTAAAAACGCGAAAATCGCTGGTTGTCTGCATATGACAATCCAAACGGCAGTGTTGATTGAAACTCTGATTGAGCTCGGCGCGAAAATTCGCTGGAGTTCATGCAATATTTTTTCCACGCAAGATCACGCTGCGGTTGCTATTGCCGCTGAAGGCATTCCCGTTTTCGCTTGGAAAGGCGAGACCATTGACGAAGCCAACTGGTGCATCGAGCAGACTATCGAAGGTTGGGGAGCCGAGGGCTATGACCTGATCCTCGACGACGGTGGCGATCTCACCAATATGATGCATGAATCGCGCTACGCCAAATTTATGAAAAAGATCGTGGGAATTTCGGAAGAAACCACCACGGGCGTGCACAATCTGGAAAAACTTTTGGAGCAAGGCAAACTCAAAGCGCCGGCGATCAACGTCAATGACTCAGTCACGAAATCGAAATTCGACAATCTTTACGGCTGTCGCGAATCTTTGGTCGACGGAATCAAGCGCGCCACCGACACCATGGTCGCTGGTAAAATCGTTGTGGTTGCGGGCTTTGGCGACGTCGGTAAAGGCTCCGCCAACAGCATGCGCGGCTTCGGCGCCCGTGTGCTGATCACTGAAATTGATCCCATCTGCGCGTTGCAAGCGGCGATGGAAGGTTTTGAAGTCGTCACCATGGACGAGGCCTGTGATAAGGCTGATATTTTCGTCACTGCGACAGGCTGCTGCGACATCATCACCGAGCGTCACTTCAAGAAAATGAAGAGCGGCGCCATCGTTTGCAACATCGGTCACTTCGACATTGAAATCGACATGGCTTGGTTAACTAAAAATTCACAAGAGCGCGAGATCAAGCCACAGGTCGATATTCACGCCTTTAAAGATGGTCGCGAAATCATCGTTTTAGCGAAGGGCCGTTTAGTAAACTTGGGTTGTGGAACGGGTCATCCGTCATTTGTGATGTCGAACTCATTCACCAATCAGGTTTTGGCACAAATGGAATTATGGACGAACAAAGCTCAGTACCAAGATGTCGGCGTCTACCGCTTACCCAAAGAGCTCGACGAAAAAGTCGCAGCCCTGCATTTGGATAAGTTGGGAGTGAAGTTGACCAAGCTCAGCGACAAACAAAGCAAGTATTTGGGCTTAAACGTCAAAGGTCCGTTCAAGCCGGATCATTATCGCTATTAAAAGTTAGCCGCCGAAGAAGTTTTTGAGATCTTTAAAAATGGATTTCTTCTTCTTTTTCGGTGCAAGACCAGCGGGCGTCTGGCTTAGCTCGGTGCCACCATAAAGAGGATTATTATTGTTGATCGCGGCCACTTGGTTTGATTCGACAGTCCCCGTCACCGGGATGTTTTCAACAACGATTAAGGTCTTCATTCCATAGTGATACGTGCTTAGCACTTCACCGGTATAACGATCTACGTCGTACACCCTTGGTATTTCTGTGTAGGTTGCAATGCCATCCGGCCCCAACTGCTGCTTAGCTTCGCTCATAAAAAGACTGTTGGATGTCTCATTGTAGTCCGCGCCGCCATTTCCGGCTGAAGCGGGGACGTCATCACGCAATGGACCACCGCTCGCGCGCACCATCCAAAACAACTTACGAGCGATCTCGGCGTGCAAGCGAATGCAGCCTCCTGAGGCTCTGTGTCCAATGTGTTTGTCAAAAGGGCGGCCCATAGCGTCTTCATTCACTGTGCGATGCAAAGCGATTCCACGTGTTCCTCTTAAAAATATGGAGTGGGCCATTAAAGCGTCATTCCAATCACCCGACTTGTGATCGATATCTAGTGTGCCAGCGGTGTAGTAGCCGGTCGGCGTCTGCGAGAAATAATCATCTTTGGGTGCGTGCTCGCGGAATTTTCCACGACCGGGGCCATTGGCGTACTCCGGAGTTTCGCGGCCCGTGGAGACGCGCGATTGAAATTCTAATTTTCCAAAAAGATAAACGGTAATAGTTTGAGCCGAGATTGCTTTGTTGACCAGAATCACGACGTCGAAATTCTCATTTTTTAAAATCGCGGGATCAAAATAGATATCAGGCTCCGGTCGGGGAGTCAGTTTCGGCCAAACCGCATCGCCGGAATCAGTCGTATACTCGCCTGTGTCATTTCGACCATCCCCTTGAAAGAGAAAATCAAAGAAATTCCCGGCGTGAGCACGGGAGCCACCTAAAGCTGACATTATGAGCATCAAGGAAAGCAGAGCCTTCATGGGATTTGGTCCTTTAACAAAATTGAGTTCGAACTTGGTAGTGCACGGCCTATTCCAAAGGTTTTCGGTCAGCGCGTCCGATTTTACGGCCAGCTGGGCGCAAACCGGCGCAGAAAATGGCAATTTAACTGTCAATCGGAGACCTAAAACGGCATGGCATGAACGTTCTGTAACATTATTTGGGGTCCGTCACTTCGTATAAAAGATGATCAGTGGGGATGTAGAGGTGGTTTAAATACCCACATCTTTGCAAGATTTT
>JAYVPG010000112.1:0-14280 GCA_043757545.1 Pseudobdellovibrionaceae bacterium
TCAAAGAACTGGACTAGCAACAGCCAGACCGTAAGACAAACTACTGTGATTACCAAAACTCCGCTAAAAACTGCCGCCGATGTCCCGGGTTTCTCAAAATTGGGCCTGAGGGCCCTGGTCCCATTTCGCCCTAAATAACCTCGCAGTGCCCAATTTGGTCCCGATTTATTCGCCGGCGGCGATTCTGCCGCTATTCGGTCTCGGCATGTTTCTTGGAACATCCGGGGTGACTCCAACCGAGGTAAAAATATGTCGAACGTTTCTTTGAAGAAGATGCCGTGGATTTTAGCGCTTACCGGCGTGGCTTGTTTGCAGGCGTTTGCGCCGGTCGCAGAAGCCAAGGTCGCTCGTCCCCCTCAATATGTGGTTCTGGCTTTTGACGGCTCGAAATCCTTGCCGATGTGGGCAGAGACTCGTCAATACGCGAAGGACATGACGGCAAAAGGAAAGCCCTTAAAATTCACTTACTTCATCAATGCAGCATACTACCTGAATAACGCCGCAAAGAATGCCTATGATGCTCCCGAAGCAGGCCGCGGCAAATCAGCCATTGGTTTTGGTGGCACACTGGACGACGTGATCAGTCGCTTAGGGAACACGAATGCTGCGAAGGCCGAGCAGAATGAGATCGCCAATCACGCTACGGGTCACTACGACGGCACCAAATGGACTGCGCAGGATTGGAAGAGCGAGTTCACTCAGTTCTACGATTTGATCTTTAACCTCTTTAAGTACAATAACGTCGATCAGGCGACTGCGGACGACTTAAAGAAGAAATGGACCTTCACAACCGAAGACATCATCGGCTTTCGTGCACCCCAGCTTGGGCACAACGACAATATGTATGACCAACTTCCGAAGTTTGGACTTAAATATGATACATCTTTGACGGCTCCACCAGAGCGTTGGCCGCGTATGAATGCTCAGGGTCTGTGGAGTTTCCCCTTGGCTGAAATTCAAATAGCCGGAACTGGTCGCAAAACGCTTTCGATGGATTACAACTTCTACTACGCTCAATCTAAGGGTTTGCCAAACGCCGTTCGTGCTACCGAATTTAAAAACCAAATGTATTACTCTTACGTCGATTATTTCTTTAACAACTATAACGGGAATCGCGCGCCGGTAAATATTGGCCATCACTTTTCGAAATGGAACGGTGGAGCGTATTGGAGTGCGATGAAGCAGTTTGCAGAATTGGTCTGCGGCATGCCCGAAGTCAAATGTGTGACGTACGAAGAACTGATGAATTATATGAACTCGGACCAAGCGACAAAGGCACTCGTCGCGGCATACGAAAAAGGTGATTTTGATCACACCGCTGCCGAGCGCCCGCGCCGTGGCCGCAGTATGATCATGCCTCCTGTAATGAAGGGTATCGACGAAAACATGTTGATGATTGGCGATCCCGCCGAAGCGCATGACGAAATCGAATGATGACTTGGCTTCGAGCTTTAAGCTTAGCTCTTATAATTTTCACTAGTGCATTCTCTGCGGCGCGCCCACTCGGCGCGTGCGCTAGCGTCAACGGTTGCCCGAAAGATTGGACTATCTTGGTCTATATGGAAGCCGACAACGATCTCTATCCCTACGCACTCTGGGATCTCTACGAAATGGAAGCGGGCTTTTCAAAGCCGGGTCGTGCGGCGTCGACTGGGAAAGCCGATTTAGTCGTGCAAGTGAATGGGCCGGCGGACGACGATCAACGTCGCCTTCATATTATTTCTCAAACCAACACATTCGCTATCAAAACTGTCGAAGACTTCAATTCACAGACACTCGATTCGGTGAAGTCGCCGATCATTATGCGTGTTCCGGAAAATGATGGGAAGTCAGAGCAGACTCGGTTGACAGAATTTTTGCTCTGGGGTCGTCAGAATTATCCCGCGAAGAACTATATGGTAATTGTTTGGGGTCATGGGGAGGGCTGGAAGGCCTATCCGTCCAAGAAGGCGACCGGCAACCTCTTAGAAGTCAAAGACCTCAACGTGGGCATGACTTCCGCGACTCCGGTCTATGATTCGAGTTTTGGTGGGATCGGCTTCAGCGAGAGCAGCGGAACTTGGCTCGATGTGCCCGCTCTGCGCGACGCACTCGACACGTTTGCTAAAGCTAATGGCAAACCCGTCGACGTCTATGCCTCCGACGCCTGCAATATGCAAATGCTCGAGGTCGCCACCGAACTCTCAAACTCGGCGCGCTTTCTCGTCGGCAGTTCGCAGATTCAGGACTATCAAGGGATGCCCTATCGAGTGGTATTGCATGAGCTCAACACTGGTCACTTCAACGGCTTGCGCGGGGAAAACAAAGGTAGCGTTAATGAGTTCGATGAGCCCTATTTGATGGCGAAGATGCTCCCGAAAATTATGAAAGAGAGCTTAAATCCGCGCCACGGCGGTCAACGTGGGGATATTGAATCCTATAAATTTATGACCTCGAGCGCACTGACGTCTACAGAGCTGCAAAACCTTTTGATCCCCGAAATCAAGCGGCTGGGAACTTCATTAAGTGTGTATTTAAAAGAGGATCCTCGTCGCGCTCCAGATCTGACTTTAATTTTGCAGAATGTTCCCCGTATTGAGGGTGGCGCTCAGGACTTCGGAATTTTCCTGGGATTGGTCGAAACTCTACTTTACAAAGAGAAGCAGCGCGACGGTGCATTGAGCCCCGCAGCGGAACAGCTCACGTCGACTCTAGATGAAACCAAGGCGATGCTCGATCGCGCGATACTTTCGTATATGTACGGACCAGGCTATACAGTTGATGATCCGACGCAAATGATCGGACTCGTTCCGCGCGCAGTTTCGCTTTGGTTACCGACCGGTTTTACTGAGTTTAGACTGCGTCGAGATGAGTTTAAAATGTCGCGCTTTTATCAAGCTACGCACTGGGATCATTGGCTCACCACGCTGTACCGCCTGGACGCGCTGGCGACCCGTCACCGCTCGTAACGCGGAACTCTTAGCTCCTCAACCATCGCCGCATCAATCCATTCCCGATGAGCGGGTAGTGCGCGTAATGTCTGAACGTATTTTTGCGCAAAACCCGTGCAGGGAACGCCATAACTCAAAAATCGATTCACAACAGGTGCATACATCGCATCAGCAATCGAAAATGCGCCAAATAAAAAGGGACCACCCGTGGTCTTAAGGCAATCGGTCCAGATTTGCTGAACGCGTTCGACCTCGGCTTTGGCCGGTGACCAATCAAAATCCTTAAGTTCTATTTTTAAATCATGTGACATATGACTGCGCATAGTTTGAAAGCCGCTGCTCATTTCACTGGAAACCGCGCGGGCGGTGGCGCGTGCACCAAGATCTTGCGGCCACATTTTTTTCTCAGGAAACTTTTCGTTGCAGTACTCGGCGATGGCAAGGGATTCCCAAATCGTTAGGTTTCCATCGATTAAGACAGGAACTTTAGCAGAAGGTGAGAATTGCAAAATCTGTGAGGTCGTTTGCGGCTGATCCAACGGGATCAATTTCTCTTCGAAGGGAATCGAGAAATGCTTCAGCAAGACCCAGGGGCGAAGGGACCAACTTGAATACCGCTTATTGCCAATGACAAGTTTCAATTGAACCTCCAATTTAAAATTTGCACTTTAGCCAACATCACGCGTGCGGTTTGCACAACGCTCAACGCGATGCTAAGAGTAATTCTATGAAATATATAAAACTGCTCGCTCTCTTTGCTTTCCATTTGTCCAACGCCCACGCTGCGCTTGATCCCCTTGTTGACGCTGAAGATCGGCGGCAGGTTGAGGCTCCGGCGGTTCAGAAGGCTGCGGCGTCGAAAGATCCCGTCGAGCGTGCCCGTGCCGCCCTGGCTTACGGTCGAATACATTCGCCGAAATCGGTGGACCCTCTTCTGCATTTACTTAAAGACGAAAACGCGAAAGTTCGCGAGGCCGCGGCATTCAACCTTGGACAGCTGGGGTGGCAAGCTGAATTTTCAGGTGGCCGGGAAGGTGAAATTCAAGACGCTCTGGCCGCGGTCCTTGCAGATAAAAATATAGATGTGCGTCGATCGGCGGTTGAAGCGCTTGGAAAAATCGGCCTAAAGGAAACTCCTGCACTTGTCGCATCCTCACTTATGGCCACTGAACCTGAATTGAGAGCGGCTGCTGTACTCGCGCTGTTTCGCTACCGCATGGTTTTGAAGCTTCGCGAGATGGATAAAGACCTGGCGGATTTGCCGGATAATAAATTTGCTACCTTAAGCAAACTTGCCGAAGACAAAGACTCGCAGGTTCGGCAAAATGTCGCTTATTATTTTATGCGAGTGGCCGATGCGCGAGGCGAAACCATTGCGGCAAAACTGACTCACGATGGCGGCAAATGGACGCGCGTCTATGCACTGACCGGCCTTTTGAAGATGAAGGCAAAGAAATCCAAAGCCGATTTGGTCGTCGCCCTTAAAGATCCGCAATACAATGTCCGTTTGGCGGCAGTCGCGGCATTGATTGCGTCGGGTGAAAACGTCAGCGCCTATAAATTCTTGGCAAAAGATAAATCCTATCATGTGCGCACGGCCTTTGCCTCGGGCTTGAACGGAAATAAGAGTGAAGAGGACGGCAAGCTACTCACGCAAACTTTGATTTGGGACAAAAGCCCAACGGTTCGCGCCGAGACCGCAAAAGCGATCGTAAGGTCCGATCCGGCGCGGCTTGAGGAATTTATTAACGATGCCCATTGGCTGGTGCGCGAGGCCGCGGTCCAAGGCAGCGAAGTTTTAACCCCAGATAAACGTGAAAAATTTCTGGAGCGCGCCCTCTTTGATAAAGATCGCGCGGTCAAAGGTACGGCGCTTGAGGCGATGGGTACGCTTCCAACCGCCACCGCATTTGCTCTGGTCACGAAGAATCTTGAATCGCCTGAACTGATTTTAAGAGGGACTGCCATTGCGGCACTTAAAGAGCGTAAAGAACCACAGATTCCCGAGCTAGCCTGGAAAACCTACGCGAATTCACTCGACCGACGTTGGGTCGAGATGCGCCAAGATATTGTTGAAATTCTAGGTAAAACTTCGAACGATACGACAACCGGATACCTAAAGAAAATCGTGCAAGGCGATCCAGACCCGAGCGTCAGTGGCAAGGCCCGTCGTGCCTTAGTGAATCGGGGAGTCTCATCGCTTCCGGAATCACTTGAGGCCACCCTCACCATGTCACCGTTTCGCCAGCTCACCTTTAAGAAAAATCCAAAAGTTGAATTTCAAACGGAGAAGGGGAGCTTCACGGTGGAGTGTTACCCACTCAGCGCGCCCATTCACGTCGCCGATTTTATCGGCAACGTACGCAAAGGATTTTACAACGGACTGACTTGGCATCGGGTCGTCCCGAACTTTGTCGTTCAGGGTGGCGATCCTGACGGAACGGGATGGGGAGACGCAGGCTACGCTCTGCGCGCCGAGATCAGTACGCTTGGTTATCAAAAGGGAACTTTGGGTATGCCACGGTCGCAGGGATTTGATACCGGCGGCTCGCAGCTGTTCTTCAGCCATATTCCTACTCTGCATCTCGACGGTCAGTACACTGTATTCGGCCGCATCACCAAAGGCTTAGATGTACTCGATCGGCTGGAGCGGGGAGACAAAATCATTAAGGCAACGACAAAATAATTCGTCGTTACTCTAGCGAGTGATTTTTAGAGGGGTAATGCCAAGCTCAGAGAGGTACGCGATCAACGACTCGCGATATTTTTCCGAGAATTTTCCGAGCAAGTCTTTTTCAGGTCTCGCCTCAAGAACATAGGCATAGAACTCGTTCTTCAGCAGATTGTCGTCTTGATCCACGTTGTAGCCGTCGTCTCTTAAGGCCTTGCGAATGCCGGCTTGGTCGCGTGGTCCGATTTTCGCCTTCCAGAAATCGTCGATGTATTTTTTTAATCCAAGTTGGGCAAATTGTGCATGCAAGATTTCATGTGATAAAACGCCATACCAGTTTTTATCCGCCGCCGCAGCGATCAAAACGAAGTTGGCCTCGGATTTTCGCAATTTTGGAATCAGATATGAGTCCCAAAACTCGGCTTCGACACGTAGACTTTTTAACGGTCCAACGAGCTCAGTGGTATCCGTTCGCTCTTTCTCCCAGCGAGAAAGATAGTCACGCAGTCCGACACTGTAGAGATCATGCCCGTCATAGGAGGTCACTTCACGATGCTTAAGTAAATCCTCATCGGAGAGGATATGCTTAGGATCAAAAAAAATATTCGTGGTGGCGCGATCCAAAGCGATACTCATGACGTCAATCTCTTCAAACACCGCGATAAAAACGTTTTTGAGTTCTTGGATCTGAGTGATTGCAGCTCCGTGTTCCCCACGCACATGACTATCTTTAAGATTTTGCACAAACTCAGCGATTTCGCCAACGGACTGCGGCTTAGGGGAAACAGAAATGGTCAGCGCATGATCCTCGATCAAGCGAACGGCACAGCCGTTCGCTTTTTGCACGGGCCACGCAGGCGTAACCCAGAGAAGACTAAAGCTGAGCGCTAAAAAGTATCGCATCAAGTGAATAGGCCCCCGGACCTAATAGAAACAGCACCACGCAAATAATCGCCAGATTCAGAGCATATTCATTGCCAGGAGGATTATTAGTAATCAAATACCCCGCACCCTTATGCCCAACCAAAACGGCGACGAGCATGGTGAAGAAACATCCGATCAAACCAAAACGCGTGAACAATCCTGCCGTGATCATCGCGCCCCCGACAAGTTCCGTCAGCATCGCCATACGAGCTTGCGCTTTCGCGTAGGGCACGCCCATGCTCTGCAGCCAGCCGACAAAGCCCGCCATATTTCCGGAGCCCACCACGCCGAGCTTTCCCAGCCCGTGCACCACAAAACAAATTCCAATAGCGACTCTCGCTAAGAGAATCGCGCCATTCACACACGCAGGATTGGTATAGAGCAAATAATCGGTCACGGGCGGCCCTTCAAAAGCTATTTCTTTATCACGTAAAAGAAGTCTTTGTAGTTCGGAGCCATCAAAGACCGCGGTGAGGTTTTGCCATTCACTACGGCGTCGTCTGTCATCGCATTCGAAACGTGTTCAATTTTAAAATCGCCATCTTGCGAAGCTGTAAAGAATGCGGAGTACGCAAGAGTTGGAGCATTCATATCCAGATGAATTGCATATTTACAGCCATAGGATTGCAGCACGCGCGCCATTCCGCTCGGAGTATGAGTCGAAAAATAGCTGAAAATCAAATAACGTTGTCCGTCGCGCTCAACCAAACACGCCGACGTGCGTGGCGTCTTCAGTTCTTTCTCTGCACTTCCCGACCAATTTCCCGCGCCCCAATTATTCACATACGCGCTAGGTTTTCCGTCTTCAATGAGTGGAACGCCATTTTGGCGGACATCGCGCATTTTGTTTAAATTCGTATTGTCAGCCAGCGTCCAAGTTTTGATATCAATCGTTCCATCCAGATAAACAATGAATGTAGCTAAATTGGGAACGATTGTACTGGTGATCACGCCCTTTTCCATAACGCCATAGTGACTGCTGCGATTAATGTTGTGGAGGGGGCCCGAGCGGAACGCCGAGTGATGGCGCTGAAATCCGCCGGCCAAAACGCCAACGGTTTGCGAAACTTCAAATGGACTCACCACTCCTGGAAAAGTAAGGGGATTTTGATCTGCGAAGCCATCAGGCCCCTCGCTGCTGGCGCCCTTTGGTCTGGCCGCTCGTGACGACCAGCCCACATCCGGAAATTTTGTGCCATTGTTCCAGCCAAAACTATATTGGTTCAAATCCATCGCAACGGAATCCACGAGCGCGTCAGCTTCGCCTTTGCCGTGGTTGTCGAGCGGCAAAACTAGGTCAGTGTATGAGCTCAAAATATCATCGGCAACAAACTTCGCCTTCATCACACTGACGAAAATGCCGGCGAAATTTTTCGCTTTGTACCACTGGCCGATTTTTAGGCCTGCCTTCACGTCATCGGCGATTTCAATACCAATCCCACTTTTTGCGATCAGCAGATCCTGGCTTATTTTCGCGGCGAGAGGTCCGCCTTCGTTCACTGCGGTTTGCGACGGATCGCTAACTTCCGTTCCGCTTTCAAAAAATGTTCCGTCATACACTTGTTCTTTGACGAAGTTTACGGCGGCTTCCCCGGCCGAGCCGAAGAAGCGAAGGCCCGTCGTCACCTTTGCAATTGAACCCATGCTCGCGCTAGCCTGATTGCGCAAGAAAAGGCGTCCCTCACACAAGGACATATAAGGATCGCGTCCAAGGGCATCAAAGGCAGGTCCGCTGCGCGCGTCCTTAGATAAAACCGCACACGTTATTTCTCCAGATTTCGATTTCAGGATCAGCGATCCGTCTGCACCCAAGTTGAGTGTTTGCACAAGTGGCGCGGGATTTTCGATATTGAAGGTGGCATTGCTTCTCCACATGCTCGTGGTGCTGACCTCGAGCAGGTACCAGCTATTAACATATTTGTTCAGGTTGACGAGGCGGACCGATTGGCCAGAATCGCCCAGAGTAACGGGGCCTAAAATTTCAGCAAATGGCTGAAAAGAGACGACATCAGGTGCGGTCTTCCAATCTTTCTCGTCAATCACTTCGATCGCGAGCACAGACTTTCCAATGACGGTTAAACTTAGTAAAATTGATAAGTTAATTAATCTAGTGAGCATTTTTGAACCTCATATGTTTTAGAGAGAACGGCTTGTTTACCAAAGTGCGCGGCGCATCACAAGAGAATTTAAGAATCTGTTTGACTACAGCTCTCAATTCGATGACACCTTGGGTCAAATCTCACGAGGTTGTAAATGAACCAGATTTTTTCAAGTCTAAGTCTGTTGCTCGGTCTCGCGGTCTTTTCCGGGCCGGCGTTTTCTAGCCAAGATCCGTGCACGATCGCCCTGACTTCGAACGAGGCCAGCTGGGCTCAGGATTATCCCAACCTTGCGGCGGAATATGCGAAGGCATTGACGCTTGTTCAGGCGGGTGAGGTGCCGACTCTCTCAATTGTCATCCCCGCATTTCGTGAAGAAAAACGTATCGTGAATTCGCTCAAGCAAATTCAAGAATTTTTTAATAAGTTTCCATATCCCGTTGAAGTTTTATTGCGCGTTGAAAAATCCCCGGACCGCACTGTGGAAGTCGCAACCGAAGCTGTGGCCGGAGACACGCGCTTTGTGATTTCAGGTCATCCCGTCCAAAAGGGCAAAGGCTACGCTGTTCGTCAAGGGATGCTCGCCGCGAACGGAGATTTTGTCCTATTTATGGATGCGGATCTCTCGACGCCACTCCCCGAGATTTATCATTTTTTAAGTTTGATCGCAGCCGGCACCAAGAGTCCGATTTTAATCGGCGATCGTCACCATCCTCAAAGTCATATCGAAGAGAATCAATCCTTCAAACGTCAATTGATGGGCGCAACCTTTCGTGCGCTGGTTCGGCGCGTTCTGTCGTCTTATGGTTTAAAGGGTATTAATGATACTCAGTGCGGCTTTAAGATGTTCTCCAAAAAGGCGGCAGAGAAGTTATTTTCCCTCGCGCGCATTGACGGCTTCGCGTTTGATATTGAGGTTTTGTTGATGGCATCTGAAATGGGAATGAAGATCGAATCCGTTCCCATATTATGGCGCGATGATGCGCGCAGCACCGTTCATCCGATTTTGGATCCGTTAAAAATGCTTCGCGACGTGATTAAAATCAGTCGTCAGGTGAAATCCAATTTGAGTCCCCTTAGCCCACTGGAGCCCATGTGAAGAATCTGATCGCGCTATTGATTTGCTTGTTGCCACTAACCTCTGCCGCAAAAGAAAGTGCTGAGTTTGCCGACAAGGTAATTTCCGTTCACGGCATCACTGGTGAGCGCGCGGCGACGTTGAAGCGCTTGCTGATGAATTCAGAGGCCACCAGAAATATCGGCACGGAAGACCCTACAGTAATTTTCGGAATCCATCGCGCAGTTCACCCGGCGAGTCGGCAAAGCTGCATCGATAAAGTTTTAAAGTCGGGCTTGATTCGTCCCAATCAAGCGTTTGAGCGCACCTGCGGAGCGAAGTGGATGTCGCCGATTCCAGGTGCGAAAGTTTGCATCGATCAATTTGAATATCCTGATATGCCCTGTGAATACCCGATGGTTTGGGCACCGGCCTCGTTTGCCAAACAAGTGTGCAAGGCGATGGGCAAGCGCATGTGCAATTCCCACGAGTGGGAAGGCGCCTGCGCGGGCCGCATCGACAACAGCGATCCCTATCGCTTTAGTCTTCCGGGATTGCCTGAGCGACGCAAATCCTACAATGCAAGTCGTGAGAAAGTTTGGGCCTTTCAGTGGAACAAAGCGCTCGCCGGCAAAACCTCGCGCGAACTCTGCGCCATTTATTCTCCCACCGATCCTGAGTTAGATCCCGCATTGCGTGGGCGCACAGGCGAGTATTTTAATTCGATCGGCAAGTCTTCAACTTGTCAGACGACGTCTTCGGACTATCTCAACTGCGGATCGCACACTTGGCCAACTGGAATGAAGAATCTTTGCGCGACCGAAAACGAAGTTTATGACATGCACGGAAACGTTGCTGAGGTTATGAATTTTCCGCGCACGCCCGAAGGTTTGGCTCGTGGGGACAATACCGACCGCACCGAGCGCAAAGGCTCATTCTTTGTGGTGCGCGACGGATATCCTGACGACTGCCGCGTGCGCCAACCCTATGAGCACTTCAACGATGTCGCCACCGACAAACACTCATTTTATCAAGAGGGCTTTCGCTGCTGTAAGGACGTTGAGTAACTACTCTTCGTCTGAGGTTGTTTCGGGTTCTTGGGAAGCGTCGGTGAGCGAAGCCTCACAGATCTGCTGTGCAGCTTCGGGATTGCGGCGACGAAAAAGATCCGACCACCAGCGAGCCGAGACGTCCTTCTTCGCTAAAAATTTGCGTTTCAAATCTGTCGCATAGATCGTGGCTGAACCCATAAACCGGGTACCTAAGAGAATGCCGGCCGCAATCTGCGGGTGGTGATAGGCAATGGCGAGGGCCGCGATATCCAGCGCCTGCACGCCCAGCTGCAGCCCATAGGCGCGATACTCGGGACCGTGACGGTAGCAACCGATGAGTGGCAATTTGTAGTGAGTGATTCCAAGGTCTGTGCCCTCGGTCGGCACATTGTTAAAGTGCACCAAAAAATCAAACATCATCCCAATATCGAACGAGAGTCCGGGAGTTTTCAGGTCGTGACGATCAAAATATAATCGAAGGTAGCCTTTTTCAGTCGAGAAATCGTGCCCGATGTCGAGCGAAAGACCGCGCGCCCAAAGAAAACCCCACTTCGCAAACGAGGTATTCACCACGGGTCCAGCGAAGAGAGTAAAGCCCACCGAGTTGGCCGTCGCGATATACTTGGAGTCAGACCAAAGTTTATCGACAAAGACGCTCACCAAGGTTTCGAGAATGCGCCGGCCATTTTCTTTCAGACTCATCGGGCCGGTGTCGTCGACCGGGACCTCTTGGTTTTTCAATTTGCGAATCATTAGTCCGGCTTTTTTCTTGGCCCACGCCACTCCACCGAGCGCGCGTGGAAAGGCGAGGGTGCCGACCAGGCGTCGAATCAGAAACTGTCGACGTTGATAGAAGGTCTCTTTTTGTTCGGGCGACAGGGTTTGAAACAGCGCCAGTTCTGCGGGATCAGACGGAGTCGCCGGCAGCTCGATCTCGACACCACCGCGCATTTGCACGCGATTGTACGCACTTGTGTCGAGCTGTGCGAACGCGGGTGAAAGCGCAAGAGTGCTCACTAATAATGAAATTATACGCAGCATGGGGCTCCCAGAGGGCGCACCATACCATACTGCGTTATTATGGCAAAGGCAAAGCGCTACTGCAAAATTTGTCCAATAAAATCAGATAGATAAGTTCGCGGAAAGGCGACGTGGGTTGTGCTAGAGTCGGGTCGATAGACAAGATTGGCGGTGGCACAACGGTGGGTCGTCTTGAGCTCGCTTAAAATCCGCTCATTGGCGTCTCGTTTACCGGAGCTGCCATCCGCGGGATTGAAAACCATAAAATAACTCGGGTGAGGCTGTCCCGCGCACATCGCATCCATAAACTTCACGAGTCCCTCGCGGTATCCATAGGCGGTATCAAAGAGTCCGATAGAGGTTAAATTTTTAAGCTGTGCAACTTGTCCACTCGCGGCCCACTCTCCCATGCGGCCCAGTTGCACATAGGCGCCGCTATGTCCGGCCAACGCACGCGGCGTATCTTTTAAAACTGCGACACCCGCCGATGAAATTAATTTTTCCAATTGTGAGAAAAACGCGGACATCTTTTCGGCATCATCTAAATCTTTGGCGTAGGTTTCATTTTTTCCGACGCTCTCTGGAATAATCAAAAGCACGTTGCGTGAAGCTTGCGCAAGGAAAGTCGCAAAGTCTCCGTTGACGCCATCAAACGGACCCGCGTGTGGATCGGTCCACCAGCCGTGCAGAAAATAAACCAGTGTCATTTCCGTATTTTGAAATTTCGGTGGCACAAAAATATCGACGGGAAGGGAGTAGCTCGGCACGTGAACCTGACAGCGGTAGGAGCGCCCCTGGTTGACGGGTGCAAAGTCGCACTTTGCACCTAGGCTTTGCAAGGTAACAACGAGCGACGTTGCGCTTGCGGAACATTCAGCACAGGCCGGAACACCTTTTTCAATCGAGCGTGGAGTTACATTCGAGGGGTCACCGTCAGTTTGCGCACAACCTGCGAGCGCAATCACCGCGAAACAAAAAACTAGAGTTCTCATTTCTTTATTCTCGTTCACATCAGCGAAAGCGCAAAACTGAAAGCCAAACAAACGTCGTCGCCCTCGACATATGTCGATCAGTCGAAGGCCCCGTCTTGTTGCAAATAATTTTTATAGACCAAAGAAAAAGCGGTAAGAGATCCAGATTTTTGTCGAGAGAACGTCTGTGGGACGAGACCTTGACGAGCATAGTCCGAGCATTCATTCTCCGCGCGTTTTAAAATTCTACTTACCAACATGAAAAATAAAACACGGCTCGCGCTTGCGGCACTTTTTATTATTGAGACATCGTGGGCCGCGGTGCCATGCGGAATTCCGGCGCGCGCGAAATCCGAAAGCTGGTCATCTGCGCAGTTCTATCGCGACTACTCGGCGCCGAGCGCGGCGCGCGAATGGGCAGTGGTAGGAAATGTACTCAAGGGAAACGTACCCGGAAAATTGCGCGCCTTCGTGCCCATCAAGTGGCAAGCGATGTTGCACGGAGAGCCGGTATTTATAGAAATTCAAGTCATGTCCGATTACCTTATGGTGGGTACAGATCGGGACTTTGTACGCACGCCGCTGACCAACTATGCAGCCCAATATTTGGCCAGTCAGATGGGCTTGGTGATGCCCACTCCGTATTTAGTCGAATTGATTTATGAGCTCGCCGACGTGCAACTCACGCCGCAGCCAACGGATTGGTACAAGAATGATCCGCAGATGCACTTGGGCTCAAACTACATCGTGTTCAACAATACCATCGAACGTCAGTTGGCGGGTCGCACAGGTTTGATTGCTGGACATAAAAAGGACGTGGTGCTCACCAATCGCTTAGATCAGCGTCCGGAAAAAGTGGCGATCTATGGCTGGCAGATGGCGAAGAATCGTCCGCTGCAGCCGCTTGCGACTCCGCATGGCTACACCTACGAAGACTATTCTCACGGGATTCGCTTCTTGGGTCCGTGGGTCCGGGTCAAAACCATTCGCACGGGAAGTGAGCGGATTCTTCCGCTAGTGACGGCGTTACAGGAACCCGAATTGGGCTCAGTTCTAAACGGAGGTGCTGGAGCTATTCATGACGTCCGTGCGGCCCGGACTTGCACTCGAGAATTTCAATCGGCCGCAGGGCTAAGTGGAGTGCGATGCCCACCTCAGCCTAGGCGCTGTGACTAAAAACTATTTAGATCCGCCGCCGCCGCTACCGCCCTCAGCGCGGTCTTTTCCGCAACGGTGATGGCCACGGCCAACGTGATCCCCACCGCGACCGCCCCCATGCCGCAACCAGTGACCGTTCGAGCAAAAGCCGTTGGAGCCAAATGGGTTTTGATATTTACAAGTTTTACGGGTCGAACTATTCGCTTCGAAGAAATCGGCATTTGAAACAGAGCCCGCCATTAAAAAAGACATAAGAGTGATTGCTATGAATTTCATTTTTTCACCTTTTGGATTTTTAAATTTTCTTACCCGAGATGTACGCTCAGTTGGGTGCGGAGGTCAAAGCTCGAGTTTGATCTTTGCCCTTGGGTCCCGTTGATGTTTGCTTATCAGCAACG
>JAYVPG010000113.1:0-3776 GCA_043757545.1 Pseudobdellovibrionaceae bacterium
AGCGCGCAAGTTTGAAACCGAGATCGAAGTGGGGATGGTGGGCGTCAACGTCCCGATCCCGGTGCCGATGGCGTTCTTCTCGTTTGGCGGGTGGAAGGCTTCGCTGTTTGGCGACTACTCCGTGCACGGGATGGATGGCGTGCGGTTTTACACGCGGCCGAAGGTGGTGACGACGCGGTGGACGACTAGCGAGGTTGGGGTTAAGTTGAATATGCCGACGTTGGGGTAATAATCAATAAAGGGGGGTTAGATGTCAGCGCTTGAAGAGAACCAAACGATCGCAACTAGATTGGCTGGCATTCAGTCCCTATTGGGATCGCCGACATTCTCTGATGAAAAAATCTTTGTCGATTTACAAAATCGTCTAAGTCGCGACAAGATTTCGGACTACGTTGGGTTTGTGCTGAATGCACTTAAGTCGGCAAATTCCCAAGACGTTAGCGTCATCGGTTTGGCGCAATTGGCAGGGCAGCTTGAGACGGTACAGAGTGAACTTGTCAATTTTTCATCCAATCAAAATCCGGCCCACATTCATAACGCAAGAAATCACATTGACCAAGTTGGCTATCAACTGCTCTGGGCGCTTGGGCTCGCGCCGTTCAGAGGGGCGGCAGTGGCCGGACTTAAAGGCGAGGTGCAAGATTATCGGGTGCGCGCGGACGCACTTGCTCAATCACTCATCACGCGAAAGGCTGAGCTAGAAGCCAGCGTATCGTCCATGATTGAGCAGATCAAGTCGCTCGAGGCTTTGGTTGGCACATTAAAAGATGCAGTTGAAAAGCAGCGAGCAGAAGCGCTAACGGTCACTGCAGAAGTGCAGGGAAAATACGAGATTACTGAGCGCGAACTTCGCAAAACATTTGAAGAAACGCAGAACCGTCTCAATGAACAGAATGACGGCGCTGCAAATGCGCGTTTGCAGAAAATTGATGAACTTCAGAAGACTATTGATTCTGACTCCAACGCGTTAATCAGAGTCCTGAACGAAAAGAAAGACGAAGCAAGCAAGATTGTCCAGATCGTTGGGAATATTGGAGTTACTGGGAATTACCAAAAAGTAGCGGACACTGAAGCTGGTGCAGCCAATGTATGGCGAATCATTACTGTCCTAATTTTTTGTCTTTCAATTATTGTTGTGCTCGTTGTGCTTGGGTTCTGGATATTTGATCCTGCGCATTCTTCAGCAGATCTCGCGGGAGTATTTGTTCGATTGTTGTCTGCGTTCGTGCTCGCCGCGCCAGCTTATTACACAGCAAAAGAGTCGGCGCGCCATCGGACAAATGCTGATCAAGCTAGGAGGGCGGAGCTTGAGTTGGCATCATTGGGCCCTTTTATAGAATTGATGCCAGAAGAAAAGAAAGTGGCCATCAAGGAGGAATTAAGTAAGCGATATTTTGGGCAGCAAGTTGATGCGCATACGGTGGAAAATTTAGTTTCTCCGAAAGATGTGCTGAATGTGTTGTCGAAATTGATATCCAAACAACCCAGGAAGTGAAATCCAATCTGTAAAAGCGAAATTGGACGCGTGTTTGATTTGGGAGTGGAGCCGAGTAAATGGATCTGATACCGATGCGCCGAGTGAATCGGAAGCCCGCGCAGGATGCGTTTTGCACGCATCGTGTACGCGAGGTATCCGATACGTGGTTGATTGCTGGGTGCGATTCAGTTTGTCCGATTTCTTGATAACTTTTGTGGGCGGTATGGGCATTCCTGCAAGCTTGTCTAACCGAAAATTCTTTCTTGGCGCTTTTGCTGCGCTAGTACATCTGTTGTCAGCTCTTTATGGCGAAGAGGTGCTGGCTCAGCCAGCCAGCCAGACTAGGCCGGTTCAAGAAAATCGCATTGCCCTAGTGATAGGGAATGGCGCTTACTCCGAAGCGCCGTTACCCAATGCTTTGAACGACGCGCGGCTCGTGGCGAAAAGTTTGGGAGATTTGGGCTTTGATGTGGACTATGTTGAAGACACATCGCGCGCCAAATTTGCGCAAGCTTTAGATCGTTTTCGTTTACGCTTGCAGAACAACAAAGCCGTTGCTCTGTTTTATTACGCAGGCCACGGTTTGCAGGCTAACCGGCGGAACTATCTATTGCCCATATCGACGGAATCGATATCCGATGAGGCATCCGTTTCTCAAGTGGCCATTGATCTCCAAATAGTACTCAGGACAATGGAGGCGTCGAATCGCGGTCTGAATGTCGTAATTTTGGACGCTTGTAGAAACAATCCATTTTTTGGCAGATTGAAAAATCCTGCTGCGGGCTTTGCTGAGGTGGACGGCCCACTCAATACAATCATCGCGTATTCGACCGCACCCGGAACAGTGTCTTTTGATGGACCAACGGGAGGCAATAGCTCCTATACAAGGCACCTCGTTGCCAATTTCACCACTCCTGGGTTAGCGATTGATCGGGTATTTCGCCGCGTTCGCGAGAATGTGGTTGCTGACACTAATAGCTTGCAGCGGCCTTGGGAGAACAGTTCCTTGATGGTCGAGGATTTCTACTTGGTTCCTGCTAGCTCGGGACAAAAAAGGGCGGAAAGCGAGCTTGCTTCTGAGGAATCCACGGCGTGGTCACAAGTGCGAGAGTCAAATAACGCCTTTGAATATTTAGAGTACCTACGTCGCTTTCCAAAGGGTAATTTTGGCTCGGCTGCTTTTAAAAAACTCAATGAAATGTTGACGCGGTTGAACGCGCCAAACATTGTTGAGTCAGAGTTGGAAAGTTTTCTTGGAGTCGCCTATGCTGGTTTTGACGGGCGGCCAGTAAACGAATTTTCCGCCAAGTATTTGGGCTTGCCGAAGACGCAAGGGGCGATTGTTACTAAGGTTGAACCGAATTCAATTGCTGAGAGCGCCGGACTCCAAGTCGGAGATGTATTGCTGGAAGTAAATGGTGAGCCAGTTGAGGCAAATCTGAAGATGTTCTTGGAACTGGCAACACGTTTTCGTCCGGGCGAAATCGTCGTCGGGAAGATTTGGCGAGCGGGGAAGACGCTCGAGCTAAAGGGAGTTGTGGGACGCGCAACTATTGACGCACTGCTTTGGCGTGTATCTACTCGGGCCGTGGCCGACAAAAAATATGATCGTGCTTTTCAATTGATGGAATATTTTGTAGATAAGAAGTCTTCAGCAAAAGCCCTTTTGGGTTTTTACCTTGTAACGGGACTCGGCGGACGCACGGATGCGAAGCGAGGTGTAACCCTTCTAAACGAAGCTATGAGGGATGAAAAGAGTAGTGCACTATTGCTTGCGGCGTCTGCGCACGTCACGGGCAAAGCAAAGATTTTTGATGACGAGGTGGCATTGCTTGATCAGCTTGATAAATTGGCCACTGTTGGTTTGCCAGAAGCGGCGCTTCTCGCAAATGTTGTCGCGCTAAGAAAGCAAGTGCCACTGGAGGGACGTGCAAAGATACGCTCACGTGCCGAGTATGGTGCGAATCTAGGCGAGCCATTTTCACAGGCGATCTTAGCGAGGATGTTGGAAATTGGTTACGGTGGAACTACTGATTTTGAGAGCGCGCGACGTTGGAATGAAAGCGCACGTAACTCAAAAAACGCTGAGGTCATCAAAATAATTGATTTATTGCGCGCGCGACTAAACAATTAAGACAGCATGCCTCAATGTGCAAAAAAACATTGCTTAGACTCCAAATTGTGACTCTCAACTCAAAACGATGTGCGGCCGCTACGTCTCCCCCGAAGAAGCCGCAATGGAGCGGGAGTGGAAACTGCCGCGCAATCACAGTCCATTCACGCGAACCAACTGGAACGT
>JAYVPG010000114.1:0-13996 GCA_043757545.1 Pseudobdellovibrionaceae bacterium
GTCGTGACGGCCAGGATTCCACCTGCCTGATGCTCTATGCAAAAAAAGACATAGGCTTGCAGTCGTTTTTCATTACCAACTCCAAGGCGCCCTCGAATATCCAAAGTTCCCGCTGGCGAGCGCTGGATAATTTGGTGGAGTACGCCGAGGGTGGCGAATGTCGGCATGCGGAGATTTTAACTTACTATCAAGATGCGCAGCGGATTGATCACTGCGGTCATTGTGACGTTTGTGATCCTGGGTCGGCTCGGCGAGTGATTCGACCGCCAGCGGTGGAAAAAGCTGTGGTTCGCCGAGAAGGGCGTGCGACTCCGCGTCGTTCGGCCGGCAAAAAATCGGCCTCGTCCTCTGAACCGATGGTTCTCAATCCGGGTCAAACGCGCATTTTCGAAATCCTCCGCCTATGGCGCAAGGAAAAGGCACGCGAGCTCGATGTCCCCGCATTTATTATTTTCAGCGATCGAACTCTTCGCCACTTGGCGCAAGCTCACCCGCGCCGAACTGAGGATCTGAACGAGATTCATGGACTTGGCTCCGCGAAGATTGAACGGTTCGGCACTGAACTATTGAACGGGCCACTCGCGGAGACGTGACCCGCACTTCTTCCGCCGTCAATTTACTGATCTACTTAAGGAAACACGAACGATACTTAGGTTCGCCAGCCACCGGTAAAGACTGATCGCTCAGCATGGCGCCGGTGTTCGGATCATAGGTCGCACAATCTTGGGCTGAGAAAAACCAGTCGCTTGGAATCTGCGGAAAAATCGTGACTTTTTCAAACACGGGATCGAAGCGATACGAAAAGCGTCCTAGTGACCCAACCATGTGACCTGCGATAAGTACGCCGCTCACATCTCCGGCGAAGCGTGAATGAATCGCCGGCGCGTTCAATAGAACATGTGAAATATTGACGCTACGGCGTGCGTCGGTGTTTGCTGCGCAGTCACCAATGTCGTACAAGAGCGAGCGACCTACGCCATCAACCATTTTAGAGTAGTCTTCCATCGCACCCGTTCCATTGAGGGTTGGCGAGTTGTCGGTTCGCTCGTCACCAGCTCGGACGACGAGAGAATCACCTGATGAACACTTGCCAGCGCCAAGAACGATGGCGCGAGCACTAGTGATCTGCAAATGGGGCGTGCCGCCGATCGCGAGATCATACTCGATGCCTTCGCGATTCAACTTGGTGCTTTGAACTGCTGACATAAAAACTGTATGTGTACTATAGATACGGCAACCGAATTTGGTGCGCAGTTTGAGTTGGTTTAAGTAGACGATTCCGTCGACAAACAGGTCACCGTCACACTCCATCCAGTCGCCAGCGAGGTTCCCGAAAATACCACCACCTTGTGCAGAAAAGTTTTTCAAGGCGGCGCCATTGTCGCCTTGGCGACGATAGACAATTCCGCCCGCATTCCCGAAAATCTCACGTAGTTGCACAGCGGTCGGTGCGCCGATCTTGAGCTCAGAAATTTCGCGAATGTTAGTATCTGGATTAATGTCGGGCGCCTTTGGCATTACGGGATCTACACGCATTGCGGATAGAAATTCAGGGGTCCTGTGATTGAGGACAGCGTTTGAATAGTCGGCCATGGTGACGATTGAAGCCTTGGGAATATCAGCACTGAAGATGGGTACATTGGGCATATTCGCGGCGTTGGGAAAATTAGGGAGCAAACGCATCGAGGTCGTCGCAGAAATATTGATTTGGTTGATCAGACTGGGAAGCTTGTCTGATGAGATCTCACGTCGCGGAACAAACATTGTCCCTTCAATAAAGTTTGGCGACAAGCTGTCCGAAGATCTCCAAGAGTAGCTATTGCCAAAGTTGTAAATTCCCTGTCCTCTGAGCGGAGCCACGGCGTTTCCAAAGAAATATCCCGGCCGTCCAACCTCAAAACCAAAGTCGGTGATCACGTTGCCTTTCACCGATGAATGACAAAATATGCAAGCGGTGTTTCTTACCGCAAGTGCGGGCTTGAGCGAGAGTAACGGATTACCCGTCGAGAATATAACTCGCGCGTGCGCAACATGTCCCATATTGTCGATGATTTTAAATGAAAATGGACGGGTTCCCAAAGTGTTGGTGACAAAGCTGTAGTCGGTGCGCGGACCAGAATGCCCAGCGACTTCCAGCTTACCCCAATAATCCTGAATCGTTTTGATTTCGGAATCTGAGGAATCGACTATATAAAAAGAAGCCGTGCTCGCTAGCGAGTTCGGAAGATTCAAGTCAGAGATCGAAAACGGTTTGGGCTCATTAAGCTTCACAGGAATAATGACATCGTTAGCGCCCAAGGTATCAATCTGAAATTGACTGAGTATCGAGGCCGGGTCAGAGGATTTGAAAGTTGCCTTTGAGCAGTTTTGAAAAACGATAAGGGCTGGAAGTGCCGCCACCGCCAAGGCAACATTAATAAGGCTCAGTTTGCCATGAACGCGCGTCGATATTTTCATAACTGTTTTCCCCTAGTTATTCCAACCCCACTGCCTTTTATTGCAAAGAGCGCGCCTTTGGCGAACGTCCCGGTTTGAAGCGGAAAGTGCCTCACTCTGGATCAAAATTAAAAATTTTGCGCCAACATGAGACAATTGGGGGTGTCACGCCCATGACACTGTCAAAATTTATTAGTCAGCTCGGAAACGTTAAGTAGTCAAAATAGCATTTGGATTAAATGGAGATCCAACTTAAATCGATAGCCAACAACGAAAGGCTCGCCATCGAAGCCCACAAAAGTACCCCGAGAAGCAAAGGCCTGACGCCCACTGTGCGCAAGGCTTCTCGAGTGATACTTGCCCCAATCAAAAACAAGGTGACGACCAACAATCGCTTGGCGATAAACTCGATCCAATGTCCGGCCTCATGCAGAGCTGGAATCCAAGTCACCAATGCAGCCATCAGAATAAATCCTAAAATAAACCACGGGTACTTCGCCTTCACTTCACTCACCGTCTGCGCACGACGATTGACGACGTAACCAACGATCAAAGTCAGCGGAACAATCCACAACGCCCGCGCTAGCTTCACCGTCGTTCCAATCTCAAGCGCTTTAGGACCATACTGCAAAGTCGCACCAACCACCGAGCTTGTGTCATGGATGGCCAACGCACCCCACAGACCAAACTGATTTTCCGTCAGACCCAAAATATGCCCAATCCAAGGGAAGAGAATCAACGCAAGGGCATTGAGCATGAACACCACGGCTAGCGAGACGGAAACATCATGTGGTTTTGCGCGAATGGTTGGAGCCATGGCCGCGATTGCACTGCCACCACAAATCGCAGTGCCGACCATGATTAAGATCGAAGTATCACGAGGAGTGCGCAACGCGCGCGCTAAAATATATCCGATCAACATGGTCAGTGAAATTCCCAAGACCGTGTAACCGATGCCATGAAGACCGACTCGCCCCACCACTATCAAGTTCATCCCTGCGCCAAGCCCCACCACCGCGGTTTGCAACAGCTGCGACGTGTATTTGCGTGTCATCGCCAGATACGGATTACTGAAGACGACCGCCAGCGCCACTCCCAAAATCAACGCCATTCCCGAAGTCACTTGGGGAATTAGGCAAGCGACTGCGGCTACCGGAATCAAATATCGTCCAAGATTCGTCATGCCGAGATTTTAAAGCCCACTCGCGCGGTGATTCAACGGATTTCGACTCTGGACGCGCCTCACCTGTTCAGTTACGCTGATCCCTATGAACGTCCAACTTTACCATGAACAGCGTCAGCGCAAGCTTGCGGAGCTGCAACCCCGGCAGCGCGATCTCTGCTTCACCTGCTTTCAACCGCGCATGACTTGCTATTGCTCGCATGTGCAGACGTTCAATCCCAGGATGCGCTTTGTGATTTTGATTCACCCACTCGAAATGCGTCGACGCATCGCCACGGGCCGCATGTCTCACCTGGTGTTAGAGAATTCTCATTTAATCATGGGCTACGATTTCTCCATGCACTGGAAGGTGAACGAGATTCTCGCCAATCCCGATTTTCATTCGGTCATTCTTTACCCTGGTCGCAGCTCAGTGAACCTGACGCCACTTTCGCCCACTGAGCGAAGCGCGGCCTTTCCTCCGAGCAAAGAGTTGGTGGTCTTCGTGATCGATGGCACCTGGAGCACCGCTCGCAAGATGCTCCGCTATTCAGACAACCTGCTCGCACTCCCACAGATTTGCTTTTCGCCGCCAACACCGTCCAACTTTCGCGTGCGCAAACAACCCAAGCCCGAATGCTACTCGACGCTAGAGGCGATTCATCACACCATCGAACTCCTTGGTCCCGCCTGCGATTTCGACGTGGACTCACGCGAGCATGATAAGCTCACTTATATTTTTGATCGCATGGTCGAACAGCAACTCGAATTTATCAAACGCAGTCACTCGTGGCGTCGCCGCTCGCGACACAAAGAAAAAGCATGAGTCGCTCCGCCACTCTCGCCGTTGATTTTGGAACTAGCAATTCCTTGGTCGGAGCATGGGTCGATGGCCAGCGTGTCGAAGCCCTCGCATTGGATCCGAAAGCGAGCGACCCAACGCTGATGCGCACGCTACTTTATTTTCCGACGGCCGACCTTTGCTACTATGGCGCAGAGGCCATTCATCAGTATCTTGAGCATGAGATGGAGGGACGCCTTTTTCGTTCTTTCAAGTCCCATCTTCCCAATCGCGACTATCTGGGCACATTTATCGACAATCGCATCATGACCCTTGAAAACATGGTCGGCATCTTTTTGCTCGAGATAAAAAGACGCGCCGAAACTCAGCTCGGCTGCAGTGTGGACACAGCCGTGATCGGCCGACCCGCACGCTACGCACTTGACGCCGAGGCCGACGCCTTCGCACTTTACCGCATGACCAAAGCCGCCGAGTTCGCGGGATTCAAAAATGTCAAATTCGTACCTGAACCCTTAGCGGCAGCTCTGGATCTTAGACGCGAACTCAAGAGCGAGAAAATCGCGCTGATCGGCGATTTCGGGGGCGGAACGTCGGACTTCACGCTCATCCGCTTGGGCCCTTACGCTTATCAAGACAAGCATGTGCTCGGTCTAGACGGCTGCCCCCTCGCGGGCGATGCACTGGACAGTTTATTTATGAGTCGCAAGCTCAATGTTAACTTCGGCGCACAAGCCGAGTATAAAGTTTCGCTCGGGCGCAACACTTTAAAAATGCCGCAGTCGATAATGGATCGCCTGAACAAACCAGCGCATATTGTTCACCTCCAAGAGCCGACGACCTATGAATTTATCCGCGAGGTCCGCAAAGGCGCCCTCAGCCCCGCTGACAAAGCCGCCATTGATCGACTTTTCGTGCTGATTGAAGACCAACAGATATTCTCGTTCTTTGAATCCATTGAGGGCACTAAACGCAAGCTTTCGAACGGTGAAAAATCAAAGTTCACTTTTGATTATCCCGGCCTTGAAATCGAGGCGGACTTTTCGCGCACTCAGTTCGAAGATTGGGCCCAAGACACGCGAAGCAAAATCTTTCACTCGCTCGACGAATGCCTAAAGCAGGGAAATATTATGCCTGAACAAGTCGATCTGGTCTGCCTGACCGGGGGCTCGGCGCAAGTCCCGCTGATTCGCCAAGAATTGCTCAATCGGTTCGGTGAAAAGAAGCTGCAAACCCAATCGCACTTCCACTCCGTGCTCTCGGGCCTTATCGAAAGTGCCGCTCAATTCACCAGCTAAGTTTTGATCTCTAAAGTCACCGGACAGTGATCCGAGCCCATTGTAAGATGATGGTGGCGCGAAGCCTTGAGTCGCGAGCGCGCATCCTCATCAGTGATAAAATAATCTAGACGCCAGCCCACATTCTTCTCACGCACCCCGGGCCTGTAGCTCCACCAAGTGTAATGCCCGGGACCTGGGTTAAAATGGCGAAAGCAATCAACATAGCCCTTATCTAAAAATTTACCCATCCAAGCACGTTCTTCGGGCAAAAAGCCCGCGTTCTTGCGATTGGATTTAGGATTTTTCAAATCAATCTCTTGATGCGCGATATTCAAGTCTCCACATAAGATCAATGACTTTCCCCGACGCTTCTCTTTTTCGCAAAACTTCAAAATCTCATCACAAAAATAAAGTTTATAATCCAAACGCGCATGATCGCGCTGACTATTGGGAAAGTACGCACTGACCACGCTGTAATTTGCAAATTCCGCAAGCAACACACGTCCTTCTCGGTCGATATCCTTCTTGCCGGTTCCGTAACGTACGTCGAGCGGCTCCCGTTTAGAGAAAATCGCGACGCCACTGTATCCCGGCTTTTCCGCCGAATGCCAAAATGCATGATATTTTTTTGGATTTTGCAAATCAGGTTCGAGTTGTTCAGAGCGGACTTTGATCTCTTGCACGCAAACCACATCGGCCGCCGTGTCCGCGAACCATTTTAAAAAGCCACCGCGTCCACACGCTCTTAGGCCATTGACATTCCAGCTCGCAAGTTTGATCGGCATCGCGCGGATATAATTGACCGCCCACCGACTCTAGTCAATACTACAGGTCCATTCACCGGTGAGGCAAAACAATGGCAGAAGATCTCAAAGCAGAAATCGAACGACTTAAGGCCGAAAACGAAGCTCTTAAAAAGCCCGCCTCACGTGGAACACTCTCCATGAAGGTGAGCGAGAAAGGCGCGCTCTCGATTTATGGAATGGGCCGCTTTCCCGTAACTCTTTATAAAGAGCAATGGCTGAAGCTCCTCACCATCGCCGACGAAATTAAGAAATTCATTGCCGACAACGATGCGAAATTAAAAACCAAAGAGTAAGAGGCCAAATGCCTCGGCTAGACGAGACATTGTGCCGCGCGCAATGTGGCCAAATGCAATAGATTGCAAAACGGGCGAGTTCCACGGGCTGTCGACTAAAAGGACTCCGGCGAATCAGCTTCATAGATAGTCTCTGTGACCTCTGCGGCCAGAAAACGTGGTCGCAGAACAAAATAAAACGACAATCCGAAAATCACTCCAAAGATAAACCCATACAGATGACTCAAATAACTAATGCTTGGGTCAAACGCCTCCGCAGGCATAAACAAGGCCAGCCCCACTCCGAACGCGCGCAAGGCTCTTTGCAACAAGCTCTTACCTCGATCGATTAGGAAATAAAGCGCGAGCCAACATCCGCCCATCCAAAATACGACTCCAGAAACTCCAATCAGCTGGATGCTCGAGGGCATGCCCGCAAGGACACAGAGATTGATGAAGCCACCAAATAAAAACGCCACGAGTGGAAAAACCAAGAAGCCAAAGTAGCCGATCAAAAATGAGCCCATGATGAAAAACAGAAATGCGTTCGAGAACAAGTGGCGAGTGTCCCCATGAACCAACAGAGTTGTCCACGCTCGCCACCATTCATGGTGCACAAAAACCGCCTCACGCGTAGCCGGCATCCAAAGGTCCGCGCCGAATAGCCCACTCCAATACAAGAGGCTCGCAAGAATCATCGCCATCGTCAGCAGCCCTGCCGTGCTCGCCGCTGAGCCGTCGAGCTTGCGGGTCAGCCAGTTTTCACGAATGATCGTATAGGTTTGAAACGGAGGGCCAGTGAGCGTGATTTGAGACTGTTCCAAGCGGGCCTCCAATACCTTTAAATCTGAGCGCGATGAGGCTCCTGTCAAGGTGCAGCTAGAGCGTTTCCACTTGGCCGAGTTGGCAATCTGGGCTACTCGTAATGGTTAATTTTTTCAGGAGCTTAAACATGAAAATAGCGGCGAAAACTGTCGTATCGTTTCATTTCACGTTGAAGAACGACAAGGGTGCCGTTGTCGAAACATCGTCGGGCAATGACCCTTTGGTGTACTTGCACGGAGCCAGCGGCATCGTTCCAGGCCTTGAAGAGGCTCTTGAGGGCCGCGCTCAGGGAGACAAATTCAACGTCACTCTTCCGCCAGAAAAAGCCTATGGTGAACGTGACGAACGTTTAGTTCAATCGGTCCCGCGTAGTCAATTTCCCAAAGACCAAGAACTAAAAAACGGAATGCAGTTTCAAGTGAATTCGCAAAACGGACCGATGATCCTGACCATCATCGGCGTGACCAACGACACGGTGACCGTCGATGGTAATCCCGAAATGGCTGGACAGACTCTGCACTTTGATATTGAAGTGATGGAGGTTCGCAAGGCGAGCGCGGAAGAACTCACTCACGGACATGCACACGGTCCAGGCGGTCATCATCACAACTAAGTCGCTCGATATCCAGGTCGTCAAATATTTTCCATACGTAGTGATTTTTCTCTATCTACTTTTATTTTTGCCGTTTTGGAAACCGGTGGTGATTGGAATCCTCTTCGCCACCGCCTGCGGTCCACTGCAACTCAAAATCAAAACTCTACTCCGTGCCCGACGACGCAGCGTCGCCTATGGAGTTTTGGTCGTCACGACTGTGGCGATGATTGCGTTTATTGTTATTTTGGGAATTCAAATCTATGCGTCACTCAATCAGATTTTTGAACATCAAGAAATTGTTGCGGAGTGGTCCAATCGTTTGCTCGCCTTGCGCGATCAAATCTTAGGCTGGCTGGAACAAAAGGGAATTTTACAATCCGACAATATCCGAGTGCAGCTGACTAAGACCACCGCAAACGTAACGATTTGGGGTCGCGACACCCTGATCGGCCTTGTGCGCAGCCTGATTGAGGGGGCTCCACAAATTATTCTGAGCGGATTTGTTTTCTTGCTATCGTTTGCATCGTTCTTGGTGATGGGAGAGCGCGCCTATTCGTCCGCCGCTCGAGCCCTCGGTCTGCGCGGCAAGTATCATACCCACTATTTAAAGTTTGAACGGATTTGCGCCAACTCTTTGGGTTTGGTTTTGTTGACCGGACTTTTGCAATCGACGCTCGTCTTGGCCGGCAGCTTGATCTGCGGAGAGGGGCACTATTTTATTATTTTTGCAGTGACCTTTATTTTCTCTATGGTTCCCATATTAGGAGCGGCCATTGTGCCGTGTACAATTGGGGCCTTTGAGCTGATTCAAGGTGACACAACCTCTGCGATTATTTTATTTGCAACGATGGCCGTCGCCGGTGTCGCGGACAATATTTTAAAGGCTTGGTTGTTTTCTAAAGCCGCAAAAACCAACCCGGTGATCTCGCTGATCAGCTTGATCGGCGGCGTGACCTTGATAGGCTTCGCAGGTTTATTTATCGCTCCCACAATTGAACAACTCGTAATGAACGAAGCCAATTCAGAAGAGAAATAAGTCGATCTTCGGGCTACCTTAAGTAACCACTCTTAGCGGGGACCCACGCCACCATTTCCAACGGGAACGGCGAACCAACACGTGGGACGACTGTGCGCAGGATCACGACCGACGTGGCAAACTCCGCGCATAAGGTCGGTGCCACTCAAATTTTCACCCCAGGGAACTCCACACAGCGCGGCTTTGCCATAGGTGTCGAGCCGACATTGGGTCGAGGGATGATCGTCGCGCGTGGATCCGACAATCGTCGCGTCGCTTAGGTTCAGCGAAGGTGGCCGGGTCTCGCCGTGATTGTCCGCGATAATCTCACCCATGATTTGAGCGGCCTGCATCGAACGCCCGCAGATTTGCATATCGGATAAGCGCGAATAAGACATTTCACAATAGGCGGCATATGGCAAACCGACCTGAACACTGAACAAGTCAAGCGGCGCCAAGCTTTCAAAATAGCGACGCATACATTTTAGATTGGCAAAGTAATCCGCCTCTCCTTCGACGGTCGCCCAACTGGAAGCACGCTGTAGGGGCAGGCCTCCCATGTGGTGGCCAATTTCATGGCAGGCAATCAAGGCGTATGCATCTTCGGTCATCAACTGGTGATAGCGCACGCCCTTAGAAATTTTAACGCTAAACTCACCGGGTCTTTCGCGATCAGCAAATGCCTGAAAATCCATATCTCGATCTTCATAAATATTCAGACGTCCGCCCGCGGCCGCCATATCTTGTGAGTAGATAGTGGTCAGCTTACCGAAAAGCATTTGCATAAACCGAGCACTGATTTTTTCATGTGGTTCAAAAATGCGCAAGACGTGTATACGTGAGGACTTAGAAAAACAACCTTGCGGAGCGACGGCGTGGGCAGGTGAAGCCGACAAGACTAGCGCAACGGCCAGGTTTATATTTTGTATCAATCTCATTCTCGTCATTTTCCCTTCCATGAAAAAATCGCGATGTTTTTTACTGCACAGTTAACAATGCGTCGACCAAACCCTTGCCTTGAACGTCGGATGAAAAACCTAAATCACGAGCTTTTAAACTTTCTTTGCCGCGCATCTTGCGCAAAGCCTCAATCCCACTGACGATAGCTGCGGAATAGCTCGTGCCGCTCACCACTTTGACTCCCCCTCCAGGCGAGAGAACCGGGATGTCTTTTCCCGGAGCTACGAAATCGAGTTCACGCCCCGTACCTGAAAAATCGGCAATCTTCAGTTCTTTGGTCATTGCACCAACAGCAATGACCGGAGCGTAACGTGCCGGAAAAGCGATATCGTTGGATTCGTTGCCGGCAGCGGCGATCACCGTCATGCCGTTTGCGACGGCGCGATCAATCGCTGTGCGAATCGCCGTCGACTCGGTGAACGTACCAAAGCTTATGTTGATCACCTGCGCGTTGCCGATGCAGCTCAGAATTCCCTCAGCAACATCCGCGACAGAACTGACACCTTTATTATCAAAAACTTTCACAACGTAAATCATCGCGCCGGGAGCCACTCCGGTCACACTCGCGACTCCGCGGCCCACCATCAAACTGGCAACTGCCGTTCCATGTTGAACACCGTCGCTTAAGTCTTTCGGGTCGGCTCCGGTGACGATATTGATGCCGCCGGAAACCGCAGAAATCAAATCCGCTGCCATCACGTCCGCTCCGGTATCAACCACACATACCGTTACCGGCAGCATCGGAGCGGGAGCCCCATCGCCAGGAGGAGTTGGCCCCTTGTTCGCCTCACCCGCGTGGACCGCATCCAAATACCAAGGAGGCGACATCTCGGCGCTTGCAATTGCACTCTCGTCAAAGAGATGAATGGCATCGTTGGGTTCCAGCACGGCACCTTGCGCGCGTAGAATAGCGACTTGTTCGTCACTCAGGCGCACCAGTCGTCCGCCATAATGTGGAAGCATCTTGATCGTCTCGCCCTGCGCTTCTGGAGTCGACGCGGGAAAATCCCCGCTCAGGATAAATTCACCGGCATGCACCGAGAAAGAAAAGCTTAGACCAAAAATGAAGGACCCGAAGCGCATCGTTCTCTACTTCCTAATCAACGTGAAGTGGGACCATCTTGTAATTCGTGCGATCCAAAACCATGTGTGAAGACCCGAAGGGAGCCAACTCAACAAACAGCTCGCCCGCCGACGTATCCACCTTAACCGGGGCGTCGATCGACAGGCTGACCTTTTGCAAAAAGACGCGATACCAAACATATCCATCATCGCCACGGATCCAAATACGGATCCACTGCACGTTCGAATTCGTTTTGTCCTGATAAACACGCAATTGCACCAGCAAGTTGCTATCCATCACATCCCACATCCGCGATTCAACCACAGTCAATGTCTCGGTCTGATCGTAGGGAAACGGAAGGTCGCCACCGGCAAAAGCCGGGCAGGTAAACCAAGTCATCAATGCCAACAGAATAACTTTTAGATTTATACGAAACATTTCTTCTCCTAAGCTTGAACTTTAAATTCGACGTTGGGGTTAAACATATAACCGTCTTGCGCGCTTAAAATATAAAATGGCTTTTGACGATCGCTCTCAATCATTGAGCGCAGACGCCGGATGGTCACATATATTTTATTGTCATGCACGAGCGGATTGTATTCCTGCTTCCACAAACGCAAAGTGATATCTTCTTTAGTCATCCGAACCCCGGGCTCTTGTGCCAATATTTTAAGCAACGAAAGCAGCAGAAATTGATTGCCAATTTCAACCCGGCCCAGATCGGGCGTGATCAGGGTGCGCGTTCCATTTTCAATCAATTGCAAAACAGCACGCGAAGCTGTCCTTTGGTCTAGCTCCGTCAGTCGTTTTTCTACCTGAAGCGCCAAATGGCAAAGCTCTTGGGGAACCAATAGAGTCTGCATCATTTCATAATACTGCCGAGCTTTGACTCCATCCCCACGCTCTTGATAGAGCGAGCCATAGCAAAATAGGACGTTAAGAGACATATATAGATTCTGTTCTAGTCGGCAAGTCTTCTGTAACGGCGCGAGCAACTCAAATGCTTCGTCGAATTGGCGCAACGAGCGATAGCAAACCGCCGTCAGCAGCCCGGTGGCCAGCTTAAGATCAGTCAGCAGCGTCGAGCTCAAATCGCAATCCAAAAGTTTTAAGCGCTCCAATGCTTCGGGATAACGACCAAATTGAACGTCCACCGCAGCCAAACCGAAACGAGCCTGTGCGGATTCGTGCACATCTATCGCAAGCTTTAGCGCGTTGGCAAAATGAACCTCCGCCACCGCCGGTTGGTTTTCATAGGACGCCGCAATACCAAGCGCGTAGCACGTGGTGGAATGAGGTTCAAGACACCCCGCCTGTTCGAGCGTGTGTAGCTCAGCCTTCAAAGCCTCAATTGAAGTAAAGTCCAAACGTTCCGCCCAAATGCGCAGAAGCAATGGAACGTACTGGCACCATTTCGCCCAATCCTCATTGGCCCGCGCCTCAACCAAGCCTTCGCTCAGGCTGCGAATGGCGGCTTCGAAGTCCACAATTTTAAAATAGAGCTTACCGAGCTCTAGACGATTCAGTGGCAAAGCCAAGTTTTGATTTTTCAAGTGATCCCCCGCAAGAACTACCCGTCGTAAATAAAATTCGATCACAGGTGTAAGGGAAAGCGAAATCACATTTTCAAATTAGCGCCATAATTTATAACAACGAGGCCAGAAATGATCTATTTCAGAAGATTTAAGGTGAAAAGCTCTGCCGGCGTACGGCGTTCCGTGACAACGCCTGAGTCTTGAGAAAATATTTACCTGATGTTTCAACTCCGTTACTATTTTAAGCGCAAAGCCAAGCAGACCTATAAGCCAGTGATTCTGGTCACTGGCTGCAGTACTGGCATCGGAGCCGCGACTGCAGCGCTTCTTTACAAAGAAGACGCTTACCGAGTGATCGTCACCGCGCGTAGCTCCTCCCTGCCTGAGTTACAAAAGAAATTTGTAGAGAGCGAGCGGTTTTTAATTCGCCCCCTCGATATTACTTCCGCCAAAGAGCGCACGCTCTTAATCAAAGAGATAGAAAAGTTATTTCTTGGCGTCGACATCCTTATCAACAACGCCGGAATCAGCTACCGCGCGGTCGTAGAACATATGACCGAGGCGGATGAACTGCATCAGATGAACGTCAACTATCTCGGCCCCGTCGAACTTATTCGCCTGGTTCTGCCGCATATGCGCGAACGTGGCCGCGGTAAAATTATCAATGTATCATCGGTCAGTGGAATGCTCGCCATGCCAACGATGGCTTCCTACAGCGCTTCGAAATACGCACTCGAAGGCATGAGCGAATCACTGTGGTATGAGGTTCGCCCCTTCGGCATCAACGTTACGCTGATTCAACCGGGCTTTATCCACTCCAAGTCATTTAAAAATGTTTACTACACTGAGCAATCCAATCCAAAGACTCGCCGCCATTCTCCCTACAGCGACTACTATCGATATATGGAGCCATTTGTCGCGCGTTTAATGCGCTTAAGTCGCACAACTCCTGAATCCATGGCACGTTTAATTTTGAAGGTGATACGCAAAGAGAATCCGCCGCTGTGGATCCCCGCCAGTCTGGACGCCTGGTTTTTCTATTATTTGCGTAGAATGGTCCCGCGTCGACTCTTGATGCCACTACTCTTCGCCGCTCTGCCAGGCGCACGCAAGTGGGCGCAGAAACATACGCATAGTCGCCAATCTAAATAAGAACTGGCTCACAACCAATCTCCCGCACTGGCCGATGAGTTGCTTTATGTAGCTTATGATAAAAAAAGATTGCCCCTACTGTTTAAAGAGAAACGC
>JAYVPG010000115.1:0-13985 GCA_043757545.1 Pseudobdellovibrionaceae bacterium
CAACCTGCCCATATTTTCGATATGGGCGCTAATTTGGCAGGGTAATGGTCTGAAATTTACTTGAAAATTTGGTGGACCTGACAGGGATTGAACCTGCGAACTGAAACATGCCATGCTTCCGCTCTCCCAGCTGAGCTACAGGCCCACATATATTTCGGTTGGGATGTTTGTAGACTCCGGGTGCCTTATTGTCCAGCAAGTCTTTTTAGAATCTACTTGAAAAGCGAAAGACTTAGGGAGTTAATCAAGGCGTCTTTAAGCAACCATTTCAGGGGTTTAAAATGCGGTATATTTTATTTTTCACGCTCTTGGTTTCCGCGGGCGTGGCGCAGGCCAAAGATTTAACCAACCGTTTGGGTGTGGGCTACAGCAATCAGTTCGGATTGGATAGCGATTTGCCAAGTCTGGCGATGCGCTATTACCCCAACTCCGACTATGGTTTGATGGGTTCGCTTGGAGTCGACACGAAAAAGAACAATTCGCGTTTTGGCTTTAGCGCTAAAATTTTGAAAATCGTGTTTAAGGAAGACAACTTGAATTTTTATACTGGCGCGGGCGCGGGGATTGTAAGTCAGGAGACCGCCGGCCATAACGATTCCGGCTTCGATCTTTCGGGCTTTGTTGGCGCCGAGTTCTTTTTTCCCGGACTAGAAAACCTCAGTTTTAACTTTGAGGCGGGCGTCGGTGTAACTTCGATTGCGAGTGAAGTGCGGTTTCGAACCATTGGCGATTCTCCTCTGCGCGCAGGGATTATCTTTTACTTTTAAAGGAAGGTCTTCAATGAAAACCATTATCAAAACAGACTCGGCCCCGGCACCAGTTGGACCTTACTCACAGGCGGTGGAGAGTGGCGGATTTTTATTTTGCTCCGGCCAAATTGCGATCAATCCCGCCAATGGTCAGGTGATGACCGGGCCGATTGAAGAGCAGACCAAACAGGTTTTGGAAAATATCAAAGCGGTTTTGGAAAAGGCGGGGCTGACCATGCAAAACGTGGTTAAGACCACGATCTATTTGATCAACATGAATGATTTTACAGCGGTCAACGAAGTCTATGCACGTTACTTTGTTGAACAACCTCCGGCCCGCTCGACGGTTGCGGTCGTCGGTCTTCCCAAAGGTGTGCACGTTGAGATTGAAGTGCTCGCAAAACGTTAATGAATCGCTGGATTTATATTTCATCTATTGCGTTTCTGTTCTTTTTGCTCGGGTTGATTTTTCGCCGCGAAGAGAGCTTTATCGAGCGCGAACCGATTTCCGCCTGGAGTGAAGATCATAGGGCCGACTGTGCGGTCGTATTGACGGGTGGGCCGGGGCGGGTGCGTGAGGGGTTTGATTTACTTTCGCAAGGGCAGATCCACAAATTAATTATCTCGGGAGTGCATCCCAAAGCCAATTTACGTGATATTTTTCCGCAGTGGCCGTTTTATGGCCGGCTTCATGAAGAGGATGTGGTGCTTGAGCGGCGTTCGGCGACCACCTACGGAAATGCACAACAGAGTTTGCCGCTGGTCGAGGCGATGCATTGCCGAAGTCTAGTGCTGGTGACGTCGCACTTGCATATGCGACGCGCGTACCGAACATTCCGCAAAATTTATCCGACCGAGGTCTTGATTCTAACTCGATCTGTGTCGTCCGGCTCGATCCCGCCGCGCGCTGCGGATCTGGCCCTAGAGGCGGCCAAGTCTATGTTCTACTCCCTCTGGGCTTACTGAGCACACTCTAGACCTTCTTTGTCTCAAATTTACCCATGAAAATTCCGATTCATATATATGGTCAACAACGGAATCGTACGTGCGATGAATTCATCCCTCCATGCTATGGGACGCCGGGCTCTTGAGCCCTTTGAATACACGGCAGAAGTTTTTTTGATGATCTATCTTTCTTTGCGCGCGGCTTTTTTTGATCATGCGCAAGGTATGCGCACGGTGTTTAGCGTGGTATCGGCGCAAATTTACTTCACCGGATTCCAAGCGCTCCCGTTGATTTCGGTTTTGGCCCTTGCCAGTGGTACGATTGTTATTTTGCAATCGTCGACCAATTTGAGTTTGCTGGGTGGGGGCGCTTTACTGGGTGATTTGATGGTGGCGATTATTGTTCGCGAAGTCGCACCGCTGCTCACCGCGCTGATTGTGATCGCACGTTCCGGAACCGCCGTGGCGTCCGAAATTGGCAATATGCGAGTCAATCGCGAAATCGAAGCACTTGAAGCGATGGGCATTCACCCTTTGAGTTATGTGGTTTTCCCCCGTCTGGTGGGTGGAATTGTGAGCGTGATTTGCCTTTCAGTTTATTTCGTGGTGGTGGCCTGCATGGGTGGCTACTTGGTCACCAATGTGCTACATGCGATTCCGTTTTCTTTTTACGCGGATTCTTTGGCGCGTGCGTTTTCAAGTGCGGACGTTGGGTTGTTCTTTCTTAAGAATACGTTCAGTGGCGCAATTATTTTTATGATCTCATGCTATCAAGGTTTGATGGTGAAGCAGGCGCCGCATGAGGTCCCACAGGTGACGACTAAAGCCGTGGTGAATAGCGTAATTTATGTAGTGATGTTCAATATGACCGTCACTATTTTATTTTATCTCAGCCGTTTGTTGGCGCTGGGAGTGGTCTCATGAGCGCCAGCACACTCAGTCATCGCAAAAGTATTCAATCGATTGAGCTCGAGAACATTTCTTTTGGCTACGACAGTGGCGCCGCTATCTTTGAAAATATCAGTTTTAAAATGCCGACGGCGAAAGCGGTCTGGGTGCGTTCGCCAGGCGGCGGGGGCAAGAGCACTTTGCTCAAGATTCTGGCCGGACTTTTGACTCCGCAAGCGGGGCGCTATCTAATCAACGGCGAAGATGTGAGTAACATGTCGTTTGAAGAGTTCCTCTACTACCGCATGAATATGGGCTACGGCTTTGATATGGGCGGACTACTCAACAATAAAACAATGACCGACAATCTGACTTTGCCTTTGCTCTATCATAAATTGGTGGGTGAAGAGGACGCAGCTGAGATTGTTGAGCATGTGCTCGACATGTTTGGTTTACAATCGATTAAGGACCAAAGGCCATATGCAGTTTCTGGCTCGCAGCGCAAGCTCACCTGTGTGGTGAGAGCGTTTATTCACGCGCCGCAGGTCGTGTTTCTCGACGATCCAACGACAGGTTTAAAGCAAGATAACCTCAATGATCTGTTTCATTATGTCGATGAGAGTTTTGCCTCAAGGGGTTTGAAACAGATGTTTTTTACCTCTGAAAGTCCGCTTGTCGCGGAAAAATATGGAGCTGAAGAGCTTTTGATTTCGTCAGATTGGTTTACTGCAAGGTCGGTGGCTTAGATGAGAATTCGCTTTAACAAATTCGAGAAAGTGGCTGGCCTCTTTGTGGGTATCGCAGCTCTGAGTTGCGTCGTGGGCATGGTTGCGATCTCAGTTAAAAATGGTTGGTTCTCGCTCAAGATTCAATACAAAACTGAACTTGAAAGTGCCGATGGAGTGCATGCGGGGACGGTCGTACAGATCGCTGGTCTACGCGTGGGCTCGGTGACTGATGTAGATTTGCAATCTAACGACAAGGTCTTGGTCCAGTTTGAAGTTTTAGAGAAGTTCAAGGATAAGATTCGCAAAGACAGCCATGTGCAGATGTTTCGCCCGTTTATTTTGGCAGACAAAGTGTTTGAGGTTTCGGTTGGCCAGGACAGCTCTCCGGTCTTGGAGGCGGGCGCGCTGATTCCCATGAACCCGAGCTCGGATATTATGGATTTGGTGAGTGGCAAGAAGATGGGCTCGATGATGGGCTCGTTTGACAAGCTGGCGGATTCTCTGCGCATCGTCGGTGAGGCCTTTGCCGATCCTGCCCGCACACGTGCGTTGGTCGGAATGCTCGATCGCATGGGACCTTTGGTGCAAAACCTAAATACGATGTCGGTTGAGATTGTGAAGATCACCAGCGTTGCCAACAAACAAAAACGTATGGAGACCATCATTGGCAATCTGGCCAAGATTAGCTCCGAGCTTGAAACCGTAATCCCGGCATTTTCAAAAGAAGTTCCGGATGTGGGAGCTCAACTAGGGCAAATCGTTCGCAACATGAATGTTTTGACCACCGAGTTTCAAAAGCTAACGCCGGCCATCGCAGCGATTGCGCCGGATCTGCCGCGCACCAGTCGTCGCGCGGTTGAAGCATTGGATGAAACAGTGGTGCTACTCAAGGCCATGCAGCGCTCTTTTCTTTTGAGTGGAAAAGTAGAAGACGTGCGTAAAGAAGAAAGCCGGCGCCCCGCCAAAGCTCCAGAGCAGTAAGCTCACGGTTTCCCTGGACATTCGAATGAAGCTTTGAAAGCATGCCATATGCTCTCGTGGTTGATTTTCAAAAATTACCTCTTGTCGCGTCGCTCAGGTGCGCTGGTGCGGATCATTGCGTGGCATTGCATTTTAGGAATCGGCATGGGTGTCGCGGCGCTAGTGATCGTGCTGAGTGTAATGAACGGGTTTAACCTCACCATTCGCAATCGCATGTTGAGTGTGGAGCCGCATTTGGTGATCACTCAAAAAACGCGCCCGACCGATGATGACCTTGAAAAACTCACGCAGACCGTGAAACGTTTTGCGCCGTTAGAGCGTGTCGACCGATTTGAGTCACAGGATGTGATTATTCGTTCGGTCGAGGGAACCTTTGGTGGGGCAATTGCCAAGGGCTACACTTCGGCAACTTTAGACGCGCTACTAAAACGGATTTGGCGCGGCACAAAACGTGAGACTCCAGAGCCGATCGACGAAACCTCGCATTTAAAATCCAATGAAATTATTTTGGGAGTTGATCTGGCTCGCCAACTGGGAATCTTTGAGGGCGATGAAGTAATATTGGTTCCACCTGAAATGTTGCTCTTGCCGAAGGGTGAAATTCCCCATTTTCAAAAGTTTAAGGTGAAGGCATTGATCAATACTCAGATGCCAGAGATTGATTCGAAACTTATGTTTTACAATTTGGATACCAAGAATCAAAAAATCAAAACATTAAGTTTGGATAGCGGGTTCGAAGTGCGGTTACTGAGCGCCTACAACGCCGATAGCGTGAAAGAAAAACTGGTGGCCGCGGGCTACAAAGTGCAGACCTGGATGGAGCGCGACACTTCTTTGTTTTTTGCTCTGAAGATGGAGAGTTTTGCAATGACACTATTCCTGAGTCTTGCAGTTCTCATCACCAGCTTTAGCATCGTGACAGTGATGGTGCTTTTAATGAGCCAAAAGCGACAAGACATTGGCATGCTGATGGCATTAGGACTCTCGGTTCGTCGCACCCAAGTCGTGTTTTTACGAGTGGGCTTATTGTTAAGTTTTCTGGGAATTTTCGGGGGAGTGATTCTTGGCACCGTGGTCTGTTTGTTTTTGGATTGGTATCCAATGGAGCTTTTGCCTGATATCTATACCGACTCAACGTTGCCGGCTAAACTCACGCTGCGCATTTTCTTTTTTGTGCTGTTGAGTTCGAGCGCAATTGCGGTGATCGGCGCCTGGCTTCCGGTCTGGCGCTATGTTTTGCACAATCCGTCGGATAGCTTGCGTAAGCCGGTGGGGACCACGCTTTAAAATCAATTGTTTAAGAAAAATTAATTGGGTACGACAAGGGTAACAATTCTTTCTACCGTGGGAGGTATTCATGAAATTTACGATCCTGTCACTCTTTCTCACATTTGCGGGCGTCCAGGCTTCAGCGGCGACTTATATTGGAGTCCAAACACTTGGGGCTACCGAGCTCAGTTGGGGTGGCGATCACGACACGGTGGCGGTAACAAGCTGCGCTCGCGGATTTGCTGCCGACGCGGTCCTATTAAAGGTCACGCGCAACACTGCACGCATTGACTACATCTCGATTCGCTACGGCGACGGTTCGTCAGAAGAGCTTTATATTCGCAGAATATTTGATATTGGCTCGAGCTCACGTTGGATTGGACTTGGCGGGCTTCGTTGCATTCGCTCATTCGAAATTTACGGACGGACCGCGGGAATTCCCATTCGCAAAACTAAAGTTACTCTTTATGGAAATGCGTACTCGCGATAACTTTAGAGAAGCTGTCCCCGTTTCGTTCTCACTAAACGGGGACTTCGAATTCTCGCAAAACCTGATTCAATGAAGTCTTACTATCCGTCGCAGAATTTCGCGACCCAATAATCAGTGCACACGGAACTTGAAACTCACCGGCCGGAAATTTTTTGGGTCGGGTGCCAGGAATGACAACGCAGTTTTCAGGAACAACACCCTTCATTAAAAGTGGCTCGCTTCCGCGGGTGTCAATAATCGGCGTGCTTGCCGTCAGAACAACACCAGCGCCAATGACGGCTCCTTTTTTAACCAGGACTCCCTCAACAATTATCGCACGACTTCCAACAAAACAATTGTCTTCAATAATTACTGGTGCGGCCTGTGCAGGTTCAAGAACGCCACCGATTCCGACGCCGCCGGAAAGATGCACGTTCTTGCCGATTTGGGCGCATGAGCCGACGGTGGCCCAAGTGTCGACCATCGTGCCCTCGTCGACGTAGGCGCCAACGTTAATGTACGACGGCATCAGCACACAGCCTTTTGCAACATAGGCACCAACGCGAACGACGGCGGGAGGGACAACGCGCACGCCCATGTCGAGACTCCATTTTTTAATTTCGATTTTATCGACCCAGTGAAGCGGACCGGTTGAGGATTCGACGACACCGTGAAGACGAAAGAATAGCAATATGGCCTTTTTTGCCCAAGCATTGGTGGTCCATGTTCCGCTCGCAAAGTTGGCGACGCGCAAATGTCCTCGGTCAATCAGGCCGTAAACTTCTTCGACCGCGTGGCGATGCGCAGCGGTCACTTTGTGAACATCGCTCGCGGCGAGAACATAGGCCTCTTCAATGATCGGTTTGAGTGTTTCAGGATCGCGGCTACTGACGATGATCATAGGGTTTTTTGCCTCGTACTTTCGGTGACTTTTAAGCCCTCTTCGATGGCGCGAACATGCAGACGAAGAATTTTTGCAGTGGCAAGACCACGTTCAATTTCATAGGTTAAGGTGGGCATATCGCGTTCTAGCCCGCAATAAGTTCCAAGGCAGCCTGGAGTCGGATAGCCGATGGACTCTTTGACTACATAGCCAGTCCACTGAGCAATGGCCGCAGCCTCTCGGGTGCAGGCGCCGTTCACGTTGAGCATCGGCTGCCAAGAGTGCATGGAAATAATCAGCAGCGGCTTGTGTTCATTTAACCACTTCACCAGAGCCTGAGTTTCGGGCTCGCTTCCCGCGGTCGGGCCGGGATGATGGCGAGGGCTTGCGATCTCGGCACTCCAGTCATTGGTGGCCATATTTCGATTCAAATCCACTCCGCGCGCATTGACGCGAGTGCAGCGCAACACGCCATCAATGTTCAGTGCGGGCACGACGGTGACCTGCAAGCGAAAGGGAAAGTTCTGGCTCCAACGATCCAGAATCCCCAAGCAGGCTTCAACCCCTTCGGGTTCATCCCCGTGCACGCCGCCCAGAAGCAAAACACAAGGTCCAGTGGCTGGGCCAAAACGGTAGGCGGGAATGGGAAGGCTGTTGCTGGTGTGGCCAAGAAAAAAACTTTTCATCGGACTTGAGTTTTTATTATCTTGGAGGGAAGGTCAAGCCCGGAGGAACGAGTGGGCTTTCACCTTGAAAACGGCAATTGGATGATGAAAACGCGCGCCGCCAGTATCCGCCTGAGTGATGTGGCGCAAACGCACAGCAAAGCCTTTTACCTTTACAATTTAGAAGATGCACTGAATCGGGCGGATGTGTTTTTAGGGTCGGGCATGTCGGTTCACTATGCGATGAAGGCGAACTCTTGTCCGCGACTTTTAACTGAACTTGCACAGCGTGATGTGGGCGTGGATGTGGTGAGCCTGGGCGAGATGCAAAAGGCATTGGCATGTGGTTTTTCTCCGCGGCGTTTGATTTTTTCAGGCGTCGCCAAAGATCGTGAAGAACTTGGGGCTGCGCTTGGACGGGGTATCTTTCAAATCAATGTCGAGAGTTTCGAAGAGTTGCAGTTACTCAATCAAATCTGTGAAGAGAAGAATGTCGTAGCGTCGGTGGGCTTGCGTTTAAATATTTTGCTGACGGCGCCGACCCATGCACATGTGCAAACGGCGACCGCAGACTCAAAGTTTGGGATTGACCTCAGTCTGCTTCCCGAACTTTTGACTTGGGCTAAATCGAAAAAAAATCTGAAGATCTTGGGTATCGCCACTCATATCGGTTCGCAAATCGAAGATCTGGGAATTTTCGAAAACATGGCACGCAAGATGGGTCAGCTCTACAAAGAATTGAAAAGCGGTGGATTGCCACTGGAGCGTTTGGATTTGGGTGGAGGTCTTGGCATTGATTATCAAAAGACTGGGGAAGGCGACCTTGAGCGCGCAAATCAGTATTTGCAAACGCTGAAGACGGCGCATGGAACGGATGCGCGGGTACTGGTTGAGCCGGGGAGATTTTTGGTGGCACGAATGGGTGTTTTGCTAGCCAAAGTGATTTACGTCAAAAAAACTCCAGCCCAGAAATTTGCCATTTTAAATGCGGGCATGAACTACTTGATGCGCCCGGCTCTTTATCAAGCGTATCACCGAATTTCGCCAGTGAAGACTAGCGAGGCGCAGGATAAATACACGGTGGTTGGGCCCATTTGCGAGTCGACGGATAAGTTTGCCGTCGATCGTGAGATGGGAAAAGTCCAGCGCGGCGATTGGGTGGCGATCTTTGATACGGGCGCTTATGGTGCAACAATGGCCAATACATACAACGAAAGTCCGCTGCCCGATCAGTGGACTTATCTCGACGGAACATGGGAAGTGTCATGAAGCATGTGACTGGAACATTTTTAAAGGGTCTCTTTACGCTGCTCCCAGTTTTGCTCTCGATTTATGTTTTCCTTTGGTTTCTAAACTGGGTGGAAGGATTTTCCAGTCGGGCGATTTTGGTTTTTTGGCCTGAGTTTCTCTATATTCCTGGGATGGGCGTATTTATCGTTATGCTTTTAATCTACGGCGTTGGCACGGTGGTCGATCGACCATTTGCGCGCTGGATTTTTCGTGGGATAGAGGCCCTTTTTAGCGAGATGCCGGTCATTAAGACGGTCTATTTGGCGATCAAAGATTTTACTGAGTTTCTTAAGCCCGGCCGCGAAAAGAAAAACAACCAGGTGGTCGTCGTCAAGTTTCCTGGGATTGAAATTGAAATGGTTGGTCTGATGACCAGAGAAAATCTGCGCGATATGCCCGACGCCATCACCAAACCTGAGCGCGTCGCCGTATACTTTCCGATGAGCTATCAGTTTGGCGGCTGCACTTTATTTATTCCTCGCGCGTGGGTTTCGCCGACCAATCTGTCAGTCGAGGCCGCCATGCGCTCGATCATCACGGCATGGCTCCCGGGACAAGATAAAAAGCTCGAGGGTGTATGAGTGTTCAGGTCATTAATCCAGCGACCGAAGAAATTATTAGTGAGTATTCATTTCAGTCGGCGGTAGAGATTGATCGCGCCATCGATGCGAGCTTGAAAGCATATCACTCGTGGCGTCTGGTCCCACTTGAAAAGCGCCTTGAATTTGTTGAGAAAGTTGAACATTCGCTGCTTAGTTCGCGGACTAAACTCGCTGAGTTGATGACTCGAGAGATGGGAAAGCCACTTAAGGATTCCCTGAGTGAGATCGATAAATGTGTCGCGAGTTGTAAAACTATACGAGCGGAGCTTCCGCGTTGGCACAGCGAGCTGATTTACGACCGCGCTCCGGGCTTCACGGTTACTCGAGTACCCATGGGGCCGTTATTAGGAATCATGCCATGGAATTTTCCGCTATGGCAGGTCGTGCGTTTTGCGATCCCGGCTATTTTGTGCGGGAATTCGATTTTACTAAAGCATGCGCCGAACACTTGGGGAAGTGCTGAACTGATCGGTGAGATATTTAATCAAGCGTTTCCGGAGTCGCTCTACATCAATTTGAAAATTGATGTGGATCAGGCGGGAAAAGTAATTGCGGACGCGCGAGTGCGGGGTGTCTCACTGACCGGCTCCAGGCAAGCGGGAATAAGTGTGGGAGCTCTTGCAGGGAAAGTATTGAAAAAGGCAGTGCTCGAGTTAGGTGGCAGTGACGCTTATGTTATTCTTGATGACGCCAACGTGATCGCAGCGGCAGAAGTCTGTGCGCGGTCGCGAATGCTCAATGCTGGGCAGAGCTGTGTTTCGGCGAAACGCTTTATTGTAACTAAGAAAAATGCGGGAGAGTTCACGGCGAAAATGCACAGTCTTTTAGCAGTTCGGAAGTGGGGAGATCCCATGCAAGATGGCGTCGACTTTGGGCCACTGGCGCGCAAAGATCTGCGGGCCGGATTGCACTCCCAGGTTGAACGCAGCGTCGCTGGTGGTGCAAAACTCGAATTGGGCGGTCGAATTCCCGATGGCAAAGGCTTTTTCTATCCGGCATCTTTGTTGACGGGTGTGCGCCCTGGGAATGTGGCTTTTGACGAGGAGCTTTTCGGTCCCGTAGCCGCGATTATCGTGGCTGCCCATGAGCGCGAGGCGTTTGAGCTCGCCAACCTTTCGCGCTATGGTTTGGGCGGTGCGATCTTTTCTGCCGACGTCAAGCGGGCCAAAATCCTTGCGATCTCCGAGATGGAGTCCGGAATGACGTTCGTCAATGATTTCGTAAAATCCGATGCGCTAGTGCCATTTGGTGGAGTGAAAGACTCTGGGCTTGGCCGCGAGCTCGGACGCGAAGGTTGTTTCGAATTCACCAATATCAAAACGGTTTTCGTTAAGCCAAGCTGAGATCGATGGTTTCGATCGGATTGTGGTTGAGATCGCCTAAAAGTAGGCGAAAAGTTTCTTCGAGCCGAGGCGAAAAATCGGTGCACAGAATATGAATCCGACCGCTGGATTGGGAATCCTGACAAATTCCGAGCTTCTCTAGATCCTCAATTAATCCAAGGCTGGAATCGACAAGTTGGACGGCGTGGCCGACGACCTTTTGAATCGCAGGTTTCAATGCCGGATAGTGCGTGCAACCCAGAATCAGTGTATCGACAGGATTTCGCATCAGTGTGCTGACATAGCGATAGACGATGAGGTTGGTGATCGGATCGTCGAGCCATCCCTCCTCCACCAATGGAACCCAAAGTGGGCAGGGTTGCTGAAAAACTTCGGCGGTAGGAGCCAGGCGGCGAATCGCGTGGGGGTAAGCCTGACTCAAGATCGTGGCGCGCGTGCCGAGTACGCCAATGCGGCGACCGGGTGAGAGCTCCACCGCCTTGCGTGCGCCCGGCTCAACCACATTCAAGAGTGGAATCGGGCAAGGCAAGGGTTCCGCTAAAATCGCAGTGGAGGCCGAGTTACAAGCCACCACGATCGCTTTTGGGTTATATTTAAGTAAACATTTTATATTTTGTTGAGCGTATTGATGAATCGTATTTAAGGATTTACTGCCATAGGGCAGACGCGCGGTATCGGCCAGATACAAAAAGTTCTCACCGGGCCAACGTCGTCTGAGTTCGCGTAAGACGGTGAGCCCGCCGACGCCCGAGTCAAAGACGGCAATTGGATTCTTGAAATCACTCACAGATTTTCCAGGGACACGTCTTCCATTGCCGCCTCAAACATCACAAATATCAAAGCGAAGGCCCAGACCGAGGCCAAAAAGCTCAGGCCATCAAAAGCCACGCGTAACGCGAGCGAGTGAAATGCCGGGACTAGCTCAGGCAGAAAGTCGAACCCGATTTGCAGGAACATGGTCAGTCCAAGTGCCAACAAAATGCGCATCAGACGACCCTTGGCGAGCCGTTCAGAGAGTCGAAGTGCATCGACGTCACCCGTACGATAGGCGCGGCTAAAGAGCACGATCATCGGCACGAAGATCAGCTGGCAGTAGCGATAGAAGCCGGGCAGGAGCAGCAGCAGGGCCCACATCAGCACTTGCGCGAGCACGCGCAGGTACTCCGCCAGAAAGCTGCCTAAATAGGCTTCCGAAAAAGGTTTCGGCAAAAGTGTCGCGGCGGTCAGCTGGCGCACCTTTGGAATTCCCCAGCTCAGAATCAGGAGCAACAAGATACCTTCCAAAAGGTCCCAAAGTCCGGCTCCGAGCTGCACATACCAGCGCTGTCCATCGTCCGCAGCCCCCATAAGCTGCATCGCATCTTGAGTGGTGATATTCAAGAAACAGCTCAGTGCAAACAGGCAAAACAGCGGTGTACGCTGCTCAATCAGCAGGCTGCGACTCAATCGAATGGATTCCGCGAACCATTTTCCTATCGAACTCATGTCTTCAGAGATTGACAGAAGGCTCAGGGAAAGTCACTTCTAAGTGATCAAAGCCCCGGTGGCGAAATTGGTAGACGCACAGGACTTAAAATCCTGAGATTCGGTTAAACGGTCGTGCCGGTTCAAGTCCGGCCCGGGGCACCAAATTCAAAATAAAATCAACTACATGTGTCGTTCTCAAATCCGCTCCCTTGAGCGGATTTTCCATTTTTAAAATCTCCAAACCCGCCACCTATCCGCCACTCAAAGTGCCAAACCCAAAAACTCCTGAGAAACGCGAAAATAAGTCCTGAGAAGATCACTGTGCTTTGCGAATTGTGACCACATTATTTTTCGGCAATCCAAACGAAACGACTTTCGCTTTTGACTCCAAGAAACCAGGCGCCAAATGCGCGTATTTCAGTGTCATCATAGGGCTTGAATGACCGAGTAGGCTTTGCAGTTCGGCGAGTCCTCCACCATTCATGATGTAGTGACTCGCATAAGTGTGTCTGAGATCGTGAATTCGAATGGCCTTAATCCCTGCGCGTTCGCAAACCCTCTCGTGAATCGAGCGCATCCTGCGCTCATAAAGCCGTTTGCCAGCGCTATCGCAGATCACAGCATCGCCTGGCTTTTTGAACTTCGACTTATTCCTGCATTCTAGAAGAACCTCGAAAAGGGGATCGTTAATGCCCAGCCATCGATCCTTGTTGGCTTTGGTTCGATTAAAAACTTTGCCAGTTTTTTCTTCAAACACCTTTGCAATGTGAATCCGTCTTTGCTCGAGATTTACATCAGAATGGTCAAGAGCTAAAAGCTCTCCAATTCTAGCTCCCGTGTTCACCGCCAAATTGGCGAAGATCCAAAATTCTAAGCATTCATTCTGAGCCAGGGTTAAATAGGTCAAAATCTCGCCTGAAGAAGCCCAGTAATCCCAGGCGTCCATAGACTCCTTAAGTTTTGGAACCAAGCGAACTGGATTGACCGAAACCACTTCCATTCGAATGGCATCATTGTACAACTTTGTTGCCAATGAGCGGATTCGATTTCTGGTTGCTGGCGAAACCTTCGATTTTGAAACAAGTCCATCAAGAAACGATTCCCATTCACGGGTAGAGATCATTTGCAATGGTCGTCCTCCAAACTCAGGCACAATATAAAGCCTTAGTCTTGCTTCATCCATTTGCCATGAACTCATCGGCTTTCCATTTTGCTTACGCTTCTCAAGCCATTCGGCCGAAAACTCATTGAGAAGCCTTGCCGTCTTAGGCAAATCGAGACCATTCTCAACGAGTTCCTTTTCTCGCTTTTTATCTGCATACCATTTTTCCGCATCAACTTTTCTGGAGAAAGACTTTTCAATCTTTACTCCATTAATGCGAATGGCTTTACGATAAAAAGTACTTCCACTTTGCCGAAGGTAGGAACGATTTTTCCCGTTAGCTTTCTTAACAGTCATAGAGACCTCCCAAACTTCAAAGCTTGAGAAGTCAGCCATTCATCCAAAGTTTTTTTACTAATTCTTTTGAGACGACCACCAACAGGTTGTGTATTTACTTGACCAGATTGCATAAGTTCGTAGATGAACTTAACGCTCACATCTAAATAGCGAGCTGCACTTTGCGGTGACAAGTACACATTGAATCCTGCGAGTGGATCATCACTACCAATTTCTTCACCTATTTTGTTTTCAAAGATCTTTTTCG
>JAYVPG010000116.1:0-44282 GCA_043757545.1 Pseudobdellovibrionaceae bacterium
ATTCGTTCTGCTTTGGGTTCTGACGGAATACTTCTGCGTTTCTTTTGGACTCGTTTGCCTGTGTAGCGATTGATGGCTTCTACCACCACCATATAAAATGTTTTTCGTACACCAGGCGAAACTTCTTTTCTGTATGCGACTATTCCCACTTTGAACCTCCTTTAAAAAGAAGGTCCAAATCTGTTTTTTTAAATCGCAAACTTTTGCCCAAGAGCTTGTACGCCTTAATCTTGCCTTGGTAGACCCATTTCCGAATTTGTTTCGGACTGGCTCTAAGATATTCCGCCGCCTCGTTTGTTTTTAACCATATGAAATTTTCAAAGAACTTTGAGCTTGAAAGCTCACTTACTGGAGACATAATACTCCCGAAACTCAAGCCATTCAAGGCTTGTGAGGAAGTGATTTGTTTCTCGGTAGATTGCGCAAAAATATTTGTGCGCCTAGATGAACATGGCGCACAGTGGTGATCTTGGGGGCTTAAGCTCCCATTAATCGCGTGTAGACAACGAATACACTTGGCTATATCTTCCAAATCAACTCTAGACGGAGATCAGATTCTATATGCCAAAGGTTAAAAATAAGAAGCGCGAGATATTTAAAGGCGATGTCATTCACATTCGAGTTGCCGAGGGAGACAAATCTTTGATTGAAAAGGCTGCCGATAGCGGGGGGCTTACAATCAGTTCTTTTATGCTTCAGCACTCTCTCAAGGCAGCCCGTAGGGAGCTGTCTGAAGTTTTGAGAACGACTCTTTCAAAAAGGGATGCAGAAACTTTCTTTTCCGCACTCAGATCAAAGCTTCCGCCTAACGAGGCGCTCAAAGCCGCATTTAAAAGCTACGGCAAACATTCTAAATAGCATGGGGTAAGCAGCTAGCCATTAAATCACAACGGCTGGACTCTATTCGCCATCATCGTCGAACGTAATCAAGCCATGTGAAGGAAAGCGATCCAAGTTGGATTGTCTGTTGTCGTCGATGTCTAGCATGGTGATGTCGAAATCATTGTCTGCCCGCGCGATGACCTTAAAGAAAACTCTGTACCGACCGTCTCGAATGGGAAAGGATTTTTCGCCATGAGAATCTTTTGGTCCTGGCGTTTGATACATTTGCTCTAGCGTATCAAAGAGGCGGTTGATTGCCTCGGCAAACTGATCCACAGAACGTAAAGCTAACTCAAAATCATTTTCAATTTGCAATACGGAGTCGTAAAGATGCTGCTCTATACGAGTTCGGGCTTCGTCAAATAGCGATGTTTGGTGGAAATGAACAGCCATTATTTTTTCTTGAAACGGGCTGTGCGATTTTCACCGCGCACCAGGGGTTTTGTTTTGCCATCGACTATCTCGCTCATTCCTAGAAGTCTTCGTTGTAGTGATTGAATTTCACCTCTGAAGCCTTCATAGACCTGCTCGGACATGAGAATGAAGCTCTGGCCATCGCGTCTATTAATACGCACAGGTTCACCAACAGCCGCATCCATATAATCCTTGAGTTCTGATCTGAATTTCTTGGCGTTTGCACTTTGCATAAACACCTCCTAGTCCTCAAAGAGTACTCCCAAGAGTACTCTTTGTCAAGCCGCTCAATAAAAGCAAGTAATTGTAGCCACTTGAGAGTGGCTCATTTTGAATCAGTTTGAAGTATAAAAACAGCACCCACATCGAGCTTGTGGGTGCCAATATTCGATTTAGCCAACGCGCTCTGTGTTCTAGGCGACCAAATTTTCATTTAAATTTGAAGCCTGAGAATTCTCGTGGAGATCCACCGTAGTCTTTGACGGCCGCTTTTTCTCCTTTTCAGAAATACCGTAATGCGCTCGGATGGCTTTTTTTAAATCATCAGGAAGCTCGCTCTCTCCGCGTAGAAGCGTGCCAAGAACTTTCTTGTCATCAAAATGGATCGCCCTAAGAGCCTTGATATCGGCGTCTGAAACAGATTTCGATAAATTCAAGAAAACGTAGTTAGCAATATCAGACTTGGAAACCGCTCCAGCTCCAAAACCCTCATTTACTTTTCTAGCGACCTCCTCAATTGCCGCGTTCGACTCATCTGTAATCACTACACGAAACTGATCCCGACCATCAATTCCTTCAGACTTTTTCTTCTCTTTATCTTTATTAATATTATTAGAATTATTCATTTACTATCCTATCTAACTTCTTACCGCCTCCCCCCATTTGTCACCAGTAAGAGACCACTTTCACAATCAACAACGTTGGGTGAGAGTGGTCTCTTACGATCAGGGGACATTTGGGGGGAGGCGGTTCTTTGTATCTTGTTGAATTTGTTCTCAACTTTATTTTTCTAAACTGCTCAAGCCTTCACAAACTTCATTCCCGCCTGGAAGGGTCGTGGAAGAATGCTCAGGCAGCCATCAACCGAAAGTTCAAATTCATTTTTTCAATCGAAGTGATTTCGTCCTCGAAGACAATTGGCGCAGTCATTGGATTCTTAGTCCAATCTTCAATCGTTCCGAAGCCAATCGGTTTTTCAAAATAGGAAAAATAGTGGCCGGGCATCGCACGTTTTATCGCTTCAGTAAGGAACTTCGTTCTCGTTATGAAAATGATTCTGTCTACACCCTTCAAAGCGTCGAGCGAGTCCATTATCAGCCGATAGCGTTTTGGCGACTTGGTTGTCAGCTCCAGTTCAAAAGCCAAGCACTTGCGATTCTCGCGCCCACCAATATCAATAAGAGCGTCAGGAAATTTCACTTTGCCAATCAATCCATCGCCTTTGTATCGGACTCCGCTCATGCGCTTTTGCTCCGGCTCAAATCGAAAGTTTTCGATCAGTCGCTCCCGCCTGAGGACCAAGAGGCTTCGCATCACAATCTCATCGTGATCGAGCTGCCCGATAAACGGCGGGGCTGAAATATCAGCCCCGACCAACTTTTGAACCACAGGATGTTTTGGGTTTAACACGAGAACATCCACGGCAAGGCGCGCCGGGTGTTTGCGAAACAGCCCTCCCTTCAGAAAGCTGTTCCACTGGAAGTTGCGCCACCGCACTCCACCCTTACCAAAAAAGTCGTTCCAAATAGTTTTTGTTAGGAATCCTGACTTCGCCGCTAGCCAAATTTCCTTTGATGGAACGTAAGCTTGCATTATTGATCCCACCGAGTCGGCTCGACAATGATGTACTCGAAATGACCCTCGATGTAACGATTGCCAGCCACTCGGCCCTCGATCCACTTAGATTCAACCTTTGCATTTTTTAAAGACGGCATGGCTCCCGCTGGCGCTTGCGGAGCCGATGCGCGTCCTTTCAAATACGCATCCTTCTTTTGCGAATCCATTTCGTCGTGAATCAACGAACCTGCAATGAGTCCGGCCATGCCCCCCACAGCACCGCCTACGATGACATTCCGAGTTCGGTATTCTCCATTTTTCCCAGGATCTACAATGCCTCCCAGCGCCGCGCCAGTTCCGGCACCAATAAGACCACCGAGTCCTGCGCTTTTATTTTGGGTTGCACATCCTGACATTGCCAAACTAATTACAGCCAAATAGATCATCGCCATATAGCAAAAATTGTTTTCATCTCTTTTCATGCGACATCCTTTTTTTGATCCTTGCTGTCGGAACTTTTTTGTTCGACAGAAGTTAGTCCTTTCACGGGCTCCTTCTTTACAGGCTCAATTGGAATAGCTTCCAAATCGTCATATTTTTTAAACTTGAGACTGATGGCTTTACTCCCAGCATCGTGCGGAATCACCATGATGGCTTCTCCCACACCAAGCTCGCTCTTGAACCGATTCGGATGCACGATAAATTCTTCGACCTCTCGAATAGATCCGTCGCCCGTCGAATCGTTGCTCCATAAATTCTTCCTCGTTCGCTCGGTGAACTTTTGGCCCTTCATCGTTCCAATTACCTTGGCGAAATACTCCGCAGAGTCGGGATCATTGCCACGCATGAAGACCTTGATGTTCGCATTGGTCAGGATGGAGTTTGCAATCGCATCACCCAGCGTCTTAATGTCGCCCAATGCTTGATGGGCAAACACCACGCCGACATTTGCACTTCGCGATTTGTTCAAAATCGTCACGAACCCTTCGTATAAGTATTCAGAAAAATCATCCAAGAATACAGAAAAGAACTTGTGATTCCTCTTTGTCCCTCGGTGGCGATTCGCTACGGCACTTTGCAAACATTGAAGAATCATTTTCCCCGCAGCTTTTCCCAAAAATGGCGTGAGCATCACTGGAAGCTGAAAGTAGACGATCAGATTGTCACTTAAAGCATCCTCAAGAGTGATGGACGGTTTTTCGCAATTAAATAACGCTGCCGTTTTACCAAAGGCAAAATGGCTTAGTGCCGCAGTCAGCCCGCTAATCCTTTGAATCCTATCGCTTGAAGGCAAATCTCGGTAGTACATGGCCCACTGCCTAAGAGATGTGTCTTTGATCTCACGGGCGAGAGCTACGAGTCTTCCGGGTTCAGTGATGGCTTGATGGATTTTTAAAAACGTCGGCACTTCACCGGCCTCCGCAAAAATCCGCATCACCTGCGAGAATATCTCAAACTGTACACTTCGGTAATACTCATTTTCAAAATCAAAGGAGTTGAAAACTCGCTCAGAGATTTCTTCAGGTGAACCGCCGATCAGTGGATTAAACTGATGGGACTCGTCAATGCTACTTAGCGAAAAAAGACGGAAGTCTTTTTGTCGGCCATGTTTCACCGCATAGGCCCAAAGTTTATCGAGTAAGCTGCGATCTGATTTTCCGTCAATTAGAATTAGCCCACGCCCTTGCTCCATATCTTGAATGGCCCAGGGCAAGATCACGGACTCGGTTTTTCCGGCATTCGTCGTCCCAATCACTTGAGTGTGCATGGCTCGCTGCTTGGGTTTGACGTGAACTTCTTCTCGCTTGTCCGTTTTTCCGCAGAACACTGATCCCTCGGCTTTGCCGATCACGGCCTTTTCCTGATCGCGCTTTAAGACATATTTCTCTCGCTTCCGCGCTATCAAATAAAAGAGTGGGGTCAGTAGAACCACGATGATTCCAACTAGAATCATTTGGTGCTTGGGTTGCCTGATCCAAATATTCATAAACTCATAAATTTTATTAACAATAAGAGCGCCAAAAAATATTCCAGCACCCCAGATCAGCGTTTGATCGCTGACCTGGGATTTTTCTTCCTTTTTATCTGCCATAAGTTGCTCCGGGATCTCTAAATGCAAAACTTGTTGTAAACACAGCGTAGAATTCTGTGCTGTTTGAAATCTCAATCCATTTTTTCTCTTTTTTAAGACCCTCGGCCATAGACGAAGCTCGGTCCTTCGCAGTGTCTGCAATGGCGTTCTTCCAACCATTGTCGGTACCACCTTGTTGACCACCCAAAGCCCCGCGCTGCATGGAGCCCTCTGCATAGGCACCGATGAAACGCGTGAGGGTTTGACCAACTGTGTTTTTAACCGCATCCGAGTGTACGTTTCCGCTCACTCCAACTTGCCCGTCGGTGCCAACGCCGATGGCTGAGAGTTGTCGCTCTCGACCATCAGGGAACTGCACCGAGTGCCAATCCACCTTGGCGCGATCTCCACCATCGTCATAGGACACTTCACCAAAGAGCTTCGATCCCTGGGGAATAGCCACCGTGTCCTCGTGAACATAGTCGCGAGTGACAACGCCGATCACCGGCATCCCTTGATTTGCAACGATGGCTTTCTCATAAAGACGAACAGACAGCCTACTGCCAGGTGGAATCTGGGTTTTCCCATCCAAACCACCTCTCGCAAGAATCATCGTGCCAGCTCTGTCCTCGGTGCCGCCCGCCGATCCACCTCCGCCAACGTCGTCAATGTGCAGGCCGTTAAGGGAGTGAGGCGTAGTTCTTCCGCCACCACCGGCTTGCATTTGATTGACTGCTTCTTGAGTTGCGTTACTTCCAGTAGGCGCGCTTGCGCTCGCGGTTGATCCGCTCTCGGATCGCTCATGGAATGATCCTTGATCGGGCGGCGTATTTGGCAAAAAGAGCAAAACTACTACTCCGAGCACAACGGCAAGCAGCGCGCATTTTTTAATCGATTTCCAATTGATCTCGCGTCGATTCAAAAAATATAATTTTTCTTTGAAGAAAAGATTCGACAGTCTCTCCCTCAAAACTGGCTTTGCCGCTACTTCCATATATTCACCTTGGGCAGAGTGAGATAAGAACTTTTCTTTCTCCTCAATTCAATCCGCGTTGGCTCCGTCTCTGAAACGTCGCTTCTCAAAATCTGCATCATCCCTTGAACTGGGCGCTGCGGACTCATCTCTTGACTTGAGATCACTAGGCTATGAATTGGCCGTGTGGCGCCGTTTTGAGTAAGCCAAATCCATTCAGGCTTAAATTTCTCTTTGACGGTGGAGCTGACTTCAAATTCAATCAACAAAATGCCGTCTTTGGTTTTGGCGAGCCGTTTTGTCTCAAGAGTCAGCCCATCAACTTTCAAATGGTTCCGGTATTTCATCCAAGTAATCGGAGAACTTTTAATTTTTTCTTTTGGGTTCTCCAAATACACCACATAGTCGGCAGACGATTCGCCCGTGGTTACGAGCTGCACGTTGAAGCGCCGGTAGTCGGTGTAAATATATAAATTGCTCCTAGCTCCTCCGTGAAGGGGCTTAATCGTAATAGCCTGATCGAGATATTCAACTTTGAATCCTGCCTGATCGCCCACAACAATGCTGTTGGGACGTTCGGGCACTTGGATAATCGTCGCGATACCTACGGCAGTTTTCACCGTCACAATTTGATCCTGCTGAAGCTCGATTTTACGGACTCTTGTGTCCGCAAAAGCCTTCGCTGGCTCGTAAAACGCGAAAATGGAAAAAAATAAAATGGAGAGCATAAAACCTCGTTGTAGAGTTTTTTATTTTACGTCTCAGTTAGTCACGCAGGAGTTCTAGTTTTCTTCTCTCTCTTTAGAGATGTAGACGCCCCAAGGGTTCGCTAATGTTCTTGGGCCAAAATCAAACTGAAGCTCAAGCTTCAAATCGCCAACAGCTTTTAGCCCTTGAATTGACGTAATCCGATCACCAAGGATGGAAACAATATGCTTTTCCAAGTTGACCGAGATTTTTTCAGGATAAACTCTCTGTGAAACCAGTTTTTCGGTAGAAAAACGAGCAACACCTGCCGTCGAGGACTCAAATGTTTTCCGAGTAGCTGGAAGAATAAATACTTCCGCCGCTTGAAGCTGCTTTGTAACGGTCTTTGGCTCCCACTGGTATCGACGATCCAAATATTCTTTCACGGCCTGTCTAATTTCATTCTCAGGCTTTGGAGCTTCAATATTTTGGTAAATGGAGGCGTCTGGCGCAAGCGTGATGACTGCCGTTGGCTTAATGGCCTGGTAGAACAAAAGAGTAATTAGAAGCCCACAGAGCAAATAGGAACAAAAGGCCGACATTTTCAAAAATTGATTAGAGTGCGTAAGCTCACCAAGTGCTTTGGGGAGCTTTTTAAATTTTAACTGAATAGATTGATTCATAGATTTCCTTTTTTTAGTAACGATACATATCCTGACGTTTTTTCTTCTCAGCTTGATAGGTCGCAATTTTTCCGCCGACGTAGTTCCTAGAGCTAGCCACCGCAGTTTTTCCTTTGGCCGCATAGGAAAGCCCCTTGGTAGGAACGGCTGCCATTGCCGCAACTGCCGACTGACCAAGACTTGATGCCACAGCTTGTGCTCCTTGACTCGCGAGTGACTTCACCAGAAGCGGAGTTGCGAGCATCGCAACTGCAATCACAAAATTCATCACGATGATGACGATGTAACTGCCCTCGGCTCGATAGGCTTCGCCAAACGACAGAGATGCAAGCATGGCTCCTAAGATCGCCCACACAATTTTCCATGAGGCTACTTCGATCATCCCTCGAAATAGATTGGCCGTAATGTTTCCCGTCGATGGAAACAAATTAAATAGCAATAACAGCGGAGCCGACACTATGTAAAACACCCAATAAAAGTGGTACATGGCAACCGTGATATACCTCGCGATGTACAAAATTAGAAAACTCAAAAATGCGAGCACCGCCACTATCAAATCGTCGAACTGCAAAAGCAGACTTGTTGCCGAGAAGGAATAGCTCTGACTTTTCTCCTGGGCCATTCGGATCACGGCATCTAGGTTATTCATCTGGTCAATTCTTTCGGCAATTCCATCAGCTATAAAAATGATCGCTTGGCTGATTTCTGGGAAGGCGGCAAGTAGAAGCGTCGAAACAATCGCGCGTTTTAACACATCAATAAAATCAATGCTCCCGTGCGGTGATCTAACCCACGTCACTACGACGGAGAGGCAGAAAAACACTGGGAGCATCAAGTAGTAAATCCGTACAAACTCCTGATGCAGGTCACGCATCAGGGAGCCCATTAAATTAAAATCTGGCATTCTCTATTCTCCTGACTTAAGACTCCCAAGCTTGGTTTCTTTTGGTAAAGATCCAATCCCTTGAGAGAGGCCGTCGTATTGGTTTTTAAATTGAGCTGATTGCAATTTTTCTTTTCGATTTTGAAGAGCCATGTTTTCACCCATCGCTTTTAAGATCATCGAATTACTCCTCAAAACCTGAGTGGACACGCCAATTAAAACCGCAATCGACTGAGCTGTGAGTTTCGCAGCCCCCTGCGGACTCACACTTTGGGAATGCTCAAAAATTCTTTTACTTTCTTCATCGGCCTGATCCGCAAACTGAAACATTGGTCCGTTCATGGCGATGCTTTCAGATGCGGATTGGTCCTGCGCCTGTTGGAGCCGCACTTCGGCGGTTTGTGGAATTTTCCCGTACAAGTCGTTGATGATCCCCAGCACCTTTTCTGCCGTCTCAAGATTCCCATAAATCCCTGGATGGAATTTGGGGTTAATCATTTGAAGGACGGTTAATCCCTCTCTGATCCCCTGATTAATTTCCCTCAAGAGCCCAAGCGTATCGCTACCAGTCGATAGGAGCTGTTGAAGCTGTGCTAGCTGCTGAATTGCGTTTGCCAATATCTGCACAAGCACAGCAACGTCTCCGCCAAATAGATCTGCCTTCGCGGGCTTTGGAACAATGAGGCACAGGCTCATCAGTCCAATCACCAGCATCTTTTTAAATTTTTTCATGCGGAACCTTTCGTGCGGCCTACAGCCACGCCGTTTGGATATACGTCTGCCGCTTTCTCAATTGCTTTCACGAGGCCTAGTCCCTGACTGCGAAGTTCGGACAAATACAAATTGTCCTGCGCATCTGAAGTAGAGAGCCAATACTCAAAAGGACTTGGATATATGCGGATCACCTGGCGATGATCGCCCTCGATCATAAATCCTTCCGAGAATTCACCCTTCTTCTGCCCAAGGGAGTGAATAAGACCAAGCTCCTGGGTATTGAGTTTGAGCGTATCGCGCAAGATTTCCGAATCTCCACGCTGGAGCATTACAAATTTGGTGGCAGTGTTGTTCAAAATGGCAGGCCCAATTGGGCTTGCCACGATCTCTTCAACCCCTTGAGTAATGAACGTGATACCAGAGCCCGTTTTGCGAAGGGTTCGAGCGCAATATTCCATAAACGACGCGGCGGCGTTTGATTTTAGTAGCTCCCACGCCTCATCGAGAATAATCCGCTTCCGCATTGAGCGATCCCCCTCCACCTGGCCCAAAATAAAGTCCGTCAAAATCAGAATCATCACGCTTTGCAAATCTGGATACGCAGAAAGCCCCTTCAAATCGAAAGTGCAAATCTGCGCATCGGTTCTCAAACTCCCTGGCCCATCAAGCAGTCGCCCGTAGGGGCGCTCGCCAGTCCAGAGGTAAAGCATTTTTGAAACCGCCTTCATCGAATCTTCTTCAAACGCAGAAAGGTATCGTGCCAAATCACTCATCATCGGCACTTCGCCTTTAGCCCTGCGGCTTTTATAAAGTTCGATAATCGCTCGCTCTAAGAGTGCGCGATCAAGCTTTGGCAGCTTTGCCTTATCGTCTTCGCTCACCATGCTTTCAATGCAAGCAAGGAGTGACTTCAATTTCTGATTACTTGGCTCTTCCTTTGGATTTGGAATATCAAATGGATTTATTCGGTAGTTATCAGACAAGTTGATTTCAAGGTACTGACCACCAAGTGCCTCGGTGAGCTTTTTGTATGAACCACCGATGTCGATGATGAACACCCGCATATTTCTTGCTAGTTCCTGAAGAAGAATGCAGTTGTTCAAAAAACTTTTGCCAGCGCCACTTGAACCCGTCACCAGGCAGTTGTAGTTCGGTAGCCCGGAATCAAACGGGTTGTAACTTACAAGTCCGTTCATGCGATTGCGAAAAATCACTGCCGGGTCAAGATCCCCTTCGCGAGGACCATAGACCGGCAGAAAATCAGCGAGATTATTCGTTTTCATTTTCCTAGCGCGCTCTAAGCTAATCGGAGCCGCCGGAAGACTACCTTTTAAAATCTTCCAAGCTCCAACGCCTTCCTCAAGTCCCTCTGCGCACTGGAGTGCGCGGAAGCGCGACAGCACTTCGCGCACCTCGCGGTTGAGCTTCTTTGTGCCATCGACTGTGGCCTCGGCCTTCAGCACGATGCTCATTTGAACGGCGTAGATGCGTTGGCCAGTATTTAACAACTCTCGAATCAATTCCTCGGTGGACGAGAGCTTTGATTCGCTCTCAAGGTCACTGGCCTTCCCGCCAGAAGTGACGGCCATCGAGTGCGCCATTTTTCTTTTTTGCTGGAGCTTGGACATTTCAGAAGACTGCGGCGGTACATCAAGCGAAAGAATCAGATCGTAGTGAAATGGCAGGCGCAAGAAACTTGCGAGTTGTCCGGCAAAAGTCATCTCTGGCAATGTTTTAAGCGTAATCACGCGGTGGAAAAAGCCATCAAGACTAAATTGCTCAAATCCCAGCATCAAATCGCCAAACACGAGTTGCTCTCGCGGCGACTGCGCCGCAAGCCACTCGACCTCTTCCAAAACATCTTTTTCAATATCCGGCTCAACAAAAGTCTTCACCTGCGGAACAGGTTCGGATTTTGAGCGCTTGGGATTTAAGAATTCATACACATTAGATAAAATTTCATCTCTGCCAAGCTCCTTGCAAGAGAGCCCCAGCCCTTCAAACGAAGAAACTAGGGTTTCGATGTTCTGGCCTAAAACTTCTAGAGTGTCTTGGTACGCTTTCGCTGATTCGTCAGAAAATAGTTCCTTCTTTTTAAAGATACTCACTTTCTTCGCGTCAACGACGGGAGTGCGAACATAGACGAAAAGCTCAGGTCGATAGAGTTCCCCTGAATCCATCGCGGCAGACAGGGATTTTTCCCGGTAGTCCGCAATGCTTTTTACAAGCGGGTGAATGTTTTCAGCTTTGCCTGCTTTATGTTTTCCCAGCACATCTGAAAAATCAGATCGAACCCCAAGCACGAATTGCAGAGACGTTCCTTCAGATACGGAATTGAGCGCTGAGCGCAGTCCCATTGTAAAGTGATTGGTTTCGCTCTCGTCAAAACACTCAACGTCAATAAGACCCACTCGAAGGCCCGCAACAAGGGAGCCATCAAATAGAATAGCGTGAGCGTTTGGACCATCAATAAAATCCCAATAGGGAAGGTTTTCTGCAAGACTTGCGTCTTTTTGTTTTTTGCTCATTTTTTATTCCTAACAAATCGCCGATAGATTTTGTCGCCTCGGCCCGCCGCGAAGTACACGGGACGTACATAGTGCTCAATTAAATGTTGCAGATAGTTGTCGGGCCTTCCGCGTTTTGCAAAGAAGAGGAACAACGCCAAGAAAAGCGTTGTTCCCCATACCAGCGGATAGCGGAAGGACGAGGTGCCAAACACAAGATTCGTGATCGCAAGGTTCATAAAAATCAAAAGCAGGTCCGGCAGCTCATAGCCGAACAACTTTGATTTCATCTCAAGAGCCCTTGGGACTTTACTTGTCATTAAACCTTCATCGTCCATCGTGACCTCCTGTGGTTAGCGAACAGTTTGGGCGATAAAGTCCACGATGGCCTGTGCGCCAAAGCCGAACATACAACCCAGCACTGCGTAGACGATGTGCTGCTTTGCCTGCGGGTTGCCCGTGAAAAACGAAATCGCAGCAATAGCGATACCGATCACTGACAGAAGCGGCAGGATTACTCCCGTGAGCTTCGTTTTGATCCCGACAAGACTTGATTCAAGTCCGGCATGAGCCATCTCCGGCATTAGCGTCATCGCCAAAATACAAACTCCTAAAATCAAAAAACTATTTTTGTGTTTCATTTACACTCCTTACGAATTCAATCGAAGTAGCTCAAATGGGCGCGCAATCGGATTCATTTAAGCAACATCAGCGAGAACCTCTGGCTCCGGCAAGCTTACCGAGAAGGCGGAAGACTCTGGATGAATGTTCATGTAGATAGGTTTGCTCAAGAGATCGAACTCAATCTGAATCACGCCTTGAGTGGAATCGACAGAACCGTTTCCAACGATATTCCAAAAATATTTATTCTTGGCTGATGGATTCTTATTGGGCTCTCTCGTCATCACGAGATACTTTGACGAATCGTTTTTATTTGGCAGAATGTAGTAACGATCCCAAGAAAATGTCCAAAGCCTTAGCGTATAGATATTTTGGCCACTTTTTAAATAGGCCATGCCAACGCTTTTGGTCTTTTTAATTTTCTCGGCTCCATCCTTTTCCCCCTGAAATACTTGAAAGCGGAAATACTGATTTGACTGGTCATTTTTGGCATGAGTGTTCGTTTGCTTTTCCATAGGAAAAACTCCTTTTGTTAAAATTGTTTGTGTTTTTTATGCAGCTTTTTGCTGCGGTCTTAATTGCTTCGCGGAAAACCCTCCGCGAAGCTCTTTTATGGAATTCTCAATAAGGTGATCCGCTTCGTCCCACGAGAGGCCAAGTATGCTTGCGATTTCTTCAATCAGTAGCCGCTCCCAAAATCTGAAGTAAATGGCTAAAGTTCCGTTCTCGCTTAAACTTGGCATCAGCTCGCGGAGGAGCTTTAAGTCTTCTTCTGCCTCAGGATTTCGTTTTGGATATGGCAAGACTTGGTTTTTCATGTCGGCCCCCGGTCATCGGTGGACCATTCATCTCGAAACTCTAGTCTTCGCCAATCCTCAACTGATTCACTTTTTTTAGCTAGCTTTTGGAATATCCCCTTCAGCCAGCCGCAGAATCTTTTTGTCATCCATTGCCCCTTTCGTGAGAGGGGAATTTTCCCCTCTCATAATACGGGAACTGCTAACCCCCTGGATTATTGACTCCAGAGATTTTAGGGCTCTTTTCTTGATTTGATGGACGGCGACACAAGAAATCCCAAGACGGTTTGCAATGTAGCGTTCGCTGCGGCCTTGCCAAAAAATAAAATCAATTATTTTTTGCTGCTGCGGTGTCAGCAATTCTATATGTTGGCGGATTCTATTTTTCAGCTGATCGTCGGCATTGCTTTGTGCATAGATGAAGATCGACTCTTCCTGCGCTTCACAAATCTGGTCGTATAGCTTGGGCGGCACAATTGATTCAGCTCTGGTGCCGTCGATTTCTTCGTACCACTTTAAATATTGCCCCCATGTTGCCTGATCCCAGTGTGGGGTCAGAGTTTTGAGATGCTCTTCTGGAGTGGGTTTGCCATTTGTTTGTAACCAAGGTGATCCTGGTTTTACGCTCACGGTTTGCTCAATGAATTGAGCGGTATTACTTGAATCCATTTTGGATTCCTTTCGGAAGTTCAAGCCTCGATCAGATTCCTATATCTGATTTGGTTGTGAGGTTTAACTCCACGGTTCAAGCCTCCTTTTTATCGGTCGTCTTGATCCTTTTTGCACATAGCCTCCCAGTTTTTGGGTCGGCGCTTCTTTTAAAAACTACTTCTCTATTTCTTCGACCATTCTTTTTTCGATCTCAATTTTTGGATTCCACTGACCATGATGATAGCGAACGGTGATGCTGCCGAACTCAATACCCAGTAGCTCGCCTAGCTTGCTGAGTACCTGGCTTAGCTGCTCATTTTTTGCGCACCATGTCTTCGTTTTTTGGTAATTCGCTAATTTAGCTAATTTACTGTTTTCCATACATTCCCCTCCATTATAGTCGCTTAATAGCCTATTCAAGCGCCTTACAAGGGTTCTATAATACTATTTTTGTTTTGGTCAAATCTTTTTAGTTGCTTTTAATTCGCTGATTTGGTTAATAGCTTTTTATGCAAAGCGATTCTTCATACATCGCAGGTAGAGTTCGGTCCCTTCGGGTGGCCAAGGACATAAAGCAAGCCGAGCTTGATGAGCGCGCTGGCTTGCCAAAGTCCTCCATCTCGAAGATCGAAGTCGGAAAACGAGAAGCGACTGCAAGTGAGCTTGTGCGTATAGCGCAAGCCCTTGGCGTCACTTTAGACATCATGGTTATGGGGAAGGACGCGTTCGTATATCAGGAAGAGATCAAGGTGATAGAAGCTCTTCGAGCAATTCCTTTTGAAGACTATAGAAGGATTCTCGGAACACTTGAGGCCCAAGTGTATTTTGCGGCGAAGGATGCCAAGGCCCCCTTGAAGGATCATCTGCTGGAGTTAGTGTCACAGCTAACACACCTATCTCAATCTGATAGAAGGCCGCGCTCAAATTTTGCAGAACGTAAACGTGTGAGAACTGAATAAATAAATAAGGGGGATCAAATGGAAGCAGTAACAGAAAAACTAGAGGCAAAAGGAAATGGTAAATTTTCTGATGTCCAGAGTCCGAAACAAGCGTCCACGCCCGTGGACACAAATAAAGTGAAAGCAGAAGTGCCAGTCGAGAATGTGGGAGTGCCAAGCATTCGACTCTCGCCTGAGCAGATTGAGGAAATTCATTCCGATGAATACACTCGAACTCTGTTCTATGCGACGAGGATCGAGCCTTTGTCGCTCACCGAAATTAAAAAACAATTTCCCGAGCCAGAGCCAAAGAAGGCGCAGGCCGTTATGGATCGCTTCATAAAGGTTGGCTTGATCCATATCACGCTAGACGGGAAATATTATTCCAATTATCCCGAGAACTATATCAACTATTCCAACTACAGATACGACAACGATCTTGAGGCCAGAAAAGACGGCAAGGTCTTTGAGCTTATGAAGGAGTACACGGGTAACAAGGAGTATTGGAAAAACAAATCCTATTTTTCCATGGATGCTTTTTACACAGAGGAGCAAACCAAGGAGATGCAAGAAATGTTTCTCCAGATCAAACTTAAAGCCAAAGAATACGCCAATGAAAATGCGAAAACAAAATCAATCAAAGGGTTATTTTTTCGTAGAATGAAATTCTTCGATATGACGTTTACAATCCTTTTGGCGTTCTTTTTCACGCTTGGATTTTCTGGCAAGAGTTTTGCGGGTGGTAATGACCCAACTATAATGATGCTCGCGGCCTACCAAGGTGAAATCGCTCAACAGGCGATGCTTCGCTCTGGTGGTGGCAATGACCCAACGGGACAAATCATGGCTTTGTCCAAAAATCCGAGAGCGGAAATTTTCAATACAGCGATCACCGATAGTGGCACTGCTGAAACAGACGACGGCGGAGGCGGGCACGATCCTCAAGGTGGATGCGAGAGACTCGGTGGCGGCGGACACGATCCTACTGGCGCTCCAGTCAAACCACCAGTCTGTTGCGTGATTGTTTCGCCTGATGGAAAAACGGTAATTTCAACTTCGCCGAAAATTTGCCACGCCCAAAAATTACTTTGGGAATTGGCTAAGTGCGAGAGTGAACAGTTATCGTGTGTGGACATTGAAGCGGAGCTTTACCAGCTTCTCTTCATTCCCGCAGAGACCAAGTAAATGAAGGCGCTCGCAAAGTCTCAAAGCGTTGCGGGCCTCCGTGGATTTGCGGCGATGCTATTTAGCATCGCCGCATCTCCGATACTCCACGAGGCCGGCGTTAGTTTTCAGACGATCTCAATAGGTAACGGTATTCTTTATTTGATTTTAGCCGCAGTAGAGATTCCTACGGGAATTTGGGCTGATATTTTTGGCGCAAAGAGAGCTTCGGTACTTGGCGGAATTTTCCAGACTGCCGCAATGGTTCTTCTGGGTATCGGCTCGACCTCCACTATTCAGATTCTTTGCGGCTATGCACTTTATGGCCTGGGTTCCAGTTTCGTGACTAGGGCCGTGATGTCCTTGATGTTTGAAACCGCAAGAACGGAAGAGGCAAATCGATTCAATTCAAATCACTTTTTCTCATCAATGGAAAAGGCGGCAGTCGCGAGCTACATTCTCGCAAGCTTCCTGGTTGGCTTTTTGAGCGATTGGATGGGGCGCTCATCGTTATTAATTGGTGGAGTGTTCTTCCTCGGCGCTTCTCTATTCATCGCATCTCGATTTTGGGAGTCTGAAACTCGCAGAAGCGAACATTCGCTGGGAAAAGAGTTTCGTGAACGACTGAGAATAGGATTTTCCGTCATAAAAAGGTCGCCCGAGCTAACGACACTTTTGCCAGTTAGAATTCTTCATCAAATTGAATCGATCTTAGGTGTCATGTGGCTTCCTTGGATTCAGCAGCTAGGCGGCGGAAGCGCCAAATGGTTTTCTGTTCTATCCACGGGCTCCTATATCCTGCGCTATACCGTTAATCATGGGCTGTCCAAAAGGCCACGACCGGATACTTATATGCAACGACTTTTCATTTCGCTCGCACTGATGGCGGCAGGTTCCGTGGTTTGCGTTTTCGCTCAAAATGTATGGATGGCGCTTTTTGGTGTATGGACAATGGCTGGGGCTAGAGGAGCATTTCTTCCAGCAGTTCAGGCGATTCAGCATGAGGAATTTCCCGATACGGTGAGAACAACGGGACTCTCGACGATGAATTTCTCAGTAGAGCTGATGGTTGCAGTGAGCTATTTTGTTTCGGCAAGCGTAATAGACAAACTCACGGTGCAAATGGCCTGGGGAATTTCGGCAATTTGCTTCTTAATAGCTGCAACTACCGTCGCCTTGAATAAAGAGCCGAGTTACGCAAAATCACCGGCTCGAATATAGCGCCTGGACCTTTGACGCTCGGGCCGTGACGCCTCACCCTCAACTGAACTTCTATACGGCGGCGGCCTGCCCGATCTTCATGCATTCTTCAGTTGGTACTCCGCGATGGAGGCAGCTATAGGCAACTGCTTGTCCCACGTTGATCGAGTGAAGCTAGTCACGCTTTCGTGTATGCGAAGTCACCCATACAACAGAAATTTTGGACTTAGCTGGGCGCGCAAGCTGATTGTATTTGCTCGTCATGTATTGGCGTCGTTACTATTTTGATAGTCATCTATTAGGAGAATGAATGAATTCTATCGAGCCTTGGTACTCGGTTGAGGATATTGCATGCCATTTAGGGGTTTCGAAGGAAACAGTCTATCGCTGGCTTGAGAAGGAAAAGATTCCGGCCCACCGAGTTGGGAAACTTTGGAAGTTCAAGCCTTCGGAAGTGGACGGCTGGGTCACGTCCGGTGGTGCGCAGATTCCCGAAGGTGAAAAAGAAACGCGAGGCGTTTGCTGATGTCCACCGTTCGGCCAAATATTGTCTCTCCGAAAGCGCGACTAAAGGCGCCCCTTCCCCCCGGCGCCCGAGTGGAAATCCGCAGTGAAGAGTGGCTTGTAAGAACATGCCAATTCGATTCTGAAATCGATTCGTATGTTGTGAAGGCCGAAGGAGCTTCGGGGATCGTCCGTGGACTCAACATGACGTTCTTAGATGTTCTCGATCAGATCAAAATCGTCGATCCGCTCCAAATTGATTTTCAGATTGATACCAGTTCGAACTATCGAAAGACTAAGCTGTTTATCGATCTCTGGATCAAGAAAAGTGTTCCGACAACGCCTGACCTCGTCATCGGACATCGCGGAGTATTCAACAACGAGCCTTATCAGCGTGAGCCTGCGGCTAAAGCGTTAGACCAGACCAAACACATCAGGCCTAGAATTTTGATGGCCGATGCGGTGGGCCTCGGAAAAACAATTCAAATGGGAATCCTTCTTTCGGAATTGATTCGAAGAGGGAAAGGCCAGCGAATTTTAGTCGTGTGCCTCAAGTCCATGCTGACGCAGCTTCAGAAAGAGCTTTGGTCACGATTTACAATCCCCCTCAAGGCCATGGACAGCAAGCGGGTTGAGCGAGTCTTCCGCGACATTCCAAGCCGAATGAATCCCTTCAACTATTACGACAAAGTGATCATGTCGATGGACACGTTGAAAACAAAGACAATGATGGGATATCTCGATTCCGCTCATTGGGATGTCATTGTTATCGACGAATGCCACAACGTAGCTCGGCGTGGAAAATCCAGCTCCGATCGTTCAAAGCTTGCCAAGAAACTCTCTGCTGCCTCAGACGCGCTGATTCTCACAAGCGCGACTCCTCACGACGGCACAAAGGAAAGTTACTCCAGCCTACTGGAGCTCATCGATCCGACGCTGGTGACTGATCCGAGCAAAATTACAAAAGAGGTATTGCAAAATGCAGAGGTAGTTTTTCGAAGGTTCGGAAAAGACTTGGACCTAGCGCAAAAAATTCCGCCGCGAATTGAAGATCCAAAATATGTCCAGTGCGCGAAAGAAGACGAAGCGGTCCTAATGAAACTAAGGGGCAAAGTTTTCAAAGTATTGGATCAGAGCAAATCTCGAAAGAAAGATGTTTTCTTTCGCTCTACTCTTTCCAAGGCTCTATTTTCCTCTCCTGAAGCGATTCTATCGAGCATAGAAGAGCGACTTAAGAAAATTGATCCTGCGGTTAGCATTCAACACAAAGAAGACTTCGAATTTCTGACTGGAATTTCCAAAGACCTTTCTAAATACAACATCAAGAAAACGCCGAAGTACAAAGAGCTGCTAAGGCTTCTCACAGATAAAGATGGAATTCCGAAGAAAGAGCGCGTAGTAATTTTCAGCGAATTTCGAAAAACGCAGACGGCGCTGATTGAGGCGCTTGCCGAAGACTTGAAGCTGACAACGCCCAAAGACGATAAAGATTTTGATTCAAAAGCTCAAGTCGTAGGCTTTAATGCCAGCGTTCCAGAGGACGCACAGCAAAGCATCATCGAGTCATTCGCTTCCGAAAACGGTAAGATCAAGTTGTTAATCACCACGGACATCGCCTCGGAGGGAGTGAATTTACATTACTTCTGTAGTCATCTCATCCATTTCGACGTGCCATGGTCGCTCATCACGTTGGAACAAAGGAATGGACGAATCCACCGTTACGGGCAGAAAAAAGAAGCTCGGATTTTTTACCTCGTAAATGATACCCAGAATCCCGACCTCGCGCGCCTTAGAGAGCGATGGGTCGTCGAGAAACTGCTGGAACGAGCGAACAATGTTCGAGAGCAGCTTGGCGACGAGAGTCTTGCTCTTGCGTGCTTTGATGCAGAAAAAGAAGTCGAAAAGGTAGCGGTCACCTACCAAGAAGAAGAGGATCTAAATTCTCTATTCGATGCCAGTGCGCTCCTCGACGATATTTATGGAACGCTCACTCCAGTTTCGACCACTAAGGCGCGAGTCTCGGAAATAAAAACGATCTATAGCGATCTCGAGTTCTTCAATGCTGCGGCCAAAGAGCTTGGGCTGAAGCATAAGACAGAAGATGGAGATATCCAGGTTCCGTTGCCGGAGAATCCAAAGCTTGTTGAGTCCGTGAAATACTCGCTCCGCCTGCTGCAAGATGAACTCGAAATTACGGAAAAAACGACACTCACCTTTTCGCACTCAGTTGCTGATATTGAGCGCTCGATTTCGGATGCTAGAAAAAAAGTCGGCCTCTGGTCTAATAGACATTACCTTTGGGAAAATCATCCAACGATTCAACTGATGATGAGGCAGCTAGAGGGCGCATATCAGAAGGATCACGCTCCGGTTGTCATCCTAGAAAAATCTGATTTCCTGAAAGACATTTCATTTTTGATTTATGGAGCCGTCTTCAATAAGAAGGGTCAGCCGATCACCTCAGAACTTTTATTTGCTCAGAAGGAAAAAGGCGGAAAGTGGATTTTCACAGACCCGTTTGAAGCGATAAATAAAATGGGCTTCGACAAGAAAGCGGTCGTCAATTCCACATCCGATAAGTCGGAAACGAAGTTAAAGAAACAACAAAAGGACATGGTCATTCAAATTGAGAGCCTGATTAAACAATACGAGGGCGCACTTCAGGCCAAGGCCGTTAGGGAGCACAATGACCGTTCTCCAAAACTAGAAGTTCACCTTGATGATCTCAATCATTGGCTTGAGAAGAAAAATGTTTATCTCAACGCAACTTTAAAGAGCCTGAATCAGAAAAGAAGACTTCAAGAAGAGCTAGATGCGGCGGCAAAAGTTCATCGTCGATTTCAAGATTACGTTCGCGCCCAGTTCGAAGTCGAAATCAAGGTTCCATTTGCTCGCGTGGTCGCCGCATTTGTTCCAGATGACGGGAGCTGGTCGTGATCAAGGGAATCTATAACGAGAACGAGTTTTACACGAATTTCTATTGGGACAGTAAGTTCCTCGAAGACCTTCGCTCCAAAGTCGGCGAGGATGCCACGACGCAAGCTTCCGTCGCCGCGCTTAAGGGGCTGGATGCACAGTTCTGGGCGATGAAGGAAATGTCGGAAGGTGGCACGAGACAGCTCGAAGCGATGGCTGACTTCTATAAGAGCTTGTTTCAAGCCTTGGGGTATCGTCCCGAAACGAGGGAGCATCAGACCTCCTCTGGACAGGCTTATTCCCATTTTGTCGATGTAGAGCGCTCCACAGCCCCCGAACTTTTTGCGGTGTTGGTCAATCAACCAGAAATGGGAGCGTTCGAGACTCCGCCGGTTTTTTTTAAATCTGATGCCGATTCCGAAATTGCAGCAGTTGATTTTGAGCTTTCGGAAGTGCTTCGCGAGGAGCTTCAGGATTCTCAAAACCCACCTCGATGGATTCTTGTGGGTGCACCCAATGCGCTTTTTATTATTGAGCGGAACAAGTGGTCTTTCGGGCGCTACCTTCGGATTGAGTGGCAAGAGATATTTTTGCAGCGAGATGCGAAGCCATATGAGGTTCTATTTGGCTTGGTGGCGAAGCGAATTTTTTGCCCTGAGACCGGTAACTCTCCGCACGATGAGTTTGACGATAACTCCCATCGGCACGCATTTGAAGTAACGACTGAGCTTCGCGAGAGTGTTCGGGAAGCCATTGAGCTTTTGATTAATGAGATGATCGACCTGAAGAAGGAGAGTCATCAAAAGATTTATTCGGCGGACACCGCAGAACAATACGCCGCGGAACTGACCCACGATGCCCTTTACTATGTTTATCGACTTCTATTTCTTCTATATCTCGAAGCGCAGGGAGATGATTCTGATCTCCTGCCCTTGAAGTCGGAGATCTACCGTAATGGTTACAGTCTTGAAAAACTGGTTGAATTGGATTTCGTTGAAATCGCACCAGACTCCGTCGAGTCACGAGGAACTTTTCTTTTCGAGAGTCTCGACCAAATCTTCAACCTTATCTTTTTTGGTTTTGAGCCCGGCGCGAAGGAGGGCCTTCTCAAGAGAGAGGAGTCGCAGTCCGGTTTTCTCGTTAAGGGCATAAAGAGCGATCTTTTTGACCCGAAAGCGATCAATCACCTAAAAGGCGTAAAGCTCCGAAACGCAGTGTTGCTCGAAATTCTTAAGAAACTTTCATTGACGCGAAAAAAAGAGAGAGGTGGGAAACTTCGTTCCCGAGTTTCATATGCAAATCTTGGAATTAATCAGCTTGGGGCAGTATATGAAGGACTTCTCTCTTACACTGGATTCTTCGCCCAAGAAGATCTTCACGCGCTCAAGCCGACGAGCGTAAAACAAAGTGATATCGACAACGGCAAAGAGCTTGATCAAGTCTACCTTGCACCAAAGTCCCTCGTCGATAAATATCGAAAGACTTCCGAAAAGAAATACAAGCTCGCTGACGAGAATACTGTTCTCGATGAATCTGGGAATCCGAAAGTTTACAAAAAAGGCAGTTTCATATATCGCCTTGCGGGAAGGGACAGGCAGAAGCTCGCAAGCTACTACACCCCTGAATCACTGACCAAGTGCACAGTGAAGTATTCCCTTAAGGTTCTTTTTGAAACCAAGAAAAACCTTGATGACCTCTGGAGCGTAAGAATTCTTGAGCCAGCAATGGGGTCTGGCGCGTTCTTGAACGAGGCAGTGAATCAGCTAGCAGAAAAAATTCTTGAATTAGAAATTGAGACTGGTGTTGGTAATCTTCGAACGCCAAAGGACAGGCAGCGGCGTCTTTGGACGGTCAAATATCAGCTAATAGCAAACAATGTTTACGGCGTAGACTTGAATCCAACCGCAATTGAATTGGCGAGGTTTTCATTGTGGCTCAACTGTATAGGGGCGGGAAAAGAGCCGCCCAATTTTGATGGCCGACTGAAGGTTGGCAACAGCCTGACGGGAGCGCGATTCAAGAAGGGAGCAGATGGTGTTTATCCTTGGCTTCTTCTCGATGACGGAATGATGAATTACGGAAAGAGGTTAAAGGACTATGACCCGATTGGGTTTGAGAAGATTCAATCATTTAGGAAGAGTTTCATCGGCTCTAAAATGGAGAGCTCGCATTCAACAATAAGGCTACTTCAAGAAAAGATCGAATCTGTACGAAAAGAATTATCTGCATCTTCTGATTTTGAGAAAAAAAGGTTAGCGTACGAAAAACTAAAGGTATGTGCCGACTTATGGTGCTCGGCATTCTTTTTGACCTCTGAAGATCTCGATACGTTTCCAGCCAACCATGACAAGCTTTGCAGTGTCTATGCTGATCTTCTCGACGGTGCGGAAATAGATCCTAAGCTTCACCAACTTATTTCAGAGAAATCCAAATGCGAGAGATACTTTCATTGGGAAATAGAGTTTCCCGAAGTTATCTCGTCTGGTGGCTTTGATTTAATACTTGGAAATCCACCATGGCTGGCAGTTGAGTGGCAAGACTCTTTGTTTTTAAGTGATCTAAATCCAATACCAGTTGCCAAGGAGTTAAGCGCTGGTGATACGAGAACTTTTGTAGACAACATTGAAGATGAATCTGTTCGGAAGTTACTGATCAATGAGTTTATCAGCTTTAGTGGATATACCGGGCTGCTCGATACTGGTTTTTACTCAGCACTCAAGGGCGTTCAAAAGAATACTTATAAAGCCTTTGATGTGCTGTGTTTCTTTCTTTTAAAAAATGATGGGACACTAGGAGTTATCCAGGAGGATGGAATACTAGATGACAAAGTGGGCGTTGAAATCAGGGCCCAATTGTATTCAAAGTACGCCTATCACTTTCAGTTTCAAAACGAAAAGAAGCTTTTTTCAGAGGTTGGAAATGCAAAACGATTTAGCATAAATATCTTTACTGGCTTAAAAAATACTCCGGACTTTAAGCATATTGGAAACCTATTCCTACCCAGCACGATAGACGAGTGTTTTGACGGAACAGATGCTGGGAATGATGTTCCATTGGTAAAAGACCTTAATGGAAATTGGGAGACTCGAGGTCATCAAGATCGGTTAATTGAAGCGAATCAAAAAACGCTCAAGCTCTTTTCGGCATTTTTAGGGGATCCAGATTCCAGCGCGCCCGCCTTTTTAAACGTACATAGTAACTCGATTATTAGGTTCATTGAGAAGATCGGGAAAGTCGCTATGACCTTAGAAACCTTTGTAGGCGGCCAAGAAAGTTGCGTAGGGTCGCGAATGTTTGACGAGACTGACGCTGGAGATGATGGTTTATTTATTGAAAAAAACGGTAAGGCAAAAACCTATAAGGATCTGATCCTTTCGGGCCCTCACGTCAATCCATTCAATCCAATATCGAAGGAAACGAGGGAGACTTATCAGTCTAAATTTTCTTATGATGATGTAGATTTGGAAGGTTGTGAAAATAGTTTCGTACAGAGAACTCTATTTCACCTAACAAAGGGACGAGAGGCTGATGAAAGACTGCCCAAACTTCGAGGGAGGACTTACAGGAGTTATTACAGACTGTTGACGAGAAACATGATTTCGCCAACGAACGAGCGATGTATGTTCACCTGTATCATTCCTCCTGGAGTATCTCATATTTCATCCCTGGATAGTCTCGCTATCGTAGACGAATCTAAGTTGCCACTGCTTGCCGGTATTACTGCGAGCCTTATTTTCGATGGTATCCAGAGGCTCAGAAATAAAACTCATTTTTTTAATACAGATTTCAAGAACGCCCCAATTGGCGACATGGATGTTTTTTTCAATTCCGTTGCGCGAAGAACCCTGCCTTTAAATGGATTGACCGAAGCGTACAACGATCTTTGGTTAAAGTGTTCGGCTCTAAATGATCGAAAGGACAATCTGATAAATGGAATTGCCTTGAACGGATTTGGAACCAAATTTGATCGAGCCAGAACAATTCGAACGCAGTCCGATCGCGACCAAGCAATTGTAGAAGTTGATGCTCTTGTCGGTCTTATTTATGATCTTTCGGCCGAAGAGCTTGTCCAGGTCTATGAAATTCTCTTTCCTGTTCTAAATATGTATGACCGCAAGCGTGGGTTCGATCGAAAAGCGAAACTCATCGCCGCCCACAAGTTCTTTAAGACGAGGGGCTGGTGATGAACGAAACTCTAATACCCAGTACTCTTTCGCATCAGCTCAAAGAGAATGTAATTAGCTATCTTAAGACTACGTTCAATATTAAGAACGTCGGTTTTGTTGAAGCATTCGAAAAGCACATCCGATCGGAGAGTGGTCTTTTTCGTGGTCCCTATATTGACGTAAAATTGCCTTTTAGATCTTCAGCCTCTCAGCCAACAAACTTATTTGATCTTGCACTTCAATTTCGACCGTTTGAACATCAACTTAAAGCGTTTCAGAGGCTGACGTCGAAAGTGAAAAAGCCAGAGAGCACGCTGGTCGTAACTGGTACTGGTTCTGGAAAGACTGAGTGCTTTCTCTTTCCAGTTCTTGATCATTGCCTTCGGAAGAATCAGACAAATCAACCGGGCATCAAGGCAATCATTTTATATCCGATGAATGCCTTGGCTTTTGATCAGGCAAGGAGAATCGCCGAGATCATATCGTCGTCCGCCGAACTTACAAATCGAGTAACGGCCGGAATTCTTGTTGGCGAAGATCGCGATCCCGGAGAAAAACGGATTTCGCATAAGACTATGTCACCTGGTCACATCGTTGATGATCGTGCGGCAATTATTCGGAACCCTCCCGACATCTTACTTACTAACTATAAAATGCTCGACTTGCTTCTGATGAAGCCAGAATTTGAAAAATTATGGGCCGGTGCAATTGGAGAAAATTCATCTCTTCAGTACTTAGTACTGGATGAGATGCATACATACGATGGCGCTCAAGGGAGCGACGTATCTCTTCTAATTCGTCGTTTGAAGGCGAAACTAAAAATTGAGAGCGGCAAACTCTCCTGTGTAGGTACTTCTGCTACACTTCTGTCCGGAATTGAAGGGTCGACGATTCTCAAGCGATTCGCCGAGAAGCTATTTGGCGAAAAATTTGACGATGGAGCCATCATCAAGGAGTCGCGCGAGTCGATTGACGAAGTGTTCAAAGGAGTTCGTGCAAGTGTCGAAGGCCTTCCGGCAGATTCGGACGCGCTAGAGTTCCTTGGAGACACTTCGCTTGAGGCTTATATTCATAAGCAGACGAAACTTTGGTTTGGAGCCGACGTCACGGAATCAATTGACCTTGGAAAACGCGTAAAGTCCCATCCGCTTACGCGAAAGATTCTGGAAGCTCTCGGCGGCAAGCCTCACACTGAGGCTGATCTCGTTTCGGCATTAAAAATTACTTCACGGCAACTTCATAGTTTCTTGGCGATTATCGCGCATAGCGCGAAGGAAATTGAAATTGGCGGAAAGACCCGCGCGGTTCCGCTGTTCTCGGTTAGAGTTCAGTTGTGGTTGCGTGAATTGAGAAGGCTTCTTTCGACTTTGGATTACGACGCCCCTCATTTTCGTTGGCTCGAAGAGAAGCCCCTTAAGGGGGAGACTCGATACTTGCCGCCTGTATTTTGCGAAGAGTGTGGAGAGTTGGGATACCTAGCTGCCATAAACCGATCTCAAGACTTCGAGTGGGACATTCAAGCGATATACGAGAAGTACGCAAAAGGTGACTCGCAGGTTCGCTACCTTTTTCCTTGGCGAGAGCTTGAGTCGGTAGAGCAGCAAGAAATGACCGAGGTGATGAACAACAAAATCAGAATATGCCCAGGGTGTGGCTATTACAGCCACGAGTCCGAGGGCGAGCGACAGTTTAGTAGCTGTCCTAGTTGTCTTACCCCGTGGAAGGTCTTTAGAAGGTGGGAGTGCCTTTCCGAAGAAAACAAAAGAGACAAGCGACAATGTCCCTCTTGCGAGTCTCGCGATAGCTTAAGGCTTCTTGCGAGCCGCACAACAACGATGTCCAGCGTGGTTAACAGCCAGCTTTTTCTCTCGAAGTTAAATCCAAGGGAAACTAAAAAGCTCTTGGTGTTTTCGGATTCCGTTCAAGATGCGTCCCACCGGGCTGGTTACTATAATGCGCGAACCTTCAGGTTCAATTTTCGAACCGCGATTCAGTCTTATCTGAAGACATTGAACCAAGAGCCAAGGCTAATCGATATTGCGAATCCTTTTCTTGAGCATTGGAAGAAAGAGCTCGGAGAGGATAAGGCTGCCGCGACGTTTTGCCCAAGTGATCTCTCCGGCGTCGATGTGTACGAGGAGTTCTTTGATTCGAAGAAAAAGGACCCGTTGTGGGCGTTGCTGAAGCCGAGAACACTCTGGGAACTGTACTTAGAGTATTGTCTGAGATCCCAAGTTGGACGGACTCTGGAAAAAACGCTAAGTTCTGCTGCCTATATCCCCGTACAGACGCTTTCCGAAATTTCAGACAAGATTTTCCAAAGCCTTTGCGATCAACATGAGTTCGTTCGGCAGTGTTCACCAGAAAACTTTCGATTTTTGATCTTTGGGATTTTCGAGAGATCCCTCATACGTGGATGTGTTGGTTTTGACTTCCTAGAGGCTTACCGGACGAAGGAGTCCGCTTGGGAGCTTGATAAAAAGAAACCAGGACTAGAATGGATCAGCCGTATGCCGAAGGGGCGGCTAGACGGAAGCGAGATTGGCGCACTTCCTAAGTTCATTGCATTTGATCGAACCTCAAAAATATTTGATTTCGCTGGCACGCTTGACCAGGGCAATAACTGGTTTACCTTTTGGTTTAAAAAGAATTTTGGTTACGACACCAAGCGAACCTACCATCGAAATGACATTACTCCATTTTATCGATCCTTGATGGCTTCCCTAGAGAGCAATGGCCTCCTGAATTCAGTGGTCGGAAAAGGGGGAATGAAAAACTATGGAATTCGACCAGAGCTTATCAAGGTATCTACAGACATAGCCGCTCTTGAATGCGACGCGTGTGCGCACAAGACTGTTGTTCCAAGAAATGAAATTGAGAGTTACCGAGGGATGGGATGCGTAATCACCCATTGTAAGGGAGCCTTTTCCAAAGTCATTCCATCCAAGAGTACCTACTATCGGGATATCTATGAGTCAGGTGATATCGAACGTATTTTTGCAATGGAGCATACCGGACTCCTCGGTCGAAAGCGGCGAGAAGCCCTGGAGATGGAATTCAAGGATGCTGATCCGTCTGCCCGCAGAGCCGATGCAGTAAATCTTCTTTCGTGTACGCCCACCCTTGAAATGGGAATTGATATTGGCGACCTTTCGGCGACCGTAGTTGGCGCGCTTCCAAGATCCGCATCGAGCTATCAGCAGCAGATCGGACGTGCTGGAAGAAAATCAGGATCGGCGTTAGTCGTGGCCGTGGCCCAATCGAGGCCTCGCGATCTACTCTATTTTCAGTACCCGGAGGAATTGATCGCCGGAAATATTGAACCACCAGGCTGTTTTTTGGACGCTCCGGATATTTTGAAGAGACAGTTCTTCGCATTTATTTTTGATCAGGATTACCCAGATTTATCGCGAAACGTCGAGAAGCTTTCGGTTTCAAATCTAAGAAAGGAAGTTCGAGAAACTACCCAAGGCGGATTCCTGAAAAATCTCGCTGGCGTCCTTAATTTGAAGGCGGAATCGCGACTACAGCAATTTCGCGGACAATTTCAAGCCGACGAAGTGGCACCCGATACTTGGGCAGAGATTGAATCGGAATTTTGTCCGAAAGGCGGACAAATTGGTTTCGTTTCCAGACTTCGCAAGGTCGTAGAATCTTTTGATAACGAACTCAGCGCACTCGACCACACGGAGAGGGAGCTTGGGGAGAAGATTCAACCATTCGAAGACCAAGAAAATGCTGGTTCAAAGCTTTCTCAGGATAAGGAATTGGAATTTCGAGAGCTTAAACGGGAGCGGGCAACTATTGAGGCACAGAAATCAATGGTGGGTTACCGCGACGGCTTCTTCGAATTTCTCACTCACTACAGTCTTCTCCCCAACTACGCTTTTCAAGAAGATGCCGTAGAGCTTGTGGGCCTGATTCTTGATGAATCAAAAGAAGCTGGTAAGAAAATTGCTATCAAACACCGCGAGTCGTTTGACCGACCGGCAAAAATGGCGCTTAGGGAATTGGCGCCGCTGAACACATTCTACGGAGGGGGTTACAAAATGCAGATAGATCAAATTGACGTAGGCGGCAAGACGCGCTCACTGATTGAGGATTGGCGAGTTTGCCGCGCTTGCGGTTACCTATCGCGCGAGCAAAAACAAAACCAGGCGAAGGGGTGCCCGCGTTGCTCAGATCTTCAATGGGGTGACCGAGGCTCTCTAACAAAAATGCTAAAGTTACATCGGGCAATTGCTCTTGAGGATGGGCATTCTAGCCAAATCGGCGATGAGGCTGAGGACCGTCAAAAGAAGTTTTTCAAGGTGCGACCTTTTTTCGATTTCCCTAAAAGCTGCGTTCGTGAAGCCTGGGCGTGTTCATCAGATGATTTTGTTTTCGGTATAGAGTTTCTTTCTAGAATTACACTCCGCGAAATCAATTTTGGCTCTGATGATTACCTGTCCGACAAAATCGAAATTACCGGCGAAGAGCTGCCGCGCGGTTTTAGGATTTGCCACGACTGCGGTCGTGTCGCAGAAATGAGAAGCGGTAAAGAGACAATAAATCACCAGCGAACTTGTAAACACAGTAAAACTTCGACCAGCACTCAGGCGGCAAAGCTGCCCGATCCAATCATGTTGTATAGAGAGCTACAGTCGGAAGCGATTCGAGTTCTTCTACCCGTTTCTGAGTTCGAAGCCGATATTCGAACTTCCTCGATTCGGGCTGCCCTGATGTTGGGATTTATTAAGAGGTTTGGTGGAAAGCCGATTCACTTAGAAATTGGCCAGCAACGGATTTTGGAGTCCGGCGAAGAGAAACTGTCGAAGCGTTTTCTTGTGATTTTCGACTCTGTTCCTGGAGGAACGGGGTTTTTGCGCGAGCTTTGGGACAAAGACTCGTTTTTTGAGATGATAGGTCTTTCGTTAAAGACCATGAAGGACTGCACTTGCGCTACATCTAAAGACCTCGATGGATGCCCGCGATGTGTCTTGGCGGGGGCAGCCCAATACGACCTTCCAAATGTCTCCCGTGCGGAAGCTATCAAGTACCTTGAGGCAATTCTCGCGCACAAAGATAAGATGGCGGCGCTTACGACAGGCTTGGACGAAGTCGAGGTTGAGGGTTTTCTCGATAGTGACTTGGAATATCGGTTCTTGAACATCATGAGAAATCTGAATGAGAGTTCAAACCGGCCAAAGCTGGATCGCTATGGAATTGAGATCGTCGAATTGACCGCGCATAAGGACGAGCGAAGAGCGGTTGAGTTTAAAATTAAACGAAAAGATTCAAACGACATTTTTAGCTATCGAATGGACCATCAGAAGCCTCTCAATACCGGCATAAAGACAACCATCGCAGATTTTTATTTTGAGCGGCTTGATAATCAAAATGCGAAGCCGATTGCCGTTTTCCTCGATGGCTTCCGTTATCACGCCGGTCCACGATCGGGAGATCGGATGGCCGCTGATTTCGTCAAGCGCGAAGCCTTGGTGAATGGTGACGGTGTTTCGAAACACCACGTTTGGATCATGACTTGGAAAGACATCGACACGTTTGAGCGTGAGCCGAGTGATCATCCAGCGAAGTATCTTGATATCGAGTCAAAGGATCAGGGCGATTTTTTAGGCCAAAATGCATTTGTTCAATTCCTAAGAGTTCTTTGCGGCGAACGGCCCGAGAAATCGTTGATGTTGGCTGTCACCAACGCAGCCAAGAGTCAGAAATTACTCCCTCACCAATGTAAAGACACCTTGATGGAAGCTCTTACGCTGACTGAAGGTGCATCTACGATCGCTAGCGACGTATCAAAGGTAATCGCCGAACATTTAGGGCGGGACTTTCTGGTTCTAAAGGGGGCGGCCTCTGAAGCTGGGCAGCTATTCATTACTAAGGTAGGCGGAGGCAAACCTAAGTCCGGCCTCTACTTTGTGAGCCGTCAAGAGGACCGCGAGTCTCCCGAGTTTTATGAAAGATGGGAAAGATTACTTTCCACGTTCAATATCCTTCAGCTCGTCTCGGACGAGATGGTGATTCGGGTTTGGGCAGAATGAGCAGACGAATGGATAAGGGTTTATTTTAGATGCAAAAAAGCGAAGGCCATCTCCTATTCTCTCCTAGCGATATCGTGTGCTTCGTAAATGGTTCATTCGCATCTTGGATGGATCGTTACAACTGCGAGTTCCCGGGTCTTGTCAGTCGCGATACCGGCGATGCGACCAATGAACTTCTTCAAAAGAAGGGTTATGACCACGAATCGCAGAGCTTTGAAAAGATGAAAGCAGAGTTTGGAGAATTTGTGGACCTCTCCAAGGTCCCGCGCACCGATCGATTCGAGCGCACAAAAAATGCAATGGCTTCTGGTACACCACTGATTTTTCAAGCTGCGCTCCGAAAAGGTGATTTCCAGGGGTTTGCCGACTTTCTCGTTCGAGTGCCCGGAAAAAGCGTTCTTGGTGAGTATCACTACGAGCCTTGGGACACGAAGCTTTCTCGTTCGCCAAAATCGTCTTTTGCGCTTCAGCTTTGTTGTTACGCAGAAATGCTCGCCGAAATGCAAGGCACTCTGCCAAAACGTTTTACGGTTGTTCTTGGCGATAATTCAAGGCGGGATTTTCGTGTTGATGACTTCTATTACTATTACCTCAGTGTTCGAAATGCCTTTGAATCGTTTCATGCAGCCTTTGATAAGGACAAGCAACCGGTTCCGGAGAATCACGAAGATCTTGGTGACTGGTCAGAAATCGGCGAATTGATCCTCGAAAAGCTCGATCATCTTTCGCTCGTCGCTAATATTACGACACTTCAGATTAAGAAGCTTGAGGCTTTTGGAATCCGCACGACTGCTCAGCTCGCAGAAGCCGATCCTGGTAAAGTTCCATCAAAGCTTGATCGAGTCATTTACGCACGACTCATCTGCCAAGCTCAGCTCCAGCGCCGCTCAAAGGGAAAGCCAAAGCCGCTCTATGAAGTTCTCGATCATTTGCCGAACGTGCGCCGTGGACTTGCGATGGTTGCGCCAGAAAGCGATTTTGATATTTTCTTCGATATGGAGGGCTATCCACTTGTAGAAGGTGGCCTCGAGTATCTCTTTGGGGCGTCCTTTGCCGAGCGAGGAAGACTATCTTTCAAGGACTGGTGGGCTCATAACTCAATTCAAGAGCGGACGGCATTCGAGGCATTCGTGGATTGGGCCTATGCACGTTGGAAGTCCGACCCGAAAATGCACATTTATCATTACGGCGATTACGAAGTTTCAGCAATAAGACGTCTGGCTTCGAGGTACGGGACTAGGGAATTCGAGGTAGACGAGTTCCTGCGTAATAATGTGCTCGTCAATCTCTACAACGTCGTTCGGCATGGGATTCGAATTGGGGAGCCACGGTATTCGATTAAGAACATAGAGAAAATTTACGGACAGGCGCGCGAGAGCGGCGTGAAGGCTGCGACCGACTCGATTGTTGAATATGCAAAGTGGATTGAGCAGCAGGATGGCGCCGACTATACGACTTCGGTGATCCTGAAAGCCATTCGTGACTATAACCGGGCGGACTGCGACTCGACAAAATCATTGGTCGATTGGCTACGGGGAGAACAGAAGAAGTTAGGCATAGCGTACGTCGAAGCGGCATTACCGAGCGTCGAAACTGATTCCGGCTCGGAACACCCCAACGAGAAACTGGCTGACGATCTTTTAAAGCACGTTCCGCTCGACGGCATCTACACCGAAGACCAGAGGGTCATAAAGCTCATCGCCGATCTTCTCGGTTTCTATCGCCGTGAGGCCAAGCCCGTTTGGTGGAACTTCTTTGATAAGCTCGAAGGTCATACGGAAATCGAACTTGTTGACGATTCCGAATGCCTCGCGCTCATTCAGCGGACCGATAAGGCCCAAACGCCGGTAAAGAGATCCGTGATTTTTGAATTCGAATTCGATCCAGATCAAGAGACGAAAGTGGAGCTTGGTTCCATCTGCAAGTTCCATCATGATTCTAGTCTTTCGGGAGAAGTGGTGAAATTCGATCAAGAAGAGGGAAAGCTCGAAATAAAATTTGGCCCGAGTACATTTGAGAGGCTTAAGGGTCTGCCGGGTGTTACGACGCTCATTCCATTTAAGTTGATTACAACCGATGCTCTTGCCGACGCGATCTTTGGGATTGCAACAGATCTAAATGCGAAACTCCCAACACTCACTTTGCCACCGCATCTTAAGGATTTCCTTTTGCGATTATCGCCATTGTGCGAGGGCCGCTCGCGAGGCGAGGCGTTAATTCGTGAGGGTCACGAGCTGGTTGAGGAAGCCTGTAAAATTGCACTCGGACTGAAATGCAGCTCCCTTTGTCTTCAGGGACCTCCAGGTGCTGGCAAAACCTATACGGCAGCCAATATGATTGCGCAGCTTCTAAGGGCAGGTCATAGAGTCGGCATCACAAGTACGGGCCATAAGGCGATCAATCTTTTACTTACAGAGGCTAAAGCGAAAGCTACTGAAAGGAGCATCAATGTGAACGGCTGGAAGATTCAGTCGGAAAAGGATGATGCATTTTTCTCTTCATCAGGACTAAAGCGTGCGGGCTCGGGAGCGGAGTTTTTTGGTTCTGATGAAAAGTTCAATCTTGTTGGTGGTACAGCATGGGCCTTTAGTGCGCCAGGCGCAGTGGGCAGACTTGACTATCTTGTCGTAGATGAAGCCAGCCAATTCAGTCTTGCGAATCTTGTCGCATCTTCGCGTTGCGCGAACAATCTCATCTTGCTCGGTGATCAAATGCAGCTTGAGCAACCGACCAAAGGAAGCCATCCAGGAGAAAGTGGGCTTTCGTGTCTTCAGTATTTCATTCAAGAAAAGGCGACGATTCCTCCTGAGCTTGGGATCTTCTTATCGGAGACGCATCGGCTGCATCCTGACGTGTGTTCTTTCATCTCGGGCGCCGTTTATGATGGTCGGCTAAGATCGCATCCGAAGGCGGCCACTCGTTCTTTAAAATTTGCGCCGATTGAATCGGCCCTAATTCGGAAATCGTCAGGACTCGTTTTCGTTCCGGTTGAGCACGATGGAAACTCCAACTCTAGCGATGAAGAAGTCGAGATGGTCGTTCGGCTTGTGAAAGAGCTATCGGGGCATGAGTTTATTGATGAAAATGGAAAGAGCCAACCCGTCTCTGTCGATAATATTTTGTTCGTGGCGCCTTACAACGCTCAGCGGATCAAGCTCTCCAAAGCCCTCGGCCCTGGGGCGCGTGTTGGTACTGTCGACCTCTTTCAGGGGCAAGAAGCGCCCATCGTGATGTTAAGCATGTGCTCTAGCTCGGTAGATGCGTCACCTCGTGGCGCTGAGTTTCTATTTAGCCGCAACCGAATCAACGTCGCTGTCTCGCGAGCGAAGTGTCTGGCTATCATTGTTGGAAATCCTGGTTTGCGCCTAACCCGAGCGGCAACATTGGAGAAAATGTCACTCGTGAATCTGTTTTGCCGGATGATTGTTGAGGGAAGCCAAGGGGCCAAGCGGTGATTTAGACATTGCGTACGCCAAATCAATGGCCACGAAGGGATGAATTTTGGAAAAGAGTGAAATCGACTTAGAAAGTATGGCGGCTGCGCTTGATGCCACTGGTAGGTATCGAGTACTTCGGCGCCTAGACGCACGAGCACTCATTGAGCCGCTGGATGGTTCGGAAATCCGGACTGGCTTGTTCGTGGACGTCGAGACTACTGGGCTTGATCCGTCCAGTGACGAAATAATTGAACTCGCCATGGTGCCCTTCACCTATGGCCTTGATGGCCGTATTTTTGAAGTCAAGCCGGCCTTCCAAAAATTTCAGGAGCCCCAAAAACCAATTCCTGCCAAAATTTCGGCACTGACGGGCATTACTAACGAGATGGTTGCAGGGCACGTGATCGATCCGGCAGAGGTGACGGCTTTCGCCAGCGGAGCGGCGCTCGTCGTTGCTCACAATGCCACGTTCGATCGGCGTTTTGTCGAACGCCTAAGCCAAGTGTTCGTTACAAAACCTTGGGCTTGCTCGATGACCCAAATTGATTGGGGAGTAGAGGGTTTTGAAGGAACCAAATTGGCTTATTTGGTAATGGAGACAGGCTTCTTTTATGAACGGCACAGGGCCGCGAACGATTGTATCGCAGCAATCGAAGTGCTTGCAGCGCCGCTGCCCAAGACGGGAGTTCGCGCCATGGCCCAACTTTTGGAGCGCGCCAGGCGTCCAAGCTGGCGAATTTGGGCGGAGAACTCCCCGTTCGATTTGAAAGATGTGCTGAAGGCGCGGGGGTATCGCTGGAACGGCGACGGCAATCCCAATCCACGGGCATGGTATATCGATGTTGATGATGAAGTTCTGGAACAGGAATTGGTTTATCTGCGGACAGAGATTTATCAGCGTGAGATTGAACTTCTGGTGAAAAAAATAACAGCGTACGAGAGATTTTCGATTCGGTCCTAGAATGTTGAACCGCATTGATGCTGCGTAGCTCGTATGAAAAGGTTGGGGAGAAACTGATGCACATTTCGAAGCTACAGCTTGTGAACTACCGAAATTTTGAAAGTGCAGACTTCCTTTTCAAAAAGGGCATCAATACGGTCATCGGGGAGAATGGGTCAGGTAAGACGAACGTTTTCCGTGCGCTGAGACTCTTACTCGACGACAACATGCTTCGTATGGCCTACAAGCTTGATGAGGGTGATTTTCATCGAGGTTTAGAGGACTGGCGAGGTCACTGGATTATTATTAGTCTTGAGTTTGAAGAGGTATCCCAAGACGAAGCCATTCAAGCCCTGTTTCTCCACGGAACGGGAAACATTGAGGGCGGAGCGATTGGAAAAGCGACTTACAATTTAATTTTTCGCCCCAAGGCTCCCGTTAGAATTAAGTTGGCTGAACTCGAAGAGGGAGATCAAGCTGGTCTTTCTGAAGTTCTCAATTCAATCAGTATCACTAACTACGAGACTATATTTACTGGAAAGAGCACCGCTGATTTCACTGATCCAGATACTTATACTGCTCTGGTCGGCGACTTCGAAACTGTGCGGTTTAATGAGGAACTTGATCCGCCATCCATCGGCGGAAGAATCCCAAGCATGCTCTCAATTTCGAAAGAGATCTCTTTTACATTTATTCAAGCACTACGTGACGTCGTCAGTGACTTCCAAAGTAATCGCACAAATCCACTGCTGACTTTATTGAAGAGCCGCAGTGGTGAAATTGACCCTAATCAGTTTGCGCCAATCAGCACTCTCGTTAATGATTTGAATCGAGCAATTGAAGGATTGCCTGATGTAAAAAGCATTAGAACGGATATTAGGGAAACAATCAAAGACGCCGCTGGCGAAACCTACTCTCCATCGTCTCTGTCAATTCGCTCAGATCTATCGGACGAGGCGGATCAGCTATTCCAGTCGCTGAAACTCTTCGTAGGTGAGTCAGGGCAGGCTCATGAGGGCGCGATTCATGAGCTAAGTTTGGGCGGTGCAAATCTTATTTACCTCACGCTAAAATTGCTCGAATTTAAATATCAAAAGGCCAATCAGTCGTTTGCAAATTTTTTAGTAATCGAAGAGCCGGAAGCTCATATACATACCCATATTCAGAAGACCCTATTCGAAAAGCTCGATTACGCAGACACACAAATAATCTATTCCACCCATTCGACCCATATTTCCGAAGTTTGCAATGTAGAGAATATTAATATCCTTAGCCGCATCGCCGAAAAGTGTGAGGTTTATCAGCCGTCCACAGGATTGCAACCCGAAGAGATTGGGAACATTCAACGATACCTGGATGCTGTTCGCAGTAATCTTCTCTTCGCCAAGAGTGTCATACTGGTCGAAGGAGATGCCGAGGAAATTCTCATTCCGATTTTAATTAAGAAAGTGTTAGGTATCAGCCTCGATGAGCTTGGCCTAAGTTTGATTAATATTCGAAGTACCGGTTTCAAGAATGTGGCTGTCTTATTCCACGACGACCGCATTCGTAAACGATGTGGAGTGATCATGGATTTAGACGCGGCATTTTTCAATACGGTTCCCCTTCCAAATGATTCCCCTGCCATTGCGAAATCAAAAGCCAAAGCACATGGCGCTCAAGTATCTGGGTTGGCCCGACAAACCGACCTACAAAATTTCTGCCGTGGAAACGCCTGGATAAGACCCTTCTTTGCGCCCCATACTTTCGAAGTTGATTTTGTCGGCGCGGGGAACTCCAGTAAAATTACAGAGGTGCTTGGAGCAATTTATATCGATGCACAAACGGTTGCTACGGCGCGCACAGAACTCGGGTCTCTCAATATCGAGTTATATGGACAGCGCGTGCTGACCATGGCTAGAAACGCAGGCAAAGGATGGTTTGCCATCATGGTTGGCAAGACCATCACGCACGATACAAGCATCCCGGACTACATTCTTGATGCGATCCTCTTTGCTCATGGCCCTGTCAGTAGAGAAATTACTTACAATATTCTCAAATATCGCTTTGCCCGAATCTTAGAGGGCGGTCGATTCGAACCACGAGTGACAGAGGGTTTCAAGGCCCAACTGGAGGCTTACCGGGCCGGTACTTTGGATACCAATGGAATACGCACAGCAACGCTCACCGCTTTCCCGGATGACAAGATCAACCCAATACTCCGCAGGTTCTGAACAATGATTGTTTGGAATGAAGGCGACCTAAATGAGGAGCAGGAAGCAGCGATTTTAGAAGAAGGAAGCGTCTTTCTTGTGGCCTGCCCTGGAAGCGGAAAAACAAGAACACTTACTTATAAAATTGCTAGCGAACTCTCAAAGTTAAAGTCAGATAAGAAAAGGGTGGTCGCCATTACCTACACTCATCGCGCCGCAGATGAAATTCATGAGCGTATTGAGCGGCTGGGCATAGAAACGTCCAGGCTGTGGGTTGGAACAATTCATTCCTTCTGTCTTGAATGGATTCTGAAACCTTATGCTATTTACCACGAGGATCTCAAAAATGGATTCAAGGTGGTAAATTCTCATGATACCGAACAAATTCTCACGGAGCTTTGTCGGAACTACAGAAATCCGAGAGTGACATATTGGGATTGTGGCTTCTTTTATACCTCAACGGGTCGAACACTAAGTTGCCGAGCAAATTTGGAGCAATACGTTCAGGCAATTTTGAGTCGATACAATGAAACATTGCGTGCAAACCGTCAGATCGATTTCGAACTGATCCTAAAGTTCGCGTGTGAGTTGATTGTTCAGAATCCGTCCATTAGTAAAATACTTGGCTCGATGTTTTCCTGCATTCTCGTAGACGAGTATCAGGACACAAAACAAATCCAATATGCAATTATTGCTTCAATTTTGAGATCAAGCAACGGCAAGGCCACCACGTTTATCGTCGGAGATCCTAACCAGGCCATCTATGGGTCTCTCGGCGGATATGCGATCACCGCTGGAGAGTTTAACCGGATGGCCGGGATAGAGCTTGTAGAGAAAGAGTTGTCTCTCAACTATCGTTCTTCAAGCCGCATAATCACATATTTTGGAAATTATAATGTCAGTGTGAGCACCATCACTTCTGCCGCTGAACACGAACACTATCAAAGTCTGATTTCGTTCGACACGACTACGGCGCGCGATGGCTTGGAAGCGGAGCTGGTTCGGCTAATTCGCCACAACATTGAAACAATCGGAATCGCGCCGCGAGAAATTTGCATACTGGCGCCGCAGTGGGTGCATCTGGCTAGCATGACCCGAAGGCTAGTTTCCGCTCTTCCGGAATACAGTTTCGATGGCCCCGGGATGGTCCCGTTTGCGCGCGACGTAGATAATTTTTGGTACAAATTGTCAAAGATCATCCTCACTGAGCCAGCGCCCGATATGTATGTACGACGAAACCGTTGGGCCGGAGACGTGCTGAAGGATTTAGAGGCCGCCGGAGTTGATGTGTCCAGTCACTCCAGAAAATCGTTGCTGAGAGACTGCAACTCAGTCGCGATTGACGAGCAAGACGGTTTAACTTATTTGTCGCAATTTTTTGATGCGCTATTTACGCGGCTCGAAATCGAATTCAGGTCTGTGCCTACTCTGTTGGAACACTACAATTCATTTTTTGAAGCCTCCGCAGCACGTGTTGAAAGGTTGAGAAATGAGGGGGCTGAAGCAATCGGTGAAATAGAGTCGTTCAGGAGAGTATTCCAGAGCCGTAGCGGCATCACGGTATCAACTATTCATGGAGTGAAAGGCACTGAGTTTGATGTGGTAATCGCGTATGCACTCCTACAAGGAATGGTTCCCCATTTTAATGATCCAAATGGTCGCGATAGTGCGAAGCGTTTACTTTATGTCATTTGCTCGCGGGCAAAGAAGAACTTACATCTCATTGCGGAGCAAGGACGAGTGAATGGTCGTGGGCAGGTGTATACACCGACAACAGTGCTTTCTGCCTGTCGATTTGACTATGATGACGTCAGCAATTAAGTTTCAGTTGAGTCCAACTCTCGCCAAGCAGGCTGATTTTTTCTCCAGGCTATGAGCAAGCGCGCATTGAGTTTTTGGTCGCGACTTAATCTTTCCGTGTGCCGGGATCTTTCGTTGGAATTGGGGCGTGGCAAGCTAGATAGCGGCAATTTCATGGCTCGACCCCATTTTGACTTTGAGGTTTGGTTTTTCCTCTCGCCAAGTCGAATGCCTCTACTTGGCGTTAGTCCAAATGAACAAGTTAAGGCTGTGATCGGAGAAGGGCGAGTCAAATTCTCCAATCCTTGTGTACCCAGATTCGATGGCAGACGAGTTTCCGGCCTTGTTGGTCGAGACAACGGTGCAGAATGTATGACTTCGATCTTTTCCTAGGCTCTTAAGATGACGATCAAATTCATCCGAAAGCGATTTCAGGCTGCCAGGAATACCGGTTAAATTGGTAGCCCAGCCTCTTTCAAATAATTCGTCTCTTTCTAGGCGAGCAAAAAATAGTTTGGTAGGGGCAACCCACCGTTGCGACACTTTGATGCTTCCACGATTTGAAATAATCGCCCGTTTCAATTTTACGCCGACTTCTTTCAGGCCGACGGATACGAATTTTTCAATTTCGCCATTCTTACGCAAAATAAGGAATCCATTTGACGCTTTCCTCACAAATGCGGGAACAGAAATTTTTAACTTATTGTTTCTGATAATCTCATCAGAAACTAGATTCTTTTCCTGATCTGAAAGTTCCTCGAAATGGATAATCGAACTTAAGGCTTTTTTATTCATGTCGAAATCCGATTAGAGCCATGTTGAATTCGCTCGAATTCCGAGCTCCAATATTTGAACAATTGATTGATCTTTTGATTTCCAAGTTTTTTTCGCCAAAACTCATTGCCGAAAATCTCTTGTCGCCGCATATGCAGTTTTTCAAGGAATCCAAAGTTGGCGCTGGAATCTAGCCCTAAATGTAAAATACAAATTTGAATAATGTCTGCATCAACAGTCGCATCGAAATCGATTCCCTTTCCAGTTTTGTTACTCTCAATATCTAGCGGAATACCTGGGCGATCAATGGCATGGGTCAGATTCATCCATAGAGCAATCCAGAGTGCCATTTTGAACCCATCATAAGATCCGGAATGAAGGCGTACCTCAAACGTCTGATCTCGCTTGCGCACGCCCTGAAAATTCACGTCATGGTAGCGAGAATCATGATCCTCCCAAAGGCACTTAAAATCCGACATATTGTTTATTTGCGTAATCTGAGAAAGCGACAAATAATTCTTGATCGGGCGGCAATATTCATTTCCAAGCCTTGACGACGCAACCAAAGAATAAAACGCAGGTGAAAATCGGCGAATCGCGTGTATGAGTCTTTTAGTTTGGTCGATATTTTGATATTTCCACCCAAAATGGGCGTGCATACCTGTTGAATGATCAACCTCCAGATCGAGAAGGTTAAACACATCATCCCTTTCCAAAGTGTGAAAAAGAGACACCAGGTCTTCGATACCATCTTTTCCTTTTAAGATGGGACTTACTATTTCCCAGCCACACGAGCCGTCGAATACTACATTCCATTTGCTATAATCTATTGAGCCCCTTTGATTCTCCGTGAAGAGAGGGGCTTCCTCGCAGTGCGCCTTTCCGACGGTGCTTCGAATGGAACTCAAAAGGCGTTCAGCCACGGGTGCCCAGTTAGATCGCTTCTCGAAATCGAAGTTCCTGTCTTTATGAGTCACCTCGCACTCAACTCCAAAGGTTTGTGTGGATACTACTCTAACTCCGTTTAGACGCTGGAACTGTACCGGGGCGGTGTTAGCATAGTTGAAAGTGAACGTTTGCCCGGCAGGTTCATAACTGTGTGAGCCTTCGGTCTTATTATTCATCTTTGATGATTTTCCGAATGTTTTACTTAAAAGCGTAGTGTTGGTGATGTCGATATCTCTGTTTGGGCCGCCGCCAGAAAAAAAGATTGACGGCTTCACTAGAAGTTTTTGAAAGTTCAAATTATTAAATGTGTCCTCTACGTCAATTAAATTGAATGTGCTTTTACCTGGAGTTATACGGGCACCACGGCAAGCCATTTGAAAGTAAGCGATATCACTGGTTGTAGGAACTGTAATTATAATCGAATTTACATCGGGGATATCAATTCCCTGTTTTAACATGTGAACGCAAACAGCAATTTTATAGTGATTTCTTTTGAATCCATGAATCAGATCTTTGGGATCATCTGCATCCTCATGAATCACAATCGCACCATAGCTGGATAGCATTGCCCCTAACGTGTCGGCGTGTTCTTTGTTCCCAGCAAAGACGATTGTCTTTCCAAGTCTTCGCGAGTTTTGTTTCAGGTATTCTACAATTTTTATATTTCTTCGATAATCTCCACAAAGTTCTCTGATTGTTTCCTGAGAAATCAAATGGCCATTACTCGATTGATTCGACCGATCCGAGATAAGATCACCATTGTATTTCAGGCCTGTCTTTATTGAGGATAGTATTGGCTCGGAGAGGTAGCGATCCACGACGAGTTTTCTGAAAGACACTTGCGGCTCGATAAGGTCCCATTCGTGTCTCTTTTTTGGGGTTCCACTTAAACCGAGAACGCTTATTTTATTCCGCTCATAATATTTTTTAACCTCACGATCAGTTGTTCCACCAATTCCATAGTGTGCCTCGTCTATTACGATAAGATCGGGACGGAATGACCTGCTAAGTCCTCCGATCTGATTCTTCCAAATCCTTGGAGTGGTGAATAAGACCTTCGGCTTAGCGAAATAATTTACTAAATTTACGAGTTTGCCTGTAAATTCGATTCCGCTTGGCCTAGAACCGGCAGCGTATGCAAGGAGATCAGAATTAAGTTGGTATTGCTTGGTCAGGGTTTCATATGCCTGTTCAAGAAGTATCCAGTCCCAGGCCATCCAGAGGACTCGCTTATCCTTCTTGAGATAATGATCGACTATGAATTCAATCGCTGTAAGCGTCTTCCCGCCGCCTGGTGGAATGGACAAGTAACCTCGCACTTCTGAATTTTGAAATCCAAGATTCTTCATTTCAGACACTAGACTATTTTGATACGGGCGCAGCATCTGAGCGTCCGGTCTCTTTTCCACTTTGATCATCGATACCTCTTCTACACAGTGTAAATATCTAGTAATATATTCTATAATAGAATAAAATAATTCCGATACTATCGACAAAGGGATTGAAATGAATGAACTTTTCCGTAAATCCATCAAATCCAATCTCGGGAGAGACCCGAAGGCCGAATTGATAGGAGCCTATGACGGCCTGGATGTTGACGGCATCGGAAGTTCACGTTTGGCAACCCCGCCATGTCCATTTGAGCTACTGTTACGAGGTTGGGCTTTTACAATCCTTTCACAGGAATCCAAGACCGATCAGCGTGGCAAGCTTTCCATTTCCGGGAGTTATGAGACTTTGACTCAGGGATTGGAACGAGTATCTCCGCTCTCAAATTTGGTAAAGTCTCGGCTCCATCAAATAGTCAGAGATCTAAAGGCCGCGCACTTGCTCCGAGAAGAAATTCCCCCTAAGAGGTCTCAAAGGAAAGATGGAGGAAAGGAAAGGGCCGTAAAAAGAAGGAAAGGCAGGCCGAGTAGTGGCATGGAGGTAGTAGTCAGCAATATTTTTGAGTTTTCAATTTATCCGTGGTTTCTTTGGCCCGACTCCCGTCTTATTGGAAGTCATGTCGGTCAGGCAGTCGAGTTTTTTCGACTGGTCGCGGTTGGCGCGGAAAAGGTCTATGAGAGTGTTTCCGCTAAAAGTCAAAAATCAATGTGCGAGCATATTTTTTCATTTCATTTGGCTTGTCTTGAGGAGCGCCATCCAGAAATTAGATTTCAGAGTAAAGGTATTTTGGAGCCCAAGTCCTTTCGAGCGCGAATCTTAAAGCACCTATTGGTAGAGCTTGGTGCCTCGAAAATGAAAGTCGCTGTATTTAACAAATTAATTGGGAATGCAATTCGCCAACAAGAGACAAGAAGCTCTACTCCTCCTTCTCTTTAGTGACGTAGATGCCCGATGGATTTGCTTTCGTTCTGGGTCCACTTTCAAAACTCAACTCAAGGCGCAAGTCGCCAGCAGCCTTGAGCCACTGAATGTCTGTCACTCGAGCTCCAGAAATCGCGACGGTTTTCTTTTCCAAACTCACTTTTATTTCTTCAGCATAGACTTTTTGCGAAACTAGCCTATCAGTCGAAAAGCGAGCCACATTCGCGACGGCTCCTTGATATGCCCGAAAGCCCCAGTGAAGGGGCTTCAATGCTATTTCCGAATTGGTAGCAGCATGGCCTTCGGCCACTTGGACGCCTGGGAGTCCTTGAGGAGCTTGTACTGCGCTATCTGTACGGTCTTGATGAGCTTGGGTAGCTGGCCAGCAGCGGCCATCATAAAAACGAATATGACAACGGCCTCGATAAGTTTATTGGGAATCATTTGAGCCTCCTAGTTAGTTTCTTTGGTTTGGATTGTTAGATTTTGGACGTATTGGAAAACTGATTCGATCTGACTCTTTGGCAGTTCATTCAGCAGAATCTCTAGTTTGTAGAGAAGCGGAACGGCCTTTGAGCGAATAGGATCGGTGCTTAGATTTTTGAAGCTGGAAGGGCTATAGCCATAGCCAACCATGATGCGATTTCGCATCTCGAATGTTACGGGCTTTATGCCTGTTTCGAGTTTTGAAATATAGCCGATGGAAAGACCTGTGAGCTTGCTAGCCTTGCGAAGGTCGATTTCTTTTTTGATGCGAATAAATTTTAGAACCGCGCCGTCGAAAGTTTTCTCCACGCGCTCACGATTTCTGAAATTGGCGGCCCATGTTCTGAACATGGCCTTGTGTTTGGTTCCGTCGAGGACTTCGACGATCCGATTGAATTCGGATTCGCTGACCCTAGAGCGGCCATTGCTATTTTCTATTTCGCTCAACCAACCGACGCTACGACTGATTTTTTTTGCTGTTTGTTGAACACTCAAACCCGCTAGGGTTCGCAAGTGTTGAATGATGACTCCGTAGTTCTCCATAAAGACCTCTCTTTTTAAATGTTTAAGAATAGAATTTTGAACATTGGGAAAATTTCGTCGGAGTTCAAAAAAGTTGAACTCTGGGAAAATTTTCTGAAGAGAGGCGGCGGTGGCAGGGTTTTGGCAGGGAACTAGGGATTCCCAAGGGGCTCTTGAGGGGTTTGCGATCAAAATCCAGATTTGGACCTTGAATGAATTTAACTACTTACATTTATTGACGTTCGAACTAACGCCCCGAAGGGGCGAGTGGAAGATTGGAGCGGG
>JAYVPG010000117.1:0-3568 GCA_043757545.1 Pseudobdellovibrionaceae bacterium
GTGATCTCTGAAGTCGTCCCAACCAACATTTTTATAAGTTCCCTCAAGCACTATCAGGCTTGGGTCGACGACCTTTGCCATTTGACTGATGCTTCGAGACTCAAGGGCGGCGTAGTACTGATTGACGACTTCAATGAGATCCTTCCCAGTTCCTGACTCCGCACTATAGGCTTGAAAGGGTGCGGTCAGGGTCAATCCAACTGTTGCTCCTAGTACTATTAAACTCTTCAAACGTATCTTAATGCTCAGACCATCCATACTTGTGCTCCTGTTCAAATTTTTTGACTTCGTAGACGAAGAGCATTTGCGATCACCGATACTGAGCTGAAGCTCATGGCGGCTGCTGCGATCATGGGACTCAATAAAATCCCAAAAGCTGGATAGAGAACACCGGCCGCAATTGGCACACCTAGGAAATTGTATATGAACGCAAAAAATAGGTTTTGGCGCACATTGGTGATTGTTATTTCGCTAATGGCACGTGCGCGAAAAACGGAATGAAGATCTCCCCCCACAAGTGTAATGCCAGCGCTCTTCATGGCCACATCGGCACCCGTTCCCATGGCGATTCCAACATGGGCTAAGGCCAATGCTGGGGCATCATTGATGCCATCACCGGCCATAGCCACAATGCGACCCTCGCTGATCAATTTTTTTATGACCGCAGCCTTATCTTGAGGGAGAACATCTGAGATCACCCTTACAATCCCAAGCTGTTTGGCCACGGCCTCGGCCGTTCGCTTATTGTCGCCCGTGAGCATGATAACTTCTAAGCCAGAGTCTCGAAGTTCTTTGATGGCGGCTAAAGAAGTCGCTTTGATCGGATCGGCTACAGAAATATAGCCCGCGAGCGTACCTGCAACGGCGATGTAAATTACAGTATGTCCGTTTTCTTGGAGCCGAGAGACTGGTCCGTCAATTTCAGATAGCGGCACATTCTCATCTTCCATCATCTTGCGATTTCCAATTGCGACCTTTTGGTTTTGTATCCGTGCGCTAACACCTTTTCCAGTTACAGATGAAAAACTTGTAACGGTTTGCGGTGGCGCGGCCTCGCTCTTGGCACCTTTAACAATTGCATCCGCGAGCGGGTGCTCGCTCAAAGCTTCAAGACTCGCGGCAAAGCTTAGGATCGTTTTTCTATCAAAATTTCCGATAGGCACGACGCTCATGAGTTTTGGTTTTCCCTCAGTGACTGTTCCAGTCTTATCCACAACAAGGGTGTTTACTTTACGTAAAACCTCAATGGCTTCGGCATTTTTAAATAAGACTCCGATGGATGCACCACGCCCTGCTGCAACCATAATGGACATTGGGGTCGCGAGGCCAAGTGCGCAGGGACATGCAATAATCAAGACGGCAACTGCGTTCACAACGGCATAAGCCCATCTTGGCTCTGGCCCAAAGAATCCCCAGGCTAGTGCGGTAAGAATAGCGACCAACACCACAGCTGGGACAAAGTAGCTGGCAACCACGTCGGCCAACTTCTGAATGGGCGCTTTGGAGCGTTGAGCCTCGCTCACGAGTTTGACAATTTGCGACAGGAGAGTGTCTTTGCCCACCATCTTGGCTTCGACAAGTAAACTGCCAGTGCCATTGATGGTAGCGCCAATCACCTTGCTACCTTGATTTTTTTCAACGGGAAGTGACTCGCCAGAAATCATTGATTCGTCGACACTTGAGTTTCCAGTTAGAACAATGCCATCGACAGGAATTTTCTCACCCGGTCGAACGCGAATATAATCACCGACTTTGATTTCATCGATTGGTAAGTCGTTCTCCTGACCATCTTTGCCAACGAGCCGAGCCGATTTGGCCGATAGTCCAAGCAGCGCCTTGAGCGCGGAACTAGTTTTTCCTCGAGCTTTGAGTTCAAGCATCTGTCCTAAAAGCACGAGTGTTACAATGACACTTGCGGCTTCAAAATACAGTCCGACAAGTCCGGTTTGCGGATCGCGAAAAGTTGTGGGAAACATATTGGGCGCAAGTACCGCGACAACGCTATAGCCAAAGGCTACCGAAACGCCGAGCCCAATGAGCGTGAACATATTGAGGTTCCAGGTTTTAATAGAAACCCAGGCTCGCTCAAAAAACGGTTTACAACCCCAGATCACGACAGGGGCCGCGAGAAAAAGTTCGAGCCAATCCAAGCCACGCTGAACTTGGCTAGAGTGAATCAGGTGCCGCGCACCCATGGTTAAAATTAGGAGGGGGATAGACAGCACAAGACTAACGACAAAGCGGCGCTGTATATCTAAATATTCAGATTGGTCTTCCTCGTGATCGACTGAAAATTCAGCGGGCTCAAGGGCCATTCCGCATATAGGGCAAGAACCCGGTCCAATTTGACGAATCTCAGGATGCATGGGACATGTGTACTCAATATCTATGCGAGCTTTTTCTTTGAGTTTTGGATTTAAGTAACTCTCGGGATCTTTCGCAAATTTTTCGCGGCATTTTGGATTACAAAAAAAGTAATTCACTTCGCGATAGGCAAATGTACCGCCCTTGGCAGAAACTGGGTCCACGGTCATTTTGCACACAGGATCGATAGTTGGCGAAGGGCTAGACTTTTTGTCCAAGGGTCTTGAGTTAATTTCCATATCTCTTTCTAAAGTTGGCTAAAATCGATTTACGAAATCGACAATTTCTTGAATCTTTTCGTCAGCATTGAACGCATTTTTCGAAGCGAGTGCTTCTTTAACACAGCCTTTTAAATGAGTTTTTAAAATGGATGTTTCGATAGCCCTCAGTGCTGCGCGTGCGGCCTTAACTTGCTGCAAAATATCAATGCAGTATCGTCGTTCAACTACCATGCGTTGGATTCCGTCGATCTGCCCACGCACGCGCTTAAGTCTCGGCAGTTCGCCATTGTGATCGAGCACGCTTGTTAGCGCATGGCACTGCGTCGCCGAACTCACTTTTGATTTTTTCTGTTTGGTTTCGCTAATCAGCATTTTGAGAACTCCTGTTTCGGATGCCTTGACAGATACTCTACGGGAGTATAGCTGTCAAGGTGACTGAAAATACTAAAAACGGGGGAAACAAAATGAAACTTCTTTCTTTGTTGATCTGGCTAAGTCTCTCAACAGGCGTTGTAACGGCAAATGCCGAAGACCCAAGGGTGATGCTTCATCCCGTAACTGTTGGGCCTGTTACGGCAAACAAATCTACTTTTAGTTTTGAACTTATGGATAACGACACAGGTTTCACGGTTTCAGATAGAGATCTGAATATCAGTCACGAAAAAAAGCTTCACTTCCTAATATATGATCCTTCCCTTAAAGAATTTCAGCATGTTCACCCAGATTATGACGGCAAGTCATGGAATGTAGAAGTCAACTTTACCGTTAGCGGAAATTATTGGCTTTGGGCGCAAGGTGAACTGATTGATGGCACTGAGTTTTCGTCATCCGAAAGACTGGACGTTCAAGTGAGCAACCCAGCTTGGCCCACTCCTGCTGTGTTGAACGATACAAGATCAAATTCCGACGGTGTGTCCGTTGTTACTCTTGAAAACAAGAAGCTGAGAGCTGGCAAAATGGCCATGCTCATGGTTGAGCTTTCG
>JAYVPG010000118.1:0-102605 GCA_043757545.1 Pseudobdellovibrionaceae bacterium
GGCGATCCATATCACACAGAGTTCTTGTTACCGTTGCTTCCTTCCGGACCTGGCGGGGTTCACAAGAACCGCTATTGTATGGGACCCGGCCATAAAATAAGGCCTTTAGATGTAACAAAGATCCGTGTCTCGAGCAGCTACCTTTTCAAGCGCACGGCGCGTTATATCTCGGGCTAAGCTTACTGAGGAGCTTTCGCCTCATCTTTTTTCTCGCCCATTTCTTTTCGTAGCTCTTTGCGCTCTTCATGCAGTTTATGACGAGCTTGGCGACGCGCTTTGCGGTCCGTTTTTAAGACCTGCTTGTCGGCATCAATCTGAGCTTTGGGGGCGGCCGACTTGATGTCTTGAGCCAGCTTCGCTTTGTCTTCATGGATGCGTGCTTTTTCTTCTTTAATCACTTTTTTCTCTTCTTTGATCTCGGTCTTCTCTTTCGCAACATCCTCAGCGTTTGCAATGTACGAAAAGGGCAGCAAGAGAGCGGCGATCAGTATTGCTTTTTTCATTTTAAATCCTCGGTTAGGGTTTGGACCTTATACAAAGATTGTAGAGGACCGCTGCCGTCGGGGTATGAATGCCGTTTGAAGTTCTCATCGCACGGGCGTGCCATTTTGAGATGGGAACGAAAGTGCCAAGGCCTCTCTGCTCCCACATCATCGCCCTCTACAAAAGCCCGGGGCGACTTCATACAGCTTGCTCAAATCGGCGAATCTTTTTAAAGTTTCTGTATGGTAAACGGGCTCAGTTTCGACTCAATAATGAATCAGCCACTTGTTGTTCAAGCGGTGACATGGGTGCTCTTCGGTTTGATTGCTGGAGTTGTGGCAAAAATTATTTTGCCGGGCCCTGAGAATATGGGTTGGGCGCGAACCATTGTCGTGGGGATCGCGGGATCGTTTGTGGGCGGATTTATCGGTCGATACTTCGGTCTTGGCGTGGCCTCTTTGGCCTGGAGTCTTCCGGCATTTTTGACGGCCGTGGGCGGTGCGCTCGTTCTTCTGATCATCAATCGCGTCGTCACGCGCTCTTAAATTTAACTCAGCCGTTCAATTACTTTTTCCAACGCTTGCAGCTCTTCGAGCCAATAGCTATCGCTGCCGAATTGTGGAAAGAGCAGTGGAAAACTCGGGTCTGTCCAACGCCGGGCGATCCAGGCGGCGTAATGGATAATGCGCATACCGCGCAGGGGCTCCATCAAACTCAACTGGGATTCGTCAAACTCGCGCAACTCAGTGTAGCCCGCCAAGAACGCGTCGATCTCATCCTTGAACTCCTCGTCATCGCGGCGAAAGAGCATCCAGAAATCTTGCACGATCGGGCCCATTCCAAAATCGTCAAAGTCGATGAGGAAAAATTCTTTCGGTTGACCGGGCTCATCGGTTTGCAAAACGTTGCCGCGATGACAGTCGCCGTGGATGCGCTGAAATTTACGTGGATCGACCTCGTTGTGAAGATGCTCAAGAATTCCATGAGCGGCCTCCAGGTAGCGCTCACGCCATGCCGGCGTAATCAACGTCTCGATCGCGCGCAGGGCGGGTAGGCCATAGTTATCGACATCTAAAATCGGGCGATCCTTCGATGGGCGTTGCGATCCGACATTGTGTAGTCGGGCCAGCACTCGCCCAAGTCGCGTCAGATCCTCATTGGCGAACTCTTGCGGCATGCGACCTTTGGCTTTGGGGAAAACGGCACTCCATAAGCCATGGTGCATGGAAAGCGTCTTTCCATTTTTTTGTTTTAGCGGTGCAACGACGGCGACTCCGTTGCCATGTAGTTCCTCAAGAAAGGTATGTTCCTCGACAATCGCGGATTCACTCCAACGCTGCGGGCGATAAAATTTAACAATGATTTGGGCGCCCACGGGCTCTTCGACGCGCACCGAGTAGACCCGATTCTCAAAGGAGTTCAGCTGCAGATACTCACCCGTTGTCCGCCAGCCGAAGCTTTCGACCGCATCCAGGACGAAGTCAGGAGTCAGTTGATAAAAAAGTTCCTGCTGGTTCGGCATTGAGCTTTGCTCCTTGCTCAATCTATAATGGAAACTGTGAAAGAGTTCACTCAAATTGAAAAATACACGGTTGAAATCTGGCGTAGGGCTTACCAGCGCTCGATGAATTTGCGCGTCGGACCCGGTGGTCAGCTGCGGGTGACCTGTGGCCGAAGGATTTCGGTGCGCGAGATCGAACGTTTCGTTGGTGAGTCGCGCGAATTTATCGAAAAGCGCGTGCTTGAAATCGAGACTTTGCGTCGGCGCTTTCCTGAAAAGCAGTATGTGAGCGATGAAGAATTTTTATTTTTTGGCGAGCGCTTGAAGCTCGATGTGGTGTGGACGTGGACGACGCGCGCGAAGGTGCAAGCGAATGAATTTCGTCTGGAGCTGTTGGCGCCGGTGAACTCTACTCGAGAAGAAAGACGTCGGGCGATGCACAGTTATTTTAAAAAGCAGGCCCGCTTGCATATCGAAGAGCGTGTGGAATTTTTCGCGGGCAGTATGGGACTTTTTCCCAAGCAGATCTCAATACGCGGTCAGCGCACGCGCTGGGGAAGCTGCTCGGCAAGCGGAGAGATCAGTCTGAATTGGAAGCTTTTGGCCGCGCCGTTGGCAGTGATCGATTATGTCGTCGTGCATGAGCTGGCACATATGCGCCATATGAATCATTCCCGTGAATTTTGGCAGCTGGTCGAAAGCTTTCAGTCGACCTACAAGGTCTCGCGCCGATGGCTAAAAGACCATGAATTCGAAATCGGGACTCAATTTCAAGGATCACCTAAGGTCGCGAGATAACCTCCAAATTGTGTCACTTCCTGCAATCTAAGGGTCCGTTGAGAGGCCCTTAATCGCTATATAGAAGGCTGCGGGGCTTGGGATTTGCAACCTTTTGCGCACCACCTGGGGGATCGATGTTTCAGGCCTTAACGCTCATGTTTGCACTGCTCGTGGCGCCGCCGCTTTTCGCGGCGGACAGCGAGCTATGTGAGGGTGCACTGAGTGGGAATTCTGCGGCCTTCAAAGAGGTGCTGGAGGCTCTCCATTTGATGGGCCTAAAGCAGCTGACCTCGGTCATCGATTCGGGAAAATACCCGGTGGAATTTCGCGCGAAGGTTTTTCCCTTGCAGACCGATGTGGCAGCTAGGAGTTCGCTCCTCAACAATAAAAAATTGATCATACGAAATCTTGATTTAAGCAGTGAGCAGTCGCGCCAAATTAGTACTTGGAAAGTGGCTTTAGCACTTTACGAACTGCAGGTTGAAAACCGATTGTTTTCTGCGGACGCATTCGTGGGCCCCTTAATCTGGAGAGACCAACGCCTGCGGCTGGTGACGACTCTCGAAGTCGAGCTTTACAAACTATTCGAAAATTCACCGTGGTTGAACGAAGAGCGCTTACTTCCCAAAAAAGATCCGGGTCGTTTTTCGTGGCTGCGGATAGCATTTGGTTCAGACGCCACTCAGTACATCGCTCCGAACCAAGTGGACTTTCAGCTCTGGAAAAAAGGTGGCGAGCGAGCGGTAACTGGTGCGCTCGAGGGGCGCCACTCGCGCACCATGCTCTTTCACTATTTTAACAATCACCTGAAGCGGCTGACGCGAGTGATGTTGGTGGCACATTTGATAAGCATTACGCCACCATTGATTCAGGAGTTGCCGGGCTATTTTGAAGCACTCGAAACCAGCCAGGGCTACAACGAAGAGATCCGTCACGAGGCCGTACGACTTGAGCGCGAGATTCTTCGTCAAGAAAAAATGCCTCAACCTGACTCCGCGTTGATTGATTCATTGAAGACAGAATTGCAGAGGTTGGTGGATCGCTACCCCTGGTTGGCCTATACGACAAATCGACCGGGGTTGAGATGAGAAATCTATTGCGCGTGACTTCGGTTTTTCTATTTTTGGTGAGCGGCACTGTCGTTGCACAAAACCTATCGGATTGCGAAAAATATCTAAAGGAAAATAAAATTAGAAATGCCAATGCGGTCATCCCGGCGGAAGACTACGACCGCCCTCACGCACGACCGGTGAGTGGCTATATTCGGTTTCTTGGACCTGAATTTGAAAACGTCTTTTATTCGTTGAAAAAATCTTCTGTGTGGATTGATTCGGGCGGCGGGTATGGCTTAGCCGTTTTAGAAGCTGTGGTCAGCGTTGGTCTAAAGGGATATGTGATTAACACGCAGGATTTTTGGCGACATTTCATGTCTGACGGTCCGGTGGTGAGCGCTAACTTGGATAAAATGATAGAAATTTGCAATCTCTCGGGATTGAACATTGGGCCAGGCAGTCGTACGGGCGTCAGCAAGTGTGTGAAGGAACTGATGATGCGCGGGCTGTACAATTATCAACCAGGGTTTACCGAACAACGTCTGCCTGAGATCCCGGACAGAGCGGATTTGATTACTGATCTTTATGGCGCGTTTCTCTACTCTTCGGATCGCCCGAAAATTTTAGACCTGTACTATAGCAAGCTAAGATCGAACGGCTTGGCGTTCATTCGTTTTAGAACTCAAGGTCAAGGCACTTTCAGTAGATTGGAGGAGGGGTTTGGCGTTAAGGATACGATTTATAAAAGCAAACTGAATTTGATCGAACTTTTGCTTAAAATATACCCAAACGTATTTGCGCTTTCGAATGAGACGCCGGGAGTTTTGATTGTGCGAAGAGACCCTTCGATCAATGAATTGAATTTAGCGAGTTTGCTGGCGGTCGATTCCGTTCGAATGGAAAATAAATCGGGAATGGAATACCCATTCGTCAAATGGCGCCTTCAGCATTAGGCCGTTTTTCGTCAGGCCTTTTGTAAGCTCTGCATGGTGAATTCACCCAGGGGGCCGTGAGTTGCTGGCCGCTGTGGCCTTCGAATTGCTAAATATTTAGATATATTCGTGGGCTAGGATGGCCCTTTTTTAGGAGTTCAGGGGAATGAGCATTTTTAAAATTATCGCATTTAGCTTCTTCGCCTTTCTCGCCGTCGTCTGCGTTGGCTACGCGCACTCTCAATCTCGCCAATTGCCCACTCCGGACGAAATCGTTTATTCTTCGAACTATTATTTTTCTGCCAATTGTCTGCTCAAGGTTAGAACCGAGGGTGCCGTGACCTATTTTACTCCGGTTTCTCCGCGCATTGATTCGCAAGCGAATTTTATATCGAGCTATCCAACTGCGATCGGCGAAGAGCCTCTGACGATTTCGGTCGATAGTGCTTCGCAGGGGCCGGTCGGCCAGCTTCAAATTCAAACTGGAGAAACCCTAAGTATTGAATTCAAAGTTGTGAATGGAGAAATCCGGCCCGCGTCTTACACCTATGCGGATGAGAATCGACGTCGAGAAAGCCCGTCGTACCCGCTAGTTATTTGCGATGGACTCAGTCGAGTTCCTTAGAATACTCATTGTGAATTTTTTTAATTGAGTTGTTAGCATCCACCATAACGAGCTGTGGCTTGTGGGCAAACGCCTCGACCTGATCAAATCCCGCAAATGCGGCGATAATGACTAAATCCCCTCTATGAACCAAGCGTGCAGCCGCTCCGTTTAAACAGACTTCACCGGGCTTTCCATAGATCACGTAGGTCGCAAAGCGTTCGCCGTTGTTGCAGTTATAGATCTCAACCCTTTCGAACGGGATCAGGCGCGCGGCCTCACACAGCGCAGGATCGATCGAGATCGAGCCTTCGTAGTTCAGGTTGGCATCGGTGACCGTAGCGCGATGAATTTTAGATTTTAACATTGTAACGTTCATACATTCTCCTACGTATTCATTTTCAAAGCTAAGTAAAGGCCGTGCAAAACTAGATCGGGACTTTCTTCATCGAAAATCTCAGATTTGGCAAAGAGCGAGGCAAAGCCTCCGGTACCAATGACTTTCGGGCGTTTCCCGGCGAACGCCTCACGGGCAATTCGTGACTCAATCTCTTTGACCTGGCCGAGCGTGCCAAAATAGAGGCCCGATTGAATGCTATCGGTGGTGGTCTTCGACAGACATTCGTCGCGTTTAATGATTTCGACCGAGGGAAGTTTCGACGTGCGGAATTCCAGCGCCTCCATCGAAATACGAAGCCCTGCGACAATTACGCCGCCCAAATAATCTTTCTCTGCACTTATCGCGCAAAAGGTGGTCGCGGTTCCAAAATCAATAATTATCAAATCTTGTTGTGGATAAAGCTGTGTCACCGCAATGGCATTGGCAATGCGGTCAGTTCCAACCTCTAACGGATTTTTATATTTAATGCGCAATCCGGATTTGACTCCGGCTTGGAGTACGAACGGAGTCAGGTTGAAGTATTTCATGCAAGCGTTTTTCAGCGAATGCAAGACCTCGGGAACAACTGTGCACAGAGAAATTTGTTTTACGTTTGCAGGATCAATGTCGTTTTCGCGCAAGACCGAGCGCAAGAAAATTCCCAACTCATCGCTAGAGGCTCCGCTGCGACTGTTGCGTCGAAAGCGCAGCAGAATTTTTCCATCTTGAAATACGCCGCCGAAAATCTGCGTATTGCCAACATCAAGACATAGAATCATGGGGCTCTCCTTTTGCAACAAACATCGCGTGCAACTTCTGCGCTAAAACATCGATACTCTTAAAATCCTGGCGTTCACCGTTAAGAGTGAGCAAACTGCCAGGATGCTGGCCGCGATCGCGCTCAACCAAACTCCAATCGTTGGCCACCACGGCGTCGACATTTGGCCCGAGTGTTTTCTGAGCGGCGCTCAAAGTTTGTTCCGCTGAACCATTGAGTGTGAGCTTGAAACCAACCACGGTGATATCCTTATTGCGGGAATACTCTTTTAAGTGGGGAAGGATTTTAAAATTTGTCTTGAGTTGCAGCGTGAGCTCATCAGCACTGCTGAGCTTTAAATTTGGCTGAGGGTTGGCGACGGAGTAATCGCTCACGGCCGCACAATGAATCACCGCACTGAAATTTCCGGAGCTCAGCTGTGCACGCAGGCAAGTGTTGAGATCATTAAAGCTCTCAAAACCTAGACGATCCTGTACATGCGTGGGCTGAATGGCTCCGACTCCGTGCAGATAGGTGACGTCCCATCCGCTTTCAGTCAACTGATCGGCGAGTGTAGAGGCCGTTTGTCCCGTACTGACATTGGAGATAAAGCGAATTCCATCGATAGGCTCTCTGGTGGCCCCGCCGGTGATCAGAACACGTCCGAGCGTCTCGCGTTTCAAGAGACGAATAATTTCATCTACCTCGAGCATGCGGCCTTCGCCCTCTTCGCCGCAGGCCAATGCGCCGCTTTGAGTGGGAGCGACAGTAAAACCACGCGCGCTGAGCGTGAGTAAGTTTTCCTGAGTGATCGCCGCCGCAAGCATCTGATGATTCATGGCAGGAATCAAAGTGAACGGCTTGCCCGTTGGCCAAGCCAACGCCATAGCGCTGACTAAGTCGTCGCTGAATCCATGCGCCATGCGAGCCAATGTGTTGGCCGAAGCCGGGCACAACACGCCGAAATCCGCTGTGCGTGTGAGATGAATATGACCCATCGCCTGCCCACGTTCCCAAATATCACTTAAGACTTTTTTTCCAGTGAGCCCTTCGAGCGTCGCAGCACCTATAAACTGAAACGTCGACGGAGTCGCAATGACCTGGACAGAGGCCCCTTCTTGCACCAGGCGAGAGATCACCTGGCAGGCTTTAAATGCCGCGATCGATCCGGACATAAAAAACAGGATATTTTTATTTTTGAACATTGTCGATTAACCTCACCGTGCCTAAAAATGCCGCCACGAAACGTCGTCCCCAGTGCTCCTCTACGTAATCCACTTTAAATCCCGCCTCAGTCAGCCGTTCGCTCGCGACGGCCACTGTCGGCGCCGTAGTTAAGATGCGATAGAGAAGCGGCGCAAGCTCACGTTGGGCCGGTGAAAGAAGTGTGTTGCGCGAGCTCATTGCCAGACCGTCGGACTCGCGAACGGTCGGGCAGGGGATGATTTTGGTGTCGAGAAAAAAAGCAGAGACCATCTCTTGAATCAGTTTGAGCTGTTGAAAATCCTTTTCGCCAAAATAAGCTCGTTCAGGTTGCACGATGCCGAGCAATTTCATAACCACCGTCAGCACTCCTTCAAAATGTCCAGGGCGAGTTCGCCCGCACAGCACGCGGCTCAGCTCCTTCTCGCGAATTTCAAAACGGCATTCATCTTGATAGATTTCGCGCCGCTGGGGCAAGAACACTGCCGAGATTTCACCGCGCTCAAGCAATTCCAAATCCTGAGCGCGCGGTTCGGGATAATTTTGAAAATCCTTCGCATCGTTAAATTGTGTCGGATTGACAAAGATGCTCACCACGACCCGTGAGCAATCCTGTTTGGCGCGCTCGATCAGTGAGACATGGCCTTGGTGAAGCGCACCCATAGTGGGGACGAATCCAATGTCTAAACCTTGCGCACGCCACTCACCACGGCAGCGCTTAAATTCAGAAACAGTTTCAATGATTTTTAATTTACTCATAGGTCTCACTCTGCGAGGGAAAGCGCCCCGCACCCACGTCCGCACAGTAGCTTTCAATCGCGGCGTGGATCATTTCACCGCCATTCATATACTGGCGCAGAAACTTTGGTTTGAATCCTTGATTGAGTCCGAGCAAATCGTGCAGCACTAGCACCTGGCCATCACAGCCGGCGCCCGCACCAATTCCAATCGTCGAAATTTTCAATGTCGAAGTAATTTCCTTAGCGAGCTCGCCGGGAACACATTCCAAAACCAGAGAAAAACACCCGGCCTCTTCCAACCCGCGCGCGTGCTCGAGAATTTTTCGCGCCTGATCCCCGTCGCGACCCTGAACGCGAAATCCTCCCAGCGTGTTCACAGATTGTGGAGTCAGACCCAAATGACCCATCACCGGTACTCCCGAGTCTACTAAATGGCGTACAAACTCGCGATTACCTTCGTAGCCTTCAAGTTTTACGGCCTGTGCTCCCGCCTGCATCAATTTGCGTACGGCCTCAACGCAGGTAGCGAGGTCCGAGCGAAACGACATAAAGGGCATGTCCGCGATTACAAATTTCGCAGGAGCTCCGCGTTTGACCGCGGCCACATGCGTGCACATCATTTCCACGCTCGCGGGAATCGTATCGGGAAATCCATGCATCACCATGGCACCACTATCGCCCACCAAAATCATATCGATTGAAGTTTCATTTAGAATCTTTGCCGACCAATAGTCGTAACAAGTGACCATGGAAAGTTTGCGACCTTTTTCTTTTAAAGTTTTTAGCTCGAGAATATTCATAGCAGAGCCTCCGGCACGCTGTGCCCCGATTCTTTGGCGAGTTCGAGATAACCGCGATAAGCCCGTAGCAAATCTGGCCGCGCATGCAGGGAACCGAGGTGACGTTGCACGGTCTCCCAGTCCCCACGCGCGACGGGTCCGGTGAAATTGTCGGAAGTCGAATGCGCTGAATTGATCACTGCTTGAAAAAGAAAAGGCTGCAGCAATGAACGTGGCAGGCCCAATGTTTTTTCGAATTCATCGCCGATATTTTTCCACAATAGAAATGAAAAATTCCCCGCCAAGCTACAGAGCGCGTGATAGAGGGGGCGGGCGGCTGCGGGAATTGCCCAACTTCGATTTGGTAATCCAGGCAGTAATTCCTCGAGCGTGTGTCCCTCCTCCGTGACGAAAGGAATCAGTGGATACCAATCGGCATCCTCAAGCTCCGCACCAAACGTCATCAGCGGGTGCGTCGCGCGAACCTCAGGCAAATAGAGCGCACCTGAAAAGTGCACCAAGGTCTTTCCAGATTTTAAAAATGGCTGGGACAAAGAATCGATCGCTTCATCGCGAACGGCGAAAAGCACGTGTGAACTTTGTGCTACGACCTCTGCCAAACGGGCGGTGGTGTCGGATTTTCGCGACCAGGTAGAATAGGGGAGTCCAAGATTTTTTAAGTAAAACTCAAGGTGCCGTGCGACTCGGCCGGAACCCAAAAGGGCATAAGATGTAAAATCACTTTTCAAACTCTTCATGGGGTACCTGTCCTTCGGGATCAAGTCCGTTTCAGACAAAATCTGCGCGCCGCAACGGTGAATGTCACCCTATGACACAAGGCATTGACGAGCCGCCCAGACCCGGATAACCATGGCTCTATGAAGCGTTTGCTATGGATCTTTTGTGCACTGTTCATTTCAACTGGCGTCTACTTTACGATTCGCTATGGGCTACGGCCTAAGCCGATTCCGGTGATGAATCCGACAGAGTTTGAAGACCCACAACAGATCGGCGCGGTGATTTACAAACGCCTCCGCCAGAATATTATTCCTGAGCGGGTGATCGTTCTTGGCTCGAGCGCGGATCTGAAGGACTACCCGGGCGTGTGGACGGGTTTTTTAAAAACAGCGATCGCCGACAAAATTAAGATCGATGTGTTTTATCAGCTCGACAGTTTGCAAGCGCCGGAGTCGGTCGGTGGCTGGGAGTCTGTTCCATTCACCGAACAGATGATTCAATCGGGCGATTTTTTAAATCAAGTGAAAATCCGCATGCAAGCTGGCCATCTGGTGGTGATCCACGGGCTGACCACAGAGGTCAGTCACTTGATGGCGAATTCACTGAGTCGGCAGCTCGACAGCATGGCTCATCATCCAGTGCTCTCACTCTCGACACTCGCGCTGACCTTGAATCCCGATGATCAAGCCGGATTGCAGGAGATGTGCTTAAAGCCTGGTCTCGACGGTGACGGATGGGCACGGATGGGTTGCGCAAAGGCGCGCGTCGGAAAAGCGATGCTGCGAAAAAATATGACGCCTGGAAAAATCTGGGCAGTGATCGAGCGCCACGGTCTGCAAGAGTATCTGATTTTTATTCATCGTTAATTTTGGCTCTAGAAGTGCAAAAGCGGATATTGCTCTCGCAAGACCCGCTTTTGGATGGTCCTCACGTCCGAATAGTCCGCGAGGTCCGAAATGCGTATAACCCAAATACGATATCGGCGAGTCTTGAAGATAATTGAAGCGATTCTTAGGATTATTCTGGTCTTGGCCAAAATAGTCGAGGAGTTGTGGAGGTAGTTTGAGGAATTGGTGAGTTGATCTCCAACGTGTTCACGAACAATGGATTGTTCGACCAACCCTCAGATGTGGGGTCCAGACGGGCGGCTTGCGAGGGCACTCTTTTAGGTCTGGACGAATGTCGAACCGCTATTTAACGATCAGCCGGATGATTGACTCCGTCCATTACGGGAATGTCTTTCAGCTCAAATGGATTTACACCCTCTAGGCACGCAATATTAAATCCAAACTGATTCGGATTCGAACGTCGTTGATGGTGGGTGTAAATTCCACATACGGAACAGAAGTAGTGTTTCGCGGTCATGGTATTGAATTGATAGAGCGTCAGTTTGTCTTGGCCCAGAAGGATCTTTAAGCCATCGACTGGGACGGACGCTGCAATCGCCCCACGCATTCGGCAGATCGAGCAATCGCAGCGACGGGGATTTTCTAAACCGTTTGGCAAATGGACTTCAAACTGAACGGCCTTGCAATGACAAGAGGCTTTGTGGATTTTGTTCAATTTCATTTCCAGGACCTCCGTGGCCAGCAAAAGTTTTTGTACGCCTACCGCAGGAAATCAGCAATTTCTTTGATTGCGGGAGTCCGAATCTGGTCGGTCTCCATTAGGATCTCGTGGAGGGCTCCTGGAATCCGAATAAGCCGACAGTTTCCAGCGAGTCGACAGAATTGATCCTGCGCATCCGCTCGAACAAAACTGTCTTTTCCAGCTTGCAGCAACAGTATGGGCGTCTGAATCCGCGTCGCATCGTTCTCAATCCGGTGACCACTATTCAGCGCTTGGCCGAGCCAACGGGCAGTGAGTCCCCAAACATGCACTTCGGGCTCATGCGCGGTGATCGTGTAGTTCAAGGTTTCATAGCGGGCTTGGCTGTAAGTGACTTCCGTCGTCGCAAAAGTATAGGAGGCCGGATCGCGCGGCGGTCGAATAAAAAATGTGTCGATACTCAACCAAGAGAGCAAATTTAAAAAACTACACAGTGGGCTCTCGAGCCATTTTGGAAAAGTCAGGCCAAGCATCGGTGCAATCAAGACGACCTTTTGAAATCCCTCCGGGTGCTCTTCGAGAAAACGCGCGGCGATCGCTCCGCCCATCGAGTGTGCGATTAGAAATCGCGGAGGCTGAGCCCGTGGTTTTACGACTTGTTGGAAAATCGTCTGCAGATCTTTAACGTAATTTTCAAAGTCGTCAGTGTGTGCTTTGTGAGAATCCTTAAGTAGGTGATCGGAATAGCCCTGGCCGCGATGATCGAAGAGAAAAACCGAATACCCAAGCGCATAGAGATCAAAGGCGACCTCTGCATATTTATGCAAATTTTCGCTGTAGCCATTGGCGACGACAATCGCGCCGCGGGCCTTGGGGTGAATAAAGCTGCGATAGGCAAGGCGCACCCCGTTTTCACCTCTTACGAATCCCGGGTGGCCAGCTTCATAAAAGGGGACAACTTCCCGTTGAAACACGTTTCTGAAATCGGCTTCGGGAACGGCAAAGGCTTGCGGACAAAGCAGGAGCAGAAAGAAACTCCAGCTCCTGATACGCACTAGATCTTGGTGTCCAAGTCATGCGCCAGTGGGCGGCGATGCGAACGAAAGTAAGTGCGCGGTGAGGTCGAAAGTAGATCTGCCAATTTGGTCATGTACACACAGGCAAAGCGATCGACTTGATAGGCAAGATAGCTCTCTTCAATTCCGGTGCGCATGACCTCACCCCAGTAAGGATTAAATCCTTGTTGCTGTTGCTTGATCAGCGGAGAAATGGACTTGTCGATTTCAGAGATTTCACCAAGTAGCTCGTGAATTTTATCTTCATGAACCTTTTTACCGCTCTCAATTTGCTCAGAAATAAACTTATCCAGTTTGATTTCTAGAGGGAATTTGCGATCCATAAGCTGGTTAATCTTCTCCAAAATCGGAGTGGCTTTGCGTTCTTTTTCGATTTCGTCGCCAAGCTCTTCTACCACCAGTGCGGTTCGCCACGCGCAGTCTTTTTTCAGGCGTAAAATATCGCCATAGATATGGTCACCGATGTAGAGAATCTCATCCGCTTCAGCGCCGATATCATTGGTGAATACGTTGGCCGAGCCACCTTGATATATGCCGCTCTCAAGTTTGCTATCCATATTGGTCATCGCGCCAGTCTTGGCGTCAATCTTCAGAAAGCGTTGATTGTCGACGAAGAAGCGGGGCTTCGCTGCGAGAGTGATAACGATGTCGAACAAGTCCTCCCAGCTTTTATGCTCCTTAAGAAATGGATTGATCGTGTAGTCGAGCAATAGTTTCGAATAGGAATAGTCTGAGTTGGTAACGACGAATAATTTTTTACCATGTTTTTTATAGCGCTCAAGGCCGGCAACAACTTCTTCATCTTTGATGATGAATTGGCTCAGATTTTGGCGAACTTTGTCTTTTAAGCTGCCGTCGCGATGTGCACGGTCCAAAACAGCGCTCAGGTCTTCGGCGATATGGGCGTAGTCGGGCATTGTGCTCGCGGCATCGCCGTCTTTAAGGTCTACGAGTTGCATAAACAAACCAGCGAAGGCGATGGAAAACGCAGTGTCCACCGAATTGTAGTTCGGGTCGCGCAGATCGATGTAAGTTGATTTATAAAGGCGAGATTGATTGCGAAAATCAATGGGCGTCACGCCATGGTAACTGACTCGAATGGCGGAGTGCCGGCTCAGTTTTAAAACATTGCCCTTCATTTTGTCGACAACCAGGCCACGAATCGCGCGATCAAATGAGAAATCGAGTTTGAGAACAGATTTCGGATAACCTTTTTCACTCACCAATTTTTCAACCATCACTTGGTGGGCGAGCGCCTCAAAATTTTCGCTCTTGTAACGCACCAATGTATGATCCATATCAAAGCCCAGATATCGAATACGCTTAAGATTTAATGTGCGATTGACGAAGACGCGACCCATTTATTTTTGATTCTTTCCCTCGGTTGCAAAGCCGAGTTGATTCCACAGGGTCATGCCACCCTTAAGGTTATAAACGCTGGTAAAACCATTGTCTGCGGCAAAAGCCGAGGCATGTGCGGAACGGCCTCCCGACAGACAAACAAACACGATCGTTTTATCTTTTGGCAGCTCATTGATTTGCTGAGGCAAGGTGTCGAGAACGATATGTTCTGCGCCGGGAATATGGCCTAAGCTTCCGGTAAACTCGTCAGGTCGGCGGACGTCTACCACCGTGACCAGCGACTTTTTTTCCAATAGCTCTTGGGGCTCAATGTCTTTCACGCCAGGGAAGCCGGGATTGCCTTGCTGGCTTGAAAACAGGACAAATTGACTAACCATGTAAGCTCCTTCGACTTTCTTCAAGTTAGCGCCGCTTAGAGGGCTTGTCACGGCCCTTTACATAGGTAAAGAATCATGGTTCTTTCTAGGCGTTCACCGGAGGTTAAATTATGGAACCCGTTCGCGAATCCAACACTGCGCTGGAAAACCCATTAGGCTTAGATGGCATCGAATTCGTCGAATATGCGACGCCCGACCCTCAGGCGCTCGAACAAATGTTTTTTAAATTTGGCTTTCAAAAGATCGGTCAACACAAGCGAAAACAAGTGACTTTGTACCGACAAAATCAGGTGAATTTTATTATCAACAATGAGCCAGGAACGTTTGCCGCAAAATTCGCCAAACAACATGGCCCATCGATTTGTGCGACCGGATTTCGTGCCAAGAGCGCACAACGTGCGTTTGAGTTAGCGGTTCAGCGTGGGGCTCGGGCGATTGAATCCAAACCCGATGGTGCTAGCCATAGTTTTCCAGCGATTTACGGAATTGGCGAATCGGCAGTTTATTTTGTAGATCGCTATCGCGCGCCGGTGCACTTCGATGACGACTTTCGCTATCTGCAGCCTGAACTGTTTCCTAAGGGCCGTGGCATGATGGTGATTGATCACCTGACCAACAATGTGCCTAAAGGTGAAATGCAAAAGTGGTGCGATTTCTATACAAAAATTTTTAATTTTTCGGAAGTCCGCAAATTTGACATCAAGGGGGAGCATACCGGCCTGACTTCAAAGGTGATGCGTTCTCCATGTAAGAAAATAACGATTCCGATCAACGAGCCCACTGAGGGCAAATCTCAAATACAAGAATATTTAGATGAATATCATGGTTCAGGGATTCAACATTTGGCGATGTTGACGGCCGATATTTTATCGACGGTGAAGCAGCTCAGCGAAGCGGGCATTGAATTTCTGGATAGTCCTCCAGAGACCTATTACGAGGCGATTGCGACCCGTGTGCCGAATGTCACTGAGGATCTAGCCGCAGTACGCGCCAATAAAGTTTTGATTGATGGCGATCAAGAGGGTTACTTGCTGCAGATATTCACCAAGAATTTAATTGGTCCGATCTTTTTTGAAATCATTCAACGTAAGGGACATAGCGGTTTTGGTGAGGGTAACTTCCAAGCGTTGTTCGATGCGATTGAGCGCGATCAGAAAAAACGAGGATATTTGTAATGCATATGTATTTTCAGGGAAAGCACACCCGCCAAGCGCATAAGGGGATTCCTGAGGGCGCGTATGAAGAAGAGCAAGGACTGCTCGGATTTTTTGGCCCCGTTTCTCATCTTATCAAGAAGCAACCGAGCACTCGTTGGACAAAGATCGACGGACCTCTGCGCCCGCATATGTATGACCTTGTGAAAATGAGTGAGCGTGAGGGCTGGCAGCGCATGTTGTACAACGCGCACCTCTCGATCTCGTTGCTGTGGATGGACGCTAAGCCCGAGTATCGCAACAAGGGCTATCGCAACGGTGATGGCGACCTGCTTTATTTTTGTCATAAGGGCGCCGGCGAAGTTTGGACAGAATATGGAATGCTTAAGTTCCGCAAGGGCGAGTATCTCGTTATGCCCAAATGCCTGACTCATTCCATTATTCCCAGTGAGCGTTCGATGTTTTTCGTCGTTGAGAATCGGTCGAGTCACTACATTGAGCCTGATCGCGGAGTTTTAGGGCGTCATGCGCTCTATGATCCTGCGACTTTAGGTAAGCCAGAATTGGATGAGCAAACGGCGCGGATGGCTTCACTGAAATCTGAAGTTAAGGAAGTCACAGTTAAGCGTGCGGATGAATTCACTCATTTTGCCTATGAATCAAACTACTACGACACGATCGGATGGAAGGGTGACCTCTATCCATTTACGTTGCACACTGAAAACATTATGCCGGTAATGAGCCATCGCGCGCATCTTCCGCCCAGCGTCCATACGACTTTTGTCGCTCGTGAATTTGTGGTTTGTACATTTTTGCCGCGACCGCTGGAATCTGACAAAGACGCTTTGAAGGTTCCATTTTATCATCAAAATATCGACTACGACGAAGTTCTGTTTTATCACGACGGGGATTTTTTCTCGCGCGACAATCTGCATGCGGGAATGATGAGCTTGCATCCCATGGGTTTCCCCCATGGTCCGCACCCGAAAGCAGTGAAGAGTGTCGGTGGCAAAACTGAGACGAATGAGACCGCCGTCATGATCGACTCGCGCTGGCCGCTCTTTGCGGATCCGGCAGTGGAGAGTGTCGAGCTCCCCGATTACTGGAAATCTTGGAAGGGCTAGTGAGCGCAATTTTGACTCCTAAGCAGGCCATGACTTTGGCCATTGAAGAGGGGAAAAAAGGCGCGGGCTTTGTCTCACCTAATCCGCAGGTGGGATGCGTAATTTTGGATCGCGGTGGCGCGCTACTATCGGTCGGTTTTCATGCACGCTTGGGCGAAGCTCACGCCGAGGTCAATGCACTAAAAGCCATTCAAGATCCTCGGTCGCTTGAGGGTGCGACGGTCTATGTGACCCTTGAGCCTTGTGCACACGAGGGGCGCACGCCTTCTTGTGCAAAAAATTTGGCAAAACTTCCCATTGCATCGGTTGTCTTTGGCCTGATCGATCCCAACCCGTTGGTCGCTGGGCAGGGCGCAGAAATTTTGCGCGCGGCTGGTAAAGAAGTGGAACAGTTTGCGGAATTGCAGGAAGAACTCGAAGAGTTGAGTGAGATATTTTTCGTCAATCAAAAATATGATCGACCTTTTGTCGCGCTCAAAGTGGCCTCTTCCCTCGACGGCAAAATCGCGTTGGCGGATGGGTCCAGTCAATGGATCACTGGTGAGTCTTCGCGTGAACACGTGCACCACCTTCGCGGTTGTTACGATGCTGTTTTAGCCGGTGCGGGCACTATTTTAAAAGATGATCCTCGGTTGAATTCTCGCGACCCTATGTTTTCAAAAAAAAACCAGAAAGTTGTAGTCTTGGATCCAGAGGGTTCGTGCGTTTCGAGACTTCGCGACTCGAAGCTTCTGCAAGTCCGCGATCCCTACCAAGTTATTCTGATCACGAAGCCAGGAATTCAAGTGCAAGTACCCGTCAATCACGTAGAAATGACGTTGAATTACGAGCTGGGGGGCGAGGGTCGATTTCCACTCAGCGAAGTTCTCGCCTGTCTGCAATCTGAAAATATTTATTCCATTTTCGTCGAAGGCGGAGCCAGTACTTACGCTTCATTTCTAAATGCGAAGCTGGTTGATCGGCTTTATGTTTTTATCGCACCGAAAATCATCGGCGAAGGACTGAGCTGGACTTCGAATTTGGCGGCGTCCAAATCTATTCAAGATTCAATTTCTAGAGTTCAGGTCCGGAGATTCAACCAAGACACGCTTTTTACTGGCAGGATATTCAACTAAAGAGAAGTCCCTCTTTAGCTGAATATCCTGCCAGTAGGAGGTTGATGGTTGGTTTTTTGCGGGGCTAAGGTGTGGGTTGGTTGGTGCTTTGCTCGTCTCTTGGCTAGTGTTGTTGGGATCTTGAACTTTCGGACCTCGGCTTACTACTAGATTATGGGAAATGGCTCAAAACGAGCCCCTATGTCTACCGATATATAAGTATGCGTAACTTTAAGGTTCGGCTGTCGCTCCGATATAAACTTTTATTCTTGCTGACCAGTTTGCCGGTTGTGAGTTTGGCGCTCTATTTGTTTATGGCGACAGATCTTTTTCAAAAAGACAAAGTGGCTTATGTGTTTGATTCGAGCGCGACGGTATCTCGTTCGCTGGCGACGCAAATGCGGGTGGAATTGCAGGGTGCTTATGCGGCTTTGCGCACTGTTGTCGAGCACTATGATTCGAATAAACATGATTTTTCGGATGTCGGGCAGGATCTATTTCATAAAAATCCCAAGGCTCATGCGCTTTTGATTTTCAGGCATGAGGCCAATGGGAAGTATACAAAAATTGGTGAGTTAGTTAAAGCTTCTGTCCCTGCGGCGGCTTTTGCGAGTGATCAAAATCTGCTTGGTCAGCTTAGAGAGCAAGCCCTTGAGAGCGCGGCATTCGTTATGGAGAATCCTGCGCTTACCGGCTCCATCAGCCTTTCATTCCGTATGGGCGAAAAAACCGATGTGGATCACCTAATCGTTATGGCGCTCTATCAGGCGGACGACATGGTAAACGGTTTTGATGGCTCGGGTCTTTATGCGAGCACTGTGATCACTCGCTCGGGCCTTCTTAGCCTTGGTTCAGCCGATGTTGTCGGCGCGGATCTGAACCTTTTGCGTAATGTTGTTAAATCGAAGGCTAGTGAAGGAACTGCGGAAACGAAGATGCCGGACGGGCAGACGTACCTGATTTCGTACGCTTCGGTTGGACTCGGCGACATGATTGTCATTTCGAAAGTTGATAAGCAAAAGGCATTGAAGGCCGTTGAGGTCCTTGTTGCGAAGTCCATCTTGTTCTTCATCGCACTTCTTGCGCTGACCCTAATGATTAGCGTTGTGGCGTCGAATAAACTCACTCTTTCGCTTCGTGAACTGTTTGAGGCGACGGCTAAAATCGCACAGGGAGACTTCACCGTAAGGGTGAAAGCTCGTTCAAGTGACGAAGTCGGCGGATTGGCAGAGAGTTTCAATTTCATGGCGGCGGAAGTAGCACGACTCATGATTGAGACCGCCGAAAAAGCCCGCATGCAAGGGGAGCTCGCGACGGTTAAAACGGTACAAGAGACCCTGTTTCCGGCTTCGCAAACGCAATTTGGACCTGTGCGGATCATGGGGCACTTCGAGCCTGCAAGTGAGTGCGGTGGTGATTGGTGGAGTTATTCGCAGGTGGGGGACAAGATTTTCCTTTTCATTGGAGACGTTACCGGACACGGTGCGCCTGCCGCATTGATTACTAGCGCCGCGCGCTCGGCAGCGGCGGTTATCGAGGGTTTGCCTGATATGAGTCCCGGTCGCGCACTCTCGATTATGAATCGAGCGATTTATTTGACCTCAAAAGGTCAGATTATGATGACGTTCTTTATGGCGAGCATCGATCTGGTCAAGGGGACATTTACCTATGCAAGCGCCAGTCACGATCCTCCATATCTATTGAAGCAAAATAGTGAAAAATTGACGAAGAAAGACTTAATCCCGCTGAATGACGTAAATGGTCCGCGCCTGGGTGATCAAAAAGAACATCAGTACAAGGAAGTTACAGTCGACTTTGCGCCGGGTGACTTAGTCTTCTTATACACAGATGGAATTCTTGATATTGAAAGTCCCGAAGGGAAAAAATGGGGCGAGCGTGCCTTCTTAAAATCTCTAGTCGATAGTGCCAATATAGTCGCGAACGTAGATACTAAGGTTGAGAATTTGCTTGTTCAGCTCAATAAGTTTCGCGATGGATCGGACCTTATCGACGATGTCACTATGGTTATGTGTGAATATGAAAAGAAAGAGGCGGCATGAGTAGTGCGCCGAAGATGAGTCAATCTGCGACTTGGCAACAGGAGGTCACGGCGTTAACAAATTCGCCAGTGGATTCCCATTGCGTTGGCGTTGGTGAAAGTCTAGAGCCCGAGAGTCTGCTGCATCTTGCTACCGATCTCGGCTTCAAGAACATCTGCCAAAAAGGTGGGCATCTTTTCGACAAAGAAGTCCTCTCGTCCGAATGTCTAGTTGAATGTGCTGAAAACTACTTAAATTTTCCGATTGCGACGATCTTAACTCCCGATGATCTTTCCGAAAAATCCGAAAGGGCATTGATTTCGGCGGAAGAACATTTCGACAGCTCCTCACAAAAACGCGATGTCATTGATAGCCTTACTAAGGCCGTGCAATCTAAGGGATTTTCACAAACGATTTTGGACGACGTGGTGTCGGTAACCGACGAGTTTTTTACCAATGCGATATATAACGCACCATTTGTCGACATCAACACGCACAAGAACCCTGGCGTAAGTCGTGTTGGAAAAGAAATTAAACTGAACGGCGGAAAATTTGGGCGAATTTTCTTAGCTCACGACGAAAGTCGATTGATTGTTGGCTGCCACGATCCCTACGGCAGCTTAGATGTGAAGCGCTATTTGAATAAAATTAAGGCGACCTACACGAGGGGCCCTGCGGCGACGATGAACTTCGGACCTGGTGGAGCGGGCATCGGCAGTTATATAATCTTCAATGCCGGTTCAAGCCTCTATTTCGGAGTTTGGCCGGGACAGGCAACGGTTCTATGCTGTGTGTTGCCTCTAGGAATGAGTAATCGAAAACGAATTGAACTGCCTAAACATTTGCACTGGATACAGCGTTGAGGGGGAAAGTATGAGTTTTAAAATTACGCCGAAGCCCGAAGGGCCAAAGCTCGTTATCGAAATCGCGGGGAATGTCGACGAGGACGCCGGATTCCAGCCTCCAGATTTAGGTGCCTCTAGTGCGGTTGTGCTAGATCTTGACGGAGTCACGGCGATTAATTCAGTCGGTATACGCGAATGGATCAAGTGGGTGAAGGGCATGCCTGCGAGCATTCAATTGAGCGTGCGCCGTTGTCCTAAAATCATTGTTGACCAAATTAATATGGTCGCTGGATTTTTGCCAACAGGCACAAAGGTTGAGAGTTTCTACGTCCCTTATTATGCCGATTCAACCGGCAGCGAGAAAATGGTGCTTTTTCAATCCGGTAAAGAATTTGACGGTGGGAAATTCAGCTTTCCCTCTGAAATTAAGGATGATTCCGGTGAGGTGATGGAGATGGACGTTATCGAAGCAAAATATTTTAAATTTCTGACGAATGGCTAATGACCGACTTTAACGTATTTGACTCTATTTTAGATTTGATTTTTGTCTTCGATGGCGAAGGCCGAATTGTCTATTGCAATGACACGGCGGCGACGTTTTGCCAGACATCGGTGCGCCGAGTTTCGGGAAAAGCTTTGATCCAAGACGTGATTCAGTTTACCGAGCCTGGACTGTTCCCGTTTACGCCAGAGTCTCAAGGACGACTGTTGCCAACTCCATTTATTGAAACGGCATACAATTTAGCAAAAGTTGAAAAGACGGGCAAAGTACAGCTCGCGATTCGCCCAATCGATCCGGCCCATTGGGGACTCTTCATGAAAGACGTCAGCCTCGAAGAGACGCTAGCGGCAAAGTATCGTGGTGAACTGCAGAAGACTGAAGAATATGCGCGCAATTTGGAAAAACTTGTTGAGGCGCGAACGACAGAGTTGCGATTGGTCAACCAAACGCTAAACGCGATATTAGACAGTTTGGGGCAGGGCTTTTTTACCTTCAACGCTGAAGGTGAATGTGGCAACGTTTATACAAAGGCGTGTGAGGACGTATTGCAAGGCGTTCCTAAGCAACGAAAGGCCTGGGAAGTTTTGGGCGTTCCGGTATTTGAAGTTGAGCAATTTAGAAAGTGGATGGAGACCTCGTTTAAAGAGTTTCTTCCTTTTGATGATTTAAAAAATCTGGGGCCGAATTTATTTCCACACACCGACCGTCGGCACGTCGTTTTAGAATATTATCCGATTCGTCGGGAAAAGAATGCGATTTCAGAGATTGTGGTTGTTGCGACGGACAAAACGACCGAGCATCAGGCACAAAAAGATTTAGAACATGAGCGTCAATATGCCTCGATGATCGTGAAGTATCTCAAAAATAAAGAGCAGTTTTTGCAATTTCTTGCTTCTGTACGCAAAGGTATTGCCGGCTTGCTGGCGATGGCAACAAAGCCACTAAATCACGAAGCAGTCACGGAAAGTTTTCGAAATTTACATACTCTCGAAGGAGAGGCGGGCGCTTTTTCTTTGCGCGAATTGCGCCTACTTTCACGGGAGAGTCAGCATATTTTGGAGCCATATAAGAGTGAAGGTTCGGTTCCGCCAGATGCGCAAACGCACTACGTTCAATCTTTAGAACTTCTTAAAACACAATATGAAAAATTCTTATCCGAAAATGAGAACATTTTTCGGATTCCAGAGGGTGAAGTCGCGCGGTTTGTCGAAGTTCCACTTTTGTCCGTTAATGCATTTTTTGAAGATCTTAAAAAGAGCTCGGATTCAGCGCCACTTAGTAAAAAATTTGGCGACATATTCCTTAAGGTTTCGATGGAATCCCGCCTAAAATATTTTGATAGCTTGGTTCAATCGGTGGCAGAAAAATTGGGTAAGAAAGTTAAGCCTCTACTTATAGAGGGCGGTGATTTGCGGATTTATCCAGAGCCGTATCAGAAATTCTTCTCAGGCTTAGTTCATGCGTTTCGCAATGCGGTCGATCATGGGCTTGAGCTTCCGGATGAACGTGAATGGGCAGGCAAAGATCCATCTGGTCAAATACGTGTGAATATTTCTGCGGCCAAAGGCGGATTTACTTTTGTAATCGCCGACGATGGAAAAGGAATTGATCCAGTCGTCATTCGCGAAAAATTGAAGGGCAAATTTCCGGATCGCGATTTTTCGAAGCAAACCGACGAAGAGATTGTGCAAAACGTATGTTTGCCTGGTTTTTCGTCTAGGGAGACCGTTGGCGAGTTTTCTGGACGAGGGGTTGGACTTGATGCGCTACGTGAAGAAGTGTTGAAGGTTGGCGGGTCTATGCAACTAAAATCTAAAACTGGGACTGGGACCTCTATTGAGATCTTCATTCCTGAAGTGGAATCCGCCTCGGATTTGTTGAGGAGTGCCTAAATGTTTGCCAAGGAAACGCATGTGCTTGTCGTAGACGATTCGTTGAACATACGACGAATTGTTGTCGATTCCCTTCAGCGACTTGGCTTTTCAAAGATAACCACTGCGGAAGATGCAGTGGAAGCCTTAGGTAAGCTGAAGTTTTTTGTTAAAACACCGCACGCAATTGGTCTGGTTCTCTCTGATCTGAATATGCCTGGGCCAAGCGGACTTGATTTTCTTAAGCAATGCCGAGCCGACGGTGACTTTACGATTTTGCCTTTTGTACTCGTCACCACCGAGTCCGAGAAGGGTGCTGTGATCGAGGCTGCGGCGGCTGGCGTCAGCGGCTATGTGGTTAAGCCATTCAACCTTGAGACTCTCACCAAAAAAATCAAGGACGCTTGGAAGAAGCACAACCCAGACGCTCCCGGCTAATACGTTGAATTAATTCACCACTCAGGTCCTCCGTCGAGTCCATTTCTGGTATTAAAATGCCGATATAATAACTGATGAGAAACGCGATAAAAGTACTCATTGTTGATGATGACAAAGCCTCAGGCCAAATGATGAGCGAAGTCGTCAAACGCATGGGACTTAAACCTATTTTAGCGAGTAAATCGTCGGACGCATTGAATATTGTGCGTCTGCAAACCGTGCATGCGGCACTCGTTGACATATTGTTGCCAAAAATGACGGGTGTAGATTTAGTAGTTGAGTTTCGCAAGACTCGTTTTGCAGACAGTCCCGTAGTTTTCGTCAGCGGGGTTTTTAAAGATAAAGTTTTTGCTAGCGACGCGATGAAGAAGACTGGTGCGGTCAACTTTCTATTTAAACCATTTGGGCTTGATGAACTCACTGAATCGCTCACAAAATCGCTGCATAATCTATTGACCGCCGAAACATGGACTGTGCAATCGTTGCTCAGCCGCAAGCTCAGTTCGGACCGTGAGCGTGCTAAAGCAATTGAACATTTGACACAGATACAAGGACTCGACTTTCCATTCGTACTTGCGATTCTGATGGAAGTGGGAAGCTCGGGACATCTCAACATAGTGAACGAAAGCGGCGAGATTTTCGGCGTTACTTTAACTAAAGGAACAATTGCCGAAGTGGATAGTTCGGAGTCTCGGGTCACGGGAGTATTGGCGCTGATTGGAAAAGGGTATTTAAGCCAAGAAGATTGGGATGAATTTCAAAAGAGCGGATCCAAAAAATTCTCGCTTGAGCGTTTGGTGCAAGAGGGGCTCGTCAGTCCACATGCGGTTTCGGATGCTCGACGCGAACAGATTATGCAGGATTTCAGAGCAATTTGTGGAGCCCGAACTTTGCAAGTGAACTTTGTTCCTCAGGAAGATGATGACGAAGCACCCAAGCACGCTGTCAAACTCCCTGACCTAATGAACCTACTCGAGCAGTCACTTGGTGAATTTTTTTCGGAAAACTATCTTAGAGAATTCTACGTTCCCGTTTTGAACTCTCCGATTCGCATCATGCGCGAAGATCAGAATGTAGATGCGATTTGTGCCTCCAAAGCATTTGAAAATTTGGATACACTTAAGGCGGCTTTGAAAAACGGTGGCACTCTCGGAGAGGCCTTGTCAGCGAAACCAGATGGCGTTTCGAAAATTTACCAATGTTTGCATTATTTGGTTCTAAATCGGTCGATTATGTTCGACGATTTGAATCGCGCTAAAAATCTAAACTCGTTACTCGATCGCTATAGTAAACTTTACGCTGAGATTAACGGCAAATCTCCGGATATGATTTTTGAATATTTTGGCGTCACAAAAAACTCGAGCCAAGGCGCGATTCAGGGAATTTATGATGAATACGTGCGCTCGAACAATCCCGAGCAGCTTGGCAAAGAGGCAACGCCAGAGCTTCGTGAACTTTGCAAGAAGTGCTTTGAACTAGTTAAGACGGCAAAAGAAGTCATGTTGGACGAGGACAAGCGAGCTCATTTGCATACGCAAATTAAAATTAAAGCGGTAGAAACGAAAAACAAGGCTTCACAGCTTGTCAATGAAGGCCTAGAGACCTTGCGCAAAGGCCAGGCTCGAGAAGCTCTTTTAAAACTAGAAGAGGCGGGAAAAATTCACCCTTCGCCCCGGCAAATGTATATTGGATTTTGGGCTGAAATTAAAGCAGAGGGGGATGGAAACAAAGCGACACGTTTACAAGAGATGCTAAAGCATCTCGATGCGGCCACGCAGGAGGATCGCAAGTCCCCATTTTACCATATGGCACTTGGGCTGATCAAAAAGGCCCTTGGTGACGCAACCGCAGCGAGCCATTTTGAAAAAGCATTACAACTGGATTCAGAGTTCGTAGAGGCGCGCCGCGAGTTGAATTCGAAGGCGGGACCTGTGAGCAAAGATAAAAAGCTAGATATCCTCAACGGTGATATTACTGAAATCGTTAGTCACATCTTTCGCCGTAAGGTCGACTGAGCCTTTCAATTTTCGCACATTTTGTTGAAGAATAGCTTCGAGCACTTGAATTTCGTGTTGGGTTGGCAAGTTTGCCAACAACAAGCGGCGCAAAGTGAGATAGGCGCTGGCTCGCCGCGCTTGAATATCAAAACCCATCGCCGTCAACCACTCCTTAATTAGATCGTCGGGAAAATAAAACGGCTGCACAGTCTCAACCACTTCGCCTTTTACTTGCGCCGGCAACACGCTGGGCGGAAAGCGTTGGCGGGTCATAAACAAGCTCAGGAGCACGGCCTGCGCGAGATTCAAGCTCGCAAACTCCCCGTAAACTGGCAGGTGACAAGAAAAATTAGTCCATGCCAAATCGTCGCTATCCAAACCGTCCGCCTCTGGACCAAAGATCAAGTAGAGGTTGGTCAGATCGGGGCGGGCAGTCGCCGGCGCGGAGGCCAATTCTTTAAGCGTTTCTTCAAGCGCAAATACTTTGCGCTTCTTGCCCGCGCGCCGAGTGACCGCGATGCGCACGCCATGCCCCTCTTGAGCATAAAACCGATCCCAAGATGAATAAATCACGACATCCTCAAGCGACTTCTGCGCACCCGCCGCCATTTGTTTGGCCTTAGAATTCAACTCACATTTGTGGTCGATCAAAATCAAACGATCGCCCCCCATATTGGCCATGGCCCGCGCGACGGCACCAACATTCGAGGCATATTCGCTGCGCACTAGAACGACATGGATCTTCATAGAGTCTTTGCCGCGAGTCCAATTCCATCGCGGACGCATTCGGCAGCGCTGCTGGAAGAATTTTGGATTGAATTCAGAGCCGAAAGCAACGGCGCCCGATCTCCATCAGAGAGTTTTAACACATAGGATAACTCTAGAAGCTCAACTCCGAGGAGCCAGGATCGCGGCTCCACATTTACCAAAAACCGCTTGGTTAGGGTCGTAAACATGTTTCGCGAAGTCGCATCGCCGGTTGCGCTCTCGCGTAGCGCCCGAACATCTTTGTAGAGTTTGTAGCGTTCCAATTGCTCAGGCGAAAATCCTCTTTGCGGAATCTTTTTGGCCGGAAAATCCTTCGCTTCGCCGTAGTTTTCTCGATCTGCCGGACCACCGTATACGGAGGTGACGGTGCAGCCCACGGCCATATCAAACTCACCCCACGCGGGATCAAACAACAGCTGATCAGCATGAGTAACAGTGCAATTTGTCCAACTCAAAATGACCATCTGATCTTCATGATATGTCCAAGACGTCACTTGGCCCTCCACGCACACCCCAGAGGCGAATTCAAGCCGAGTGACTTGATCTTTTTCAATTCCCAATCCCGAAAGCTGAGCTGGCGAAAATTTTGAAAGACACTGAGTCTGATTTTTCAAAAGACCAAGCGGTGAGGAAAATCCGTGGGCGTGGCGGGCGCAGCCGTGGCCCTCGAGCTCACGCTGGTCAACGGCGAGTTGAGTGGGGCCGTCCAATTGCAAATAGATAGGGGCCATTTCACCGGCGCTAGCCGAAAGAAATTTTTTAAGAACGCCCGAGATCTGAAGACCGGAGTTCAGTTGGACGGTATTTACAGTTTCGGCCTCTATCGCAGTTTTTAAGCCGAACGCACCACCGCGTCGATAAGATAAGCGTGCGGCCAGTTGCTCGAGCACCGTACCCAGTTGAGCAAAGTTCTCAGTCACAAAGAGTTGAGGCTGTTGCTCGGTAATATCATAGGAATAATCGACACATTTCACAGAGAGCGGCAGTTTCTTCACATCCGAGCCAAGACAGGCCCGCGATTCGCCAACCGACGAAAGCAACCCCGCGCCGAAAAGCTTGGGAGACTTAATATCTCCGATCAGTCCGTATTCGGCTGTCCACCAGTTCATGCGGGAGAGCAGCGCAGCCTCAGAAACCGAGCGCATCGCTCGATTGATTTCACTTAAACTTTGTTCGGCATCTGCAATGTCCGCGGATGTCGAGCGAGGATCTTCTTTGATATCGCTGAGGACGCGAATGGCCTCGTACTGATCCATGTCCTGTTTGCTAATGATCGATCGTCGTGCAACTTCACCGTACTGACGCAAATAAGCGGCGTATTCGGGATGAACAAGAATCGGCGCATGGCCAGCAGCTTCATGCACGATGTCTGGGGCGGGAGTATAAAGCAAATGATCCAGAGTTCGCATATCACTTGCGATCGGCAGAACGCCGATAGATTGGAACTCCATAAACGCAGCGGGTGGAATAAATCCACTGACCGGAACAGCGCCCCAGCCAAATTTTTCCAATTCCGCGTCGATATCTTCAATGCGTGGTATCGACTCCACCTTTAAACCCGTTTTGCGCAGACCTTCAAGATAGCTTTCGTGACCATGCTCAGATAAGAAGTTTTTTAATTGGCGCATAATGTAGCGCCAAACCGCCTGGTCCTCTGCCGTGTAGCGAGAGTAGTCCTGATCGACGATATACCTTTGCAAATGCGCGGGAATTTTTCCGTGAGTGGAGGCCGTCACAAATAGGGTTCCTTATCGCGCAAATAATTTTTCACGTAATCGGCGACGCCTTTTTCCAAGGGCCATTGGGGCGAGGACAGTTGTTGCCCGAGCAATCGGTCCATTTTGGCTTCGGTGAAATACTGATACTGACCGCGAATATTTTCAGGAACTTCAATCCAATCGATGAGCATGGGTTTTCCCATTCCCAAGAACGTACCTTTGGCCAAATCGAGCCACGTGCGCGCTTGACCAAATCCCATATTGTAAATTCCCGAAGCGACGTTCGAATTATCAAGAATCTCACGCATCCAGCGCGTGATATCTTTGACATAGACGAAATCACGGAGCTGTTCACCGTCCCGGTAATCAGGATTATGTGATTTGAACAAACGTAACTTACCAGTATTTACGATCTGGTTGTAAGCCTTAAACACCACGCTGGCCATGTCACCCTTGTGATATTCATTGGGACCATACACGTTAAAGAAACGCAGACCATACCAGCGTGGTGGAGTCTTGGACTGCGCAAGTGCCCAGATATCAAACTTCAACTTGGACCAGCCATATAAATTCAGCGGAGTAAAATCACTCGGATTTCGCGCATCGTCGAATCCCAGCTTTCCATCACCATAAACTGCGCCGCTGCTGGCATAGATCAACGGAACTTGCGCACGCGTGCAGTACTCAAAAACTTTTTGCGTATACTCGACATTGTTTTTTCGCAAATAGGTTTCATCGGTCTCGGTAGTGTTCGAGCACGCACCCATATGCAAAACGCCACGCACATTCTTGGCGGTCTCTAGAAATTTAAAGAGATCATCGGCCTTTACGAACTCTTTATATTTGCGATTTTTCAGCAAGCCAGGATTTTTTTCAGGAGGGATGTGGTCGACCAGAACTAGATCGGTAAGACCCTGTTCATTAAGCTCCCAAACGAGAGCGCTGCCTATAAATCCTGTAGCACCAGTGATAATCCACATGCACGGTAAAATAGGCGATTTTAGGCTCGCCCGCCAAGCTTTAAATGTCTTCGCGATATCCGTGCACAACGGAAAGAAAGCTGCGCACGATGGGCTGAGTTTTTAGGTTGGCAGAGTCACGTTTTTGATGGCCAGGTGGGGTAAAATCGGGATTTAGGGTCTGCGCGGTGATCAATTGCTCAATGGCCATTTGGATTTCGGCGTCAGAGAGTCCTCTTCGGCGGTAGCGCAGGATCTCATCCACAATGTGAATCAGGGCGTTGCCGGTGACGCGGCTTTCATTATTTATGGTGGCGGCGCGAGTTTTCATAAGGCCCAGGGTTTTGCCCCAGGTGACGGGGGTCGAAACCTTTTTCACCACACGCATGTAAAGCTGCTGCCAGCGAGTAATCTTTTTGCGCATCTGATCGCTCAGCTTGCGATCTTTGACCACGGCCTGTGAAGACAAAATCCAACCAAAAAACTCTTTGCTCTCAGTCATCGGGGTCAGTTCGAACGGCAAATCCACCAAGTAGCGAGGCATGAGTGCCAGGGCCACGCGCATATTGAAGATCGCGGGACGGTGGACGCCATCGGCCACTTTTTTTAATTTGCGATGAGTCTTAGTCCGCTCCAAGTAGGAATGAATCGAAAAGAAGGATTCCACGTCTTTGCGATGCTTATTCAACAAAATACGGCGCAACGGCTCCGGAAATCCAACTTGATATAAAAAACGATCCAAACAATGAAAACGAAAATGTTTGTCGAACTGCCGCATAACACTGGTATTAGAAAAATTCCGCCACGGCTTTTTGGTTCCGGTATTTAAAAAGTCCACCAGTTGCGCAAACGTTTGCACGATGTCACGCGCCTTTTGCCGCTGCTCATTTAAGTTGGTGCTAAATCTTTCGACGTCGTCATAACGATATTGATCATGGCGCAAACCAAACTGGCGCACGCTTCCGTAGTCGATGATTCCAGCGTCCGCCAAAACGTTGTCGCCATCCCAATCTAACCACGCAAAAATATAGTCGCGGTCAAGATAAGCCACAAAGCGTGCATAGGAGTGCGCAATCTCCTCAAGCATCTTGCTGTAGCGATCCTTGTCTTCAAGTTTAATATCCCAAACCTTATTGGCGCGCTGACGATCAATTAAATAGTCTGCCGAGCGTTTTAAGGGTTCAATTTTTCCCTGTTTCAAATACAAGAACAAATGCGCGGGCCGAATTAAATTCGGAGCTGCACGCACCCCGATCCCCACTCCCTTACCCAGATCCACGATCGCCAGTACGCGCTCGGTAGGAATTCCGTTGCGGTGAAATACCTCGGCTAAGATCGCCGCGCCAAACAGCTCGTCAATTTCTGCCATTCCACAGCCATAGCCAAATTTTGTATTTCCAGACTTCAAAGGTTCACCGGCCTGCACAACTCCCGGTGCAAGGGCGGTCACGCCGGTCCCGCGACTCGAAACATCCCAAACATGTCCCTTCGAGGCGACAACGCCGTTCCAAATGCATCGACCGTCACCGCTAGTGCGCCCAGATTTATCAGTGTGTTGCAACTGCAAGTAGCGAGTTGCCATGTACGGTTTTGGTTTCAAAGTTTGCGCGGAGAAGCGTGTCTTATGCTGTTGATCGTACTCATTGATGATGCGCAGGCAAAAGGTACTCAGCACAGCATCGGTCAGTTTTTTATTCATGCGCTGCGGATGATCTTTGGGAATCAATCCCATTTCTTTCGCCAAATCAAAATTGAAATAGGAAACTTTGCCGCCAGAGAGCTTGCGCACAGGATATAAAATAAGGCCTTCCGGTACACACTCCTGCCAAGGATGGCGTCCGTCCAGTTGCTGAAAAGCGCTGTAATCGTCTTCGACTTTGCTTGGTCGAAATGCTTTTGCTGCTTTCATAACCCTCTAGATTCTCTTCGGAAGATCAATCCCCAGACCTGAGTCTCTTGAGTGTCAAATCTCATATATTGTTGGAAAAGGTATGCTGTACCTAAAACCGGACCATTGTGAAGCCACCGAGGGGTGACGCGAAGTTGGTGACTTGGCCTTGATAGATGCGGGCGACTGCCAGTTGAATCTTGTCGGCGTAGACGTAGAAGCGTAGATCGAACTTCCAGTTGGTCAAAACACTGCGCGGATCATCGGTCGGCATCTTTTGCGCGGGAGAAAACTGCTGAATCAGGATGTCCTCTTGCATCAGTCGCTCGAAAACTTTTCGCGACACGCTTTCGCCGCGATAAACCGATTTCCCGCCATGCGAACGTTTAGGTTTGAAGAAAAGATTTTTCCGTTGTGCCCAAATTTCCTCGGGCGATCCAAAGGCATCTTTCTCAAATGTCGGAATCAAAATTTTCTCGATGTCGGCGATCTCCTCGGGAGTGGCGCCGGCGGAAATCAAAAATCCAGGGGTTGTGAGTTGAATTAATCGCTGCTTATCAGCTAACAGCCAATATTCGCGTGGATTCGGAGAGATACACGCCGCGCCGGCTACAAATGCCTCACGCAAAGAAACGTGTTGCGGATCTTCCAAATAAAAATCGGTGAGTCTATTATAAACTAAATCAATACGTGGGCCCCAGGGCGTGCTGAGTTTGCCGTCGGTCATTTTAAAGTCGCGGGCCTCGCAGAGCTGAGCGCCCCATCCCTGCTCGCTGAACCAGTCTCGGTACATTAAAAATTCACCGTACATTTTCTGCTCGGGGATATCCTCGTCACTAATCGCGATTTGCGGAGTGGCCGACGCCTGACCCCAGAGCTTCAATTCATCGATAAACGACTGACGCAGTTTGTGCAGAGGTAAATAATCGGCCGGATTTGTCTCAGAATGAGTCATTTCCATTAGACTCGAAAGCATAAATCCCGAGGCATTGGTGTTTACCTCGACTAAAAAGCAATCGCCGAACTCATTGGTGTGAAAATCATAGGCCATCAACACCGATTCATGGGCCGTTTTATTGTCGGAAACGCCTGGAATGGGCTCGAGTAGACCGGCATAGGCATCACGTCGCGAAACCCTGTGCAGAGCGGCGATCGCGCGCGAGGCACGCGATAAAACATTCTTTGGTAACCGCACCTCTAACGGCGAAACCAAATGATCCCACGTCAACGGTGGAATCTCCCCTAAGCTTGGAAAAAGCTTAAGGGCATTCTGCTCCAGTTTTTTATAGAAAAAATGGTAGGACAACGATTAGGCGCCGACGAACTTTTCGCCTTTTTTCCATCCTGCGCCACAGAGTTCACCAGTCTTCAAACCTTGCAGCACACGCAAAATTTCTTTGCTGTCGCGGCCAACGTTTAAATTGTGAATGCCCATGTATTGAATGCGGCCTTCGGGATCGATGATGAAAGTTCCGCGGGTGGCGATGCCTTTGTCCTCAAGCAAAACTCCGTAATCGCGTGCCACACGTTTGGTGACATCACCGATCAAAGGATAGCCCAAATTGCCAAGGTCATCTTTGATCCAGCGGCGATGCGCGTGAACGCTATCAATCGATACGCCCAAAATCTCTGCGCCTTCTGCCTTGAATTCTTTGACGCTGTCGCGGAATTGCGTGAGCTCAGTCGGGCAGACAAAAGTAAAATCCAAGGGATAAAAGAATAAAACGACCCATTTGCCCTTGTAATCGGCAAGGTTCACATCTTTGAAATCACCACCATCAACAACAGCAGGTGCAACAAACTGCGGAGCGGGTTGACCAATCATCGGCATTGTAAGACTCCTTTTGAACGCGGAATTATGAAGCTCTAGGTTTGCCATGTTATCGTGCGATACGGAAGGAGAAGTATTTTGAAAATTATCACGTGGAATGTGAATGGAATCCGCTCTGTCGTACAAAAGGGTTTTCAGGAGTTCTGGTCGCAACAGAGTCCTGACATATTTTGCGTGCAAGAAACCAAGGCTCATCCGGATCAGCTACCCGATGACCTGACTTCACCTCCCGGATACAAGGGTTTTTGGTCCGCTGCGCAACGGCCCGGTTACTCGGGAGTCGCCACGTTCACTAAGAAAGCTCCGTTAAGCGTCGATTACGGAATCCAGATCGCCAAATTTGACGCAGAGGGGCGGATTGTCGTCACTCATTTCAAGAGCTTCTCCCTCTATAATATCTATTTTCCAAATGGTGGTTCGGGCGACGAACGTCATCAGTACAAGCAGGAATTTCTCAAGCGCCTGCAATATCACCTGAATAAAAAAGTGCAGGCCGGGGAGAACATCATTGTGGTGGGTGACTATAATGTCGCCTACCTGGATATCGACGTTTACAATCCAAAAGAGCTTGCCACCGAGAGCGGCTTTTTGCCTGAAGAGAGAAAATGGATGGGGTCGTTTTTGCAGACTGGATTTGTGGATGGCTTTCGCCATTTTCATCCCGACGAACCAAATCGTTATAGCTGGTGGTCGTACTTTCAGAATGCGCGTATCGGGAACCGAGGATGGAGGATCGATCACATCTGTGTCTCGAAGGGCCTTGCGAAGAAAATGAAGTCAGTAGATATCTTGGATCAGCAAATGGGGAGTGACCACTGTCCGGTTGTGATGGAGATTGATTTGTAATGATACGAATAACGTTTCTGACATGGTTCATCGCATTTGCCACACCCGCGTTCGCGGCAAATGGTGGTGGAGACCCGACTTGCGCCAAAGCTTACATCACGCTGCGCAAAGGACCGGGCAGCCAGTTTCCGATCTCGTGGCGGGTCGCTCGCTTTATGCCTTTTCTAAAATTGGAAAGCAAAAATGGATGGGTCAAAGTGCAAGATTTTGAGGGTGAAACCCACTGGGCTCAGTCCCGCGACTTAAGCACAAGTATCTCCTGCGTAGTGATTCGTTCGACCGTTGCGACCTTACGTAGAGAACCGTCGACAACCGCGCCTATGGCGGATCTTAAAACCTTAGATCGCTACACTCCGCTGAAGAAAATCGAGTCCAAAGATGAGTGGGTCAAAGTCGAAGATGAGAGCGGTCGGCAGGCCTGGGTTCATGGCTCCAATATCTGGCGACCGGTTCGCGTTCAGTCCTTTAATTTCTAAAGTCGCTGGACTGACGTCGCGATGCACCATAAATTGTAAGATGCTTTAAGAAATCTGCTTGCAAAGAGCACAGGGGTAGTGTGTAAATAGTTCAGTTCCAATTTGGCACCTGTCGGGAAGATGGTGCATTGGAAAAAGTTAAACATGTTGGGGGGAAATGAACATGTCCAGCTTAAGCAGAGACCTGATCGAGAAGTGCAAAACCAAACTTATCAACGCCAAGGCCGATCTTCTGAACCGCGTTCGTGAATCACGCGCAGATCTGCATAACGCCGATGACAATAAAGGTGGAGACGAGGGCGATCAGACCCTACGCGCCCTAGCTGAAAGCGAATTCCTAAGCATGCACGAAAGACTGCGCAAGCAGCTGCTCGAGATCGAGTCCGCATTGGCTCGCATCGACAAAGGCCTCTATGGCATTTGTGAAGAGACTGAAGAGCAAATCGAAGCTGAGCGCCTAATGGCGATTCCGTGGACCCGCCTGAGCATTGAGGGCGCTGAGATCCGCGAGAGCATTGGTAAAAAGTACGCTCGCTAGTTAAGTCTTTGTAGATGGCGGCTGACTTTTAATGGTCCAGCCGCAGAGTTTGTAAAGCAGTCGCGAGCCCACGTTACCGTCCCATTCGTCGTTCTCATCTTCAGAGGGAGCGACCTCATTCAGATCAAAACCTACAATCTGCTTTCCGCTTTCGACCAAAGTGCGGAACAGGTAATTCGCTTGATCAAAACTTAAGCCCCCAGGCACCGGAGTTCCCGTATGTGGGCAGTACTCGGGGCTAAGGCCATCGACGTCGAAGCTGACATACACTTTTTCCGGCAGGTCGGCCACGATGCGCGCGCAGATCGAAGACCATGTTTCTCCCTCGAAAAGGGCGCGTTTCAGGTTGAGGTCGAAGAACGTCTGAATCTCATCCTTCTTTTGAATGAGATCATATTCATCTTGCGAAAAATCGCGAATCGCCACTTGCACCAGTTTTTGTGGCTTCCAGGACGCATGCATCACATTGTTCATGATCGAGGCGTGTGAGCGCTCGAATCCTTGATATTGAAAGCGCAGATCGGCATGTGCATCTATATGTAAGATGCCCACTTCACCATTGGTTGCCTCACTGACGGCGCGGATACAGCCTTCTGGTGACGAGTGATCGCCGCCCAGAACTGCAGGGATTTGTCCTCTGGCGAGGATCTGAGCGGCTTCGGCGTGCACCCATTCTGTCATGCGGGCACAACCGGCATTGATCTCTGCCAACGTTTTTTTCATCGTCGCACTGAGCTCGCTTGAGGTTTCGAGTGCGTCGCGCACTTTCAGCGCCTTCGGCTTCAGTTGATCGTTCAATTCTTGAATCGCGCCGGGAATCTCGAGCAGGTGATAGCCTTGTTCGAAAGCCTTGCCCAACTCGAGATCAAAAAGGTCGATCTGGGGTGAGGCTTTCCACACACATTCGGGACCCTTCGAGGCGCCCGAACCATAGGACGTCGTGACCTCCCAAGGCACCGGAATAATCACAATTTTCGCTCTTTTTAGATCCGTTGGAATCCCAAATAGACCGGTTTTATAAGAAGCCGTCCCAGCCGAGTCAAAGGTACTCATTTGCTTTCATCTCCTCTTGATAATCCACTTGAGTTGTATAAATTGGGAACGCCTAAAAGCAAACGGCTTTATGCACAAAGTTAACGACATATGAGGAGACTTCCGATGATTCGCTCAGTGCTTTTGATGGTTTTTGCAGGCTCGGCGATCGCCACAGCCGCTATCCCGCCGTTGAAGGTGAATCCATTGGGTACCGTCGACGCTCCCGTCGGAGGCATTTTAAACCGAAATCTCGCCGGCGAGCCGGAGACCTTTAGCCCCATCAACGCGCAAGACGGTTACTCCAGTGTTGTCCGTGAGTACGTCATGGAAGGGCTGCTCTATTTAAATCCCGATACTTATGAATTTGAGCCGGGACTAGCGGAGAGCTACGAGGTCTCTAAGGACTTTTTGCTCTACACGTTTCATCTTAATAAAAACGCAAAATGGTTCGACGGCCAACCGGTCACCTCAGAAGACGTCAAATTTACTTTCGATTTGGTCAAGGATCCCGCGTTTAAGGCGGCATTTCGTATTCCGTATTATGAAGATGTGGATTCGGTGGAAGCAAGCGACCCTTTAACCGTCAAAGTTAAAATGAAGAAAAAATATTTTAAAAATTTGGAAGTTTTGAGCACGATTGGATTTAGTCCGATTGTGCCGAAGCATATTTATGGAGACCCAAAAAAGAAATTCGAGGGAGCACCTCTCTTTGGATCCGGTGCTTACAAGGTTGAGGCTTACAATCGTGGGAAAAATATCACGATCGTTCGCAACCCTGACTGGTGGGCGAAGGACCTTCCGAATATGAAGAGCATTGCGAAATTTGAACGCATTAATTTTCGTTTTATTAAGGAAGAAAACCTTCAATTGGAAATGGTGAAGAAGGGTCAGCTCGACTACGTTTGGCCGATCAGGGTTGAGACCTATGAACAAAAAGCTGTGGGCGAACCCTTTGGCACGACCATCCGTAAAGTTCAGGCGGAAAATAAGAAGCCGAAGCTCTGGGGATTCGTCGCTTGGAATTTTAAAAATCCGATATTCAAAGATAAAAACGTGCGTATCGCCCTTTCGCACCTTTTAAATCGAAAACTTCTGATCGAAAAATTTCAGTTTGGCAAAGCGGTCGAGGGCGTTGGTCCGTTTTATTATAAAAGTCAGTTTGCTTCGCCTTCGGTCAAACCCATTGAATTCAGTCCTACGAAGGCGGCGGCCCTCTTAAAAAAAGCGGGGTGGACGGACAAGGAGAAAAAGGGAGTCCTGCAAAAAGAAATCGACGGGAAAACTACGGAGTTCCGCTTTACGCTGTTGCTACCCAATCGCGACGTTGAAAAATATTTTACGCTTTACAAAGAGGACCTAAAAAAAGCCGGCATTGATCTCGAAATCAAACTTGTCGAATGGAGCACTTTCACCAAGCTCCTTGAGGAACAAAAATTTGATGCGGTGACCTTGGCCTGGGGAAACGAAAGTCCTGAGAACGATCTCAAACAAGTGTGGCATTCGGAGAGCGCACGTTTAGGCGGCTCTAATTTTATTTCCTATTCTAACAAAGAAGTCGACAAGCTGATCGATCAAGCGCGCGGCGAGATGGATACGAAAAAGCGCGTGGGAATCTGGCAGAAGGCCGGCAAGCTGATATCAGAGGACGCGCCTTATACGTTTTTGTTTAATTTAAAGTACGATTTGTATTTGGTGAATAAGCGCGTCGGCTTTGATAAGACGACTTATACTTACGATCTCAGTCATCACTATTGGTACATGTCCAAAGATATTTAGATGTTGAAGTACACGCTCTATCGGCTGCTCTGGATGCTTCCGACGCTTTTCGGGATCACCTTGGTCTGCTTCGTGGTGATCAATTTAGCTCCGGGCAGTCCGTGGGAAGACGAATTGTCGAAGATGCGCTTTGCCGGAGCTTCGAGCTCTGGCACTGGTGGCGCCGTTTCCGGAGAAGTCATCGAGGCGATCAAAAAACAATACGGTTTTGATCAGCCGCTTCATATGCGCTATCTGCTTTGGCTAAAAAATATCGTCACGCTCGATTTTGGCGAGAGTTTTAAGCATAAACGCCAGGTGATCGAAGTCATTGGCGAGCGCCTGCCGATCTCACTCCAGTTCGGAGTGATTTCACTGATTCTCATTTACCTGATTAGTATTCCTCTAGGGATTTCAAAGGCGGTGAGAGACGGTCATCACTTTGATCTTTGGTCGAGCGTTCTGTTGATGACGATGTACTCGGTGCCACCGCTCATTTTGGGAATTTTGATGCAACAGTTTTTGGCCGGCGAATCGTTTTTAAATATGTTTCCGCTCGGTGAACTCTACTCCGACTCTTATCAAAGTATGAACCTTTGGCATAAGTTTCTGGATCGAGCCCATCATTTTATCTTGCCGTTGACTTGCTACGTGATGACCGGATTTACGGTGCTCGTCTTTTTAATGAAGAATTCTCTGTTAGAGGAGATCCGCTTGGATTATGTGCGCACTGCGCGCGCCAAGGGTCTTGATGAGCACACTGTCATTTACAAACACGCTTTGCGAAATGCTCTGATCCCGATTCTTACGGGTCTTGGCAGTTTTTTAACGGTTTTTCTGGCGGGCTCCATCGTTATTGAACGCGTCTTTAATATTTATGGGATGGGACTGCTCAGCATCGAGGCCATTTTCGCCCGCGACTACAACGTGATCATGGCGCTGATATTTTTGCAGAGCGTACTCTCGATGGTCGGTCGTTTGATCTCGGATGTGACCTATGTGTTGGTCGATCCAAGGATTGATTTCAAATGATCGAGCGTTGGATTAAAAATGAGATCACCCTCAATCGTATTCGGCGCTTCAAATCTGTGCGTCGGTCCTTGGGTGCAGTTTGGGTTTTAAGTTTTCTTATCCTGCTCGCGATCACCGGTGAATTTTGGGCGAATAGCAAACCACTACTGATGAAGTTCGAGGGCTCATACTACGCTCCCGTATTGATGACCTACCATCCGAGTGTGTTCAATCAGGATGGCTTTGTTAGCAACTATCGTGCACTGGATTTGAAGAAAAACGGCAACTGGGCGATTTGGCCATTGGTGAGTTGGAATGCGTTTGAATCCAACGAGGCCTTGACCAGTTACCCATCGCCCCCATCACGCGCCAATTGGTTTGGAACCGATGACCGCGGGCGGGACGTGCTGGCGCGTTTGATTTTTGGTTTTCGTTTTAGTTTTGGTTATGCGATCTCGGTATGGATTTTAGCTTTCACCATCGGGGTAGCGGCAGGCTCGGTGATGGGATTCGCGGGTGGGAAAATCGATCTTCTCGGCCAGCGAGTCGTCGAGGTTTTCGATGCCTTGCCCTATTTGCTGATGCTTCTGACCTTGCTCGCTTTTCTGCATTCCTCAATGGCCCTGTTGATTGGATTTTCCGTTCTGCTGGGCTGGATGCGCATTTCAAACTTCATGCGCGCCGAGTTCTTAAAATTGCGCAAACGAGATTTTGTAGAGGCCGCCCGCGCGCAAGGAGTCGGCACTTTCCGTATCTTATTTCGCCATATTTTACCCAATGGTCTCGGACCTCTGATCACGTTTTCGCCGGCCGAAGTCGCGACCAACATCTACACGCTGGTCATTTTGGACTATCTGGGACTCGGCCTCCCGCCGCCGACCCCGAGTTGGGGCGAACTTTTACAGCAAGCTCAAGGCAATGTCGGCATCGCGTGGTGGCTCGCGGTCTTTCCCTCATTGGCCATGATCGTCACTCTGACCTCGCTCACATTTATTGGCGAAGGCATCCGCGAAGCATACGATCCTCGCAAATTATTGAATTAGAAATTCGGCCCCAGTCCCGGTGTTCAGTGCAGATCCCTGCGCTGGAACGATTCTTGCGATCTCACAATGTAGAAATCATAAGGCTATATTCAGTTCACTCTAGCGTGTTTTCGAGGTGGCAAACCTTTGAGCACTCCGGGTGGAAAATTCATGGTGTGGAGGATGTTCGTGCGCCGTCAACTTTTAGTGTTTGCAAGTCTCTTGAGCCTTCTCATCGGTTTTGCGTCTGGCGCGTCGGCTGAAGTCGTCTTGAAAGGGTTTACCTGGAAAAAGAATGGTCGACTTCTGCTGACTGTCAGCGTGGACGGGCAGCCGATTTCGTTTAAAGGTGATCTGCGCGATGGGTCCACTGTCGAAATCAAAGAGGGCGTTATCAATGTCTATGCTAAATCCTATGACAACGGTGCGAGCTTTCTGACCGTGATGGTAACCTCGGATGCAGACGACGTGGCCGCGCTTTTCGTGCTCGAAGGTCAGTTTCTTGCGAATACTCCATTGACCTTTAAAGAGCTCAATAGCCATCCCATTCTAGGTCGCAAAGCTACGATGCGCGTTTCCCTAGAGGCGGCTTTCGACGGCCTTAAGCAAATGAACGGTTGGGACGCCCCGCTTTGTATTCGTAAACTGATCGAATACACCGATGCAAATCCCAGTGGCAAAATCGAAGATTTCACGGATCAAGTGGAACTCAAAAATATGAATTCTGTAGCGATGCCAAAAAAGCTCGGGCAGAAAAATGGAAATACCGAAACGATTGAAACTCCGGACGTTCCCGGCGATTCCCCCCGGTACTCCGCTGAGAACCCGATGCCTTCTCCGGTGGTGGTTAATGAGGATCAAGTGGATCCTCAAGATCAACAAGATCCGCAAATGACGGCGCAGGAAGAAGCTCGCCGTATTCGACTCAAACGAGAAAAGGCCCGCCGTGAGCGCGACCGTCGCCAGCGTGAATTGGCGCGCCAGCGAGAGTTAGATCGGCAGAATGGTTACGGAGACAATCAAGACGGGTACGATAACCAAGACGGCTACGACCCGTACTACAGCACCAACTAGACGTTACCAGTTGAGAATATAAGCGAACATCAGCGGCGCAACGATGGAAGCGTCGGACTCAATGATGTAGCGCTTGGACGATTTATCCAGCTTGCCCCAAGTGATTTTCTCATTGGGAACTGCGCCTGAATAGGATCCGTACGAAGTCGTCGAATCGCTAATCTGACAAAAGTACGACCACTTCGGAGTGTCGCGCTCCATATCTTGTTGCAACATCGGCACAACACAGATCGGGAAGTCACCGGCGATACCGCCACCGATTTGATAGAAGCCAATGCCTTGTTTGTTCTCGGTCTTCATATACCAGTTGGCAAGTTCGACCATGTACTCCGGTCCGATCTTCAGACAATCTTTCTTAATCGTCTTGCGCATCAAATGGCCCGCAAAAATATTGCCGAGAGTGGAGTCTTCCCAACCCGGAACAACCATCGGCAAATTCCGCTCAGCCGCAGCCAGCAGCCACGAATTTTTCGGATCGATTTGATAAGACTTCTCCAGGGAGCCGTCGAGTAGAATCTGATAAAAATACTCGTGCGGGAAATAAGATTCGCCCTTCGCCGTCGCCGTTTCCCATTTGGTGAGAATCTGTTTTTCAATACGGCGAATGGCTTGCTCTTCCGGAATACAAGTGTCGGTGACGCGATTAAGATGCTTGGCCAATAACTCCATCTCTTGATCAGGAGTCAATTCGCGCCAATTGGGAATGCGCACGTAATCTTCATGAGCAACTAAGTTGAAAACATCTTCCTCTAAGTTTGCGCCAGTGCAAGAGATCGCATGAATTTTTCCGGCGCGAATCATCTCAGCGAGCGAGATGCCGAGCTCGGCGGAGCTCATGGCTCCGGCCATACTGACGAGCATTTTGCCGCCGTTAGCGATATGCTCGTTGTAAGCCTCACTCGCGTCTTTCAAAGTCGCGGAGTTGAAGTGCCGGTAGTGATGATTAATAAACTGAGTGACTGGGCCCAGTTTAGAGGTTTGCGTCTGTGCTCCCGCCGTTGGTGAACGCCCCGATATTTTGTCCGTTGGTTGTCCCATTTGCCCCATTGTATTGATCCTTCTTTTGCGAAAGAAACGGCATCGCCGACTCTTCCGTTAAATATGTGTAACTGGATAATCCCCGCTCATAGTGTTCCAATAGCAAACGTGCTTCTGATCGTGAGATCGTGCCTTTGAGAATGCTGCTCTCGGTGGCTTTGCGGATACGCTCCAAAAGGTCGGCGCGATTGTACTCCACGTACTGCAGAACCTCTTTCACGTCGTCGCCTTCGACCACGTGATCAATCTGATAGCCATTTTCATTCAACGAAACGTGAACCGCATCGGTATCACCAAAGAGGTTGTGCAAATCGCCCAAGATCTCTTGATAAGCACCGGTCAAGAACACGCCCATGTAGTAGGGTTGTCCGGGCTCGAGTGCATGCACCTCAAGATACTTTTGCTCGCCGCCAGTTTCAGCATCGATAAAGTTGGTGATGTTTCCGTCAGAGTCGCAAGTCAGGTCGACCAAAATCGCGCGGCGATCGGGGCGATCCTTTAAGCGATGAATCGGCAAGATCGGAAAAAGTTGATCTAGCGCCCAAGAGTCGGGGAGTGATTGGAACACCGAGAAGTTACAGAAATATGTGTCCGAGAGTTCTTGCTCCAAAGCGTAGCGAATATCTTCGAGCTCACTGTTGCCGCGAGCGATATCCACGATTTTAGTAGCGATCGCACGGAACAAATCCTCGGCCTTCGCGCGCTGCTCAAGACTGAGCACGCCGTACGTGAAGAGCTGAAGGGTGTCGCGCTTTTTCTCAATCAAATCGTTGTAGTACTCATTGATATTGTCTTTGGTCAGCGAGCGATAAATATCCCAAAGGTCTTGCACCAGGCGCGACTCTTTTTCCACATTGGGCAAAACTAAATCACGTAGAGTGACTTCGCTATGGCCAAGAACATCGAACACCAAGGCTGTGGCGTGAGCGACCAGCGCGCGGCCACTCTCAGAAATAATATCCGGATGTGGGATTTTCTTTTCATCGCAGATCGATTGCAAGATCGCCACGATGTCGTTGGCGTACTCTTGCTCCGAGTAATTAGTAGAGCTGTCGGAGCGACCCGAGCCGTCGTAATCCACGCCCAATCCGCCGCCCACATCGATGTACTTGAGCTGTGCGCCCATGGCGTAGATCTCTGTGAAGAATCGCGCGCCCTCTTTGATCGCCGCTTTGATCGCTTGAATCGAGGGAATTTGCGAGCCGATATGAAAGTGAATGAGTTGCAGACAGTCGAGCATGTTCTCACCACGCAAGACCTCAAGTCCCTTCACGATTTCCGAGGGAGTCAGACCAAATTTAGATTTTGCGCCCGAAGTTTCCGACCAGCGGCCGCTGCCGGGAGTGTTTAATTTCGTGCGGAAACCAATGTTGGGACGAATATTCAACCGGCGCGACGCTGCGATAATCATTTGCAGCTCAGAGAAACGATCGACCACGATAAACGTATTGCGACCGAGCTTCTGCGAGATCAAAGCCATCTCGATGTACTCTTGATCTTTAAAGCCATTGCATATGATCAGAGCATTCGGAGTGTCCATGTGTGCAAGTGTGATCAAAAGCTCGGGTTTACTGCCGGCCTCGAGACCCATGCGATGGAACTGACCGAAGTCCAAAATTTCTTCGACCAGATGTTTTTGTTGATTCACTTTGATCGGGTAAACGCCACGATAGACGCCACCGTACTTGGCCTCTTCAATGGCGCGAGAAAAACAACCGTTCAAAAGTTCAATGCGAGATTTGATAATGTCGGGAAAGCGCAAAAGAATCGGCAGGCGAATTCCGCGCTCGAGTAAATCTTGAATCAGAGTGTGGAGATCTAATCCGGGACCCGTCATGCCCGCGGGCTTAACTTCCACATTGCCCGCTTCGTTGATGCGGTAAAAATTGGCGCCCCAGTAATTGATTCCGTAAAGGTCAGCTGATTTTTTCGTATTCCATTCACTCATCGGATTCGCATCCCCTTATAAAGGCCAACGGCCACCTATTTCACGATAATGTTGAGAATCTTACCGGGTTTATAGATGACCTTAGCAACTGTTTTTCCTTCTATCGCATTTTTGACAGCATTTTGTCCGTGGGCCAAGGATAAAGCGTCCTCTTCACTGGCATTTAGAGCAATTTCAATTGTTCCACGCGTCTTGCCATTGACTTGCACGCCGATGCTCGCCACATCGTCTTGCACCAAAGCCGCGTCAAAAGCAGGCCACGGGGCAAGTGCCACAAAGCCCTTCCCACCCAGGCGCGACCAGAGTTCTTCGCTAATATGCGGCGCGAGTGGCGCCAGAAGTTGAGTCAGCGGCCGCAAAACCGCGCCGGACCTGACGTTTAGGCTGTAGATTTCATTGAGTAAAATCATCATGGCGCTGATCGAGGTGTTGAAGCTCATGTTCTCAAAGTCCTCGCCCACTTTTTTAATCGTCTTATGCAAAAGCTTGTTTAGGCTGGCGGGAATTTCGCCCTCGCTCAGCGGAATATTATTTCCGGCCTCATCGACCACTAAGCGCCAGACGCGATCGAGGAAGCGGTGAACTCCAGAAATCCCTTCTGTTGCCCAGGGTTTGTCTTTGTCGAAGGGTCCGAGGAACGAAATATACATGCGAGCGGCGTCGGCTCCGTATTGCGTGCGGACCTCATCCGGGTTCACCACATTGCCGCGGGATTTGGACATGCGCTGACCGTCTGGGCCCATGATCGTGCCCTGATGCGCGAGTTTTTTGATCGGCTCATCATGGCTGACCAAACCTGCGTCAAATAGCACTTTGTGCCAGAACCGCGCGTAGAGAAGATGCCCAACCGTGTGCTCGGGCCCGCCCACGTACAAATCCACCGGCATCCAGTACTTCTGCTTCGCGAAATCGAAGGCCGCCTCGCGGTTTTTCGGGTCCGTGTATCTTAAAAAATACCATGAGGAGCCCGCAGAGCCTGGCATAGTGTCCGTGTCACGGCGGCCTTTTTCGCCGCTCTTGGGGTCTTTGTAATTTACAAATTCAGCCACGCGCGCCAAGGGCGGCTCGCCGTTTTCCGTGGGCTCGTAGTCGGCGACCTCAGGCAAGAGCACGGGCAATTCATCGGGAGAGAGTCCACGTGTCCCCGATTTTTCCATATGCACGATGGGGAATGGCTCTCCCCAGTAGCGTTGGCGTGAGAACAGCCAATCGCGCAACTTGTATTGAATCTCACGGCGGCCAAGTTTTCCGCTTTCGAGAGTCGAGATCGCTTTTTCAATCGCCTCGGGCTTGCTTAGGCCAGAGAGAAAGCCAGAGTTGACCAGCTTGCCATCGCCCTCAAACGGCAACTCCGTCGTGCTTTCGAGAACGCGCACCACAGGGAGTTTAAATTTCGTGGCGAATTCGAAGTCGCGTGAGTCGTGTCCCGGAACTCCCATGATCGCGCCGGTTCCGTAGTCCATTAAAACGTAGTCGGCAATCCACACCGGAATGCGCGCTTTGGGGTCGCTGGCCTCGAGCAGGGGATTTAAAGCGTAGCCGCCGGTGAAGACGCCCGTTTTTTCAGTCGCCGCTTTGCGCTCGAGCTCGCTCTTGCGACTGGAGGTATCCACATAGTTTTGCACCGCGGTTTTTTGTGCGCTCGAGGCCATCGCGCTCACCAGCGGATGCTCAGGCGCCAGAACCATAAACGTCACGCCGAAAATCGTGTCGGGACGCGTGGTGAAGACTTCGAGTTTTTCTTTTTTATCTAAGAGAGTGAACGCGACATGGGCGCCCTCACTCTTGCCAATCCAATTGCGCTGACCTTCTTTGGTGCGCTCGGGCCAATCGATGCGGTCCAAGCCCTCGAGCAAGCGCTCGGCATAGGCGGTGATCTTAAGCATCCACTGCTTCATCGGTTTACGAATCACCGGATGATCGCCGCGCTCGCTTTTGCCGTCGATGACTTCCTCATTGGCCAAAACTGTGCGCAGAGCCGGGCACCAGTTGACCGGGACTTCTTTTTGATAGGCCAGGCCCTTTTCATAGAGCTTCAGGAATATAAATTGAGTCCATTTGTAAAAGTCGGGCTCACAGGTCGAAACCTCGCGCTCCCAATCAAAGCTATAGCCAAAGGACTTGAGCTGACGGCGAAAGTTCTCAATGGCTTTACGCGTGGTCTCGGCCGGATGGATTCCGGTTTGAATGGCGTACTGTTCTGCCGGCAGGCCAAACGCATCGTAGCCCATGGGGTGTAAAACTTGAAAACCCTTGGCGCGTTTAAAGCGCGAAACGATGTCGGTGGGAGTGTACGAGGCCAAATGGCCCACATGTAGACCCGCGCCCGACGGATAGGGGAACATATCAAGGGCATAATATTTTGGTTTTGAGGTGTCTTCGGGCGTACGAAAGCATTGGGCTTTTTCCCAAGCGGCTTGCCACTTTTGATCAATCTCGTTATGCGGATAAGACATCGAAAAAACTGAATAATGTAGTAGATGCTGAGAGTCAACAAATTGACTTAAAATTCGCTGGCAAGGAGGATCACCCATCGTCATGCAAAGGACCCTTTTGAATGTATAAATCCGCCACGAAAATTCCCCACCGCCACGAGGCCCACGGCGACGTTCGCCACGACGATTATTTCTGGATGCGCGAACGGGACTCCGCACCCGTGCTCGATTTTTTACGCCAAGAGAATCGCCGAACGGCCGAGGCGCTTGCGCCTGTCGCAGGACTTGAGAAGTCACTCTATCAAGAGATGCGTTCGCGGATCAAAGAAGACGATTCCTCAGTGCCCGTTTTCGATCGTGGATATTTTTACTATGTTCGCTATGAGGCTGGCCAAGAGTACGCCATCCATTGCCGCAAGAAGGGTTCGCTCGAGGCCAAAGAAGAGATCATTCTCGACGAAAACGTCATGGCCAAAGGTCATTCGTATTTTGACTTGGGTGAGATGCAGACCTCACCCGATCAGCGCTTTGTTGCCTTTGCCCTCGATATCGTGGGCCGGCGAATTTACGATATTTTTATTAAGGATCTGCAGACCGGTGAAACGCTTAAAGATCATATCGTCGCGGTGACTCCGAACTTGGTTTGGGCGGCCGATAATAAGACTTTGTTTTACTCTCGTCAGGATCCTGAAACTTTACGCTCCTTTCAAATTTATCGTTATGAATTGAGTAGCGGAGCGCCCGAACTGGTGTTTGAGGAAAAAGACACCACTTACAATGTAGAGGTCGGTGACTCGAAGCGCGGCGGCATGCTTTTTATGGCGAGCCAAAAGCGTGACTCGTCAGAATGGTACACGCTCGATGCGAGTAAACCTCGCGGGGAATGGAAGAAATTCTGGCCGCGCGAAAATGACCATGAATACAGCTTGGTTGATGGCGGCGATCGCCTTTACGTTCTGACCAATTGGCAAGCGCGAAATTTTCGCTTGATGGAGGCCTCCTTCACCGCGACGGACAAACGCGAATGGAAGGAAGTCCTTCCCCACAACGAGAAAATCTATCTTGAGGGCGCAGATGTTTACGAAAAGTTTTTGATCATCAGTGAGCGGGAAAATGGACTGGCGCAAGTGCGCGTGCGAGATCGCGCCTCTAGTAAAGACCGTCTGTTGAAATTTCCCGATCCAGCATATGAGGTCGCGGCGTTTGGCTTGCCCGATTATCAAAGCACGTACATGCGCTTTAAATATGAGTCCTTGGTTCAACCTCCGTCGGTTTACGACGAAGAGATCGCGACGGAAAAACGCTCATTGCGCAAGGTGCGTGAAGTTCCCGGCTACAACAAAGACCTTTATGAAGTGAAAAGACTTTGGGCGACGGCTAAGGACGGGGCAAAGGTTCCGCTTTCGGTGCTGTTGAAGAAGGGCCTTAAGCTCGATGGTGGAAATCCTGTTCTGCTTTATGGCTATGGCTCCTATGGCTTGACCACGGATGTTTATTTTCGCGGTCATGCGTTGAGTTTAGTGGATCGTGGGTTTGTTTTTGCGCTGGCACATATTCGTGGCGGCTCAGAGATGGGACGCGACTGGTATGAGAACGGTCGATTAAAAAATAAAATGAATACGTTTACGGATTTTATTGGCTGCGCTGAAAGCCTGATCAAGGACAAATACACCTCGGCAAAGCATCTCTACATGATGGGTGGGAGCGCGGGCGGGCTACTGATGGGCGCGGTGATGAATTTGCGGCCTGATCTCTTCAATGGCGTGATTGCAGCGGTGCCGTTTGTCGATGTGCTGACCACGATGCTCGATGAAAGTATTCCCCTGACTACGGGTGAGTACAAAGAGTGGGGCGACCCGCGCATCAAAGAGCAATACATGGTGATGAAAGAATATTCCCCCTATGACAACGTGCAGGCTAAGGCGTATCCAAATCTTTTGGTGACGACGGGTTATCATGACTCTCAGGTCCAGTATTGGGAGCCTGCGAAGTGGGTGGCACGTTTACGCGAGATGAAAACGGATAAAAATCAGCTGCTGCTCTATACAGAATTAGAGGCTGGGCACTCCGGGGCTTCAGGCCGGTTCGAAGCTTTAAAAACCTTGGCAAAAGAATACGCATTTATTCTAATGTTAGAGGGGATAAACAAGTGACAAGTCCAATGGACAATAAAAAGCGTAGAATTTTAATCGTCGATGATGACGATACCTCACGTGATTTGGTGGGCAAGGCGCTCGAATATGAGGGTTATCAAGTTCGCCAAGCTGAGAATGGTTTGCTCGGCATCGGCGTGATGAACGAATGGCATCCGCACTTGATTTTGCTCGATATGAATATGCCTGGGATGAATGGCTTGGATACTTTGTCGCGCCTGCGTGTGCGCGATGAATATGTATCCGTGATGTTTGTTTCGGCCAATTCTAAAATCGAAGACGTTGTAAGGGGCCTAGACGGCGGTGCGGACGATTACATTTGTAAACCGTTTGTGGTCAGTGAACTTCTCTCACGCGTGCGCAGTCAATTGCGCATTAAAGATTTGAACGACAATTTAAAACGCGCCAATGACCGCTTGAAAGAGCTTGTGGATATTGACGATCTTACGGGCTTGTTTAATATGCGCTCGCTGTATAAAAAACTCGACTTCGAGTTGGATCGTGCCCGCCGTTACAATCGCTCAGTCGCCGTGATGATGATGGATCTGGACTTCTTCAAAAAGGTCAACGATGACCACGATCATTTGTTTGGCAGCTTTGTCATCAAACAGGTCGGAAAAATTATTCACGACAATATCCGCAAAGTGGATTTTGCCGCTCGTTACGGAGGCGATGAATATTTAGTCGTGCTTACCGAAATCGGTCAGGACGGGGCGAATACGTTTGCCAATCGCTTGCGTTCAAAAATTGAAGAGTCGGTTTTTCAAAATGATCTTCATAAGATTAAGCTCACCGCGAGTATCGGTCTGGCCCTCGCCAATCCCAACAATATGGAAGTCGACGCAAGAACCTTGGTTCGTTACGCGGATCGTGCGCTCTACCAGGCGAAAGAATCGGGCCGCAATCGCGTAGAAATTTTCGATTTTAAAACGGTTAAGTAGAATCGACCGGCCGGAAATTTTACTACCACTTACAATGAAGGTTCTAAGGAGTTATAACCGCTATGAATAAACTGTTACCGCCTCGATGGGGCGAGATTATCAAAGTCTCAGTGAAATACCTAAGAGTGTTCTTCCCCCAAATTATGTTGGTCACGGTTATTATTTCCACGCCAATCGTCGTGCATTTTTTTGGTATTGTCAGTGTCTTCAATCCGAAGACAGGGATGCTTTTTGTCACTGCGACTTGCTTGTCGCTTAAAACCGATTTCGATGGGTATCTGCATTCTATTTGTTCTATGTTTAATCCCAGTTCACTTGATTTTAACGGTGGCTTGCATGATGGCAATATTTGGAAAATAAACCACTAGATTGGTGCAGATCGCCTGGGTGCAAACTCTAGCTCGAGATTAAAATCCTGAGACTTTCTTCGCAGCGGCCCTCTCCAGCAATTCGTGAATCAAAGTTTGATAAGGCTTGTGCTGTTTGGAAGCCAATTTTCTCAGGCGTTCAAGAAGTTTTGGATCAATACGAATAGCGATTAGCTGTTTGGCATTACCAGTGACCGGGCGGCCAACTCTCCTGGCCCGCTTCAGCTCCTCATCAGTAGATTCGGGGATATCTGAAAAATCGATCTCACGATCCTTCATAAGCTTTGCGCTCTTTGCGGCTCGCTTTCCTTGCGCTGATGATACGGATTGTTTCTTTGCCATTTTTTAATCTCCTGGTTGTATAAACCACCAATAAAAGTCTGCTCTGAATGGAGAGCCCAAGACGCTTGATTCTGGGTTCACGTTGGGAATGGTCAGAATCTTCCCAATCTAACCCCTCTGGATCAGCAAATACCGTGGACGCCTCCTCAAATGGGACTTCATGCTTTTCATAGTTGCTGATTGCCTTTTGAGTGTCCCAAGAGAACATGCATTAATGTATATACGATAATTCTGAACTAATCAAGCCTTTTTTGGTATTACTAAAGACGAAGATTGACACTCACCTTAGATTAAGATTGCGCGGGCGCCAGGACCGTCTCAGCCGCAATCGTGGCATCAGACTTGCTTAGAACCTTGATTACATAGGTCCTACAGATAGCCAGTTGACTCTAAAAGAGTTTCAACTCCACAGGAAGTGTAAATAGATGCGACAAAGAAGTAAAATATATTGGTTCGCCCTCATTCTTGCTTTTGCCGGGCAAACGGCTATGGCCGCTTCGAAAAAGAACCCCACAAAGGCATCATGTGAGAAATTGCTCACGTCGCAATCCGAATTGGACTTTGCTTTCGCGGTTCAGGCTTTAGCGGGTCCCGACATCAAAGAGTTAGTGAATCGCATAACCTCTGGCCAAATTCATTTTTCTTCGGAAAGATGGAAAAGCCTTCTCTTGTTAGATTCTAAATTAAAAGAGTCCAAGCTAATTTATTCAATTGCAACTTTTCAAGACCAGCTCAATCCCATCGACGTAGTCGAAATGAAAATTCTGGCATCCCATTCTGAACACCGCCTGACCTATAGCCACCGCGATTTTGAAAGTGACCTCAAAAGAATTAAATTCAAAGACCTTTCAATGGGTTCCTTCACTGTTATTATGACTGAAGCCGTCGGAAGATCCGAAGTCTCAGAGACAATCAAATCCCTCAAGGTTCCCGAAGACAAGATGATCGAGTTCCTGATTTCATTCTTGGCGCAAGACTCGGAATTCGACGAGCTTGCAAATCCCACGCTAGCTGCCGACCCTACCCAGTGGCCGATGCGCCGTGGGAAACCGGCGACATCCAAGAATTATAAAAATAATTTACGCCGCTTGATCTCAACGGGCCCTTTCGATCAGTTGAATATCAGAAGGGTTGAAAACAGGGCAAAACTTGCAATGGTTGCGTGCTACTTTTTTCCCGATATCGCCCGTGAAGCACTTTTACGAGCTCCTAAAGATGAAGATGCCAAGACCACACAAACAGAGTGGAAAGAGGCGATGGCAGCACTTGACAGGCCTAGCTACCTCAAATCTCTGGCGTGGCTACTCGCAAAGGGGGGCGATGGCGAAAGAGAATTGAAACTGGTACTCGATCTACCCGCTCCAGCTCTTTCACATACGGACCTATTAACCTTTTGGGTCAACATCCTCTCTGATCAAATAGGAGATGGATGGAGTCTTGAATCTGTCTCCAGCAGATCCCTTTACAGCTACAAGGGCTACGAAATATTATCTCTCAAAGATAGACGGGAAATATTGATTCGGTTTCTGAATCAAATACCTGCGTCCACTTTTTCAGGTCCCGCCTACGGCAGAAATAATAGGCTGACATCGATGGAAAATTTTTTTACTCAATGGTTAAACGTTCGGCCTCTGTCAATGGCTGCTGCGACCGCCGGCCTAACTGCCACGCTCATGGCCAAGGCACCAGACTATATTGTTGAATCGACCCTAGGTTTGCAATTGGGTGACCTCATGAAATTGCATCTTTTAAGTGAAGACGGCAAGCCCGGCCTGCAAGAGGAGCTCAGGTCCTTTGCAAAGCAGTATCCGAGCCTGCTTCCACCAACAATTGTAGAAACGTTTTGGGACAAAGCTTTAGACGTCGCCATCGTTCGCAAATTCTTTCGCTATTACACGACTCATCTACCTCGCCGCCACGGCGATGAAGCAACCGTAGCATCGTCTTTTATCCCTGAAACCTCACTGCAGTTAATGTGTGAGATCGTTGGATGGCAAAAAAACTGCGCCGCCATTAAACAAAGCAAAATATATGACAATCCGGGTACGTTTTATTCCATTCTTTTTGACCTACAGTCCCGTTTTAACGATCCGATATTTGCAGACGTAGAATTCGAACCAACAGCATTCGACAGCAAAGAGCACCTTTTTGATTTTTTAAATTCCCTGCGCAATATTCTCAATCTGCACTTAAGTTCAAGGCGAGATTCGGATTCCGGCGACGACGAGAGTACGATCGGCTCAACCATGAGCACGGCGGACTGGAAAAATTTTTTAGTCCGACAGGGGATAGACCGGTCGATCTCTGATAAAAATATTGAGTCCCTCACCCAAAAAATTAACCAAGAAATTTTGGCTAAGGTGAATGGGATTTTTACTGATACTGATACTGATAATGCTTCACAAAAAAAATCTAAGTCTCGTGCCGGGGGCCCTTCGGTAGTGCTAACTACCGAAAATCTACAAAAGCTACTGAACGAGTGGGGCAATCTTGAGTCAATCACAACCCTAGTATCCCGTCTTTCTGGTTCCAAAAGTGCCACCTGGAATCGTGAAATTCCAGTTCTTAAAGAAGTATTTCAGCAATCTGTGATGGGAACATTTGCCCAATATAAATTTGAGTCGGCAGAAGCAAAGAACCAACTTGAGGGGCTTAGCAAAAAACAAGTCGACGCTTGGAAAGAAAATAGATACCTACTGACCAAGGCAAGCGGAGGCACCCAAGACCAAAGTGATCTGCGCGATAATTTTGCGAAGATCGTTGCAACTAATTTAATTCCACATTCTGAAGCGGTAAAGGCCCATGATGCAAATCCAGGCATGCCGTTTTCTGATAGCCTCGGCTTGGACTCGTTGTTGAGTGAAATTCAAGCGCAAGTGAATCAGGGCGACCCGGCAAAACTAATTTCGAAAATCATGACGGATCAAAGCCCAAAACTAAATGATAAAGAAACCTCTCTACTCTTGGCGCGGCTTTTTAAAAATGTGGTCGCAAAGTTAGGTAAAGTCGACGCCGTTGAGGCCGCTGAGCTTCGCACTTTGGCGCGTATCGGTTTGGGCTTAGTTCAGCAGCAACAGCTGGAGGTTGAAGCCAGTGATAGAACACAGCTTCAGTCAGATTTTAAATCGCTCATCAAGATATTCATGACGGAGCTTGCCGTGGCTAGAAAAAGTTCTCTCATATTTTCGGTACTGTCCTCAGACCCAGTTTTAATGTTAACCATTGGTGATTTGGTCGATACCACATCTTGCCAAAACTATCGCACTGGCGGAATGATTCAAACCCTGCTTGGCTACGTCATTGACGCAAACGTAAGGGCACTTGCGAGCTTTGAGATAGGTATGGGTCAGTTTGCGAATCAAAATGACTTTCACCAGTTATACCAGGCATTGTCTCAGGGCGTGCCCGTGAATACGGAATGGAATGGCAACAATCGAACCGCCGTATTCTCATGGAGCGACGCCGGCGCGAGACAGAGTGTATCAACGCACCCCCTGGGACATGCCTATTTGCGACAAATAGTTCGCATTGGCAACACCGTCGATGAAGACGGATCGACTAAAATCGGGACCTTACTCGAGCGAGAGTATTTGCAAAATAATTCAGAATTGGCATCCATGCGCGAAAATCATCAAGCTATTTTTGCGCAACTGAATAGTGAGCTTGGAGCTTACAACCATGGCACTATCACCTTCAGGGAGACGAGAAACCCGGGCGGCGTTTACTCGGATGCAGGTCGCGGAATTCAAAATCGTGAGTTCTGCGTGGAAGTCTCAAGTGACAAATAGAAAAAAACTGGAGTTCGCATGAAGAATTTATTTATTCAATTTGTACTATTGGCGACGGTAGGAGTCGGGACTCAGAGCTCGGCAGCTTCATTCCAGAGCAGATTGGAAGTCCATGGGAGCAATGCTGCCAAGATAATCCTCACCGTTGCCGAATTTGTTGGCGATGCTGAAGTTGAGGCTATCAAAAGTGAAACCTCTCATCGAATTGAGGGGCGCGATTCTGAGGCCAATGACATTTTGGATACGTTGGTTCGGATGAAGTCGCGAATGCCGGTTCTAGTTGCGCCGCCCGGGGTTGGCAAAACGGCAATCGTACAAAGGGCAATTCAAAAGACTATTACACGAGATTACCCTGACTCACCGGCATTCCAAGAGGGGTTAGCTAAAGCTGAGTGGATTCAAATTACACCGGGCCGTATTATGAAGATTGCCAAATCAACCAACGATATATCTAAAGCAAAGGCCATTGAAGATTTTTTTGATGCGGTCATTTCGATTGAAGCAGAGCTCAAGGTCAAAGTGATTGTCTTTATGGATGAAGTTCACAATTTAGATCCAAGTCAGGTCGAGGCGCTTTTGCCATATCTCGAATCTCAAGGCAAGAGTGTTCGCTTTGTGGGTGCTACAAATGCAAACAAGCTGACGCTTGCTTTTGGCGACAATGAAGCATTTTTACGCAGGATGAGGACTATAGCTGTTCAAGAATTTGATGACGAGACGATACTAAATTTGATCGACAAATCGTGGATTCCCACTATTCAGAGCAAGTACGCTGTCCAATTTTCTGATGAAGCCAAACGTAGGTTTATTGCGTTTGGGACTATATTAAACCCTGATGGAGGAAAGTTTGATGCGGCAATTAAAGTTGCGCAAGACTTTGCAATTTGGAATCAGCGAAACAAGAAGGAAAAAATTCTGTCCCAAGAAAATCTATTCGATTTTTTTAAGGAAAAAACGGGGTTTCCTGTGGATCCTTTCAACCGTTCTGAACTTCGTCAATATCTTGACTCAATCCAAAAGACCATAACCGCAAAGTTAGTTGGCCAGCCCCGTATGATTCAAGATGCCCTCGATATATTTCGGGATATCATTCTTGGCACAAAAAAAGAGATGGGCGTTCTTGCTATCGTTGGGCCCTCCGGAACTGGAAAAACTGAATTGGGCAAGATGATCGCCAAATATGGTTTTAACAATCCACGGTCGTTTCTAAAAATCGATGCTACGGAATACAGCGGAGAAAACGACGGAGCATTTAATAAGCTGTTTGGCGCAGCTAGTGGACTTGTAACATCCAATAAACGTGTAGGCATTTTACCTGAATATTTTGATGACCCCTCGCAGGGAAAATACGGCGGAGTCCTTCTAATTGACGAAGCGGAGCGCGCGTCGCCCAACTTCTGGGAAAGACTTATGGAGTTTTTTGAAGAAGGCACTTTTCGCGGTGGCGATGGAAAATTGCGCAAAGCGCGTCGCCATATCGTAATCTTGACAAGCAATCGCGGCGATAAAATTCTTTTTCCTGAAGAAATGCAAAAGCTCGAGAAAAGCCGGGTCATTGATTACGCCAACTCCGTTCAAGAATCTGATATCAAGAAGCTATTTCAGATAAAAACGAGCGGCAAAGACGATTTTCAAATTCCGGTGCCGGTATTGAATCGCATTGACCGGTTTACGATTTCCGTACCTCTTCACGCCGACGACGTTGCCGAGATCTCTACCAATTTCGCGCTCAATGAAACGCTTGCGATTGAGTCCCTTTTCCAAATGTCTCTTAAGCTCGACTCCAAAATTGTGGGCCGAATTGGCAAAACTTCGTTTGACCCACAGTATGGCGCAAGACCTACGGAGCGCGCTTTGGCTACGTTTTTTAATCGGATCAAGGACAAGATTTTGTCGTCATCTGAGGCAATTAAAGACCAAGTGCTCACGGTTGACGAAGAAGTCGTCTCGGCAGATGACGCGAATGCAGTTGGTAGGATCGCAGGAAACGTTCTTTTTAAACTTAAACTTCCAAGACTGATTCTTGATGAGCCCTTGCTCGGTAGCGAGCTCGCGGAAAAAATAAAGCAATTTGATGAAGTCGTTGCCAAAATGATTATTGGTCAAGATGACGCCGTAAAAAGAGTGCGCGAAGCAGTAATCTCGTTTCTGTCTACACCAAAAAAAATGAGAGGAACTTTTAGTGTCATGTTGCTAGGGCCAACTGGTGTTGGAAAAACCGAATTGGGCAAAGCGGTCGCGATGGCATTGTTTGGCGGGTCTAGTCAGGCGGAGATCATTCCCATGGGCGAAATCTTGCGTGAGTCAGACTTTACAACAATCATTGGCTCGTCGCCAGGTTACGTTGGGTCATTGGAAGTGCGCAGGCTCGAGAAAGCCCTCATGAGCCATCCCGACGGCGGGGTAATCGTGCTCGATGAATTTAGCAATATGGGCGGCAAAGACCCGACAGTAAAAGAAGAACTCATCATGCGGCTATATAATTTTTTTGAAGAGGGGCGATGGACCTCGAGCGCAACCGGCACCACCTATGACTTGACCAAATATTTGTTTGTGCTGACAGGTAACGATGGCGAAGAGCTCTATCGTGGCATTAGCTCTGACCAGATTCGTTTGGAAACTTGGAAGAGGAACAATGGGCCAGCCGTTTTGCATAAAATGCTTGTTAGCAAGGGTGTGCCAGAAGCATTTCTTGGACGTCAGGCAGACATTATAGACATGAAGCCCCTTATGCGTAGCGAAGTAAAAGGAGTCGCAGATAAACTGATTGAACCGATTGTGCGGCGATTTTCAAACCTAGGCTACAAAGTCGAGGTCTCAGAGAACTTCAACGAACAGTTCGGCAAGATGTTTTTTACCCAAGATAAAGGAGCTCGGTCGCTTCGCTCAATAGCGCAAGTTAAATTAAACGCTCTAATCTCCGAGGCCGTTAGTATTTCCAAAGCCTCAGGCAAAACGGCAAATGAAGGCAGATGGATTAAAATTGAAATTTTGCACAACCTCGATTCGAAACCCTACATTGAGGACCCTCAATTTTTGTCCAAGGTAGAAATCACAGTGCAGGTTGGGCAGAAATCTTTAACTGAAATTAGTCTCTCCCGAGACGTCACACAGTTTGCCGCCATCGACAAGAAGCTAAGTAAAAAGCAAGCTCTTGCGACGGCCTATCACGAAGCCGGGCATGCAGTTATGAACGACTTTGAGGTTACCGGATCAAAACTTAAATACGTTACTGTATTAGGGTCCGAGGGAAATCTCGGTTTTGCTCTTTACGAAGATGCTAAAGATCATAATTATAGTCCCACAGATGAAGCCAAGCTCAAGATTTTACTGAGTCGTTCACTTGGAGGCCAAGTGGCTATGGTCATGGGCGGTCACGCTCCCGACGCTGGATGGGGTGGAGACCTTTTAACGGCCAGGAAACTTGCACAAAAATACGTTTCTGAATGGTCCCTAAATAAGGAATTATTAGGCATGGTCATCGGCAAGGACGACGCACCGGTATTCAGCCAAGCACAAATCACCCAAATTTCTGCGAGCTCGGAACACCTTCTAACACAATCAATTGATTACACGATTGAAACTCTAGCGAAGAGATGGGACTTAATCGAGGCTGTGAAATCTAAGCTGATGGAGGACGGCTACGTGACTGAAGATCAATTTGATCAGATGAAGCGAAATTGGATTGAAAGCGACTTGGGAGAAAACCCCAGCGCCAAGCCGATGCGAAGCGACTGTGCAGAGTTGTTGATTTCAAGGCCAAAAAGTGGAAATCGCAGGTGATTTATATTTGTCACGCAGCCGTCGAATCAAATAGTGGTCGAGAAAATCAATATCACGGGGGCGCTCCAGCGCTTCCCTGGCCCTAAGCGATATGTTCGCTTTGAAAAGAGCGTCCCCGCCATATCCGTTTTAAGCCAGGTTCGATAGGCGTCGACTTTTATTCACTCAACGTACTTGGCCGGTCATCGCTTGCCCAAAACCACATTTTTAATGTAAGTCTTAAATTCCTATGAAGCGAAAAAAAGCAGCGCCTCAAAAATCGAAACCTCCGCGTAAGTCAGCTGATATTCCAGTGACGAGCAAGATGCTTGATGAGGCCCGCTTTGAACTCAAGCATGAAATTCAATCCTTTCGGCATGAAGTGAAGGGTGAATTCAGAGATGTGAGGTCGGCCATATCTAAAGTTCAAGCCGACGTCGAAAAAGTGCTGGCGGCGGTCCATCGAGTGGGTCTTCTTGTGGAAGAGCAAAATGCCAGAAACAAATATGTCCTTGATGGCTACACCAGCCTCTCGGATCGCATTGATAAGGTTGAAAAACAGACCAAAGACGTCTAAGGCCGCCTTGCCTCGGGTGAAGCCGCACTCGCCCCAAATGCTTCGCTCATCTGACCGAGGCCATGGGGACGCTCCATACTGCCTCTAGAGAGGCCAACGGGGACCATATGTAGGTATTCGCGACGGGTCCCCAGCCACTCCAACGACCGAGGGTTTCAGATCGCTTAGGCCGAGGGTATCTACATTGGCCCCCGTAATATTCCTTTCCTATACAGCTGTAGTTTACCGAGCGAAGGTAACCCACCTCAACTACGTTTGTTTTTACAACTTTTGGTTACTCGAACTTTCGAAAAATCCTCTCCGACGGCGGTCATCCATTTTGAGTTATGAAGCGAGCCCGGAAAAAATACGCGCGAGCTCAGTACCAAAAATGAAAAAAATCGATTGGTCGCATGAGTGCTGGATTTTATTCGGGCGGGCCATTCGGCCTGCAGACATGATATCTCCCAACTCCCAGCGGCCCCAAAATCGTGCGCGCACAGTTCAGGGCACCCCAGATTGGGTGCGCGTTCATGACTGCTCAAACAGCCCGAAACGCCCAAAACCTGTAGTCAATCGACCACTTAAGTTCGGTGACAATTCATGGCCAAAGTGTTGGAAAATTAACAGGCGAAAAAATAATAATTTTTACTTACAATGCCAACTGTTAGTCCAATCTTGAGGGTGAAATATGTACATGAAAATATTTATTGCTATCGCTGTGTTGCAGATCTCGACGCCGGCACTGGCCGTCAAAAGTACTGTAAATGGCTCTACTCCAAGTAAGGCTTGTGAGGTGGTTCTAACAGCTGTAAGGCAGGATCTCAGGCAGACTTCAGAGATCACAACGAATAAACCCGAAATAGCAAAGATTCTTGGAAAGGACGTCTCTTCTATATACTCCACGTCGACCTCCCTCAATCAACGAGCTGCTTTTGTTGATACGCGCGAAGGAGAATCTTATTTTGTAGATATCAAAAATAAAGTCTCACTGCGTGTCGATTGGAATATTACCTCGAACGTCAAGGCCGGTAATAGCGAGTGGAGTCAAGATGGCAGGCGCGTCTTACTAAAGGGATTCTCAGCCCGCATGATTGATATTTCCAATTTTCTAAATGGCCAGGATAGCGTTAACGCCACAGTTCCTCTGACAGAGATGGATCCCTTCTATCGCACTGGAAACTATACCCCCGAATCGACGTACGTTAATAAATTAGCGCTCTCGAAAAATGGCAAAATGGTGTTTATAGGCACTGACCCCGTGATCCTGAAGTATCCTCTCGATTCACTCGTTCCAGAGGAAACTGTCAGACTCGATAACACATTTATAATTGATGGTCGCCCATGCGAAATGAACTCTTTAGATTATATTTTTAAGAAATTTTCTGACGACAGTCGTAGGTTGGCTATTGTGTCAAAATTTTATGATCGCCGAGTTAATGAGACCATGATTGTCGCTCTTATTTACGACACTCTATCAGGGCGCCTTTTGGTAGCCCAAAAATTGACTACTGTATTAATACCGAAACTCAATGATCGAAGCCAGTTGCAGTCCGTTGGGGCTCAATTGAAGCGTGACTTGGGATGGAACTACGCTGCGATGTCCAGAGAACAACATTTAAAAAATGTTAAGATTGATTTTTCAAAGGAAAAACTGCGGATTACCTTAGAGTCACAAGACTTGATAGTCGGAGAGTACAGTCACAATGGGGCTACGGCATATGTGCCACAAATTCCTGGAGAGATCCAAAGAAGCCAGTATTCAATCGACTTGCCAAAATAAATTCTTTGATGATCATCGCGACCGAGCTCGCCAATCAGGTGAGCTTGGTTCTCGATAACAGCGGCGGGCGCCAATGGCGCGCTTACCGGTTCGGGCCGCTGAATTCCCAGGGCTGCAACCGCTCGGATCACGGCGCAATCATGTGGCCGAGTGACCATGATGCCTACGCGTGGACCCTAGACAAAACCAACCCCAAAATCGCCCCTCCAGCGCACTTGAAGTCAATGCCGCGAAATAGCGACGCCCATCGTTGGACATTTGATTTTTGCATCGGCTTTGATCTCGCCAACCTTCTTTTTAGTCTGAGCCAGCTGAGCCGACATTTCTTTTTTAAAAGTGGATTCACGTTCGCAGACGATTTGGAAATGCAATTATGGCGGAGTGTTTGCAATAGTCAGCGGAATGCTCCAGATATTCCCTCGTTTGGCCTATAGGGCCGGATTTTTGCCACTATTTGTCGTCTTGGGGACGATCTTTGCTCCATCCTTCGTGCACGCGACGAAGCCGTTGGCACCCGATACAGAGCTTGCGGTCTATAGGTTTTACTCGAGCGCGAACAAGGCCTCGGCACTCGTTGCTGCCTATAAACTGGACGGTCAACTATTCGCACCGAAGCAAGTCGGGAAGTTAACATTAAGGGGTCTTGAAGCCAAAGGTTGTGAAGATGCACTGCTTGAGAACTTGGAGAATTTCGCCCTTGGAATGATGAAGTCGGTTGAATATTTGAGCGACGATGAGTTTGCCAATCAAGTTGCAACCATGCGCCGGCTAGAGCCAGGACAGGTTACGTTTATAGAATCCACGCGACCGGTTCCTAAGGATGAGGTTCAGGCACATCCTGAACTCTATCCCCTGGGGCGGAGAAGTCCGCGTCCGGATATCGAGCGACCGAACGCGGTACATATTCGCCAGGCCTCACTTTGGGTGGTCTCTGGACAGGTCATGTATCCACACCCTCGTGAGATTTTTGAGAAAGTTCATCCAAATTCGCTGCCGACCGATTTGCATTTCCGCGGTCACATGGGCATCGCGCCTGAAAGCGAATCTTTAGGTCCGCGGGTAATTACGGTTTCGATCAACGCTATGCCTTGGCAGCAAGACGATGAATTGTGGAAGAGCGGAAAAATGCCGAGATCTGAGTTCGGATACGCGCAGCTCGATCGCAAAAAATATCCACTTGTATGGGAGTTCGGCCGTATGGCTCAGGTCGAGCCCGAACAAATGTATGCCGTTCAACTCGCGGCAATGACGGTTGTACAAGAGGAGCTTGAGGTTAGCCTTCAGGCCGACCCTAGTGAGGCCTATATTTTTGCACATGCACTCGATCGCCCGCGCATGCGACTGTTTCGCCTAATGGGATTCGAACCCTTAGATCCGGACTGCACCGGCGAGAATGGGTGTATTATGGTCGCGGCATATGTGAAGTTGATAAAAAACTTTCCTCCTGGTGCGCTGTCTAAACGGGTGCAGGAGATTCGTAAAATCTTTAATAACGGAATCGATAACCCGGAGGCGTTGAATATCTTGCGCCGAACACAGACGTACTTTCGTGCCGAATTGGACATGGTTTCAGAAGAGTTCGGCATCGAGCAGAAGTCGCCGATAGTCTTGCATGATTTTAGTCGGAGTTATGACCAGCTTTTGGGAATCACGGTTAAGCATTGGGGTCAAACAACAGACGACGAGGCTCGCGCGGGTGCACGATGGCTCAAATCGATTCGCAACGATCATACGGCCAATAATTCTATTCGCGACAGCATTCCGGTTGAACCGTTTGTGGAATTGTTTTCTAAGGCCGACGTCGTTCGCCTAACCAACCTTGATCCGGCACTGATTCAAAATAAAAATTATTTTCCGTTGGTGCTTTTGGGCGCCTATCGATATTTGATCTCTCGCTATACTGAGCTCCACATCGAAAATCCTGTGGACCAAATGAAACGTATCGGTACTCAAATTGTTATTCAAACAACCAATCTTGCCGTCCTTCAGGCTGGAGTAGACTTGGGCGGAGTTCCGGGGCCACCGTTACCTGGCGCGGACGGGCGCAATCTCTATGTCGTATCCTTTAGCTTGGAAAGAATCGAAGCTCTTCAGGTTGAGCATGCGAACTTGAACAGGGCGGCCGAGCACGCACTCCAACAAGGTTTTTGGTTCTTTCGTAATATTGGCAGTTTACCAATGAAATTTTGACGCTGACCAATTCCCTAAATGCCGCCGGCGGCACCCTCGCCGCGCGCATCGAATGCACCTTCGAGTACTCCGCCGTCATTTAGGCGGACAGCGTAGACCTTGCCCATCCAGCCGGCTTCTTCAATCACATGACCGCGATCACGCAGCCCTTGTAGAATCTCAGGCGAAAAGCGTCGGGCATCGACATAAAGTTTCGTGGGTAGAAACTGATGGTGAACACGCGGTGTTTGCACGGCGACATCCACGTTTAAATTTTGCACGAGCACGCGATATAAAACCTGCAGTACACTGCTGATGATGCGTGGGCCGCCGGGAGCCCCAAGACTCATGACGACCTTGTCATTCTTTTCGACGAGGGTAGGGCTCATGCTGCTTAGTGGGCGCTTTCCAGGTGCGACATTGTTGCCCTCGCCTTGGATAAGACCATACATATTGGCTTCGCCGGGCCGAGTGGTGAAGTCGTCCATTTCGTTATTGAGTGCGATGTGAAAGCGATTGCTGACGACCGCACTTCCCCAATCCCCATTCAAGGTCACGGTAAATGCGGCGGCATGACCGTCGCTGTCGAGCACTGAGAAATGAGTGGTCTCTGTGCTTTCCTTTCCGACTGTCGATTCGTCGAGTGGTTTCAGCGCAACGACTTTTTTCGTGCTGATCGATTTAGCCATTTCATTTAAATAATTTTCGGAAGATAAAAGTTTGAGAGGATTTTTGTGAAAGTCCGGATCTCCGAGCAATGAACGGCCACGGAACGAACGCGCCTCTATCTCTGCGAGCATATGCAATTCATCGATCGATAAAAATGCTTTCGATTTTAGATCCAGTTTTTCGATCAGCTTGAGTCCGGCCAAAATGACCACTCCACCTGAGCTCGGTGGTGGCATCAGATCAATTTTATAACCCGAAAATTCAGTCTGAATTGGTTCAAGCCAACGAACTTTGTAGTTTTTTAAATCCGCGCGAGTCATTTTGCCGCCAGATTCGCCAATCGTCTTTACTAAATCGTCGGCAACAGCACCCCCATAAAATCCGTCGACGCCATGGTCGCGAAACTCGATCAACGCTTTTGCAAGGGCTGGCTGTTTGAGTATTTCGCCAGCGACGTAGGAGGCTCCACCCGTTTTCATAAATGCCTTGCGCCCGCCCTCATTGAAACGTCCCTTTTCATCGTTGGTTCCATGCACCCATTCACCACTCAAGGGAAATCCATTTTGCGCAAGACGGATCGCATCGGCGAAGAGCAGCGGCCATTTCAACTTTCCGTATTTCTGATGAAGCGCCCATAGTCCCGCGGGCACGCCCGGAACTCCAACCGCGTGGCCACCGGTGATCGAAGCATCTTTGCCCAAGTTCCTGTAATAATCTTTGCCCATAGCTGCGGGCGCGACCTCGCGAAAATCGAGGGCTTGCGCGGGGCCGTCCATTTTCACCATCGCAAAGCCGCCACCGCCGAGTGCGGCGAAATAGGGACTTGTGACACTTAGGGTGAGGGCCACCGCCACCGTGACATCGACGACATTTCCACCTTGGGCAGCTATCTTACGTCCGGTTTCAACTGCGAGTGGGCTAGGGGCAGCGATCATGATTTTGTGCCCCTCCGCAGGAATTGCGAAGGAGGCCGATGAATAAACAAATATTAGAAGGGATAAAATTCCGTGATTTCGTAAGGAATACCCGACTCTTTGATAAAGTATAAGTTTTTTCATAGCTCGGGACTCTATCATTCACGATTAACCTATGCTAATTCCTCAAGCCATATGTCGCGAAGCGGCCAACTCAAAGTCAGTCGAACCAGTACGATTCCAATTCCCAACGCCTATATATTGGCGCTGCAGGGAGAGTATTCGCCGTGGAGTTATTGCGAGGAGCGCGCGCCTAAATTTCGTGGAGCATGGCGCGAGCGTTCCTTCGAGGTCAGCCCAGATGTCCCGCTCGATTTAGAGATCGGAACGGGCAACGGCCTGCATTTCGCCGAACGCTCGAAGGCTAAACCGGATCGATGTTTACTTGGGATTGAGTTAAAATATAAACCTTTGATCCAATCCATTCGTCGTGCGCGCGGTTCAGGATTTAGCAACGCGCGTATGGCTCGCTACAACGCTTATTTACTGCCGGAGCTTTTCACCGAGGGTGAACTCAACGACGTGTTTATCTATTTTCCCGATCCCTGGGAGAAGTCGCGTAACCACAAGCATCGATTGATTCAGGATGAGTTTTTAAAAAATCTCTTTCGCATGCAACGCTCGGGTTCGCGGCTTTATTTTAAAACCGACAGCCGAGACTATTTTGACTGGTCATTGAAACGCTTTGAGCGCAGCGAATACAAAATTGAAAGTCAAACCCTTGATCTGCACAACTCACCTTACGTGCAGGGCAATTTTATCACTCAGTTTGAGCAGATATTTATTCGGCAAGGCATAGCCATTGGCTATGCCTGCCTGTTAAAGCCTTAGAACCAGGGACAGATCTGGGCGCCTGGCTTTTGCGCCTGTTGAATTAAATCGAAAATATTGGTGGAGATATTCTGGATAGAAAATGTCGGATTGTTTTCGACCACAAACTCCTCGATGATCTGGCCATCTGCCGTCACGTCGGCTCCCCGAGCCGGCTGCATCGTTTGAAAGACAAAACCCGCCCAATGCGCTCCACATTGATCGCCTACACGAGCCGCAGCTTGAATACTGGCTAAAAGAGTAAAACTTTTTCCCGGCAGGATTTCCACCGTAAAAGTTTTCTCGTCTGAGCGGTAAAGCGTCGGAACGTCATAGGCCTCAAAATGGAGGTTCTGGCCCGCATAAACAAGAGTCGCTACGCTGATTTGCGCGGCGTAGATGGTCGTGGCTTGAGCCTCCGAACTGAAGCGCACATAGCGACTCTTCGCATAGGGATTAGTAATCTTCCACGCGCCAACGATAATGGGGCGCCCTCCTGCAAGGGCGGAGGTTTGATCTGTGGTGCTGCCTGAAGAAAAGGTCGTCCGTTCGACGGTCAACGGTTGGTGCGGGAAAACCAGCTGAAACCAATCACTCACTACGACACGCGATTTGCCGGACTCAATCAGTGCGCGACATTGCTGAACTGGGTTTTCAATCAACGCGGCGGGCGAGTGACCTTGCCGGATGACGGCACCGTGAAAATCAAAACGATTGAGATCCAACACTTGGTCAAAAGAAAGCTCTTTGAAAACAACGTCCTGACAAATCAATCGCGCAGCCGTGGGAATTGGGTTGTTAAATCGAATGCGCACGTCCTGCAGTCGATCTAAAGTTAAAATAAGGTGCGGATCGACAGCCGGGTCGCGAACGACGCGCGCCGGATGTGGTTTAACCTCTTTAATAGAAACTTGCGAGAGGTTGAAGATGTGATTGGATCCTGCCTCATTGAAAAGATTGATTTCAAACTGACACGAAATTTTATTCTGCGAGAAATCCTCGCTCAAGATTTCTTCTGGTAAAACAGAAAAGGTCGAAATCGCTCGAGGTTGAGCCAGGTCGAAAACTTGTGAGTATTCAACGCCATTCATCGCGCAGCGGGTAGTAATTCCCGCACGCTGAGGGGCTGCGGCCGTGACGTCGATGACATCCTCAAGATCCAGACTCTTGATTTTGAGCGCGTCCCAATCTTTTTGGGAAAGATTGCCCAAGCCGGTACGCATCACGGGTGGGCTCGCCGTATAGACATCCTGTTTGCTTTTTTTCTCCGGCGCACAGGACACGAGTCCGGCGGACAGGACAAAGACCATTGAAAGTATCGTTAGAAACGGTTTAGACATAAATCCTCCTGGTTGCAGGAGTACTAACGCAATATAGGTGCCGCTGGTTTTCCTACCAATAGCCGGCGTCGATGACGATATCGCCGAGAATTTGCGTTTGGCATGAGATGCGGTATTCGCGTGGGGTTTTCAATCGATCGCGCAGGATCTGCTCGAGCGCTGCGATTTGGGAAAGATTTTCACTGCCTTCGACTATATGAATACGACACTTGCCACAGATCCCGTCACCCAAACAAGAGCTGGCGACGGGCAGGCCCGCGGAGAGCAGCGCCTTCATAAGATTCGCGCCCTGCGCGACTTGAATCTCGGGATATTTTTTTACAAATCGGATCACTGGCATGTGCTTTGATATTGCGCCCATTGCCCAGGTTATGCAAATTGGACCCTATGGATCGTGTGGTCATCTTAGGAGCCAGTCGCGGCCTTGGCGCGGAGCTCGTAAAATATATTTCGGCGCAGACGCGCTTTCTGGTTCTGGGGTTTGGGCGTAAGGAGCCTCAGCTCTCTGCGCTGAAAGATCACTTTCCGCTTTTTGAATATCAAATCGCAGATTTTTCGACGGCCAAGGGGCAAGACCAGGCCATTCGCTATTTGATCGAAGAGAATTACAGCAAAGTCATTTGCGTGGCGGGCGGCGGGCCCTATGGCTTGTTCCATGAGCGCGCGATGCGTGATCACGATTGGGGCTGGGAGGTCACCTTCCGCTTTCCCGCGCGCGTAATCCACGCCATGCTGGTGGCGAAGCGCAGTGAGCAGCTGATTTTGGTGGGAAGTTCGGTGGCTGAGTCCGAGCCCGATCCGCTGGCGGCGAGCTATTCGGCGGCTAAGCATGCGCTGAAGGGATTGTTCGCCTCGGTTCGCGTGGAAAATCCCGGTTGGGATCTTCGCCTGCTCTCGCCAGGCTACATGGACACCGATTTGCTCCCGAAAAATGCGGCTGTGCGCAAAGGTGGAGTGTACGATCCTGCTCAAATCGCCTTAGAGCTCTGGACCTGGAGTTTGAGCACTGACAATAGCGGTCATAGGCTGTACCCGAAGCACCCCACCTGATAGTCTCTGGTTCTTCCCTAAGGAGAACTTGTGAGCACCGTCGAAAACGTAATTATCATTGGCTCTGGCCCTGCCGGATTGACCGCTGCGATTTATGCGGCTCGTGCCAACCTCAAACCGCTGATTATCGAAGGCTTTGAGGCCGGCGGACAGCTGACCACAACCACTGAAGTCGAAAACTATCCGGGATTTGCCCACGGCATTCAGGGGCCGGAGCTGATGGCAGTCACTCGCGCGCAAGCCGAAAGATTCGGCACTCGCTTCGTCACGAAAAATGTAACGAAGATCGATTTTAAAGTGCGTCCGTTTAAAATTTGGATCGATGAAGATCTCTATCAAGCCAACGCGGTGATCGTGACCACGGGCGCGACCGCGAAATATTTGGGACTTGAAAATGAGCGTCGCTTGCTCGGCCGCGGTGTTTCTGCATGTGCCACTTGTGATGGAGCATTCTTTAAAAATCAAAAGGTTGCAGTCATCGGCGGTGGGGACACGGCGATGGAAGAGGCAAATTTTCTTACGCGTTTTGCCGCGAAAGTTTTTTTGATTCATCGGCGCGAGGAATTCCGTGCTTCGAAAATCATGTCGGAACGTGTGGCAAAGAATCCTAAGATTGAATTGGTTATGAATACCGAAATGCTCGACGTCCATGGTGACAAAGGCGTGACTGGAATCGAAATCAAGAACGTCAAGACGGGCGCACAGAGCAAAATGGATGTGGAGGGCGTATTTATCGCCATCGGCCACAAACCCAACACGGATTTGTTCAAGGGTGTTCTGGAAATGAACGACGTTGGATATTTAATTACCAAACCTAAATCCACCTACACTTCGATCGAAGGCGTGTTTGCTGCGGGCGACGTGCAAGACTCAGTGTATCGCCAAGCGGTCACTGCTGCCGGCACTGGATGTATGGCCGCAATCGATGCCGAGCGCTGGTTGGAACACCAGGGACACAAGTGAGTCGCAAAATAAACACCAAGGATTTGGTGCATAAAATCGAGCGGCTCACCAAAGAGCGGATGTCCAAGGGTGATGTCGTCGATATGGATCCGTTGCGCAAACTCAAAGAGAAAAAACTGCAACGCACGATTCTTTTGATCGAAGACGATGAAACTATTCGTGCCGCCTTAAAGCGTGTCTTTGAAAGCGAAGGCTATCGCGTTCTTGCGGCCGCCGATGGGACTCAGCTGTCGGATGTGCTCGACGATGCTCCGGTGGATTTAATTATGCTTGATGTCGGTTTGCCGTGGATCAATGGCTTTGAACTTGCGGAAATGATGAAGGCGCATAGTGATCTTCGCGAAATCCCGTTGGTCTTTCTCTCAGCCCGCACCAGCGACGCCGACGTTAAGCGAGGCTTCGAAGTCGGTGCCGACGACTACATTAAAAAACCATTTGATATCGAAAAAGTTAAGCGCACGGTAAACACATTGATTCACCTGGCTCATGACTAAAGGATTTAAAGCCTATTGCGCGATTGCAGAGTTCTCACCGGATGACTAGATCAGCGAAAAGATACCTAAGTGCATTAACTTCGGAAGCCGCGTGCGCCCAAAGGCATTGAGTTTTCCCTATAGGTAGTAGTGGAACAATAAGTAATTCTCTGATGAGTTGCCTTTTGCACTTTTCAAATTTTCGAAGACCACCATAAACTCTATGTGGGGACGTGGTAGCCAAATTAGCCCTCCGCCCGTCTTGGATTCATTGCGCGAACTGGTCACCCGGTCATTTTTGATCTGTCCTTGAATGATGGGCGTAAAGCCTTTGAATATTTCGTAGCCAAGGCGGGCAAATCCAACATCATGTAGAGAGTCGAGCTCGCTGATTCGTGTGAATTCTGTAAGACCGTAAAATTTTTCCGAAAAAGGTACTATGGCGTGAGCGGATAATAATTTTGTCCGGATGCCCTGTCCCTCTGAGGTCATTGCACTCAGGCCAAAGCGATTTTTTTCGCCGATAGTCTGATAAATGGAGCCTGTGTAGCCGGTGGCCTGCCGAGTAATGTCGGTTGCCGCAGTCGATTGAAAGCCAGATAGACTGACGGTGGTGGATTCGCCTTCGATAAGGACTTCTGCGGTGTCACGCTCGATCCATGGGCCGAAGCTAGTTTCCGAGCGAATCCAAAGTCCGTGATCGGGTAGGCGCAATCCGTAGGTCGGTTGAAAGCGACCAAGACGCAAGTGGACCTCTTCTTTAGGTGTCCAAAGGCCATAGTATTCTGGCGTATCGAGAACGACCTTTTGCGATTTTCGTGGATTTTCAATTCGACCAATCGCTGCGACAAATTTAAATTTTTCGAAAAGTAGAGCCGCGCGCAGTTGGGCTTGCATCAAAAATCCTTCATCTGTATTTCGGGTAGGAGTGCGCTGCCGTCGAGAAATGTAGCGACTGTCCCCGCCGATTGCGAAATTTTGAATGAATTTATCCGGAATTGAGATAATTCCGTGTAAGGGAAGTTCTTCGTCTTTGTAGCCCCATGTGCTCATGAGCTCTCTTGATAGGCTGCGACCGTAGTTATTCAAGAGTCCCCCTCCAGACGGGGAGACGTGACAAGTGGAACAATTCACATAACCATGGCGTGCAGTGTCGGGGAAGGCATTCGCGACTGCACTCAAAAGTATAACTGCTAAAGTTGCGATAGACAGTCCGATTGTTGATAACGCATGCATGACTAACTTCTTCATCTACTTGTCCAACTTTGCAATGACTTCAACGTCGACCATTTCGCTGACCACGACGCCCATATATTGAGGGACTGCAATATTGTAATCTGAGACTTTCAGATCAAAGTTTGCGCTGACTTCTTTTTTGGCCGCTTGCCAATTGAACTTTCCAGAGATTTCTCTGCTCACGCCGTGTAGAGTTAAGGTCCCTGTGAAGTTGCGACTAAAGTCTTTCTTAAGCTCTTCTTGCATCACGGATAGTGTCTTCAAGACCAGCTTCGCGTCCGGAAACTTACCAACTTCTAAATACTTTTCTTTCATGTGCTCGTTGCGGAGGCTGATTCCCGTGTCCAAGCTTTTGAGGTCAAAAGTAAATTCGCCTGTTAGGCCAGAGTCTTGAATATTGACGCTACCGATGGGGGTCGAATTTTTGCTCTCGCCGCGAATTTTTAAAAACCCTGGTTTGCCGGTCGCAGTAAATTTTAGGGACCCACTCGAAGTCTTCATAGTCATTGCGTGAATGGAAAATGTCGAAAAAATCATCGTTAGTAAAAGCGCTAAATAGTTCATTAGTTATGTCCTCTTTTGCTGTGTCCATCGCAGTCACCGCCTTGATCATCGCGGAATATGGTTTGGGTTGTTTTGTTGAGATAGTAGTCTTGAGCTAAGTGAATATTATCGCCAGATTTCGAATTGTGCCCGCCATGATCGTCACCGTGCCCATCACACGGATTCGGCACAGGAGTAAGCCCGGAGCCGGGTGTGGGGCTTGGGGAGGTACCGGGAATTTGTGTTGGGCCCGGAGTTGTCGTCGCAAATTCAGGGCTTCCTGCCTGAAACCATGCATTCAACAATCCCTTTGCACTTGCGGGAAGAGTTCCATTTCTCGGCATAAAGCCACTATCGACGGCAGCCTTGATTCCGCTCGTTCGCCCCGACACACTCGCGAAAGTTTCCAAGTTCACTCCCGTCGAATTTCCTCCCGCCGCCGAATGGCACCGGATGCAATACGGTTGGAAGACCTGCGCTTTAACGGTCGCAAAATCAACGACGTTTCCGCTGGCGCCATTGTTCGTGTTTCCGTCAGCCGCTTGATTTTCCTTGAGATGAGTTGAGCTATATCCACATCCAGAAATCGCGAAAACCAATAGAAGCAATCCCAATTTCATATTTACCTAGTCTTTCTGCAAATAATATTGAGTAGAGCGGCTGCGGTTTCATTGGGAATCAGTGTCACATCGATATAACTTTCGCCTTGGCGACTTAGTGACTTAACTGTTGCTTTGTCCTGAGTTGCCACATCGATGACTTGCAGGTCACCCGCACCACGATGAGTGGTGGTTTCAACAACTGAGGGAGCTGTGCCTTCTCCAGTCGTAAGCGTAATTTTCAGTAGCTCTTCTAAAGCTTTGGCGCGTACTGAGTCTCCGGTATGCCTATCGAACAGATTGATCTCAGCGACATCGTCGCCACGTGCCTTCACTAAAAGATCAAAGTCGGCCGTGTGAGCCTCGCCTTTAAGTTGGGTACTCATAAACTGTAGAACAATTGAACTAGAGGCCGTTTCCGTGCAAACGATGTTTCGGCCGTCTTCGCCGTTACCGGGTGTGTCGTTTTCACCGTTACGGGCGAAAGAAGTTTGGCAGAGCAGAGCACTTGCGATTGAGATGATAATTATTTTTTTCATATTGTTCTCCTTTAAATTGTTAATTTTTTATTCAACGAGAATTACGCCGGCCATGCCGTCGCCTTCTGCATCACCATGAGCTTCACAAAAATATCCGTAAAATCCGGGCTGTCGAAAAACTTGGGTAACGGGCGCCACTGCATGAGGCGAACTCGCTAGCGGATTAGCGACTCCATCAAGGTCGGGCATTGCTGAAAATGGATGGTGCGCAGTCGCTTGAATAGTGACTCGTGCGCCGACTTTTACTTTAAGGCACTTTGGAGTATAGCTTGTACCTGCAGTTTCGATCATATTGTCAGCGGCACCGTCGGTGAAACTGCCCGCGGTACAGCCTGCAATCGGACCTGTACTTTGTGCGGACGCTTGGCTTGTCGATATTAGTAAGCCCGCCCCTAGAGCGATCGACCAGACTGATACTTTCATTTTTTTTCTCCTTCTATCTAAGTTAAACACCCGCTTGTTGCTTGGTGTGAAACCAATATGCTTTGGAATTCAGGCAAGAACCAATAGTCTAATCTTGCTTTTTATGTTGTGATATGTTGTGATTAAAAAATGCGATCAAGCGCCCAAATAGAACAATTAAAGTCTTGTTTTTACTCAGGGAAATACGAAGAAGTCGTCGCTCTCTGTGGGCGTAAAGCGCTACACCGGGAGAATGAGGAAATTTCGGTGTTTCAAATTGCGTCACTCTCGTTTTTAGGTGATATCGATGAAGCTACACAGCTCTTCACTCGAGCGGGGTTAGAACAGGCCTCACTCAGTTATCAAGTACGCTGTCGATTTTATTTAGGTGTGGGTGAGGTTCGTCGCTCTCAATATGTAAAAGCTACGTACCTATTTGCAGCCAATCTGAATATCGTTCGAACTTCTTCGGACCTTCGTGACGATACTAAAACGCGTTTCTATGCGCTTCAAGGAGCCGCATTTTTTCGCTTTTTCCGCGGACAGTTTTCAAGATGTCGCAAGCTAGTGCAGGCGGCATATTTAGCCGCATTTGAATTTGAGTTTGAGTACGGTCAGGCATTGGCTCTCGATTTATTGGGACACGCTCTATGTCAAGTCGGCGAAGTTCATCGTGGACTTTTTGAGATTGATCGAGCCCATAAAATTTGTTTGCAGATTGGCAACGGAGGATTTGCAACTGCACTGCAAATATCATTGATCTGTTATCGCGCACAGGTTGGAATTCAGTCAAAAACGACAATTAAAACACTGCGTAGAGCGCTCACAAGTCTCGATGCACAAAACAGCTACTCGAAATCTGAAATCTATCTTGAACTCTCGCGACAGCTGGTTCTGCGGGGACGGGCCTCTGAAGCCCAAACTTTGTTGGATGAAGCGGGAGACACGATCTATAAAAATCGAAATAAACGCCAACTCACCGTCTACAATCATCGCTATGCACATCTGCTTCTGTTGCGGGGGCAGACTCATGCCGCGCTCACTTTAGCGCGCAGTTTAAAATCTAATTTGGATCCTAAAATCGACGCTGTTTATATGCGCCAGACTGAAGGTTTGGAGCGAATGATCTTGCAGGCAATCGACGGTAACCGCTTCGTCGGCGGTACATCTGAGCTTGGGGTACCCGTTAGCGCCATAGATAGACGAATCCTGAAGCGGGGACGGTCATCTGTGATTAGTATCGCAAATACAAGCGAGGATCCTTTGGGTGACCTGATCGACGAGGTTGCGCAAGAAAAAGGCTCCGCCTTCGATAGAGTGAAGCGATCCGGATTTTTAGGTCTAATTCCGCTCTGCCTCGACTTGCCGATAGGTCAAGCCGCAATTCACTTGGGGCCTGGCCGTGGGGAACTTGTCATTGTCGCCGGCGGAAATGTGCGATGTGTAGACTCTGGAATAACCGCGCCAATGAAAAAGCTCATTGTTCTGTTGCAAGGAAATTTGATTAAAAGCAAAGAATTTCTAGTGGAGCAGACTTGGGGATATAGCTATCAACCAGACGTTCACGATCGGCTGTTACACGCAACGATTGGTAAGATTCGGCGATCATTAGACTCATATGCCTCGTGGATCGAGTGGGCCAACAATGGCTATCGGTTGTCACCCGGCGTACTCGTCGTTAATCCCCATGAGGCATCGGCTGTGATATCAGAAGACATAGACCATGTAATAGTTCCAGTTCCTGTAGACAATTGGCGGGTGAAGGTGGCAACCATAGATCTCAACCATCGTCAGATCGCTTCTCTCAAGGTGATGAGGCTCGGAACTGTATTAGGTGTATCGGACTACGCGCTTCGGTTCCGAATTTGTAAAATGACAGCTTGTCGAGACCTGAGCACTTTGCATAAAGCCGGGAAGGTGGTACGTATGGGTAGAGCTCGAGCGACCCGCTACGGGATATCCGCTGAATAATAGATGAGGTAGAGTCTAATGAAATTTATTTATATGGCCATTCTTCTTATTTTTTCAACAACAGGTTTGATAGCGACTGCGAGAGGCGGTGGTGGAGCGGCATCGAGCGACCCACTCGCTGCGTATGTAGTGCCTGTGCCTGCGACATTGGCTAAATATGCTTTATTTACAAATGTTAGAGTCGATATTAAGGCTATGGGAACTGGGCAAACTAGTTTCAAGTATCGGATTCCAGTAGAACTGACCGGTGTCGAAAATAAAGTTGAGTTTTTTGGCACACCTGACTCGGCGGGAAAAATGGAGGCGACCGGTGAAAACGGAAGCGCCCTTTGTGATGGTGGCGCAAAGGTTGGCTCATGTGAACTCTTTTATAAAAACCTACAGTTTGATCACGATCTAAGGGATCAGATTCTAACCAGAATTTCCAGCGGAGATGCTGATCAACTAGCTGCACGTCAAGCCGTTGCGGATCAGTTTGAAAAATCGGTTCTGGAAAAATCTATGGGAGCAATGCAGCCCGCGATTCAGCGCGGTGGCGGGGAGCCCCACGGTGTTCTAGAAATTATTTACTAGATCGAACTTGTACCGACTTAAAAGCACGTCCCATATTCCCCAGACACTTCATCGCTGCCACTAAAGACTGTTCGTAGGCAAACTGAATATTCTCCATGTCGACTTTATTGAACGTCTGCCATAGCATTTGCACGTCATAGGCTTCACTTTCCGTGCAGACGAGGTAAACACCCAAAGATTTGGTGAATCCATTTATATCTTGAAGGTAATGGACGATTTCATGCACCAAGGTCACTTCGAAAGCGGGGTCATTCACGTCAACCTGATCAGAAATATACATGGTTTTATTGTCAACTATGTAAATGGCATTGACCGTCGAGAGCTTCAATCCTTTGGCTTCGGCCTGCGAGTATTCTATCTCGCCATAGGCAACGACTTGCAATAGGTCCTGTTTTACTATTTTTATCTTTGGAAGGGGTTCGCCGTTGTATTTGTAGAGGGTCCACTTCACTGCAAATTCGACGTACTTTTTAAAGTCTACTTCTGGCTTGGCAGAGGCAACCTGAGGGGCGAGAAGGGAAGTTAGTACCGCTACGATTGTTCGCATAGAAAATAATTTCATTGGAGATCCTTTAGAATCGGTTACAGCTCTGTGTCCAGAGTGAACTGCAGGAGTTGTGCCTTAGATTCGCGAGTCCATCGGAGTATGACTAGCTCAATAGATGCTTCGGCATTCCTTTGGGAATCGCCCCGAGTAATTTCTTGGTGTAATCGTGCTGCGGGTTTTCGTAGATTCCTACAGCATCGTTCATCTCGACGACTTTTCCATTGTACATAACGGCAACTTCGTCCGAGATAAATTTAACCACCGCGAGATCGTGAGAAATGAAGACATACGTTAGATGCATCTCTTCTTGAAGATCGAGCAAAAGATTTAAAATTTGCGCCTGAATAGAAACGTCGAGTGCAGATACAGATTCATCGCAAATGATAAATTCAGGTTTCACAGCAAGAGCGCGCGCGATACAGATGCGCTGACGTTGGCCGCCGGAGAACTCGTGAGGGTAGCGATTGAGCATATTGCGGTCGAGACCGACTTTTTTGATTAGCTCACCGGCCATCTCAAGACGCTCGCTGCGGTTGCCGCCCAAACCGTGAATGATCATCGGCTCCATGAGAGCGGCGCCAACGGTCATGCGGGGATTCAATGAGGCATAGGGATCTTGAAAGATAATTTGCATTTTACGGCGCATGGCTCGCATCGCCTCGCGATCGAGCTGCGTAATGTCGGTGCCGTTGTAAATGATGCTTCCGCTGGTCGGCTCGATCAAACGCAAAATGGTACGCCCAAGAGTGGTTTTCCCGCATCCAGACTCGCCAACAAGGCCGAGGGTGCGACCTTTGCGCACAGTCAAAGTCACGTCATCGACCGCTTTGACCCATGTCTTCACGTTGCCGAAAATTCCCTTTTGCAACGGGAAATGTTTTTTCACATTCTTGATTTCTAAAAGTTTAGTTTCATCGGAAACTTTGCGTGTTTGCTTCTGCTGTTTCAACACAGCAACGTCGATGACTTTTTCTTTGCCGTCCGTGGACATAAAGTCGCTCACGACAGGCAGGCGGCGAGGATTTTTGTCTAGCGAGGGACGGCAAGCTAGCAAGCCCTTAGTGTAAGGATGCTGGGGCTTGGTGAAAATATCCGAAGTCGTACCTTTTTCAACGATGTCTCCGCGATACATGACGACAACTTCGTCTGCGATATCGGCGATTACACCGAGATCATGAGTGATGAACAGCATCGACATTTGGTATTTCTTCTGCAAGGCCGCCAACAGATCTAGAATCTGCTTTTGAATGGTCACATCCAGAGCAGTTGTCGGCTCATCCGCAATCAAAACATCGGGCTCACAGGCGATCGCCATCGCGATCATCACACGTTGGCGCTGTCCGCCGCTCATTTCATGGGGATAGCTTTTAATACGCTCTTTGGGATTTGGAATTCCCACTTGCGAAAGTAGGTCCATGGACTTTTCAAGAGCTGCCGCTTTGCTCATTTTTTGATGTAGGACCAGTGTTTCACTGATTTGATCGCCGACCGTGAACACCGGGTTCAAGCTGGTCATTGGCTCTTGAAAGATCATCGAAATCTTATTGCCGCGCACCTGGCGCATTTCAGACTCGGGAAGTGCTAAAAGATCTTTGCCGTTGAGTAGAATCTGTCCCGAAGTTATTTTGCCCGGAGGATTGGGGATCAGACGCATAATCGCGAGTGAGGTGACGCTCTTGCCAGAGCCCGATTCGCCAACTAAGCCGACGGTTTTTCCGCGCGGAACGTCGAAGGAGATATTCTTGGTCGCGTAGACGGTGCCCTCATCGGTACGGAATTCGACCGAAAGGTTGCGCACCTGAATGATTGAAGAATCGGCCATGTTCGAGCTCCTCCGTCTACCGGTTCTTAAGCTTGGGATCGAGGGCATCCCGCAACGCATCGTTAAAGAGTGTAAAAGCTAGCACTAAGAAAAACATAAAGATAGTGGCCGCCGCTAGGCCCCACCAGACCTCGCGCGAAAGCTCCAGCTTCGCATCGCTGATCATCATTCCCCAGCTAGGTGTTCCGGGCTTCACGCCAAGACCTAGGTAGCTCAAGATCACTTCACTCTTTACGGCGCCGACGAAGCCAAGGCTAAAGTTGATGAGCACTAAGTGAAAAGTGTTAGGCAGAATGTGCACGAAGATTCGGCGCAAGTGGCCAGCACCCAGCGCTTGAGCTCCCTGCACATATTCGCGATCGCGGTGTTTCATAAACTCACTGCGCATAATCCGGCAGTGGCCCACCCAACTCGTCACGCCGATGGCGACACACAAAGTACTTAACCCAGGGCCGACGACAAACGAGAAGGCGACGATCAACAGAATGTAGGGAATGGTGTCGATCGTGGTGTAAAGCCAAACGGTGAGTTCATCGATCACCCCGCCAGCATAACCTGCAATCGCGCCGAGGACAGTCCCGATCACGACAGATAGCATCGAGCCGAAAAATCCAACAAGCAGTGAAGTAATCGTTCCGTGAGCGGCGCGCGCCAGGACATCTCGTCCGAAGATGTCGGTCCCAAACCAATGGTCAGCGCTTGGTGGCTGGTAGGCGCTGATATCGCTCGTCACGTCGAAGTTAGGAAACGCAATCCCGAGATAGCAGAGCAGCGCGAGCAATAGATAAGCGACAATCACCACAAAACTAACCATCGCGATGCGGTCTTTTGATAAGCGTGCCAAAGCATCGAACCATAAACTCTTTGAGTGTAGGGGACGTACGGTCGCTTGATTTTGCGTTGCCGATTGGGCCATTAACTCAACCTAATCTTTGGATCGACAAGCGCGTAGAGAAGATCGCTTACCAACTGCATAAAAATATAAACGATTGCACCCATAATGGTGACAGCCTTAATGACCGGCAGATCTGAATTTTGGATAGAATTGAATATCGTGCCACCGACACCAGGAATGCCAAAGTAAGACTCAACCAAAAGTGATCCGACAATCAAAAATGGAATCTCAAGTACAATGATAGTGATGATTGGAATCAAGGCATTGCGCAAAACATGTTTAAACAACACGCGGCCTTCACTTACGCCCTTAGAGCGCGCCGTTCGTACATAGTCTTGGTACATCTCATCGATAAAAACCGTACGGAAGAATAAAAGATCGGCACCGAAGAATAAGATCACAAGAATAATTATTGGAAGTGCCAGAAAATGAAATCTACCGACCAAGTCAGGGTCCCATCCAGAGATCGGAAATATATTGAGCTTATAGCTCAATATATACTGACCAGCGAGTACATAGACCACCGAACTAAAGGACAGCATACCAAGGCATGCAACCATCACCGTCTTGTCAAAATACGTATTGCGTTTATAGGCAATAATAAGTCCAAGCGGAATGTTGATCAGCAGCGAGAGTAAGAAGGCGGGAACAGTGAGCGAGAGCGAGGGCCCTAGGCCATCCCCGAGCAATGTTCCGATCGGCTGTTTGGTGGACCATGATCGACCGAAGTCCATCGTCAGTATCTGTTTCACCAAGTCGAAGTACTGTGCGAGCATGGGTTTATCAACGCCCAGCTGTTGGCGCATCAACTTGATCTGTTCAACTGTCGCATAGCGACCGGCCGCTTGGGCAGCCGGGTCTCCCCCGGCCACATTGAACAGCACAAACATGACGAGCGTCACACCAAACAAGATTGGAATCGTGTAGGCGAGCCGCCGAATAAAAAACTTGAACATTACAACTTGGCCTTTAGCTCTTTCTTTTTCTCAACGTCGATTTTTACGTATTTGTACATCATCCCTTGGATCGTCTCATGACGTTTCCAGTTGGAAACCCAGCCATGTCGGAGCGAGTAGCCCAAGCGATGTACCGTGGGAATAAAAGGCATTTCGTCGACGAACATATCGCGCATCTTACGGTAGAGTACGTCACGCTGCGGGCCTGGCGGCATTCTGACTGATTTTTCGTAGAGAGCGTCAAAGTCTTTGTTTTTAAAATTGAAGCTGTTCGGTCCCGGGGCCTCATTTTTGCTATAGAGAATTCCAAACATATTTTCTGAGTCTGGATAGTCGGCGCCCCATGCCATGGCCAAGGTCTGAGCTTTTTTCGTGCGAATTCGTTCCATGAACTGTGGCCATGAGTTCAAAACGAGATTTACTTTCACGCCGATTTTTGCCCATTGCTGAGCCGCATACTCGCCAAACTGGCGATCCGTCGACGAGCTCGAGGAGTTGTATTCAATCGGGGGTAAGCCTTTTCCGTCGGGATATCCGGCCTTTTTCATGAATTCTTTAGCCTTGGAAATGTTAAATTCTTTCCACGGATTTTTGAAATTCGGATCCCAGATGTCCATGTCAGGGCCGACCACCGATTGAGCTTCGATCGCGCGATTGTTATAAAACTTGTCCATTTCAGTTTTGGTGTCATAGGCCAAAGCGAGCGCGCGGCGCAGGTTCACATTTTTACCTATGATGGGGTCTTCCATATTAAAGCCGATGAACACGACCTCGGGACGGTTGTGGACTTGTAGAGTCATGCCCTTTGCAACGATTTCGGGCTTAAGCTGCTTATTAACGATTGCGGAATCGTAGCTGTCTTTAGGGATGATGCCGGCATCCAAATTGCCCTTCATGAGATTTAGCCAACGCGGCTGATCCTCGGTGATCTCCAAAAACACGAGCTTATCAATAAATGGAATTGGTTTGCCCGCGTCGGCGAGCAGTCCCAGCTCTTTGTCGCCAGGCGCGCCTTCGGTGGGATAAGTTCCGCCGTGGTATGTTGGATTTCTAACCAAGGTAATTTTGTTTCCGTGAATCCAACTTTCAAATCTAAACGGTCCAGTCCCGACCGGGTGGTTCATGAATTCGGGGCCATATTTATCAACAGCTTCTTTTGGGTAAGCCATTGAATAGGTCATCGCTAAGACGTAATTGAGTTGGTAAAAGGGACGCTCAAGTTTGATCACCAGCGTATGCGCATCGGGAGCCTCGAAACCCTCGATCGGAGTATCATAGGTGACTTTGCCCTCAGCGATTTTCTTTCGCCAGTCGCTAAAGCCCTTCACTTTGCCGTCAAAGATCCAAAATCCTTCGCTGAGAGTTTTGGGGTCGGCAAGCCGCTTCCAATTGTAAATAAAATCCTGAGCGACGAGCTCGCGACCCTTGCCTCCGGGGAAGGCCTCTGAGTCGTGAAAGAGCACGCCTTTTTTAATTTTGAAAGTGTAAGTCAAACCGTCTTTGGAAACGGTCGGCATTCCGTCGGCGAGCAATGGCTCGACTTGCAGCGGACGCTTTAAGTAGGAATATTGCAAGAGTCCTTCATATATAGTTCCGTTGGCAACTTCGGCTGAGGACTCTTCTCCCATCGACACTGGGTCTAAAGTTTTTAGATTGCCGATCATTCCATAGGTAAAAGTATTATCAATCACCTCGGCCTTTTTTGTGCAGCCAGTGAATGTGAGAGAAAGACCCAGGATTACAAAGAGATACTTCGTCATGGTTGCCTCCGGTAAAGTCCTTGTTGTGTAGCGTTAGTAGGCGGGCGAAGTCAAACCTTAGCGACGAGTTATGATTCGGTTAGTTAGTGAACCAACGGCCTTAAAAATTAGGTCATTGAACGAACGAGCGGGAGCAGCTCATCGAAGCTTGCTATCGACTTCCAGGCGCCCAAATCGAGTAGTTCTTGCACGGGAGCGTAGCCAAATTCGACCGCAACGCAGCGGCTGCCGATGGCGAGCGCGCCTTCGACATCGGGATGGCCGTCGCCGACGATCAGTGTCTCTTCCGGCATAACTCCGGCGGCTTCGATCGCCCCTAAAAAAGGTTCAGGGTTGGGTTTCATCGTGGGATAGGTGTCTCCACCGATGACTTTGACCCAATTGAACTCGTCGATTTGAAGATGCTTAAGTATGGGGAGGATAAAGCGCAGTCGCTTGTTCGAGACGATGGCGATTTGCTTATCCCATTCGGTCAAAAACTCGTAAGCGCCGTCGAAGAGTCGCGGGCTGTGCAGAAGTTCGCGCTCGTAGACCTTTAAAAACTCGCCTTCGATGCGGCGTTTGAAGGCTTCATCTTTATTTGGTTCTGGGTAAACGTCGTGAATCAGCTTGCGCAGGCCCATGCCGATTTCACCGCGGATACGCTCTGCTGGCAGCGGGTCAAAGCCTTTGGACTCCAAATAAAAATTGGTGCTGCGAATCAGGTCGGGGGCGGTGTCGACCAGAGTGCCGTCAAAATCAAAAATAACCAGTTGTATGCGCGCCATTAGTTTAGACAGGCTAGCATGATCCTGTTAGTTTCGCGCCATGAGAGTCACCTCGCCCCAACAAAAATATTTGAATGACGTATTTGGCCTGAATGATCCCGAACTCTTGCGCGTACGCGAGCAAATGGACAAGAGTGAGGTCGAATTTAAGTCGGTCTCTGGAGCCGAGGCCCGCATTTTACAGTTTTTAATTCGCGGCTTTGGGGTGAAAAAAATTGTCGAGTTCGGCACCCTTTTTGGCTATTCGGCTTTGGCGATGGCCAAGGCTTTGCCCGCGGATGGAGTGATCGTGACTTTGGACAATGACCCTTCGGTGCATGCGCGTGCGCAAGAGATTTTGGCCAGCGCGCCCGCAGGTAAAAAAGTTGTTTCTTTGTTAGGGGATGCTACTCAGCTGATGGTTTCCATTGAGTCGCGCGGTCCGTTTGATATGGCATTTATCGACGCCAATAAGGGCGGCTATGTGGACTATTTAAATTGGGCTGAAAAAAATGTGCGTCCTGGGGGATTAATTATCGGGGACAATACGTTTTTATGGGGCGCTTTGTGGGGCAAAAGTGAGGACCGCAGCATTGGCGAGAATCAGATTCGCGTAATGAAAGAGTTTAACTCCCGCTTGGCGGATCCTGCGAAATACAATTCGATTTTGGTTCCAACGGCCGAGGGGTTGACCGTCGCGCAAAAGCTCGGATGAGCACGCGCCGCCTAACGCCTGAAATTCTGGGCAGATCCTACGACGCGGTTATAGTTGGCTCGGGCCTTGGTGGGCTGACCACCGCCGCATTTTTATCTCGCTATGGCAAAAAAGTAATTATTCTTGAGCGCCACGACGTGCCGGGTGGATTCACGCATACTTTTAAGCGCAAAGGTTACGAGTGGGACGTCGGCGTTCACTACGTCGGACAAGTCGGCAATGAGAAAAGTATTGTCGGGCGGATTTTTGCCTACCTGACGGACTCGCGACTGAAGTGGAGTCCGATGGGAGATCTTTACGACCGTGCGGTGATCGACGGGACGACTTTCGATTTTGTGGTCGGCTATGAAAAACAAATTGCGAAATGGCTCGAACATTTTCCGAGCGAAGAGCAGGCCTTGCGCAGATATTATAAATTGGTGCGTTCGATCTCGCTCAAGACCGGATTGTTTTTTGGCGAGCGTAGCATGCCGTGGTTCCTTAGCCGGACCATTGGTTTTTTTATGCGCCGAGGATTTCAGCGCATTGCCGATCGGACGACTTATGATGTTTTGCGGGGGCTGACGGCGAACGAGCGGCTGATCTCTGCACTTTGCGCGCAATGTGGCGACTATGGCTTACCTTCTAAAAAAAGCAGCTTCGCCATTCATGCTGGTTTGGTGGAGCATTTTTTAAATGGCGGTAGCTATCCGGTCGGCGGTGCAAGCTCCATCTATGAATCTTTGCTTGCGGGCATTGAGGCGCGTGGCGGTCAGCTTGTGCTCAAAGCCGAAGTGAAGCAGATTCTGGTTGAGAATGGTCGCGCGAAAGGCGTGGAGCTCGTCGGGGGTGAAAAGATTTATGCAGATAAAGTCGTGAGTGGTGCGGGTGCGCGAAATACGTTCGGCCGCTTGTGGCCCGAAGGCGTAGCCCTTCCGTTGGGTGTGGCAGAGGGATTGAAGGAAATTCGTCCCTCAGTGGCGCATGTTTGTCTGTATGTTGGATTGAAATCTAGCGATGTGGAACTCGATCTGCCGAAAAATAATTTTTGGCTCTACGACACTTATGATTTCAACGGTGAATTTGAGAGTCGAGCGAAGACGCCTTCGATGGATCCGCTTTTAACCTATATATCTTTTCCCTCTGCGAAAGATCCCAGCTGGCCTTCGCGCTATCCGGGCAAGGCAACCGTACAAGTGATTGCTCCTTGTCCCTACGCATGGGTGGAGCGGTGGCAAGAGACGGCATGGATGAAGCGCGGCGAAGAGTATTTGGCGTTCAAAGCGCAGTGGCGGGATGCACTTCTTGAAAAACTATATTCAGTTGCGCCCCAAGTGCGCGGCAAAGTGGATCACTGCGAGATCTCCACACCTTTGTCCACGCGACATTTCAGCGCCCATGCGCACGGTGAGATTTACGGATTGGAACACACGCCTCGGCGGATGCGCGCGAAATTCTTGCGTGCGCACACTCCGATTAAGGGACTCTTTTTAACTGGACAAGACATTGTCATGGTCGGCGTTGGTGGCGCTTTGTTTTCGGGAGTGATTACGGCGATCGCGGTCTTGAAGCGGAACGTGCTGTGGCCAGTCTTTCTGCGCTGGCCTCAGAAACTCACACCAAAGCGGGCTTCAGGCTCAATCCCATAGCCTATGTCAGTGTCGAGGTGAGCTTTGCTTGCGCCTCCGAGGGGAGATTTTTCGTCAACAACATAGGTCGATCGTTTCACATGGCCTGGCTCTAACCCAACGCCCGCATCGATCATCCAATGAAAATGCCGATCGGGTCCGGCTTGCCAGCGTAAGCCAAGGCCGGCGTAAGGCCCACGATCACTGAGCTTCTGACTTACGGGCACTCCGTTAAATATAGCAGGAATATAGTTGATCGTCGTCGTACTCCATTTAAAACCACCGGCAACATAAGGCGTAAGTCGGTTTGGCAAAATATAATAGCGAACGCCGATAAATTCATTCGTCGAAACGACAGTCTGACGAGGTCCGAAGACGTCAAATAGACCATCGTCGGTTCCTTCGCGTTCATGTCCGAGCCACAGTGAAAGTCGAATGAGGGAGGTCACCTCAATGGCGCCACCCAAGCCGTCAGACAACAAGGGTAGCGGAAGTCCATTCATAAAAAGACCGACCGTTAGAGGTCGTGATTCGGCGGGGAGCTTCGCACGCGAGGTCGCTTCTTGGGAATTGGCTGAACTTAAAAAGAAGCTGACACAGAAAATTAAAATCGAATATCTCGTCATTCGCATCGATTTACTTCCCGGCCGACGGCCAAAGTAGGCGCCAGTCTTGGCCTGTATCTGAGTTCGGTCTTTCGCCGGGGAAAATTAAATTTTCAAAAGCGGTTTCAGCCAATACTTTTCCACAAGCTTCGACCACTGAGTCGGCGTCGATGTGATGATAGCGATAGACATCGGCCGGTCGTCCGCAGCGCGAGTGTTTGCGTACGGCGAGTGTCTCTTGGCGAACTCCGACGATGGATCCAATATTGTCGAGCAAACCGATCTCGCCGTCATGCACACTGACGATCGGAATGCGTCGGCCGGCAAGTGTGCGAACATCTGCGGCATGATTTGAATCCGTGCCTTTGACATAGATGTCGGAATTAATTCCCAACGTTTGGCGTAAATGCAGATAGGAATTGGCGTGGGCCAAATTGCCGAGCAGCAAGTCCGAGTTTGTGACTACGATCACATTGGCGTAAATGCCCTTTTTCAATAATTCTTGCGAGGCCTTGATCGCCTCTGTGGTTGGTGAACCCATCGAGAAGATATTGACGACGTTGTCGCCTGGATCGTAACCCGCATAGCCGCGGTAATCGATCAAGTAGTAGGCGCCATTGAGAACATCTTCACGAATCTGTTGCATAATCGTAGCGTCGTCGAGCGTCGCGACTTGCGTCTCATCGGTACCGCCCTGAACGGTCATACCCGTCGGCGCCAGGAGTGTGTTCACATCCAGATCGGATTTGAAGCGACGTTGCGTCTTGAGCCATTGCAAGAAGGCCTTTTGATCTATCCCGCGCGTTACCCCACGTATGATCACGCCATTGCGGCCTTCATCATCGTGGCCCAGTATGCGCCGGACAGATTCGACCATGATCCAATCGAGCTCTTGAATGAAGAACGGTTCCCAGGTGATCTGATTGGGTATTTGAATGTCAGACTTCCATCCGTGCTGTGCGCCTTCGGGCGAAAGTGTGACGCCCGACGGAGTTCCGATTAAAATAAAAGAGGACTTCCAATATAAGTTGTAAAACAATTGATCGAGCGCACGTTTGATAAAGAAATCATAGACCGTCATTAACGGAATCAGCGGAATGCCGAGAGTGTCGCGCATTTTTCCAAACGAGCCGACACAAGACATGACATTGGCTTCGGCGATATCAAAGCGCAAGAAGCGATCATTGACCTCTTGGCCGGGAACTAAGTCCGGCACAGTCTTATCTTTGACGCCCATCTCGGTTTCCATATCCTCGACTTCATTGGCGCCGTAGATCTTGCCGTCCATTGCGGGATTCAAATTGGTGCTGGTGCCTACATCAGGAGCCATGCTCACCAGCATTTCACCGGCGAGCTTAAATGCTTTTTCTGGAGCGGTGAGTGCCTTTTGTTTTTCCTTTAACTGCTTCTCGTCCAAAGGGGTATTCGAGAGGCGCGTCAGTTTGGCGGTGAGCTGACCGAGCATCCATTGAGTGTGCGGATAGTTGGCCATTTTATAATTAATGTCGAGCGTGTCCGCCATCGCGCCATTGACGCTCAGGATATCGGCGAACTTATTTTTATTTTTTTCAGCCAGTTTATGTTGGCTCACGATATCGACGTAGATCTTCTCGCCACGCACCTTTAGAAACTTGCCCTCGGGAGTGTCGCCGCCAAAGCGTGCGAAATCTTGACCCTTCGGCATTTTGCTGCGCTCTGCGAGCTCACCCATCTCGTCATTTTCAGGAATGGCCGAGTGATTTCCGGGAGCCGCTGCCATTTTCAATCCCCAGCCTTTGATGGTGTGGGCAATGACCATGCTGGGCCGTTGAGTTTCGCGTTTCGTTTCCTCGAAGGCCTCAATCAGCGTCGCGAAGTCATGTCCGCCAAAGTCATGAACGCCAGTGTAGAGTTCAGCGTCCGTGACATTCTTTAAAAATTTTTCGATCTTCGGATGTTTTTCAAGCAGCATTTCACGCATGGCTTTGCCCTCGGGCAGTAAAAGCAAAACCTGCAGTTCGTAGTCGGCTACGGCGCCTTCAAAGAGCTCTTGAAAAATAGCGCCGCCATCTTTTTTAAATAGATTTTGCCGCTTTTTACCGTGACGAGCGTGGACAACGTGCCAGCCGTTGGCCTCCATCATCCGTTGCACGCGCAAATCGTCTGTACCATTCATAATTTTCTGATTGGTGATGCGATGGCCGTCCAAGCTTTGGCGATTGAAATCCAAAATCCAAGTCAGATTGCCCAATTCACGTTCAGCAAAATCGGGAATCGCTTCTGCCAATGAGCCTTCGCGAAATTCAGAGTCGCCCATCAACGCCCAGAAGTGGGCGGGTGGAACTTCATATCCGTGACGAGCAGCATAGCGATAAGCAAGTGCCAAGTAGCCCGCATTGACGGGTGGAATCCCGACAGTTCCCGACGGGAAGAAATTATGATGATCGGGATCATAGGCGGAGTGATAGCTTTGAAAAACAGCTTCGTCGCCTTCCGGAAACGCACGCAGCGACCGCATAGCAACGTTGGCCTCATCCAAGGTGAGACGCGACAAATCCCCACGCAGTAAAACATCGAGCATGTAATTGTAAGAATGATCAGCAGGAGATGCATGAGGCTTGTTCGCAATCCAATCGTAACCGGTCTTCATCACTAAGTGCAATGCGCCCAGAATGTGGAGGGCGCTGGAGCTGGCCGAGGAGTGTCCACCGATCTTTGGATCGCCCTTTTCCACATTGGTGCGTGTGTTGGCGACGTAAATCATTTTATTGGCCAGGTAATGGGCGCGACGAGCGATGCTATTTAGGACGTCAAAGTCTATGGCTTTGGACATATGATATTCCCTCTAGTTTCAATGCGGACGGATCAATTTATAGGGGCTTCGAGACGGGTTCAAGCTCTGCGTGAGGCTTAAACTCAAGTTGAAGAGACTTTAAACGCGTATCGACAAGGCTTTTGAGCTCGGGAGTGTTGCGCAGGAGCTTATTTCCCGTGCGGGTCACCAATAGTGGAAAGCCAAACTGCCACGGCGCTCCCTGGGGTGTGACGGCCTGAAGTAGGCACTCGTTTGTGGCGAAACCCAGCTTACCGTACTCATTGAGCAAAAAATTCCAAATCGCCGGAGATGGAACAGGAATTTCTGCGGGCAGAACATAAAAGCCTTCACCGTTCGTGGCTAGCGCCCCAGCTTGGGTGTTTGACAGAAGGGTACCTGCCGGTTCACTGACATCAAATGCGAGCTCAGTGGTTTGAATCAGACGACACTGGCGCAGCTGTTCGTCGGCGGTTGCGCCGGCGAGAACGGCGATGATGTCATGCCCGAGCTCTCGCAACTGGAGAATGCGTCGATCGATCATCGTTTGACCGTCGCTGTCGCGTTCTACGCCGATTGGATTTTCAGCATTGTCGCCCTTGCGATATCCGCAAAGTAAGAGTGTCTTCATACTTCGAGGACGAAGTCCCAACGGATCTTAATTGTTCCGTCGGATTCGACCATTCCTTTGGGTGGATTGGGAAACGGTGAGGCTGCGCGAAAGGCTTCGACGGCGGCGCCATCGAGTTGCTCAAGACCACTTTGCGTCAGCACTTCCACCTTGAGAAGTTCGCCTTTTGCATTGAGTGTAACTAAAACTTGAGTGACGCGGTCTTTGCTCGAGGCAATCGAGCGACCTTGGCGGTAAATAATTTTTACTTTTTCGCGCACATTGGGTTCCCAGTGCTGGCGAATCGCTTCTTTAATGCGATTGTAATAGCTGTAGTAAACAAATTCACGAGTGCTGAGCAAAGTCTGCATTCCGGTGTTCACGTCTTTAAGATAGTCATCGCTTTGCGAGGGGTCGCCGTCGTTCTTTGCGTCGGGAGCCTTCGGCCCTGGATCCATCGAGAATTTTGGTGCCAAATTTTTGAGTTCGGGCATTTCACCGGGGTCGAGTGGTTTTTCTATTTCCTCACTCACATTGGTATTCTTTTTGTCGGCGTCTTTACGGCCGTCACTGGGTTTACCACCTTTTGCAGTGTTGGTGAATTTTCCAGAACGTTCGGCGCGGGTTTCTTTGATCACTTTTTGATTGAACGCGCTCAGGTACTTGGTGTTTTTGTCGACCTCTTCATTGACGCGGTCTTTTTGCTCTACAATTTGATCAAGGTTATTATTTTTTACGACCTTTTGCGCAGGGGCATTTGCCGGAGGTGCTACCTTAGGTTCAACGTATTCGACCTCGACCTGGGTTACACGCGGTGGAACAGGCGTGGGCTTCGCCACCATAAAGCTAATGAGAAAGCTAAGGTGCACGAACAGCGAGAGCAGTAAGAAAATGTAAATCGTGTTTTTGATCTTCTTTTTAAACTTCCGGATCATCCGTGCCCTCGGTTCCAGTATTTTTATCGGCATGAAGGCGTGGGTTTTATAGGGCCAGCCGCATTTTCGTTTTCGCTCTCGACACCGACTCAAAGCCCGTGTCAAACTACCGACATGCGATTTGATGTTTGGGCCCAAACGGACGTGGGATTAAAAAGAGAAATTAACCAAGACGCGATCCTGGTCGACCATGATCTGAATTTGTTTATTGTGGCCGATGGAATGGGCGGGCACAAAGGTGGGGAAGTCGCCTCAGCTATGGCGGTCGAGACCGTGCAAGAGGCCGTCGCTAAGCGTAAGGACGATCCTAAACTTTCGCCGCGTAAGGTTCTTCAAGAGGCCTACCGCGAAGCCAGCGCCAAGATTCATAATAAAAGCACATTTGAAAATCCGGAACTCATGGGTATGGGGACGACCATGGTCCTGATGTGGGAACACAAAGGTCGTCTGTACGTTGGTAACGTCGGGGATTCGCGTGCCTATGTTTACCGCGCACCGCACCTTTGGCAGATCACCGAGGACCATTCACTCATTAATGAGCAAGTTCGCGCCGGCGTAATTTCCGAGGACGAGGCTCCGCATGTGATCGGCCGCAATGTGATCACGCGCAGTGTGGGGTTTGAGAAAGATGTCATAGTCGATATTCTCGAGCGTGAACCTCAGCCGGGCGAGCTCTATATTCTATGCTCCGATGGGCTGAGCGGCCTAATCACTCCAGATAAGCTTGGCTCAATCATCATGCATTGTGCCCCCGAAGAGATGGTGGCTCGCTGCATCAAAGAAGCCAAGATTGCGGGCGGTGATGACAATATTTCGGTCATCGTCGTGCGCCCTAAGGTTGGAAGTTGACGCGTCAAGCTATGCACCATAAAGTGGACTTCCAGTGTCTCACTCATAGGCTTATTCTAAAGACATCTGGGCTTAAATAAACTGCTGACGGTTCACTTAAGGGCTTAATGGAAAACAAGAGCTATACCATTTTGATCGCCAGCAATAGGCACGGCGAAACTCTAAAATTCACTCTGCGATCGAGCTGGCTTAAGTTCCTAAGCTTTCTAGGTTTTTGTTTAATTCTTTTGTGTGCGACCGCCACCCTCGACTATTTCGGTTTGTTGCTGAAGGCGAATGAAAATCGCTTACTCAAAGTTGAAAATGCCGCGCTCAAAAGTCAGTTTGTGGTGGCCGAAGAGAAGCTCTCTAGCCTTGAGACCAGCCTTGAGCGCATTCAGAATTTTACTAAGAAATTGAATCTGATCACCAACGTCGAGGACGAAGAGCGCACGCTGAAGCTCGCCCTAAGTCCAGTCACTCGCGCCGGGGCAAATGCCGATGCGGCTGGACCTGTCAGTCGATTGCCGTCTTCTGAATTTATGATTCGTGATCCGCAGGCGCCTGACAAGATGTTCACCGACGAAAAGACAGGTGAGATGGGCGTGACCCGCGAGGCCAGTCGAGATTTTGCGACGCTTTCCGTGCGCATCGACCGCGCGCTTCGCAATTCACAGCTGCGGGAGCAAGGTGTTTTGCAACTTTGGGGTTCTTTGTCGGAGCGGCAGAGTTTGTTGACCGCGACTCCGTCAATCAAGCCCACGCGCGGTTGGTACACTTCGCGTTTTGGTTATCGTTCAGATCCTTACACTAACCGACCTGAGATGCATGCGGGTTTGGATATGGCGGCGCCTCCGGGAACTCCAGTTTATGCTCCGGCGGATGGTGTGGTTTCTTATGTCGGCTTCGAACCCGGCTACGGAAAATTAGTTTCGATCGATCACGGCTACGGAGTGGTCACTCGCTACGGACATAATTCGCGCGTCTTCGTCGAGCAGGGACAAAAAGTCCATCGCTGGGACGTGATCTCGGCCGTCGGAAACAGCGGTCGCTCGACGGGTCCGCATTTACATTATGAAGTCCGCATTCACGGTATCGCCGTCGACCCCACCAATTATATCCTGACGGAATAGTTACAATATTATTTAATATATTTTCGCGATCGCCGCAGTGATGGCGATTGCCAGAGTGACGATCGTGCCGACGATCGCGCTCAGTTTAATGACGAGGCGATACTCAAGTTTTTCGATTTCACTCTTAAGATCTTTAACATCTTGCTTGGTCGCCAAATCAACCTCGACAATCTCAGAGACAATTCTAACGTGGGCCTCAGCCTGAGCTCGCGAAACCCCTGCCGCCTCTAGAATCTTAGAGTACTTCAAAGTATCAAACATAACCAGCCTCCTTTGATTTGGATACCTCTGTCCAATGCAAGCTTGGCCTCAGGCGGGAAGCTGTCTCAGTTTAAGATGGTAAGAATAGGTAACCGAGAGCCGGGCACTTCCGAAAAACAAAAGCCCCGGTTTTCACCGAGGCTTTTAGCAAATCGCGAATAGTTCGGGAAACGATTAACGTTTCGAGAACTGCGTGCTGCGACGAGCTTTGTGCTTGCCGTATTTTTTACGCTCGACCATGCGCGAGTCGCGAGTGAGCATGCCGGCTTTTTTCAAGACCGCGCGAAGTTCGGGTTTAACGATAATGAGTGCGCGCGAAACGCCGTGGCGAATGGCCTCGGATTGTCCAGTCACTCCGCCGCCGACAACAGTCACGCGAGCGTCGTATTGATTTTTCGTGTCGGTCAGTGAGAACGGAAGAACGACCGTCATACGCGCCACCGGGGTGGGCATGTAAGCGTCGAGAGTTTTGCCGTTGACGGTGATTTTACCAGTGCCCGATTTCAAGAAAACGCGTGCGGCGCTAGTTTTGCGGCGGCCGGTTGCATAAAAAGTAACTTCTTTAGCCATTTTCTTATTCCTTATACATTCAAGGTTTCAGGTTGCTGAGCAGAGTGCGGGTGTACGGAACCTTTGTACGCTTTCAGCTTCAGAATCAAACGCTTCGATAATTTATTTTTCGGGAGCATGCCAGCGACCGCTTCTTGAATGATCATCGCAGGATCTTTGTCTTTCACTTGAGCGGCAGAGAGTTCTTTCAACGAACCGAAGTAACGTGAATGAGAATAGAATTTCTCATTCGTCCATTTGTCGCCGGTCATTTTTACTTTTTCAGAATTGATCACGACCACGAAATCACCCGTATCCACATGAGGAGTGAAGGTGGGTTTATTTTTACCGCGCAAGACAGTGGCGATGACGGTCGCCATACGGCCAAGAGTTTTGCCATCGGCATCGATGATGTACCACTTCTGTTCGACTTCACCGGGGACGGCGCTGTACGTTCTCATTTCACAAATCCTTCAGTTTTCGGCAATTCAGTTCACCAGTTAAGGAATCAGAAGTCTTAAAGTTTTCGGCACTTGTTGTCAAGCGCCAGGGGGTATTCCACGCGGTAAAGATAGAGCCCGTGCGCCCCTGCTGTGGCCTTGGCCGCCTGGCGGTCTTTTGCGTCGAATATGTCATAGAGCTGGGTGAGTTCACTGCGATGGCGTTCCAAATAGAGCAATGTTCCCACAATGTTACGCACCATCTGCTTGAGAAAGCCATTGCCGCGGATGCGCAGCTCCAGCAGATCTCCGCGCACCACCGACCATTGGCATTTGTCGACATGGCGGACCGTGGATTTGACCGGGGTCCCTGAGGATTGGAAGCTTTTGAAGTCTTTTTTGCCCTCCACCAGCTTGGCCAGACGGTTGAGCAGCGCCAAATCCACGGGTTGCGGCACCCAAAGCGCACGCTTATTCCACAGCGCCGAGCGGGTGGGGTTGTTCCAGATTCGATAAATATAAGTCTTTCGACGGGCGCTAAACAGGGCGTGGAAATCGTCAGGCGCATGCCAAGCGGCTTTGCACGAGATCGTTTCGGGCAGAAGCGAGTTCATCGCGCGAATCAGGCCGTTTTCTTTTTGCAAGACTTTGGGGGCCTCGAAGTGCGCGACTTGGCCGACGGCGTGAGTGCCCGCGTCGGTGCGACCCGAGCCGTAAATTTTGACCGGCTCGTTGTAGAGCTGGGTGAGCACGTTTTCGACGGTGCCTTGAATGGTGGTGTGGCCGGGCTGACGTTGCCAACCCTGGAACTCGGTTCCGTCGTATGAGAGGAGCAATTTGATTTTTCGCATAAGTCTGGAGACTTAATACTCCATTAAGAAGCCGGCGTTAACAAAATCCGACGTCATATCGTAACGCTTCGTCACCGCCACTAGGGTGCGGTACTCAATGGTGAGGTAACAGGCGTTGATTCCATACTCGCGATCGAGCTGAATGCGCGCCAGGTAATCGAAGTAGGTGAGATTGAGGGCAACCCCTGCGACGCCATAGACTCCCAGTGAGCCGCCAAATTTGGGAGATTTATTGTCGTCGCGGAATTCAGCGAATGTGAACAGGTTCCCGCCACCCTCGGCATAGGGAACGATCAATTGGCGGTGCCACATCTGCATGCGGTAAACGACGCCGAGTGCATTGGGCAAGAGTCCGAAGGTGAAGACCTCGCGCGGAGTTTTCGCTGCGTTGACGTCGCCGACGAAGTGGCCGTTACCTTGAGCAACAAAAATTCCACTGCCGATGCGAACGCCAAATTTACCGATAGCTGAGCGCCACATTTGCCATTCGTAGTTGAAGAGGACCGCTGGATTTGAGGTCTGATCGTAGTTCTCTTCAAAGGTGGCGCCGCGCTTTCCGACTTGATCGGGATTGGAGAGATGGATCGGATTGAACGAGCCGATGTGCATATCGGCCGCGCGATCTTGCGGGGACTCTTCTACTTTGTAGAGATAGGTTTTGTCCTTCGAAATGCGGATCAAACCTTTTTCGGCGAAGGGATGTGCGACTTCGGTTTCGTTTTGATGTTTGCTCCAGTCGAAAGTTTTTTCGCCGACGCTGGCGGAGGGACGCGCTTCGTCAGGCACTCCACCTTGATAGGCCTTGGTGGGTTGGTAGCTAGGCGCGGGTTCTTGGGCCGCCGGAATAGTTGGCTCGGGACTAAGCGGTCCGTCGTTCTTGGCGGGTGTGATGGTGATGCTGCCATCGTCTTCGTCGAGATCTTGCTCAATCCCGATTTCATCTTTGGGCAAGGCTGATTTTCCTGGAGCTGCGGCACGCAGCGCGAGCGGGAGAAACGTGCTCGCGAGGAGAGTAGTGAAAATCAGTTTCTTAAGCACGCGCAGAAATTCTCCTGACCCCAATCCAAGGTAGCAAAAGCACAGAGGTGATAAGAATCAGCGAGAGGAGTACAGAGTTCAGAAGTCCAAACTGCAAAGCGATCCAGCTAAAACCGTAGAGCGGCCACAGGAAACCCCGAGTGATCGCGCGCAAAATGGGTTTGTCGTAAATATAGCGAGCGGCGATCGGGCCGTAGTTGTAGTAAGCCTTGACGAATTTCTGTCCCCAAACATGGCGCAATAAAATGTGATAGCGAAAGTCGCGGAAGGTTTTGAGTTTGGGTTCAAGTGAGGAGCCATACGCCGCGCTGGCGATAAAGCAGTTCACGTCTTTGCTGAGCAGTCCGAGCACTTGATCGGGAGTTGCCGCGTATTTGCAAGCAGCAGTGCCAGGTGTGGAGGTGCATGCGGCTAAGCTGGCATCGGCGTCGGTATGTGACGGGAAATATTGTACGACGTTGCTGGCTTGATCAAGGACGGCGACGCGGAAAAAATAGAGTTTTCCATTTTCTAGATTGTTAATAATATTTTTGTCGAGGGTGGCGCCGTTTTCGATGATGGGAAGGTCCTCTTTAAACGCGGCCGGGTCGTATGGACTTGCTCCGGGTAAATTGACGTCCGAGAAATAAACCCGAACGTTGGTGGCGAGTCCGCCGTAAGTCATTAATGGAAAGCCTCCGGGAGTGTCCACTTTTTCGACATATATTTTTTCGTCACCTGGATAAGGCTCGAAGGCGCCGACCCCTTGAACAGTTGGTGCATTATATTCGTTGTATGAAGTGGATCTTGGGTTGAAGGCTCGAACCGAGACGTCAGTGGTCTCTTCACTAGTGCCAGAGGTTCCCGAACCTGTTCCACCGGTGTCAATGATGCCATTGTTGTTCTTGTCATAAAAAACTCTCAAAGTTGCTGAATTGTTGGCGCCATCGTCGGTGACCGATTCACAGTCTGTGTTGCCCATTCCACCCGCACCACAAATATCACTCCACCAAATTTCTGCGAAGTTGTTGCCCGCGCTGCGTGCGACCACAGTTCCAGCAGTTCCACCGGCGGGAGGTACGAGTTGGATGCGTACGTTTCCGGTTGGCGTTGTATCTTGGACCGTGATGCGCACGTGGAGACCGTCGTAGACACGAGCTTCATTGCAAGCGCAGAGCGGAGTGTTCGCGCCTGCGGTGCCGCACGCTGGAGTTACGGAAGTTTGGCAGCTATTGCACGTGGCGATGTTGGCGGCACCTGCGTCGGTGCATGCGGTTCCCCCTAGGCCTCCGAAGATTGTCGGCGTTCCCGTTAGGTTGTAACTGGACACGCCGCTGATGCTCGTGATGACAGGGCCGGCGCCCCAGACGTTGGTCGTGAATAGAAGTAATGTAAGAATCAGGTTTTTCCGCATTCCATAATGACATCATGGTCGCGGGTTGAAGTCAAAAATCCTCTCGGCAATTTGGATTCCGTTGAGGGCCGCGCCCTTGCGTAGATTGTCAGAGACGATCCACATCAACCAGGTTTGTGGATCTTCTAAATCCTGGTGGATGCGGCCCACGGCGACGGGATCTTTTTCACTCCAGTTTAATGCCAGTGGGTACTCGTGGCCCTTAGGATTGTCTTCGACGACTAGACCCGTTTGGGTTTTGAAGCTGCGCAGGAGATCGCCTCGGCTGATGGACTTTTTTAGGCGTACCCAAACGGCTTCACAGTGGCCATTCCAAACGGGTACGCGCACGGTGAACGCACTTACGCGAAAAGAAGAATCGCCGAGAATCTTTTTGCTCTCCTGCATGATTTTAATCTCTTCGCTACAGAAGCCGTTCTCTTGAAAACTGCCGATCTCGGGAATGCAATTGAGCGCGATGGAGTGTGGAAAAGTCTGTGGAGTTCCAGATGAACTTCCGGCGCTCCACGTTTTTAACTGACTGGCGAGCTCCTCTTGGCCCGCGCGCCCGGCGCCGCTCACCGCTTGGTAAGTGGCAACATGAACCGACTCTAGACCAAAGTCCTTGTGCAGTGGGTTTAGCGCGACTACCAGCTGAATCGTTGAACAGTTGGGATTGGCGATCAAGGTCGGAGTTCCGCGCTGGGGCAACAGGTGGCCGTTGACCTCGGGCACGATCAAAAGTTTATCGGGACTCATGCGAAAGGTCGCGGAGGTGTCGATCGCGATCGCGCCGGAGCTTACGGCCTGGGGCGCCCATTCTTTTGAAATCTCATCGCCGCTTGCGAAGAAAACCAAATCGAGACCGTTGAAACAGCCCGAGCTCAGAGTGTTGACCGGGAGATCACGGTCCTTGAATTTGCGCGTGCCGCCTTGGGATCGATCACTGGCAAAAAGCTTTAGAGTTGCGACGGGAAAATCACGCTCTTCGAGAAGGCTTAAGAAAACTTCGCCGACCATGCCGGTGGCGCCGACGATGCCGACGTTAGGTGATGCTTTCATGTTCCTCGGCCGGCTCTTCATGAAGATCTTCACCGGGTTCACTGGAGTAAGGTTTGCCGCGCACGCGACGGATGCGCAAGCGCCAGATTCCAAAGACTGCGCCAAGCGTGGCATAAGTCATAAACAATACGAAGAGAGCGGTCTCGGGTCGAATCGCGATGGCCGCGAAAAGAAAAACGCCAACGACTAAATAGCGGAATGGCAGGCGGTGACGGAAATCTAAATCTTTAAAGCTGCGATAGCGAAAATTCGAAACCATAACAAAGCCAAGCAGAATGGTGATCGCGAGTAGAACCCAAGAACGTGCGGCATCGAGCTCGAGATCTTCGAATGCCAAAACAGAAGAGGCGACGATCCCTGCCGCCATCGGAATCGGTAAGCCTTGAAAATAGGCTTTCTCAACGGTTCCGCTTTGCACATTGAAACGAGCCAGGCGAAGCGCTCCGCACGCGACATAGAAAAAACTGGCCAGCCAGCCAAGTCGGCCAAACGGTTCGAGTGACCATAAAAAGAGCAACAATCCTGGCGCCAATCCGAAGGTCACAAGATCGCTGAGGGAATCATACTCCGCACCAAATCGGCTGGTGGAATTGGTCGCGCGCGCCACTCGGCCATCGAGTTGGTCAAAAACTGCGCCAATGACAATCGCATAGGCCGCCCAGGTGAAGTTTCCGTTGATCGAATAGATGATCGCGAAAAAACCAAAGAACATATTTACGGTGGTGAGGAGATTGGGAAGAACGTAAATATGCATGCCCACGCGGCGCGGAGAGCGATGTTCGGGAGCGTGAGCCATTTTTAAAGTCCTCCAAAAATCATAAACATTCCCGTCAGCAAAACCGCACTCATCACGGGAAATACAAAGTTGTCGTCGAGCTTTCCCACGGGCATAAGCTCGGAGACTGCGCCGATGAGTCCGCTCAGCAGGCAAACGATAAAGAGTCGTTCGCGCATCAGATCCATGACGCAAAAATAGAGCAAAGACAACAAGAAGCAAGTGACGAACGCGGCAAAACTCCCTTGCAAGCTCTTGCTGCCGATGAGTTTATCTTTGCCGTAGCGAATGCCGAAGTAGCTGGCCACGGGGTCGGCGACGGCAAGAAAAAGTATGGCGAGTGATGCGACGGGTTTGGGGAAGAGCAGGATCACAAGGGTCACTCCCGCCATCATAAAACTTAGCGAGGCTAGGCGATGCTTTTCACTCTCGCGCATAAAGGGTCGAAAAGACCAAATCATGGCTTGATTGAGACGCTGAAAATACAGGCGCCCCACGTCGATTCCAATGATCACTGCACTAAGGCCGAGGGCCACCCATGCGGCGCGCTGGGGAGGCACTACGTAATACAGAAAAAAAATAAACATCACGCCGGCAAAATGCCAGATTCGGCGGGGCAAATGGATGTCGTTTCGGGCCCTTAAAGACATGCCATATAAATGTCTCAATATGGGGCGCAGTCAAAGGATTTCAGATATTTATGCTATAATTGAACGGTCCTCCGAAGGAGCTAAATTGACCTCTCGGGCCGTATTTATATTGTTATTTTTTTCAAGCCTAGCGGCCTTTGCTGAGGACGACGATGTACGCCCTGTTTTTGGCGCCCACCCTGGCTATTTATTTAATGTTTCTGAGGAAAAAAACAAACGTGATATTGAAATGGTGATGCTCGAGCGGCCCAAAGAGAATCGTAAGGCTCTTAGTGAGGTCATTTTTGACGAAAAACTTTCGAAAGAATTTCAACAGCAATATAAGTATCGTTTTGGCGAAACCGCGGCGGAGCAAGTCATCAACTCGCCCGGCCGAAATGATGAGTACACCTATTTCAATTCGCAAAGCGTGACCGTCCAGGATTACCACAAATACCAGAGGCAATTTGGTGAGTACATGGGTCGCCGATTGGTAGAGTACCATTTTGACAACTGGGCGAGGAACGATCCGCAGATCCGTCCGGTGTATTTGTTAAAAGATCGAATCAGCAATCTCGATGTGACGGTGAAAAAGGGCTACAAACTCAAATGGAAGTATTCATTCTCGGGTCCTTATATGGAAACGACTCTTGAAAATCCTTATGACATTGAAACCAAAGTGCAGATGCAGATGAATGGAATAATCTCGTCACCGGCCGAGGTGATTTATAGTGTCGGCTATCCGGTCACCAAAAAAGTGACGGTTTCGGCCTTGCATCGCCAGTATGATGGAATTTATCAACTCGTGATTTCACGCAAGTTGAACACCCATCTTTCGACTTCAGTGACGGGCTCCATTGACACCTTGCCGGCCGGACCCGCGATTCAACAAAACCTTGTTCTCGTCGGAGTGGGTTGGACAGAGTAAGCCTCTCGTCGCAGTCTCCTTTTGAGAAATCCCAATATGAGAAGAAGCTATTCCAATGACTAAATTTTGGCGGGCTTTCATCGCGCTCCTGACTGGCGATTCCGAAGAGTATAGACATGGATCGCCACCAAGTTCGCGCTGCACTTTTAAAGATTTCTGTTCTTACCCTGATGGCTTCGAGCTGGGTGTTTTGCAGCTTTATATTCTCGACTCGTCCCGATGAAGTGGACACCGACACCCTGACGAGTTTGGTGCGTTTGCCGGCCAGCCTCCCGACCCAATTGCCGGGGGCATTGCCCGGCGTCTTTGCTGCGCAGGTGAAGGTCAATGAGCCTATCGAAATGGATATTGTGAAATTGAAGTGCTGGGACACTGCGGACGAATTTGAGCGGGAGACTTCGGCACGCTGGATCCGTCTGACCGGAAAGAGCTGCCGAGGAACCGCCGGTCAAAGCTCGGATAGTATTGAGGTGCGCAATTTGACCAACGGCTATGTCGCGACCGTATTTCCTACCCAGCCGATTGGTATGACGACCGATTTTATTCCGCTACAAGCGGGCAAAAATGACATTGTCATTCGCTACAATCAGAGTGCGGGAGTCGCGGTTGAGAATCAGTTCTCATTTAACCGCGAGTAATTATTTTTTCTTGTCTTTTTCTTTCGCAATGCCTTTGAGGATATCTGCGGCAATGTGGCTGGGATTGTCGGTCTTAAACATGCTGCGAATTTTGCGATCTTTCATGACCTCATCCGAGATTTTAAGGTTAGCGTCTGAGATCCGCTCGACCACCCGGCGCAAGTCCGTATTGCTCTGAGCTTCGGGTCGAATCTCACCGAGCAGATTCTCGAGCACAAATAGGGCGGTGGATTGTTGTGAAACCGTCGCGTTTTTATCCTTAGAAATGCTAATGGCCTCTGCGGCAAGCGACGAGATCGTATCCTCGAAGGCATTGTATCCCAGAAGTTCCCGGCGAATTTCAGGGGTCAGCTTGGCAATCATATTGTCGCTATTGGGGCGCGAAAAAGTAAGCTTAAGGGCATCGCGCAAGAGCTCGATGGCTTCTCCATCATTGCCTTCACCGTCGCGATCCTTGGTGCCAACCGCTTTGGATTTTTTGATTCGCGTCTGCACCATATTGTTCATCTCGTCATAGTCCTTGATGATGAGATCGGTGTATTTATAACTGGTCGCAGCCTTGGCAGTGACCGCTGAGAACGCAATGCAAAGGGTTATCAGTGTTTTCATGAAAAAAGTTTAACCAGGAGGGTGACCTTTGTCTATGCCGCAGTAGTTCAAAGGTCGCGTCTCACTTTAAATATCGCATGCGGCCTTCTCGTTTGGTGCGCTCTATGTCAGAATCAATTTGCTAATCACTTAATAAGGAGTCTCCTTTGAAAAAGTCGTCTTTGCTCTGGGCTGCGCTGGCCGTACTAGTAGGCGTCGGCTGTACTTCGAAACAACAAATCGAAAAATTAATCGAGGATAATCCTGAAATCGTGTTCTCAGCGATTAAGAAAAATCCTAAAAAATTCGTTGAGGTCGTCAACGAGGCTGTAAAAACCGCACAAGAATCTTCACGCGAGGACGAAGCTAAGGCTGAGCAATCGCGGATGGAAGAGGAAATGAAGAATCCTAAGATCGCAGTCATCGAAGATGGTCGAGTGATCTTCGGTAATAAAAATGCGCCGATCACTATTGTTGAGTACTCAGATTTTCAGTGCCCCTATTGCAGCCGTGGATTTCAAACGGTAAAAGAAGTCGAGAAAATGTACGGCGACAAAGTGCGCATCGTTTTCAAACACTTGCCGTTGGATTTTCATCCTTTCGCAATGCCTGCGGCAAAGTACTTCGAGGCTATTGCTAAGCAAGATCCTAAGAAAGCCGAGAAATTTCACGACGCTGTTTTCACCAATCAAAAAGACTTGAATCAAGACGGCGAGAAGTTCTTGAAGAAAATGGCCAAACAAGTCGGCGCCGACATGGCGAAAGTTGAAAAAGACCTGAACTCGGAAGGCGTCCAAAAACGCATTGCTACGGATATGGAAGAGGCGAAGAAATTCGATTTCTCTGGGACTCCTGGATTTTTGATCAACGGAGTTTCGCTCCGTGGAGCTTATCCGGCTCCTGAGTTTAAGAAGATCATCGACAAGCAATTGGCTAGCGCTGGTGCGCCGTCAGGTGAAGCGAAGAAAAATTAGTTTTATAAGTTTGATTTAAGATTAAGGCCTCCACAGCGAGGCCTTTTTCGTTTTTAGACATGGCATTTGGACAAAAAGGGCGATCAATGGGGTGTTGGGATATGGGAACCAGAATAATATTACTGATTGTTCTGAGCTTTAGTTTGTTCGGATGTGCGAATCAGTTTGTTACGTTGGCGTATAAGAAATACGAGCCCACCAAAGGTGGAAGGTTGGTCTATATCAAACGTCCAACTGGTGGACGACATTCCAAGTGGGAAGCGGAAATGCATAAACAGGAATCTGATTTGATGCGGGGATTTTGTGATCCTGAACCTTTTCGCATAATCGACGAAGGCACCGAAGCCAGCGGCACGAGCAGTAGCGTCGGCTCTAGCTATGGCGGGAGTGCATTCGCATCGACGACCCAAAACAAACAGTATTTTATGACTTTTGAATGTGGGAAAAAATAAGTTGAAGAAGAAGCAACGCGACAACGGCGTCGAGAGTGGGTCTTCCTGACCCCCTCTCTATCCATTTTAGAATTTAAGTTTTAACTTCTTAGGTTCGAGGGTGATTCCGCTCGCCGTATCGATTTTGCAGGCTAGGGCGCGGATGGTGACGCCTTCTTCTTTGGCTGGGGGGAGGAGTTTTCCGGATTCGTCCTCGATCTTTGAAGGCAATTGTTAAGGGATCAAAGCCGGTGGACTTTACCGCGCCGTCTACTGAGGCGACGAGTACCGACGGATTTGTGATTCTCTATCCAAAGGCTTTGCACATGAGGTTGCCCACGTGCTTGTACAGGGGGAATGGGCTCAGTCTTTTGAGAAGTACAAAGAGGATTTGGGGTGGAAATCGGTAAATGCAAATGGCTATCGGGAAGGGGATTTCGTGGAAAGTGACGGCAAGACGTCGCCTGAAGAGGATTTCGCTAACAATGCGGAATATTTTCTGTTTGATCCGAATGTCTTGAAAGTTAAATCGCCAAAGATGTTTGAATGGCTTTTAAAAAATCTTGGACCAAAGCTTCACTTAGAAAAAGGATGTGAATATGGGAAGTAGTATCTTGCCATCGATTTTTCTTTTACTTAATTTTTACTTGGTTTATGAAGCCTCGGCTTCCGGCATTTTCCGGGGAAATGACAAAATTATGAAAGTTGAACTGGGACAGTCGATAGATCAACTGACGAAAGTTATGGGCAAGGCAACAACGTTGAATACGGAAAAATTTTCCTCCGCTGAATACGAAGTCTGGGAATACGCAACAGTGAGCGGTCAACCTTTGGGATTCTTTACTATAGACTCTAAAACGAAACGTATTTCGGGGCGCTCTATAGAGGGCCTTGGGAGCGGTGCGGGTGACGATATTGGAAAGTTGTTAAATGAACATTTTAAGAACGGAAATTTTAGTAAATATATTCCCTGTAGAGGTCGAGGAGACGAAGAAGTTCGGGTGGATATCCAGCAGGGCATATTTGTCGCGGCAAGAGACAGTAAGGTTTCTCTTGTGTCCTGGGCCGACCCACAGCTTACTAAACTCAGGATCGATCAGTTCTATTCAAAATGTCCTCAACTTCAGCCGGGTCGAAAAGCGAAGTGAAGTAGGCCTCCCCGATCCCCCTCTGTCCATGAACAAAAACCCCTTCGGGTTGTTCGCCCTGTCTTAGGTCGTGAACACGTTGAAGCACCTAAAACATTTTCACCTAGGAAAGATCTTGCCACCGCCTTACGGCTTCCAAGAGCAAAAGAACTAGCCCTAAGAACCGTTTGGCAGTGGCAATGATACGCCGAATCTTACTTTGTCTCGTTACAGACTTTGTTTGATTCAACATCTTGACCTCCTCAGCTATGAAGAGGCTTAAGTTCGCAAAAGGCGAAACCGGGAAAGCCTGGTTCGCCTTTTTGCATTTCAAGGGCCACTGCAAGCGGGTTCTATGAATGAAATAAGGCGATTCAACGTCCGGATTCCGTCGGGGCTAGAACTTGAGTTCTAGGCCTTTCGGATCGAGGTTAACTCCGATGGCCGGATCAATTTTGCAGGCGAGGGCGCGGATGGTGACGCCTTCTTTTCTGGCTTGGCGGAGAAGTTTTCCGTATTCGGGATCGATGTCGTCGGCGGGGGCGAAGCTTTTGCAGTCGTGGCGTTGGATGACAAAGACGATTTCAGCGCCTGAGCCTTCCTTTTTCAAACGCATCAGCTCTTGCAAATGTTTTTGCCCGCGGGTCGAGACTGCGTCGGGAAAGTAGGCTGTGCCGTCGAGAGCGTACGTGACATTTTTGACTTCGATGTAGTGGAGCTTTTTTTTGTCGCGAAGGTGTTCGTCGTCGGGGGCAAGCACCATGTCGAGTCGACTTTCTTTGGAGATTTTATACTCGCGTTGGGCGGCCTGGAATTTTCTCCATTCGGGGATGAGCTTAGTCTGCCAGGCCTCGTAAACTAAAAAATTAGGTAGACTGGTGTTCACGCCGACCCAGCTGGTGGGAGTTTGGATAAAATGCAAAGTGGCTTTGAGTTTGCGCTGAGGGTTATCGGTCTCGGTCACGATGCATGGGGCGTCCTCGAACAGACAGGTTTTTAGGCTTCCCGTATTGGGGACGTGGGCCACAACAGTTTTGCCATCGATCTGTACGTCGGCGAAAAAGCGTTTGTAGCGCTTAAGGAATTTGCCCTCACGCAGCCGTTCGCTGAATTGCACTCTCGAAACTCCTTGGTGGCGCATGGCGTAATCTGGTCTAGCCTGCGCGAGCCGTAGACTTTTTCTCGAGCCATGACTACAACCTGGGGTTAGTCTACTCAAGAGGTAAAAATCATGTCGGACAGTGCCATACTCAAGACACCTCGCAAGAGGA
>JAYVPG010000119.1:0-13165 GCA_043757545.1 Pseudobdellovibrionaceae bacterium
CCTCGACCTTGCACCAGAGCCAACGGCTGATCTTGCGCCACTCCGCGAATGGCAGGAAACATCAAGAGCAGTCCGGAAAGTGGTCCAACCAGCAGCAAAAGAATCGTCGAAGGCCACGACCACACCAAAATAAATCCGGCGGGTAAGGATTCGCGCACCAAAGGGAATACGGCGTGGGCGGCAATCCATGCGAGAGCCCCGCCCAGCAAAATCCCCGCGCACATAATTAATGAGAGTTTCAGCACCAAGTACTGGCGCAGTTCACGCGGTGAAAAACCCATGCACTTAAGGATTCCTCCCGATACAGCCTCAAGGCTGAGCCAACGCCGGCCAAGATAGTACACTCCGATCCAGCCGAGCGACAATGTCACAAGGCCCGTGAGACCCAGAAAATCTAGCAGACGGATGAGCACACGAAAGGCGCCTTGCTCAAGGTCAGTGGGAACGGTGATCTGAATTCCTGGGTCAGTGAAGTGCTGTTCAATTTCCTTTTTCTTAAGCGTCGCCGGCTCATCGACGATGGCATAGGTTGTCTGAGAAAACGTCGACCCAAATTGGATCAGGCCCGAGGGGTCAAGGTAGCGCCGATGCAAGTAAACTCGCGGCGCCATATTTCCAAAGCGAAAAGTTTGCGAGGAATCTTTGCGCACGACTCCAGCCAATTTGAATTGTAGCTCACCAATCTTCACCACGTCGCCAATATTCAGATTCATTAAGGTCAACAGATCGGGCGCCACCCAGATCTCCGCTTGCGCGCCCAGATCGGATCCGTGACTGGCCAGCAGCGGACCACCGCTGCGTTCAATCTGGAAATCCCCAGCCAACGGATAATGGTCGTCGATGAAATGTAAACCGGCCAGGCGACTTTCATGGATGCCGTTGCGATCGGTGCTCAACATGCCGAAGAGTTCGGTTTTCTCGCTAAATTCGGCAGTCGCCGGGAGAGACTCACGTAAAATTTTCTTCTCACTGTCCGTTAGTGGTCTTCGCGCGCTCACCGAGACATCGCCAGTCAGAATCTTTCGTCCCTCGACTTGCAGCGTGTAGCTTAGGCTATGGCGAAAAACATCCACCACCAAAAGTCCCGTGACCGCGATGCATAGACTTAAGATCCACAAACCGAAAAGTGCACGCTCCCGAGTCAAAGACTTCCAGATAAGAGTTAGGTAGACCACAGTCGGCCCTGCTTCAGCGTGAGGACTCGGTCGCAGCGTGCCGCGACCTCCATGGAATGGGTCACCACCAGAGCGGTTTGTTTGCGCTCTTTTAACAGCGAAAATAATATGCCGAGCACCTGTTCGCCGGTTTTCACATCCAAGCTTCCGGTGGGCTCGTCGGCGAGCAACAATTCAGGTTGATGAATGAGCGCACGGGCAATGGCTACGCGCTGACATTCGCCGCCACTCATTTCACTGGGCAAGTGAGGGCCACGCTCACTCAAGCCGAGCTTCGCAAGCAAACTCTCGGCCTGAGCCAACGAATCTTTGCGGCCTAGTAGGCGCAAGGGTAATTCCACATTTTCTGCAGCGGTCAAATAAGGAATCAAATGATAGTTTTGAAAGACAAAGCCCAAATTCTGCTTGCGAAAACTGGCCCACCCATTTTCATCCCATGAACGAGTGCTCTTCTGTTGCCAAGAAATTTCACCCGAGTCCGGAGTCTCAAAGCCCGCAATGAGCGAGAGTAGGGTAGATTTGCCGGTCCCACTTTCGCCTACGATCGCCACCACCTCGGCGGCCTGAACCTCCAGGCTTAAGTCTTCTAGAATTTTTAAGCGAGTCGTGCCTTGGACAAAAGCTTTTCCGATTTTATCGAGATGCAAAATCATAGCAGTTTCACAATCGCCGGATAGACGGTGTTGACAATACGTTCATGCCCTTTGGCATTGGGATGAATCCCGTCGCTTTGATTCAGGTTTTGCTGACCCCCGACATTTTCGAGCAAGAACGGAATCAAAGCCGTATGGTATTTCGCGGCCAAGCGTGGATAAATCGCCGCAAATCGACGCGTGTAATCGGCACCGTAGTTGGGCGGGAGATAAACTCCAGCTAAAATTATTTTTACTCCCGATTTTGCCGTCACTTCCAGCGCCGCCGACAAATTGGATTCGATATTTTTAATATCCGTGCCACGCAATCCATCGTTGGCTCCCAAGGCGATCATGATTAGATCGGGTTTTTGCTTGAGTTGCCACTCGACTCGAGATTTTGCACTGGCGGCAGTTGAGCCGCTGATCCCGGCGTTGATCACTAGCCAGTGGAGTCCGTCTTTTTCGGCCCGCTTTTGGATCAGCGCGGGATAGGCTTGCTCGCGACTCACTCCGTAACCCTCAGTCAACGAGTCGCCGATGAGCACGATTTTTTTGAGCGGAGTTTCCGCACCGACTCGGCATATACAAAGCGACAACCAGACCAGTAGCATTCGTTTTTTCATCACCAAAGATACTACGGCGTCGGCCGCCCACTCTCAACCCAATTGCCGCAATGCTGTCAGTCGGCGCAACAATTCTTGGCAAAGGAATCAAATTTCGGTAGCGTTCACATAGGGGGAATTCATGCTGCGAGCTTTAGGCCTTTTCTTAATTTTTGCCATTTTAAACTCTGCACATGCTCTTGAAGGTCTATCGGCAAAGCGTGCCCCCGGTGTTTCCTATCGCATTTACCTTCTTGCAGCGCAGCTGCGCGCTCAATCCGGTGATTTTTCGACGGCCGACGGTAAAACCGCAGTGGATAGCAGCTTTAAATATGGCACCCAAACCTTGCCACCGGCCGCAAAGTGGGAATCCGAGACCATGTTGCTCGCGAATTTTGCAAAGGTGCGCGACTATCGATTTATTCCCTCTCCCGGCCAGCCCGAGTTCTTGCGTCGGATCTCTTGGTTATATCCCGACGATGGATGTTTTGCGCGAGCCTCACTGGCGGTGCTCAATTTAGAAACCTGGAAGGCTGCGGCTCCGAATAAGATTTATGTTTTTGGCGATCTCGTTGTGAAAACAGCGAATTCTCCGACGGGTGAAGTGAGCTGGTGGTATCACGTCGCGCCGATGGTCGAGGTCGGTGGAGTGAATTACGTGCTCGATCCCGCGATTGATCCCAAACAGCCGATGAAAGTGGATGAGTGGCTCCACCACATGTCCCCGGATCCGTCGGTGGTCGATGTCGCGGTTTGCGGTTCGGGAAGTTACACGCCCTATGACCTTTGCGACAAGGCGAGCGATGGTATCGAGAAGGATGCGGGTCAAGATCAGATCGGTTTTTTGACTTCGGAGTATTTGCGCATTCAGGATCTAGGTCGCAATCCTGTGGATGAGCTCGGTGATAAACCACCTTGGAAAATGGGTTCTGTGTTGGGATTCCGTTAGGATACGCCCAGCAAACAAGATCTTAACAACTTCTCGACGTTTGCCTTTGCTAGCATTTTGCTAACAGGAGGTGTGGAGATGTCTGCAACCGCAACAGCGCGCAATTTTGTTCGGGGTTTTCAAGAGGCTCGACAAAAGAAATCTCTTCTTTCTCGCGTTCGCGAATTTCAAGGTCACGTCGCACTTAAATACGAAACTGACGACTACCTTGTCACCACAGCGAAAGATGGTGCTGAGCTGCTGAAGGTCTTAGAGCTGCGCCACGAAGTTTTTGTGCAGGAGTGGCAGGGGCGGCGTGCGGCACACGGACTCGATGTTGATAGCTATGACTTCAATGCCGACCATTTGATGATGGTCGACAAGCGCAACGGCGAGGTCATCGGAACTTATCGCTTACTCTCGTCTCACTTCACCCATGATTTTTATTCGGCGAGTGAGTTTGATATTGATTTATTTGTGCGCAAACCAGCCGTAAAGTTAGAGTTGGGCCGCGCCTGTGTACGTGCGGATTATCGTGATGGGAACTCCATCGACTTATTGTGGAAGGGCCTAACCCGGTACGCCTTTTTGACCAAGACAGAATATCTCTTTGGTTGCGCCAGCCTTAAGAACATCGATGCGACGGCGATCGGTCGGGTTTACCGAACTCTGCGCGATCAGGGCTCATGGTGCGACGACTATCAAGTGCGCGCCACCTGGGACTATCAGTTCCCGGGATTCTCGATGCTCTCACCCGAAGGACTTGGGCCTGCCGAAAAGCGTGAGCTTATTCCCTCGCTACTACGTTCCTATTTGCTGGCCGGCGCGAAAGTGCACGGATGGCCGGCGCGGGATCAAGACTTTGCTTGCACAGACCTTTTGACCATTCTAGATTGGAAACTATTGAATCCAAGGTTCCAATCTAGATATACGGTCAGAGGGTCATGCGCGTCGTCTTAACAGCCATTCGAGTCGTTACCATCTTAGTGACCATGTTGCTTTTTCTCGCCCATATGAGCGTGGTTTGGTTTATCGTGCGCGACCGTTGGAAGCGCGTGCGCTGGAGCAATCGTATTCTGCGCTATTACTCGTGGTGGGGTCTCTGGGTTTTGCGTTTGCGCGTGAACGTCATTGGGCGTGAAAATCTGCGGGTCGCCAAAAGCGGATTGTTCGTCGGTAATCATTTGACCTACATGGATGTACTCGCGATCAGTGCGCAATTGCCGGCCTGCTTTGTCACTTCGCGAGAAATTCGCGAGACTCCATTTCTTGGACAAATCTGCCAAATGGCCGGATGCCTGTTCGTCGAACGGCGTAACAAATTAAATATTCACAATGAGGTCTCGGATCTGCGTGAGGGTTTAAACCTAGGTCTAAACGTGGCGATCTTTCCCGAAGCCACGAGCACCAATGGCGAGGCGATTTTACGCTTTCGTCGCCCGCTTTTTATCTCGGCGATCGATGCCGGAGCCTCGGTGATCCCCTTTTGCCTTAATTATCGCCGTGTGGGCGGTGAGCCGGTGACGGTGCACACCCGTGACAAGATCTTTTGGTACGGGGACATGGATTTTGCCCCTCATCTCTGGGCCTTAGCAGGCAGTGGAGGAGTCGATCTGGACCTGCATTTTTTAAAGCCGATTCTCACTCATCCCGACAACGACGCCACGACGCTTGCCCTGGCTGCTCAGGCCGCGGTCGAATCGGTTTTTATCCCGGTAAAATAAGAGAAACCTTTGGGTTCCATCTAAATTTTTGCGCTCGGTTGAAATTTCTACCGTTGATGTTTGGCAGGCAATCCGCGATCTATAGGGCTCACCGACACATATTAGGAGTGATCGTGACTTTTCGCCCAGGATTGCAGCTTGTTTCGTGGTTGAGCGCGCTGTCGTTCAGTCTTGCGTTTTCAAGTCCTGCATTTGCGAGCAAGCCGGTTGCAAGCGCGGTTTGCGAATCGATGCTGGGTGGAGTTCAACCCAACACTCTTAAATCGCTTCGCGAGCGCAACACCCAGGCGCTTTTGGAATATGAAAAAACTCATCCTCTTCCGGGCTTTGATAAAATTGAAGTCGAAGCGAAGAATGAACAAGTGGGTACGATCGGCCCGTTGGCGTTGCAGCAGATGCTGGGTGCTGGACAAAGTTTTGTTTCGTCTCCGTCACCTGGTGCGGCGTCGGACACCGCGGTCTCGTTGCATTCCGAGGGACGTTCGTTTCCCATTCACTATGATCAGATGTGGGAGGGGCAGCGCACGTCGACTGCGGTTTACGCAAGCTTGCCGAAAACACTTAAGCCTCACTCTGGGACTTACTTAGTTGGTCCCGAGTATCCAGTGGTCGTTATCCATTTGCATGGTGGCGGCACGGATATGGCCTCGGGAAAAAATGCGATGAGTATTGGCGAGGCTATTGCGCCGTTGGGTATTCCTTTGCTTGGGCCAGATCTGATGGGCCATAGCCGCGCGACACGAAAGCTCAAGGGGCTGACGACTTTTCAGGGAATGGTCGATTGGGTTTTGGCAATGGCCGATCAGTTAGTTGATCCGCGAGTGAAAATCGTTTTGACCGGGCATAGCTGGGGTGCGGAGTTCGCGGTTTTTATGCAGCGCCATTCGCGCGAGCCAAAGTACGCTCGCATTCAATACTTTATGCCGCTCGCGCCGCCGGTGGATGCAAGTTTGGGTGGAGACGAAATCGCGAAGCGGCAGCTCGAGGATTGGTATCAGGAGCACTTTCATGAGTTCAAGGATCGAATTGCTCCCGCGGACTTTGAGTTCCTGCAAAATATCTTGCGCAGTGGGAAAAACAGTTTTGTCGGTGGGATTTTTACCAGTCTCTCCAGCATGGATTTTAGCACGCCGCCCCTTTCACTGAAGGAGCAAGAAGGACTGACTCCACAGACCATCGTGGCGAGCGAGGCCGACGGACTTTGTTTTGTCGGTCGGGGAGAGGCCTATCTGGCCGCGTACAAGGAACAACTCGCGCCCTCTAAATTTATTCTGCTCGGACCGGGCCGGAAATTTAGTTCGAAGGATAAAGATGTTCTGACCGGTCACAATTGTTGGGATCGTTATATTGATGGGACCACCACTCGTCAGGTGTATCAGTTGATCACCGAGGCTGCCCAGTCGGTTGGGGGTAGCACAGAGATGACGGCGGATCCACATGACGCCGCTGAAACTTTGGTAGAAGATTTCTTTCGCGGTTATGCGAACTTTTTCTTGTTTCGTGAATTTATAAAAAATCGTTTCGAATATGTGAACGTGGACAGCAAAGATATTCAGGCGATCCGAGCGCGACAAGAAGAGCTTAGTAAGTACGTCGGCCGCGTTGAGCAAAGGCGCGAGTCTGGGAATAAGGAGCTTGAGGCGAAGCTTTTAAAGAGCTGGATAGAAATACGCACGGCGCTTGGTTTAAAGGACGGCGTCACTCCCCTTCGCGCCGGCGAAGAGCTCGCTTTGCCGCCGTTGACGGATGCTCGCCGTTTATTGATTGAAGAGTACCTTGCGAAATTCAAAGCGGTCGACGAGGAGATGAAGGTTTCTTACGTCGATACCGAGTACCTGCAGGATATGGCCGCCTTGCAAAAGGAATTTGCTCCAGTACTTCTTCAACTCGGAGTTGAGAAAGTCGAGGCCTATCGTCCGGCGTTTGATAAACTACAGGCGTTGCGTTCACCGGTAAGTAAAGTCGTCGCCGATCAACGAGCGGCGCTGTCTCGCCTGCATGCAAAATTCACGGAAATATTTAAAAACAAACTGAGTAGATCTAGTAGTGAGCGCGACCAGCGTATGGCTACGGTCGTGGCTCCGCACGGGATTACCGATTTTAAATCCGCAACCCGGGAGTTGACGGTGGATCGCTCAGCGGAACGTCGCGCACGGCTCACCCAGTTTTTAGAACAGGCCGAGCCGATTGAAATCGCTGAGCGTGCGCTGAGTGCAAAGGCTTTGCAGTCTGAGCTCGCAGGTCTGCCCTTGCCCGCAGGAGTTTCGACTCTTGAGGAAGCCGTTGAGATGAAGCGAGACGCTGACGCTTTGACAAAATTTTCTTTTGTGCCATCTGGTGATACCGAAGTCGGCGCGCTGGTCGCAGACCTTTCGCTCAAGCGCGATGAATACAAGCAAATCTTGACTCAAATCGCGGCTCTTGAAAAGCCAGGCAAAGATTTGCAAACGGAATCTTTCCGCCAGGACAAAGCTTGGATTGCCCTGTGGAAAAGTCCCGGTCTGTCCTCACCACGCTTGCGCGAAGTCGACACCGATATCGCGACCAAGCTCGAAGCCTACGCTGAACGGCACTACGCTTATAAAGGGAAAAACGACGATTGGATGATGGAGCTGCGCAGGAGTGGCCGCGCGACAGAGGAAAACCTTATCGCGCAAACGCCAGAGCTACTGAAATTACGTGACGAAGCTCTCGACTCAAGGGCCGCGTTCACTCAAGCTGTGCGCAGCCTCGATCGCACGCGATGGACAGAAGCGCTAAATGGTTCGCTGGAAGGCGATGCGGCGTCGGTCGCGCAAGCCCGGCAAATCGCGCTGAAATTGTTCGGTTCAGACTTCGATCAGCCGTCCGGTGAAAGCACCATTTCTCGCCAACGCACGCTCGAAGATCAGCTCGAAGCCCTTCGCCGCCGCTCGAGCATTTTGCAACAAGAGGTCTTAGCTCTGCAGTGGCGCTACACGGTGGCGATGCAAGCGCGCGGCGTCGCCCTCCCTGCGATCATCGAACGGATATCGATTGTCGCTGCATTGAACCAACCCTACGCAGACTTGATCGCAGCCTTGCGGACCAACGGCAAACTCGCCGAAGCTTTGCGCGGTACACTGCGAGTATGGATGGAATTCCTTGCGTCCTTGCGCTCGGAAGAGAGCTTGAAGGATGTTGGGAATTATTGAGGGAGTAGGAGTCTGACGTGAGTGCCTTCGCCCTCGACGCTAGAGATAACGAGTTGGCCACCGGCAGGCTCAATTGTTGTTCTTGCGTGATAGAGTCCCAGGCCGGTTCCTTCTTTTCCGGCACTGACCCCGCGAAAAGATAACTTTGGCAGAACAGATTTTGGAATTCCTTTTCCATTGTCGATGATGTCCAAAGTAATGAACTGCAATTCAATTCCCAATTTCACTTCTACGCAACCTCGTCCACCAACCAGAGATTCAATTGCGTTGTTGAGCAAATTTGAAATGACACGTTTCATGTCGGCCGGGCTGACCGTCGTCGTGCACTGGTCCAGACCGCTCTGCGATGTGAAAACTATCTTGGTCTCTGGTCTGTTTTGAATGATGAGTCGCTTCTCTTCGATAGAGGATTCGATCAACGGCAATATCGGAGTCGCGGTCATTGCGAGTGGCTGACGTTTGGCGTTTGTTCGATAGGAAGTCATAAGGTCGTCGGAGATTTCTTGAATTCGAGTCAGCGCAGATTGAGCGAGTTGACGTCTCTCCTGCGACAGCTCTGGAGAGGTGGCCATCACTATATTCAGCGCTGAAACTGGAGAGCGAATATCATGAGCCACCTGGGCGGCCAAATGAGCGATCGCGGCCTGTTCCCTCAGTTGGAGCAGCTCCGAGGTCTGCTTACGAAGCGCGATTTGAAACGTCGATAAGTCTTTTTGATTCTGATCAAATGTACCCAAAAAGTTGAGAATATCGCTTTCAAATTTTCGATTGAGCGGTCGTTTTAATATTGTATATAGTCCAAATACGATCCCTATGGCCACCAGAGGCAGACCACACGCCAGAAACCAAAGTGAATAGGTGAGACTGGCTGAAATGTAAAATGACGAGACCTCCGCACTTAAAGATAGTCCTGAAAGGACCGGCACGGGGTGATTGCAATCGTTCAATCCATAGAGCAATGCTTCCTTCGAAAAGATACACAGACTTTGGATCGACGGAGAAAACGTCCACCCTCCCAGGATGCCATTGGCGACTTGTCGCCATTCTTGAACGGACATGGAATAATTTTGACTCACGATTAAGCCGGCGAGATAGGATCGATAAAATTCGAACAAAGAGAAAAACAGAAGACAGACAAGAACGGCATATGAGATAGATACTAAGATGAGGGTCTTTCGGCGCCCAGATAAATCTAAATTGCTTTTGAAATTGGCGAGCTCACTCATATATGTTTAGCGTCTCAGAATTCTTGTTTACACGGTTTAAACTTCAACTCTTACGAGGATTGAAGCGCTATACCATAGGACAACCTGACTACGAATGTTTAAGCGCCGACCGGCTTTTTAGATGCCGAATTCGAATTCGCGACGAAAAATTTTCATTGGCATTTGAGGGGATGGCTGAGGGCTCGACGAAGGCGGTTGCCAAACTCCTAGCGCTTGCCGAGGCCTATGAGCGGATGTGCCTCAACCAATATCAGGTAGAGAAATCCTGTCGTATTCGAACGGACCTTCCTTATGGATTGGGCGTAGGCTTACGTAAGAACTCAGCCTTTAGGCGAAGTTGGGGAGAGTTTTACGAGAGACTGATATTGGGAAACGCATCTCCCGGCTCACCCGCAAGGTCGTTGGTAAGAGAGACACGGCTGGGCAAGGTATTTCTTTATTCGTTAACCAGCACGAGCGGGCAGATTGGGACTGGGTATGGCTTGAGCAAACGCCAAGCGATTTCTTCCGCTCAGCGAAGTGCGATTCGCAAACGAGATCTTCATCTTCAACAAACTCGGTTCTTAGTGGCGGATGGCGAACCTAAATCTATTTTAATTACCCCTGCGAAGCAGGCGTGGCTTGAGTGTCATTTGGTCGGATATATCGATGCTAAGGATTAAGGCGGACGTCCCATATCTTAATGCTTTCCGAGTATGGATCTCGGATATTTAAGACGATTTTTTTTGCGTGATAGTGTCGGTTCAAAGTGTAGGTAATGGGAAAAAGAAGTCCGTTTTCAATCGCGATTTTAAAGGCTTCTTGAGCGACCTTCACTATTTGAGCGCGATCCGTCGTGTCTTTGGCAGAATTTAACAACTTTAGAACTCTGCCGTCTGGAAAATCCAAATTTGCGGCCGTGGGAGAGAATAGAAAGGTGGCTCCACTGATTGGATCGGTGTCCGACATACCGACACTGGCAATTTGTAAGTCAAATTGCCCATCGACCCATTCAGGGTTCAATGGATTGGACGAGCCCGATTTCAATTCATACGGGAGCCCCACAGAGTCAGCGATTTCTTTTATCCAGGCCTTATTTTCCGAGTTGCCATTCGGCACCAACCAAACGAGCGGTTTTGAAAACCTATGGTCAGGGATTTTTTCGAGAGTGGACTGGAGGTTTGTAAACGTGTCCGGAAGCAATCGACCCGCGAGGCCGGGCTGAGGAATCTGATCTGCGCGATTTGTCTTTTGAAGAGTCGGTATATTTGCTTTCCAAATTTTCTTCAGTAAGGTGACGCGGGCCTCGTTGCTGCTCAATGCAGTGGATTTCTTATTGGGCATCGCAAAGCAAACACCATTCGGGCGAGTTTCATAGAAGGCCACTCCTGGGTCTTCAGTAAAAAACAAAGAGTTGAGTTCTGAATATCTGACCGTAGTAAAACCATTTAGGTCTTCAAGAGCTTTGCCAAGATTCTTTAACGTCCCAATACGCTCCATAGGAATATACGTAATATTCCAGTCGAGCTGATCGTTTTTGAAAAAATAATGATTTGGATTCGGTTTAAAGGCGATCGTTTCATTCTCGGCGAGTGGAAATTTTCCCGAGACATAAATATAAGGTCCTTTAGTTTTGCGCCAATCAATTTGGGGCTTATCGTAGCCCGCGACTTGCTTCCAATGGTCGTCGGGCAGAATGACGGCGTCGGCCATAACTAACGGTGAGAGAATCGCTCCCGCATCACCGGTCGTTTCAATTTCCAAATTCAAAGGGTCCAGAACGACGATTTTCTTAGGGTCGGTTTGTGCGGCCAAATTGGAATGACTAGTTTGGCCCGCATGGATCAACCTTCGTAGGCTCTGAGCGACTTCGTCTGCTGAATAAAGACCGGGTCTTAAGTGGAATGTGATTTTGTGTCGGTCCGGTGAGATCGTCCACGAGCGGGCAAGCCCGCCAATCAGGTTTTGATGCTCATCCCGTCGAACTAAGAATTCGCCGACCTGGTGTACAAATCGATATTGCGCTACGTAGCTTAATTTGTAGGGATACGGATAGCCGAAAGTAGTAATGATCAATTCTGTTACGAAGCGCTTTTCCATTGGGGCCTTATTGTATCCAATCAGCTTTCCAAATAACAATAGCCCTATTAGGGCTATTGTTACCGAGATCAATTTAGATCTGAAGGTCAGAGGATTTAATTTTCGAAACACTCATCTCCGCCCCGGCTCGCTTTTTGTGAGTCGATGTGTTTCGACTCTTTCGCAGAGGCGTCGTTTGATTTCGTGATTCCCGCTAAAACTAGAAGAGATAAGATCAAAAGACTTAAGTATCGCATGTGATGTACTCCCCGGTAAAAAGTTAGCGCAGACTACAATGCGGTAGTGGAATTGCACAATGGAACTTCGGAGTTTGGGAAGAATTTATATGCTAGTTATCTGGCATTTAATCTCAGTTTGGCAGGTAAGGCGGCCGCGTCAAGATTCTGAGAAAGACTTTAGTCCAATACAAGGCGTGGAATTCTAACTCACCCTCCGTCTAGTCATTCGATTGATCGCGTTTTAACATTCAATCGAGTCGTCAATGAATCTAGAATTAGACTATGCAATCCCACCTCGGTTTTTTTCGGAAACTCTTCTTTTTATTTGTACTTTTTGGCTTTCGCGCCAATGCGGTTATCCCTTGCCCATACAGTCCGGTGAGTCAGTTTCGCAATTTCGAAAACCTCAGGTCGAATGCCCGGTGGATCAAAGATCACGAGCCCCATACGGACCCCAAGGAAGTTATAAATGGCGTGGTCGCCAAGAAATTTCTAGCCGCAACTGGGACGATAATTTGTGGGGGGAAGCCCAGTGGCTCTGCCAATGTAGTGTGTGGTGGTAAAGTGCTTGTGACAGCGGGACATCTTTTTCATAACCCTCCCGAGAGTTGCAATTTTACGACTGCTCCGGAGAGTTGTAGTTTTAGAACATCGACCGCGAAAGGTGACATTGATATCCCCATTGAAAAACTGCAGAAGATGGGTACAAAGTGTAGTGTTGGAAATGTCCCTGATATGAATTCTGATTGGGCTGTTGCGACCTTGACTAAGCCAGTAGCAAATAATCCAAGTGATGCTTTACATAGCGTTGAACCGTATTCATTGGGAAAATCGGAGAATGTGAAAATCGGCCAACCGCTGATCGGTGCCTGTTCTGAATCAGCGGATGTGATAGCGAGAGACAAGGTTTCGCAGAAATTGGCTCGACCCAAGGTGTGGTCGTTCGGGTCTAAAGAGGAAGAATTTTCCGATGGAATAAATAAAGACTTATGGTCAACATCGATTAGCGCTTCATTTGGATGTTCCGGCGGCGGCCTGGTGAATAAGGACCATGAACTGGTCGCGATCGGCATTTACTCTGGCGAACAGATAGCCGAACTTACCCAACTCATGACGAGACCGGATTTAAATTACCATGCGGCGGCCTGCACCTATACTCCTGACGGAAATTGCAAAACATATTGGCTGCCAGTTCAAGGTGAATTTGCTGCCGCGGTTCAAGACGCCTGTGCTATCCCGGCGAAGTGAACTGCATTGGTCTCAATTTGAGACGTTTAGTTTATATGAGTTTTGAATTGAAAATCTTGTTGTTACACTTATTCCAATGCTAACGTCGTCCCTTTTTCTAGCGATCGCACTGGCTTGTTCTCCGGCATGGGCGGTGCTTGGCGCGCCCAGCCGCCAA
>JAYVPG010000120.1:0-42846 GCA_043757545.1 Pseudobdellovibrionaceae bacterium
TTTTGCGGTTGAAGGGGAAGTTTGCACATACCAATCCCAATATTAGTCTAGAAGAGTTGATGCATAAGCTTTGCGATCACGCATTGGCGGAGAAGCCGATGAAGAGGCCCGCGACGAAGTCTATGAATGAAGCCCATGAACGCCTAAAAACTAAGCAATCACTTTCGGCGCCGAAAGTGATTTCGCAGGCAGAGATTCGACGGCAGGTTTGGCGGAGGGATCAGTGCAAGTGCACGAAGTGCGATTCGACTTATGCACTTGAGATCGATCATGTGATTCCACGGGCGGTGGGTGGAGAATCCACGTTAACGAACCTGCGGCTCCTTTGTAGAAGCTGTAACCAAAGAGCCGCGATCGAATATTTTGGGATGAGGAAGATGGATGGGCCGCTCAACTCTGCTTTTGGGTCGACTTGAAAAAATCGTACAGGACTTCGCACAGTTGGTTGAAGCGATGGGGTTGGCCGAACAATCCGAGTTGGCGGAAGTGATCGATTTTAAGTTCGGCAATGACTTCGCCAAACGGTTGGGTTTCGCGTTCGATCAGGCCGTCCGACGGGACATCGAAATCGTTGATCGCTCGCAGTTTATAAAACAAGCGCAAGGGGAGGCACCACTCGCGACGGGGAGCGGAGCATACGAGTGAGGCGACACGGCCCGCGCGTAGATTTCCGCTCTCGGGGCCATTGGCGAAGACAGTGTGCAGTCCATGCGGTGTCAGCTCTTCAAAAAACTCATTCTTGCCAGTGATATTGTATCCGAGCGCTCGCAGAATTCGTGTCGAGCCGATATGGGTTTCTGGCATATCAATACAAATCTTCGCCAAGCGTGAGCCACGATGGGGGCTTGCGACCGTCATACAGCTTAAAACTTTTCCAAGTGGTGTGGCCTCGTCTTGTAAAAGCAGACGAGCGACTAGGCCTCCGGCGGAATGTCCAAAAAAATGGACGGGAATCTTTGGATTTTGCCAAACTGGATGTTGGTCGAGAAACCGACGAGCCCGACCGGCGACCTCGGGCAAACTCCCGGCGCCCATTCCAAGAACGGGGTGAAACTCAACCTCACGTTGAGCAAAAGCGCGCTGCACATGCTTATGCATGGGACCAAAGTCGAGAAATGACCATTTTGCGTCATCACTGCCGTAGGTACTTAAGCCGCGAAAGAAAAAGACGTGAATTGCCGACATGATAGATGAGCCTATCAGCTCTCCCCACCAAGGTCCAGAGTCGTTCAGTTTCCCCGCACTTATGCCGAACTTACCTACTGAGGTGAACTATGGGATTTGTTGGCGTAATTGTCGTGTTGTTCTCCGTGTTCGGCGGATACGTTCTCGCCGGCGGACATCTACACGTCGTCTTTCAGCCCTTTGAGTTTTTAATCATTTTCGGTGCAGCCTTCGGCGGATTCCTGATCGGAAACCCGATTGCGACCACCAAGCTCGCTTTCAAAAAAGCGATACACGCCATGCTCGGCAAGGGACCTGCGAAAAAAGACTATGTAGAGTTGCTGCAGCTCTTATTCCAACTGTTTCAAATCTTTCGTAAAGACGGTCCGCAAGCGGTCGAGAAACATATTGAGGAGCCGAATTCATCTGAGATTTTTAAACTCTATCCCAATTTTTTGAAGAACCATCATGCGGTCGACTTTCTTTGCGACACCATGAAGATTACGTTGTCGGCCGATCTGTCCCAGTACGACGTCGATGACTTGCTCGATCAAGATATTAAAGTTGCCCACCAAGAGGAGCACGCCGCTCAGCACGCCGTGCAAAATACCGGTGACGCATTTCCGGGTCTCGGGATTGTGGCCGCAGTTTTGGGGATCGTGCACACCATGGGGTTCTTGGATCAAGGACCGGCGACCATCGGGGAGCACGTTGCGGCCGCTTTGATCGGAACGTTTCTTGGGGTTTTGGCCTGTTACGGATTTGTTGGTCCCATTGCCTTGAAGATGAAAAATGATATCGAAGCTGAGGGTCGTTACATGTCCGTGATCAAGGCCGCATTGGTGTCCTTGCAGCGTGGCGCTCCCCCTCTCGTTTGCGTTGAGTTTGCGCGTCGTGCGATTTATCCGAACGACCGCCCGACATTTGAAGAGATGGACAACGCCACCAAAGACGTTAAGAAAGCGGCGTAGGATTTATGGCAGAAAAAGATCGAGTCATAGTCATCAAGAAGATCACGATTGCGGCAGCTGGGGGCCATGGCGGTTCCTGGAAGGTCGCTTTCGCCGATTTTATGACAGCTATGATGGCGTTCTTTTTGTTGATGTGGCTGCTCAATCAAACGCCTGATGTTAAAAAGAACGTCTCTGATTATTTCTCCACGCCAAGTATCATCGAGTACAATTTCTCCAATTTTGGAGTCGAGTTGACGCTCGAGAAGTTATTTTTAGATCTCACTAACGAGCCCCTCAAGGTGCTGCAGGATTTTATGCAGCCCATGGACTACACTCCGAACTTCTTGCAAATGGGTTCGAAGAATATCGTTATGGCGACTTTATCAGAGGAACTTGGTGATTATGCCTCTGGCTTTGAGGCCTCGGGCGACACCATTGAAATTAAATTCCCCGAGAGCAAATTGTTTGACGATGGCTCGGCGAATCCCAAGGGACAATTCCCCACGATTATGGATCGCCTAAGTAAATTCACCGCGGGTCTTGAGGACGCCGACGTGTTTGTGGATTCTCGTATCTATTTAAATAGTGTAAAAGGTCAAAGCGGCGACCTAGCACAAAAGGTCGCGGAGAAGCGCCTGGATATGGTACTCGCGCAGATGAATCAAAAGCTCGAGCATCAAAGCGTCGATCTTAACCAAAAGATAGAAGCTTTGCCTGGCGCTCGCCGAGCCGATGGGCGTCCTGAAGAGGGCTTTATTCGCGTACAAATCAAACAGAAAGAACTCAAGTCCGACGGCTCTAAGCCGCGTAAACTCGGCTCGGTTCTAGGTCGTGACGATGAATCCATGGATGTTTACAATAACTTTGTAAACAAAATGACGACCAAGAAGACTAAGAAGAAGTAATTCTAGTTTAATCCCCAGGACATTTGCACCGCACCAAACCAGCTAATGGAGCGGGTGCCTCCGTCTTGCGAAGTTGATAGAGAAAACACGCAACCGCTATTGTCGGTGTTCATAAATGTTCCGTCGGGTAAAAACGCCAGACGAGTCATATCTCCGCCCGTATTATTTGAAAATGAACCAAGCACCTGCCCATTACTCAAGCGCAGAAGAACTTCTTTGTAAGGCGAAGTATTCCCACAAGCCAAAATCGGTGCGACGGGAGTGTAGTCCGTGGTCGCGGCATTTTGGCCATTGCAAAGAGTGAGTGACTGGAGGTTTTGGTCAGCGGCGCTGATGGAGTGAGAACCGTCGACGTCTAAGGCCATGACGATCGTTCGGCCTCCGGCTGGGCAATCTTGGACAGACGCCGCTGCGGTTTCAAAGGTCATGCCGTATCCATTGCTTCCCGATGGGCCCGCCTGTCCTGCAGCTCCGTTTGCGCCGTCGCAAAGAATCGCCGGGCTCGAGATTTCGGAATTCTCTAAACTTAAATTGTCATTGAGATCCAAACCCATATTAATTTGCAAGCCGCTTCCAGAAGCGCACGCCGAGAGATCAACGTTGACGCGATTCATGGTGATGAGCGGGGAGTGCCCATTGGCGCCATTGCTGCCATTCGAACCATTGGCTCCGTTCGTGCCGTTGCACACGATGTTAGCGGTTATGACAATGTCGACTGGCTCTAGGACTCCGTTACTGTTTTGATCGTTAAAGACTGTGTAGACACTGCCCCCGTTTGGGCATTGGGCCGCGCTCGCAGGGGCGACATCGATTCTTTGCGGTCCCAGAACCACCGCCTCCTTAGAGCTGATCGCTTCTTGGGGCGTGCTGGTATGGCTGGCACATGACACCAACGAGGCCGTCAGGCCAAAGATGAGTGAGGTTCGTAGCATGGATGTCCCCCTTATTGAGGGCAAAACCCTCATCAGTAATGAACCCGCGCCGCGACACTTCCGGTTAGTGCATTCTATATATATTTGCCCTAGAATCCGGGCATGGAAATCCTAAAAACTCTTTGGCAAGAGGCCACATTTATCGCCATCGATCTTGAGACGACTGGTAAGTATCCCCTGGATGCGGAGATCTGTGAAATGGCCGCCGTAAAATGGAAAAACGGCCAAATCGTCGATGAGTATCAATCTTTGATCAAGCCCACGTATCGAATGTCCGACGAAGTCATTGCCATTCATCACATCACCAATGAAATGGTCGAAAATTCTCCAGCCCTCGCCGACAAGCTTCCTGAGTTTCATAAATTTATTCAGGATGGCTTTGTCGTGGCTCACCACGCGCCATTTGACCTTGGATTTCTGGCTTGGGAATTCGAAAAAGCGACGCTGGGTCTACCGACACTTCCGGCGTTTTGCACAAGTTTACTGAGCCGCCATATCAACGCCAATGTCTCCAATCATCGCTTAGCTACACTTGCGCAACATTTCAAAATCGACGCCGGAGCGGCTCATCGCGCGCTGGATGACGCAAAAACCTGTTTGCAAGTGGCACTGAAGTATTTTGAAATCTTGGGTCCCGAGGCAAAGCTATCTGATATTTTTGGAGTGCAAGTCACCCCGTTGCCATGGTCGCGATTTTCGATTGAAACCTTGATGGAGCGTGATCACTTGAGAACGTTGGTACGGGCATTACGTGATAGGCGTGAGGTATTTATCACGTACACGGCAGGTTCTCGCCCAGGGCAGTCGCGCAAGGTTTTTCCGCTGGGCTTAGTGCGCAATCCTGACGCCGATTTTCTGGTGGCCACTGAAGGTAATAAAGAAGGCGATGATGTTAAGCCCAAACGTTATTTTATCGATAAAATTTCGGATGCGAAAATGGCATCACAAGACCTTTTTTAGGCGCTCGTACTCTTCTTTGTCTTTGGCAATTTCTTTTAAGGCGGGGCGTATGATTTCGGCGAGTTCTTCTAAATGTCGAAAATCATCACCTTTGCGCAGTTTAAATTTGCGGTCTTTTCCACGGATCAAATCACGAACATAGGTTTCAAATGCGTAAACCGGTCCAGCGGTACGATGTGAGAGCACGCGTCCGAGCAAGAACAAAATAATCATAAAGCCAATCGAGATGACCGTGTAGGTGTAGAGGAACGGTGTGAGAAAGCGATGCTCCATCATCTTCGCAGGCCCGACCACAAGATCGTCGATGGTAATTTTGATAAATGTGTAGGCGAATACTCCGCTAATCAGAGCGAAGCTCGAGCCGATACCCACAATAGTCAGACAGTACTTCAATTGAAAGCGCGGATTGATCCACAGGCTCTTGCGCACGTTCACGTCGGGCCACAGCAAGGTTCCGTCACGGATCAATCCATAGACGACCAGAATATAACCGACCCACTGAATCGCATCGGCCATGTTAAATGCGGGAGACCACATGGTGTGCGTGCCGAACAATATAAAATCGGTCACTTCCCCGTGCAGAATGCGATCGGTAACATTACCCATAATTCCGCCGAGCAGAAGCGACATCCCCGTACGCAGCGGCATATGTTTGGCGGGAAGCAGGTATTGAATCGCACCATAAATGAAAATTAAAAATGCGCCGCCGGTGCTTAGAGAAACGACTCGCAGAATGGGGGGGAGATCGGAAAATGTGCCGAGAATCGCGCCGCGATTATGATGCAGTACGAGTCCGACCGGCCCATAAAATTTGAGCTCGCCGAGCATGTTGTTGGCCCACGCCTTCGTCAGCTGATCAATCAGCCAAGTCGCGGCCACAAGGCCTATCACTAAAAACCAGTCGCGTTTTTTCATTGCCTAAACTTATCGGCAAGTTAGAGGGAGTCAGCTAGTCCAAGCGGGGTGCTTTATTTTACCGAAGCCACGACGATCTGATTGCGACCTTGCCTTTTGGCTTGGTAGAGCGCGCGGTCGGCGTTTTCGATCAACTCACTGGCGTCTTTTCCATGGGTGGGAAAGCAGGCCAGGCCCGCGCTAAGCGTAATATAAGAGGGGCTCGACGAAAGGCCTGTGAATGGAGTCTTTTCAAAATGCGCGCGTATTTTTTCGGCGAACGCGAACGTTTCATTGCGGATTTCGCCGGTGCTTCCGGAAGAGGCGAGAATCAAAGTGAATTCTTCTCCCCCGTAGCGTGACACTAAGGCCTTGTCGCCGGCGAGTGCTTTGAGTTGGCTAGCGACGCCAAATAGCAAGCGATCTCCCTCGGGATGGCCGAACCGATCATTGAAGGCTTTGAAATGATCGACGTCAAACATCACTAGGCCCAGGCCATGCCCCTTGCCACGCGCTAGCTCCAGTCGGCGGCGCAACTGATCTTGAAAGTGACGGTGGTTGGTGAGCTGAGTGATGGGATCGGTGATCGAGAGGTGTTCAAAATGGGCGCTCTCACGAAGTGTGCGATGCATTTGCATGGCCTCAACCATTTGCACGAGCAGGTATTCATTTTCCCAAGGTTTTAGAAAAAATTTATGAATGTCGTTGGCGTTGAGTGCATCAGAGACCTGTTGTAAGTCAATCTGCCCACTCAAAATCGCGCGTGAAGTCTGTGGGAAAAGCACTCGCACCTGACGTAAAAACTCCACGCCGTTCATTTCGGGCATTCGATAGTCACTGAGTACGACCGCGATGTCATCGTTCGCATGCATCGCCACTAAGCCGTCTTTGGGGGAAAGCGCAGTGAAGACTTGAAAGTGAGGTTTCAGCAGACGCTCAAGAGAATGCAAAATGCTCGGCTCATCGTCCACACAGAGAATTTTAGGTAGAGTGCCGTTCATATTTTTAAATTCACTCACTCTTCTTCGCTTGCGTCAGTGGCCAGTACTCACCCGTTACGTCGGGCGCATAGCCGCTCACAGATTTTTTAGCGACCGCGATTTGTTGATCATACCATAACGGGATAATGGCGATATCCTCCTGCACTAGGGCCTGGACTTCGTTCATAATTTTTCGGCGTTTTAACGGGTCTTCTTCGGTCGCACTGGCGTCGAGTAGAGTATCGACTTTGGGATTGGAGTAGCTGCCCCGATTGCGACCGGGCGGCCGTTCGCGAGAATGAAACGCCTGGCGGTAGATATCGGGATCAATGGTTCCGGTCCAACGCATTAAGGCCAGCTGAAAGTTACCCTTCTTGATGTCCGCGTAGTAAGTGCCCCACTCAAAACTTTGAATTTGAATGTCTAAACCTGAGCGCTTCATCTGATAGGCCAGGACTTTGCCGTTGTCAGTCGCTTGCGGGGCGTTCGAGGTCTTCAGGGTGAGCGATTTGCCTTTTAGGCCAAGCGCCTCAATGGAAGCTTGTGCGGCTCGGAGATCAAATGCCGGATTTTTCATTCCACTTAAATAATAGGGATTGTTTGGAGTCAGCAGAGAGGTCGCCTCAAGAGCGAGACCATTGAGTTTATAGCGGATCAGATCTTCTCGCTCGATGGAGCGAGACAGGGCCTCACGCACTGCCTTTTGTGTGAGTACGGGATCGCGCAAGTTGAGCACTAGGTAACTCATACTCAAGCCAGGGTAGATGAAGACTTGAAATCGCTCGGGGTGTTTTTGAAATTCCGGGACTTTGTCGGGACCAATCTCGGTTTGCACGATGTCGATTTCACCTTTGAGTACTTTTTGAAAGCGCGTGAAGTCATCGCGGATCACTTTAAATAGCAGGTGGGGAGATACACTGCGGACTCCTGTGAGTTCTATGGCGTCTGCACTTTGCTTTTCGAATTTAAACGGTCCGCTGCCGATGAGGATTTGTCCAAACCCACGGCCATTGGCCAATACTTCGGCCTTTGGAATAATCTTGATGGCCTTTAAATCGACCTTAAGAAATTTATCCGAATAATTTTTAAGCTCGATCTTCACATCGAAATGATTCGCTTGGTTTTTTTTCGTGTCGGTGGTGACGGTCACTTTTTTGATAATGTCCAGTGTTGAAGCAAAAGGGCTTCCCGCGCCGGTGAATTCGGCAAAACTAAATTCTAAATCTTCCGCGCTCACGGCGCGCCCGTTGTGAAAGTGCATGTCGGGCCGCAAATGAAACGTAAAAATATGATCGTGATAGGTCCAGGTTTGTGCGGCCTCTGGCAGAGGCTCCAATTGCGGGCCGATTCTGACGAGAGCCTCGAATATCAAATCTACGATGCGCATCCCGGTGCTATCGGTTGCGTAACGTGGGTCCAGGGTAAGTGGCTGGGCACTGAGCGCGACAACAAGAGTTCCCGGCGCAAGCGTTGCTGGACGAGTGCATCCGATTGAATGCAGTGCGAGGGCGATAAGAAGGGCCGCACCTCTCTTGAACAAATGAAGCTCCTTTTTGGCATTCCGGTTTGTGCCAGTGATATTCTTTGATGCTATACTTGTCTGGGATCGAAAACAATCAGGGGAAATCTATGCATCTTTTATTTCTATTGGCTCTGGGCTTCACGCTCCCAGCGTATGCTCAGGATCTCAATGCTCGGTTTGACAAGATCATAAAGTCCTTTGCGATTCCCCGTGAAAAACTTGGGCTCTCAGTGATTGACCTTTCGCACACGCCGCAAACTCAAGTTTATGGCTTAAACGAACAGCAGGATTTTATCCCGGCCTCGGTTACCAAGCTTGCGACGGCGAGCGCGGTTTTGCAGAAATTAGGTCCAAGTTTTAAGTTTCAAACCACTTTGTGGACGACAGGTTCTTTGAAAAACGGCGCTTTGGACGGTGATTTGATTTTGAAAGGCGGAGGCGATGCCGGTTTTGTCTCTGAAACGATGTGGTTCTTAGTGAATGAATTGAAGCGTACGGGGATTAAAAAGATCGAGGGTGGCATTGTTGTCGATGACAGTGATTTCGATACGGTGCGCGCCGACCCGAGTCGTGATCCTGAGCGTGTTGACCGCGCTTACGATGCGCCGGTGGGGGCGATGTCCTTCAACTGGAATTCGATCAATATTTATGTGCGGCCCGGTCCGGTTGGACAAGCTCCGCAAGTGTATATTGATCCATTAACGGATTATTATAAGGTCGAAAATCACGCAAAGACGACTTCGAAAAATGGCGCCGATTTGCAAATCTCGCGGGTCGGAGGTCAAGTGATTGTGAACGGATCCATTGGCGTCGGGCACGATGAAGTCGTCGCCTACAAAAATGTGGATGATCCTGTGGATTGGTCAGGCAGGAATTTGATTTTCTTTTTGCAGCAACGTGGGATTTCCGTGAGTGGCCAGGTGAAGGCTGGCAAAAAGCCATCCTCGGCGCGCCTTCTCGCTAAAGCGGATTCCAAACCCCTGAGCCAAAACATTGCAGATATGCTGAAGTTTTCGAACAACTACGTGGCCGAGATGCTGGCGAAGGATTTAGCTGCTCAAAATGGAACCGTTCCCGCGACTCTGAGTGCGGGGATGCAGCTGGTGCAAAAACATCTAACTGTAAACGTCGGTCTCGATGCGAGTCGATTTTCATTGCTCAATCCGTCGGGCTTGAGTCGTAAAAATCATATTAAGCCGCGGGATTTGGCCGAGATACTAGTGCAGGCGCAGCGAAATTTTCCCACTTTTGCAGAGCTCCTTTCGGCGCTTCCGCTCGCCGGGATCGATGGCACGTTAAAAAAACGTATGATTGGAACTCCGGCCGAGGGTTGGGTGCGGGCTAAGACGGGTCTTCTGACCGGCGTTGTTGCGCTCGCTGGATATGCAGGGCGTAGAGACGGAGAAAGCAAGGCTTTTGCCTTTATTTACAACGGAAATGCAGAGCAAGGCGAGAAGGTACGACATCTGTTTGACGCCTTAGCCACTGAGCTGGTGCAATAGCTGTATGATGAAAGAGATGAGCAGATGGATCTGCGCCTTTGTTCTTATGCTGACGATCTGCCAAATCTCGTCGGGTGAAAACTTAGCGGACGAAGAGTCGAGCGATGCGCCTGAAGAGGTCATGCCGACAATGCCCGAGGTGCCGCAGGCGATCGCGGCACCCGTGAGCTGCAAATGGGCCCCGACGGACTTCTCCAATCAAACTCACGCTCTGGGATGGACTCCTGAGGCCTTTAGCGTTCCACCGGGGATGGAGGAGCGCGTTCAATTTTGGAAGGACATCTACACTAAATACACTTCCGATCAGGGGTTACTGCATGACAGTAAATATATAAATTTAGTTTATGATTCGTTGGATTTCACGGACATCACCGCGCGTGTCGATCTTACCGATAAGCAGAAAGAAAAGGCTCGCCGCAAACGCGTCGATGAACATAAAAAAGAAGTGGCCGGACGGCTGAAGCGCCTGCAAGAGCTCAAAGACCCAAGCAAGCTCGAGGGCGAGGATCTACGCTACTTGGGCATGTTTAGCAAAATCGAAGACCCAAAAAAATTCACCGAAGCCGCGCGTCGCGGTCGTTTGCGTTTTCAACTTGGCCAGCGCAATCAATTTATCGCGGGCATCACACAGAGCGGTCGCTATTTAAAACAGATGGAAGAAATTTTTCGCCAAGAGGGCCTCCCTCTTGAAATCACGCGCCTGCCGTTTGTCGAAAGCTCGTTCAACTTACGCGCCCGTTCCAAAGTCGGCGCTTCAGGCCTTTGGCAATTTATGCGTTCGGCCGCGCGTCCGTACATGCGCATGGACAACTCGGCCGATGAACGCAACGATCCTTTGCGTGCCACTCGCGCCGCAACCAAGAAGATGCGCGATAATTTTCTAATGTTAAAGAGCTGGCCTCTGGCGATCACGGCCTACAATCGCGGTCCGAGCGGCGTGAAGCGCCTGGTGGAAAAGCAGGGCACCACGGACATTGTCGAGCTCATCGATGTGCGCAAGGGTCGCTTTGGTTTTGCCTCGGCGAATTTTTACGCCAGCTTTCTCGCCGCACTCGATGTCGAGCGCAATGCCGATAAACATTTCGGTGTGATCGAGACTCTGCCTGAACTGCGCGGCGCCGAAGTGCAAATTTTAAAGAGCCAATACGCCAGAGATTTCATGAAATGGTTCAACGGAGACTTGAAGCTCGCCCAAAGACTCAATCCCCACGTCTGCGAAAACGTGTGGAAGGGCAAAGCCCCCCTCGCCGGCAAGCACATCCTGCGCGTGCCTTTGATCCAAGAACAGCAAGCCAAGAGCGAAAACTAAATGTTGATTGCAGTCGATCACGTACAAATCACCGTGCCGAACTCATTCAATATTGATAATATTCTCGATATCTAGTCTCGGTCGCCGACTCCTCCAGATCCATCGCACCCTTTTCCGAGTGCACTGAAATGAGTATTTTCACCTCGAGAACAAACCTATGCATTTTCAAATCGAGTTAAACTAGCAGATGGCCCCAAAATACTCATTTCAGTGCACTCGGAAAAGGGTGAGTGTGAATACGGATGACCCGGAAGAATGCTGTTCCCGCGCCCTAGTTGATATTCGAAACTTGTGCGATGTAGGGCAAGTTGCGGAAGTAGCCTTGGTAATCCAAACCGTAGCCGACGACAAAGTCGTTGGGGATTTTGAAGCCGACCCAGTCGACTTTGCAATCCTCTTTGAGTGCGTCGGGTTTTAACAGCAACGAAGCTGTGACCAAGGATTTTGGTTTGTGCTGAGCCAGATGTTTCTTCAAAAAGTTCATCGTCAAGCCGGTGTCGACGATGTCCTCCACCAAAACCACATGACGGTCGCGGATCGAGCGGCTCAAGTCCAAAGTTAATTTGGTTTCGCCAGAAGACTGCATGCCGTCGGTGTAAGATGAGACTCCGCAAAAGTCGCAGTGCAGATCGGTATCGATCGCGCGAATGAGATCGGCGAAAAACATAAACGAACCTTTTAAAACTCCGACCACGACTAAATCTTTGCCGCGATATTTCTCGGTGATCTCGTCGCCGATCTTTTTTACGCGAGTTTTGATTTCTTCTTCCGAAATCAGAGGCGATAGGCGCAGGTTGTTCATTTTCAGAGTCTCCTAGAGTTCTAGAGAACTTAAATGATGCCGGTGGTCTGTCAAGCGGTGAGCGCTCAATTCCGGGTCAAAATGCTCCCGGCAACGGGCCTCATAGGCCTCGGTCGACCCTACCAGAATATCATCTTGGGCGGCGGTCAGCCGTTGCGTGCGAGAGGCGAGTCCTCCGCAGACTCGGCAGATCGCATGCTGTTTACGCACAACCTCTGCAATCGCCATAAGATGGGGTATCGGGCCAAAAGGCCGTCCGCGCCAATCTGTGTCGAGTCCGGCGATAATCACGCGTTTTCCGCTATTGGCCAAGTCGCTGGCCAGCTCAATGAGGTCATCAGTAAAAAATTGACCCTCGTCGATGGCCACCACTGAAACGCCGGGCTCCAGGCGGGCCAAAATCTCGTCGGTCGTATTGACCGGAATCGCGCCCACTTTGGTTTGATTGTGCGAGGCCACATCGCCCGCCGAATAGCGTGAATCAATCACCGGCTTGAAAATCTGCGTATGCTGCTTAGCAATCACGGCGCGACGGATCTGCTTGATCAACTCTTCGGTCTTGCCACTGAACATGCAACCGACGATCACTTCAATCCAGCCGTGTTGTGTCTGTGGTCGTGTAAATTCCCCGGTCATTGCAAGGCCCCCCAGCAAGTTGAGAGAAAAGCATACCTATGCTATGAAGAATGCTGCAAAAGAAACTTCAAGGAATTATTATGGCGCGCGCAAAGACGAAACTAGGTGTTGGAAAACAGGTGCCGGCGTTTTCACTGCCGTCGACGGGAGGAAAAACCGTCTCGACAGCCATGCTCAAGGGCAAGGTGGCTGTGCTCTATTTTTACCCACGCGATGCCACTCCTGGCTGCACGATTGAAGGGCATGATTTTTCAAAATTGAACGCCCAGTTCAAAAAGCTTTCTGCTTATGTTTTTGGCATTTCGCGGGACACCATGAAGTCCCATGAAAAATTCAAGGACTGCGAGAATTATACGATCGATCTGCTGAGCGATGCAGACGAAGAAGTCTGCGAGATTTTCGGCGTGATCAAAATGAAAAACATGTACGGCAAAAAAGTGCGTGGCATTGAACGCTCCACGTTTGTGATTGACGCCAGTGGTAAGCTAGTCAAAGAGTGGCGCGGCGTAAAAGTCCCGGGGCACGCCGAAGAGGTTTTGCAGTTTGTGAAATCACTTTAGCGCAGCTGAACTAAAACAACCCAATCAGTTGTGCCGGCACGGAACTCATCCGACGAAAATACACTCCACGGACCTTCGCCCGCTTTAGTGACGTACTCTTCGCGGGGAGTGCGATTTAAGGGTTCGAACACGATCAAAAATGCACTGTTGGGAGTCAATCCGGTCAGACCGTTCAAGGTGGCTTCATTCAAAGCCTTGACCACTGGAGTTTGACTGGCAGCCTCGGCGGGCGTTTCAGGCTGGGGTAAGACCAAACTCGATGCCCATTTCACGGTGACGTCTTTTCCCTCCACCTTGGTGATTTGGAAGAACAGTCCAAATTGAAAGGCTTCGGAAGTCGTCGCGGGAGTCTCTAGAACAATCTGCTGTCCCATCGTCATCGGCACGGAACGATTTTTTCCGATGTGCTTGCTGGCGGCTTGGATGGCCTCGCTGATTTTTAGACCCTGGGTCCACAAATGAGCATGGCCCGCGTTCGACTCACCGGCCTTTTCCGCGCCGATGAGCAGATTGGCTAGAGCCTCGTGGGGAATCTCCCAGGAGCTGACCTCTAACTTTTGCACATCGGGAATTTTATCGGAAGCATTGCCGGTCCCCGCGGGGTTACCCGTATCGACCATAGCCATCGCGGCCGCCGGCTCAGGGGAAGACGCGCCTTCATTCACATCCGCGGAGTCAGAGTCTTTGCGCGACGAGGAATTGTCGTCAGGATCACCGGCATCGCGCGAGGACAACGGCCGCCCACTTAGGAAAGCGCCCATTTCTCGCTGCACCAGTTCGCTGCGGGTGTAGAAAATATAGCCGATCACCAGGACGATCAAAATACCGATCAAAGAGAGGTGCAGGGTCGAATTTTGCGCAAGGCGAACCCAAAGCGGCTTGGGCTTCGCCACGAAATGTTCGACGTCTAAACCGCAACTTGCGCAGTAACGGTCCTGAGGTTGCGCAAAGCCACAGCGCGGGCAGTCCATCATCATATGAGAACAGGCTAAACTACATCAAATTTCCATGCTACTGAATTCCTATGCATAAACCGGTACTTCTCAACGAAGTTTTAGCCTTTGCGAAAGATGCGAATCCGCAGACGATCCTGGATGGTACATTTGGGCGCGGTGGACACACGCGAGCGTTGCTCAATGAATTTCCCGGTGCCACGGTCACCGCGATCGATCAGGATGTGCAAGCGGTGGAGTATGCGCATACGGCCTTTGCCGCACCCATCGCGGAGAAGAAGCTCGGTGTTTTGCATTTTAATTTTCACGAGATCGCAGATTTTAAGCGGATTCCCGAGGGTGGATTCGATCTGATATTGCTGGATTTAGGCGTGAGCTCGCCCCAATTGGACGAACCCGTGCGTGGATTTAGTTTTTATCACGATGGCCCGTTAGATATGCGGATGAACCAAACGGCGGCGTTAACCGCTGCGGAAGTGGTGAATACCTGGCCTGAGGTCGAGTTGCTCGAGCTGTTTTCGCGCTATGGAGAAGTGCGCAGGCCGCATCGCGTAGTTCGCGCCATCGTTGCCGACCGTAAAGAAAAGCCGTTTACGACCACTCTTCAGCTCGCACAAATGATTGAGCGAGTGGAGGGTTGGCAGAAAAAAGGTCATCACCCGGCGACCCGCTTTTTTCTCGCGCTTAGAATGGCGGTCAACAAAGAGCTCTCTGGACTAGAGACCTGCATCCCCGACCTAATGCGAGCTTTGAGTGCGCACGGACGTTTAATTGTGATCACATTTCACTCTCTCGAAGACCGTATCATCAAGTATGCTTTTAGAGAGGCACCGATAGAGGGATTCCCGGTTGTCAAAAGAGTCATCGTGCCATCGCGCGAAGAGACCGTAGAGAATCCCCGCTCGCGCAGTGCCAAGCTACGAGTGTTTCAACGAGGGAACAACGATGAGTCGGAAACGTATAAATGAGATCCTCCCGTTCTTCAGCGTTTTAATTTTCGTCGGTACATTGTTTGGCTTAGTCCTTTTAAAAATGGAAGTTCGCCGCATGGGCTACTCCGTTTTAAAAGCCAGTCAAGAGGCTCATAAACTTAAAGATCGTCAACGCCTAATGACCATGGAGTACGCGCGCCTAACCCGACCCGAACTGATTCGCAAATACGCCGTTTCACGTTTCACCCTGAACGACGCACGCAATGGACAAATCATTCAGTTGGACGGACAAAAATTGGCGATGCCGCAATAGATGAAGACTCGTATTCTCGTTCTCTTTTGCATTTTTCTTGGACTCTGGGGATTGCTGATCGGGCGCGCGATGATGCTGCAGATCTTTCCCGATGTGCGCTTAGAGAATTTAAAACGTCGACAGTTTGAAACTTCGCTGCAGATTCACACTCGGCGAGGCGCGATTTTGGATCGCAATGGCAATGAGTTGGCGGCCAGCGTTCCGTCGTATTCGCTTTTTGCCGATCCCAAGTTGCTTAAGAGCAGTGCTACGGTTTCTAAGCGACTCGCCAAATATTTGGATATTCCGCTCAGCAGTTTGAAGAAACGCTTAAAGGATCATTCGCGCCGTTTTCTTTGGGTGCGGCGCCAGCTGACCGAGAGACAGCGTCAAGAAATTGAGAAATGGGATGTTGAAGGCTTGGGATTTATCGAGGAGCCGAAGCGCGTTTACCCCAACGGAAGTTTGCTCGCGCAAGTTTTGGGTTTTGTTGGGACCGAGGGCAATGGTCTTGAGGGACTTGAATTGCAATATGAAAAATATCTGCAAGGTCAGTTGAAGACCGTAATCCTTCCGCGTGACGCCCGCGGCAGACCGCTGTTGGCGGACGGCCGCGCGCTCAGTGAGGCCGCCGATGGTGCCGATCTGGAATTGACGATTGATCATGAGGTGCAATTTACCCTTGAGCGCGAACTGCAATCGGTGGTGACAAGTTTCACTGCGACTTCGGCAGTTGGAATTGTAGTCGACGCGCAAACTTCGGAAATTGTCGCCATGGCGACGGTGCCAACGGTAGATCTAAACGATGGACTTCGTTATTCCCCCGAAGTTCGCCGCAATCGTTTGGTCACTGACGCTTTTGAAGCGGGCAGTGTGATGAAAACTTTCGTGGTTGCAGGCGCTTTGAAAGAGGGGATCGTTAAGCCGGGCACCCGCTATTTCTGCGAAGGCGGACGCATGAAGATCGGCGACAAATGGATTCAAGAGGCCGAAAAGAAAGACGCCTTTCAATGGCTGACCGTCTCTGAGATTCTCGCGTTTTCGTCGAATGTAGGGGCCGCGAAGATTTCCTTTGATCTCGGCGATCAGCGCTTGGCGCGAACGCTGACCGACTTTGGTTTTGCGGCAAAGACGGGTGTCGATTTGCCAGGCGAAGCGCGCGGAATTATGAATCCTCTTCCCTGGCGCCCGCATCTGCTCGCCAATATCGCCTTTGGCCACGGTATCGCGGTCACACCGATGCAAATCGTGACGGCCTACACAGCGATCGCCAACGGCGGCCTGCTTAAAAAACCGTTGCTGGTCAAAGCGATCCGCAGTCATGAACAAGAAGCTCCGGTCGAATTCCAAGCCGAAGAGATGCGTCGAGTTTTAACGCCACAACAAGCGGCGACGATGCGTTTGATGCTCTCCGCAGCGACCGAGGAAAAAGCGACGGGATTCAACGCACGAATTCCCGGTTATTACGTCGCCGGAAAAACGGGAACCGCACAAAAAGTGGATCCGATAAAGGGTGGATACTCACACGACGCCTATATTTCAAGTTTCGCAGGATTCGTTCCAGCGAATAGCCCGCGCTATGTGATTTACGTCGCGATCGACAATCCAAAGAAGGCGTATTACGGCTCGCAAGTCGCGGCTCCCGTCTTTGCGAAGATGGCGCAGTATCTTGTACGCCGCGCGGGAGTCCCACCTATGCAGATTTCCGAACACAACGTCATTACCTCCGAAGGCGAGCGCCGTCGCTCGAATCTACAAGCCCAAGCGATCAGCGAGATCAAGCGGCAGAACGAAGACGCCGAGCTTAAAGGCTTTCCGAATTTGCTCGGACTCACCTTACGCGAGGCCCTTCACCGAATGAAAGACCAAGCCGCGCAAGTGGATATTCGAGGGCATGGAGTTGTTGTGCGTTCAATACCACCTGCCGGAGCAGTACTCACCGCGAAGTCGAATGTGACCTTGATTCTAGAAAACCCAAACTAAACTCTTACTCCTTCTCATTCTCTCCCACTTTTTCGGGGGAAGATCAGTCCGAGGTCAGAGGGAGAGTTCAGAGAATTAGATTGCTCCTCCCCTTAAATCCTCTCTAGAATGACTTCATGAAAGTCTCGCAACTTCTTTCTCTTTTTCCTCAACTCCGCTGGGGAGATTCCGCGGCGCTCGACGTCGTCGATATCACCCAAGACTCTCGTCAGGTAAAAAAGGGCACGGTGTTTGTTGCGATTCGGGGGACTTCAGGGGACGGACATGATTTCCTCGACAAAGTGATTGAGCAGGGCGCGACAGCGCTCGTGGTAGAGGATGATTCTAAAATTCCAAAGTCATACAACGGTGCGATCATTAAAGTGCCATCGACTCGGCACGCGTTGGATGTGCTGGCGAGTCGTTACTATGGCAATCCGGCCGAACAGCTTTTTTGCGTGGGCGTCACTGGGACCAACGGCAAAACGACAGTCACTTATATGATCGAGCGAATCTTCACGCATTTTGGTTGGCCGACTGGGGTTCTTGGAACTATTGATCATCATTTGGCGGAGCGGGCTTGGCCGAGTCAACTGACGACTCCAGACCCACTCACTTTGCAGCGACGTCTTAAAGAATTTTTAGCGCTTGGGGCGCGGGCGGCGGCTTTTGAGGTTTCCTCGCATGCACTTTCACAATCGCGCGCCGACAGTTTGCCGTTTGCCGTTGGGGTTTTCACGAACTTCACCAGAGACCATCTGGACTATCATCGGTCCATGGAGAATTATTTCGCGGCCAAAGAGCGATTGTTCAACGAACTGCTTGGGCGACATCCCACTACCTCGGTGGCGATATTGAACGGCGATGATCCGGCCATTCGAAAAATCAAAGTGAAAGAGGGCGTCCATGTTTGGTGGTATGGCCACTCCAACGCGGATTTTTCATTTCGTATTCTCAAACAGGATCTCAACGGCAGTCTTTTCCATTTGAGTACTCCGCGGGGAAACGTTGAAATTCAATTGCCGTGCCCTGGCGAACACAATGTGTACAACGCAGTGGCTGCGGTCGCGGTTGGCTTGAGTGCGGGCGTTTCGCTGAGTACCGCGAGTGAAGCTTTGAGTCAGTTTCATGGCGCTCCGGGTCGATTGGAGAAGGTACCCAACTTGCGCGGCCTGCATATTTTCGTGGATTACGCCCACACCGATGACGCATTGAGAACAGTCTTGCGCTCATTGACCAGTTTGCGTGCAACGGCCAAGTCCACCGGCCGAATCCTTACAGTTTTTGGCTGTGGTGGCGATCGTGACAAGGGCAAGCGCCCGCTGATGGCGCAGGCGGCGAGTGAGTTCTCAGATGTCATCGTGCTGACCTCGGACAATCCGCGCAGCGAAGATCCTCAGCAGATCCTAAAAGAGATTCGTGCGGGCATTCCTAAAGAGTGGAAAGGTCAGCTGATTATAGAGGCAGACCGCCGTCAAGCGTTCGCGGATGCCTTGCAAACCGCCCAGGAAGGTGATGTGATTTTGGTGGCCGGAAAAGGTCATGAAGATTATCAGATCGTGGGTCGCGAAAAACTAAAATTCGCCGACAACGAAGTGCTGGCCGAGTTACTCAAAGAATAGTGGAATCCGAATGAGTGAAACAACTTGGAACTGTTCGTTAACAGACCTTGCAGCCGCGACCAGCGGACAAATTCTTTCGCAAGTTCATCCTGATTTCTCACGGGTCGGAACGGACACTCGCACGGATCTAACTGGGAAGCTTTTTATTCCCCTTAAGGGCGATCAATTCGACGCGCATAACTTTGTCGCCAAGGCCATCGAACAAGATGCGCGTGTGGTGCTGGTGCATGAGTGGCGCGACGAGTGGAAACCCTTTCTAGAAAAAGTGAGCTTCGTCAAAGTTGCCGATACGCTCAAAGCTTTGCAAGATCTGGCGCGCTTTTGGCGCAAAAAACAGGCGTTTAAAGTTTTGGCGGTCACCGGCTCGAATGGGAAAACCTCGAGCAAAGAATTTGCCTACGCGATTCTTAAAGATTTCCAACCGACTTACGCCAACAAGGGGAGCTACAACAATCATTGGGGCGTTCCGCTTTCGATTCTCGAAGCCGGACCAGAACATAAATTGCTCATCTTAGAAATGGGCATGAATAAGTCCGGTGAAATCTGGAAGCTGTGTTTGATTGCCGAGCCCGATGTCGTCGCCTGCACCACGGTCGGTCGCGCGCATATGGGCGAGCTTGGATCACAGGCCAATGTGGCCAAAGCCAAAGAAGAAATTTACGTCGCCGCGCCCAAGGCCATTCATATTTTCAATATCGACAACGAGTGGACGATGCGCATGCAATCGCGTTCGCACTCCACGCAAATTTCCTTTTCTTCATTTCGTACGCAAGCAGATATTCACCTACGGGCTCAGCGCTTAACTTGGGAAGGGCTCGATCTGGTTGGCCACATCAAGAATGTAAAAGGACAAGCTTGGGTGCCGGTGCTGGGGCGACAAAATGTCGGCAATCTAATGTGCGCTGCAAGCCTTGCGCTGGCGGCAGGGATGTCGCCTAAGGAAATCTGGGAGGCGCTCGCGAATATTCGCGACAGTGCATGGGGTCGCAATCAACTTCTCAAGCTGACCAATGGTGGAAGAGTTTTATTCGACGGATACAATGCCAATCCGGACAGCATGGTTGCTTTACTTAAAAATATTTATGAGATCGACAATGCGGGCAAAAAATTTCTAGTGGTGGGCGATATGTTCGAGCTTGGGACATTCACTGAACAGTCGCATGAGGAAACCGGCGAGCGAGCCGGAAGCGCCAACCTTGAGGGCGTTTGGTACATCGGTGAAAATGCCAAAGCGTTTCAACGCGGCTATGCCAAGACTGGTAAGGCTAAGACATTTTTGACCAGTGCTGGATTTGATGCCGATCTTGCGCAACAGTTTCTAAAATTAATTGGCCCATTGGATTTTGTCGCAGTCAAAGCTTCGCGGGGGATGGGCTTAGAGAAAGTTGTCGAGAGTTGGCCGTTGCAAACTCCGCTTGGTAAAAAGCCTTGATCCGTAAAAATAAATTTAAAGGAGAGACCGTTGTTTTATCAATTTCTATATGAAAACTCACATCACTTTGGTCCGCTCAATGTCTTTCGCTACATCACGTTTCGTACGTTTATTTCTTTTTTCACTGCCTTTTTCGTATGCTGGATCACGGGTCCTTATTTCATCAGCCACTTGAAGCGCCGCCATTTTGGCCAGACCATTCGCGACGACGGTCCACAAGCGCATAAGAAAAAGCAAGGCACTCCGACCATGGGTGGAGGCCTCATCCTGCTGGGCGTTTTAGTTCCCACATTGCTTTGGGTGGATATTCAAAGCCCACTGGTGTGGGGCGTTTTGATTGTCATGTTTGGTTTCGGCTTGATCGGCTATTGGGACGATTGGTTGAAGGTCAGTAAAAAGAATAGCAAGGGCGTAAAGGGTAAAGTCCGTCTACTGGCTGAGTTTGGCATTTCCGCGTTGGTCATCGGCTATTTGGTTTGGCAGGGCGATATTCCCACCGCCGTGACCGCTCCGTTTTTTAAAGGATTCGTCTGGGATATTGGCTGGTTTTATGTCGTTTTTGCCTCTCTGGTGGTGGTGGGCTGCGCCAATGCGGTCAATTTGACCGATGGCCTTGACGGTTTAGCGATCGTTCCGGTCATGGTATCGGCCACCACTCTGGCTATTTTCGCCTATGTGGCGGGTCACGCCAAAATCGCCGGTTACCTCGAAATTCCCTTTGTTTCGGGCTCAGCCGAGCTCTGTCCTCTGGCGGGGGCAGTCATAGCCGCCGCCATGGCGTTCTTGTGGTACAACGCCTATCCCGCACAAGTTTTTATGGGCGACGTGGGAAGCCTATCCCTAGGGGGTTTCCTGGGAATGATGGCCGTCATTAGTCAAAATGAGCTTTTGTTGGTGGTTTTGGGCGGCGTTTTTGTGGTAGAAGCCCTATCAGTGATTTCACAAGTAATTTCCTTTAAACTGACCGGCCGTCGCATCTTTAAAATGGCGCCTATTCATCACCACTTTGAGCTCAAAGGGTTGGATGAGACCAAAATCATTGTACGGTTTTGGATTATCTCCATTTTGTTGGCGGTCCTCTCATTAGCAACGCTCAAGTTGCGCTAAGATCGAGGTTTTAAAATGGAGCTGAACGAACTTAAAGATAAGCGGATTCTGATTGTGGGATTGGCTAAAACCGGCGTCTCGCTGGCTAGCTTTTTAACTCACAATGGAGCGCTGGTAACGATCAGCGATCATAAATCCAAAGCCGAACTTTCTGGTCACTTGGAAAAAATCGATGGCATGCCTGGCGTGACTTTGGAATTGGGCGGTCACACCCCGAAGACTTTTTTAAATCAGGATTTTATCGTTTTGAGTCCGGGCGTTCCTCCACATTTGAAGATTTTCGATTATGCCCGCAGTCAGGGTGTCTCGGTCACTGGTGAGCTCGAGTTCTGCGCGCAGTTTATTCAAGAGCCGATGATCGCGGTCACCGGCACGAATGGTAAGACGACAACGACCCATTTGATTCATACGTTCTTAACCGAGAGCGGAATCAAATCCTGGGCCGGCGGAAATTTTGGCGCACCTTTGAGCGAGTATTTGCTGAAGGGCGAAAAGGCCGAGGTCTTGGTTGTCGAAGTTTCGTCGTTCATGCTCGAACATGTACAAAAATTTAGTCCGAAAAATATCGTGTTTATGAACTTGGCCGAAAATCATCTGGATCGTTATCGCACCATGGAAGAGTACGTAAACGCCAAGCGCAAAGTTTTTATCAATACCAATCAAGGCACGACTTCAATCTTGAACGCCGATGACAATGCGGTTGTTGAGTTGGCGCGCGATCCAATGGTGCAACGTGGACGCATCTTCTACTTCTCGCGCAAAGCTTCGCTCGAGCCGCAGATTATGAATATCGGTGGAGCGGTGACAATTAAAAATCAAGTTCGCGTCCGCACAGGTCCCGAGATCGAGTACTACTCCGTTGAAAACACCAAGATGAAGGGCAGCCACTCTTACGAGAATATCATGGCGGCGATTTTGGCCGCACGTGAGCATGGCGCCAAACACGACGCTATTCAACGCGTGATCGAAAACTACAAGGGCATGGCCCATCGCTTAGAATATGTGCGCAAAGTCGGCGGAGTGAATTTCTTCAACGATTCAAAGGCCACCAACGTACATGCGGTCTTGCGCGCACTCGATGCATTTGATGAAAACGTGATCCTGATCATGGGCGGTAAAGAAACCAACTTAAACTACGCCCCCTTGCGCGACAAAATTCAGCGCAAAGTGAAAACGCTGATTCTTGTTGGTGAGGCTAAAGAGCGCATCAACCGCGACATCGGTGATTTCAGCGAAACTTTCTTGATCGGAACTTTTGAGGAAGCTGTGCTGATCGCTTATCAGAAATCGCGCATTGCGGACACGGTACTTTTGTCGCCTGGCGCTTCTAGCTTTGATATGTTTGATTCTTATGTCGAGCGCGGCAATTACTTTAAAGAAATCGTGAATAAGTTTAAATAGCGTCTCGCTGAAGTCGGGGCCGGGTTGGGACTTTGGGTAGATCTCCATCGGGGGACTCGGGCGCGGGCACCCCTTCAAGAGGGAACCCCGCCCGCCCCTCGCCAGCATCGCGCCACCAGGCGCGATGCCGGCGAGGGCAGGAGCCCGAGTCTCCCCATAGAGGAGAACCCTTAATCCCCCGACCCCCCGTACGAACTTAAAAACTAAAGCCCAGCATCCGCAGAAAAAGTCCGCGCCGGGCAAGTGATTTTAGCCGCGTCTGTGTAGCTGACAGATTTGTCGAAATCTTGCATAAAGATTTTCGTCATTTGTCCTACTTGTGAGGCGTCGTCAAAGATTAGGCCGAGTTCGCGGGCTTTTTCGATTGAGTTGAATGAGAAGTTTTCTGAGCCGAGGAAACCTTTGGCGCCGTCAATCATCATCGATTTTTGATGGAGATAGGGGAGATCGACGCTATCGGGGGGCGGCATCATGCGGACGTTGACTCCGGCGTCGCTCAAAGTTTTTGCGGCGGGCAGATCAAAATCGGCATTGCTGATATTGCAGCGGGGGAGCATGACCTGAACATCCACGCCACGAGCTTTTGCGTCGATCATGTCTTGGATCAGGTCAGTGTAAGAAAGGTTCTCGACCACGACTTTCAAATCTGTCTTTGCGCTTTTTATCAAAGAGCTCAGGCGCTCTTTGGAATTGACTGGCGAGATCACCATATTGGCGGGGATTTTGGTCGGTGAATTCATCGAATTGTTGGCTGCATTGTCTGCGTCGACTTTGAAGAGTTCTTCGACAAACGCGACGGCTTCAGCGTCTGCGGTCATGTAGCCGACGTCGCGCACGCGATCGGCGATGCGGGTTAGATTCATTGTCATAATATAGGCCATCGAGCCATCCACAACGAAGCTCTTGTAATGTGAAATCGAGAATTGGCTTGAGCTCTTAATGACAGTCACGCCTCCAGCACCCAATACTTGCGAGGGGCCGCCCGGTTTTTCTTTCGCGAGTGAATTGCTATCGAGAATGATTTGTACATCCACCCCGCGCGCTTTCGCCGCAATTAAAGCGTCGATAATTTTCGGCTCCGTCAAACGGAACATGAGCATGTGAATTGAGGATTTTGCACCGTTGATCCCAGCCATAACATCGACTTGCGCGCTCGCTGTGGGGGTAAAAAACAAGGGAAGCTCGGCACTTCGACTAAAAGCTGCAGGCCCGATACTCAATGAGATTAAAACTAATGCTAGTATCCGCAATGAGATGCTCTTCATATGTTCCCCTTGGTTTTAATGGCTTTTGTCTGCCCGCAAAAGTTAGCGCGGAAACTAGGGGAAATGAAAGTGAAGTTTTACTCTGACGCTAGAAAAAGCGTGCGGGATGTCCCTACTTGAACTCAGTGCAGGGCTTATCCGTCGCGAAACAGAACTGCGTAGCCTGTTGGAACTGGTGCAGATCGGCTCTATTACTCGGGATCACGATATCGGAGAGCATTGTTCCTTGAATGGTCGTAAATAGATTGATATCGACGCTGGGCTGCTGGTCTCGTGGTCGCTCGAGTACCTGCTTAGTATAGGAAACGGTAAGGTTTTGGAAGTCGGCGATTGAGGACTGTTCGGATTGGATAAATTTTCTTAATGAAGCATCCAGCTTCTGGTCAAGTTCTACGTTGTACGGAATGACCGAAGCTCCGCGATGTGAGACAGCCCTCGCGACATAGTAATCCTGACCAGATTTAAAATAGGACATTCGATCGTTTATTCGGGGCGAAGCTCCATTTTCAAAATCATCCCAAGAGTATCCCAACTGATCATGTTGAACAATTCGCAACGGCAAATCGAAAAGGCCCCAAGCGTCGGCCAAGGTCAGGGTTTTTTTACCGTAAGTCATCACCCGAAAATCAAAATAGACCGGGCTGTATTTTTCTTTGTAATTCACGATGGTGTAGAGGTCGCGCTCATCGGGCGTGAGTTTTGTCATCTTCAATATCTGTTCTTGGCTCTGCAAAATTAACTCTGGTGGAAAAAGTATATTCTTTCCGGAGACCTCGTGCTCTAGGCGATAGAGGCTCGAAAGAGCAGTCAAATAGTGACCCCATGGAATAATACGCGTACCGATGTTGAGCCAAGCTTGGAAACCGGTCTTTGTATCGGCTCTGTTGTTACTGATCTTGCCGTTGTAAAGAGCCTTCAGCGCGGAATTGACGAACTCTTCTTCAGAATCTGAATAAGGTAAGAAATATTGCGAAGAATCGGTGATCACTGGCGAGTCACCATCGAGACTCTCGCCCAGATCGACTCGGACACTAGGTGCAATAGGAGCAATACTTCCCTCTTCCGTCGTTAATCCGCTTGAGAGATAGCGAGCGATTCGCAATAGAAAATCGATTTTGTTGTAGCGATAGCCGTCTACTGTCGTACTGTCATATCCCCGAAATCCGCTAGGCATTCCGCTCAATCGGGGTCTTTGCTGAATGACCATCAGATCCCGACCGCTGACGCCTAAACGCAAGCGGCTGATGTCGCGATGGATTTGGCGCAAGTAAGCTTTCTCAGCAGCTAGGACTTGCATCTCGACTTGGGTTTCCCGTGCGTCCGCTTTCCACATGCATTTGCCGATGTCTTCAAACCAGCGGCGCGAAGTCGATAGTACAGCCGCGCGTTTGGCTTCCATTTCCGCCAGAGTTTTGCGGGTCAGTGCAGTCTTGGCGTCGATCTGAGATTGGTTCATGCCATTGTGGCGCAGATAGCTTACCAAGGATGACAACATGGCATTGCCTTGGCGGAGGTTGTTACCCAGGTCCAAGCGCGCCTTTTCTATCATCTCGCTGTAGTCGGGATCAAAGTACATTAGACCGGCGCTTTTCTTCTCTAGTCGGCCCGCTTGCCCAACCGTCGTACTACCCGAGGTGACACTCTCAAAAACATCGCTGAGCAGAGTTCCGTAGTAAGGCGAAGCATGAAGGTCACTCAAGTACATATGCCGCACGCGTTTTTCACCCGTGCGAAACTCGGCGCACGCATCGCGAAACTCTTGAAAGGATGTGGTTTCTTTAAAGCGATGATCCACCAACTGCAATTCTTGATCGATAAAATTCAACGGTTTTCCGTTCAAGCGTCGTAGAGTGTCGGAGATAAAAAAGTCAGTATCGATATTGACGATTTGAAAGAGATTCGTGCGCACGGCCATGTCAAAGGCATAGAGCACCTGAAAACCATTCAAGACCGTGGTGTCCTCGGAGTAAGAAAAGAGGGGCGACATCCCGCCGTGAAAAAGCATATTCATAAGGTCGCCGGTGTCGAAGATGCGTCCCGTCCATGGCTCACGAATGGTGAAGTGAGTTTGTGATAGAATATGAAACAACGCGAGAGTGTGCGGATAGACGGCAACCATGCTGATCGATTTATCGATTGAATTGAACAGATTGTTAAAAGCAGTTTCAATGGCGGCACTGTCGGCGCGTTGCTTTGAGGCTAGAAGGGCGAAGTTCTGAAGCGGCGAGGATTTACTTTTAAAGGATCCCCATACGCGTTGAATGGCTGGAGTTTCGTTGACTGCATGCTCGAGCAATTGTTTTGCGGGAACTTCCGCCTCAAAAATCGTTTTGACCAAGGCGGTACCGGCGTGCAAAGCCACCAGAAACTGAATGCGCAAATAGTTTTCCACGGCCGTTTGTAATTCTTGAGCGGTCTTCTTGGAGCTGCCGAATAGAATCGCTGCATTTTGTGCCGACATGCGCTCGGTAAAGACAGCATCGACTATAAAAAAGAGTTCGTCGAAGTGATCGGTGTATTTGGCGCCGACTAATTCGGGGCTGAAGAGCTTTTGTGCCTTCAACGCATTTTGTTTGGCCATGTAGCCGTCGGCTTCGCTTTCACGACTGCGTATCAGGCGTAGCAAGGAAGGGTGCAGTGATCCATTCTCCGTATAGAGTAATCCCGCACTCGCGATCATGGGGTAGATCGCGTCGAGCGAGGCTAGGTCCAATTGACCTTGAATTATCATATCCCAAGCACCGATCGACTCTAGAAAACTGCGCAGTTGCGAGGGCGTGTTGCTTTTACCCGCAACCTGAAGTGCCGTGACAAGCATCGCCTTAGTGGCCTGCAGAGCAGCGGCTTCGTCAGTTGGCAATTGAGTTTGAGGGCGGGCAAAGAGCAACAGCAAAAATTCGCGGTCAGCCAAGCGATTCTTCATTTCGAGTGAAAACATTAAATAGCGAAAGTAGTGTGCGCTATCGCTCTTGGCGATCAGCTTCATAACCGTTGCTGAATTTGCCGCGAGCTTAAGGTAGCGCAGGCCCACGCAGCTGTCGCGCAGAGTTCCGCAGTCAAAGGCAAGTGCGGCTTCATAGCGATTCAAGACTTGCATGTACTCAGGGCGAGCGCGATCTTTTTCGCTGACCTGAATCACCAAGTTATTGAGCACGATGAGCTCGTCCATGCGACTGCGCGACGTGAGCGAGGCTTTGTCGACCACGCGAGCTCTTGCTAAAACCGTGGCGCTCATGGGTAGGACAACCTCAACAAGGCTGTCCTTTGATTCCTGCGAAGCCCGCACAAAACGCTGGGCCTCGCTTGATGGACTTACGTTATCATTGACGGTTGCCAGCGAATTTTCCGGGCGTGGACGGGTGTCGGGCGCATTGACTGACATGGGCTTGCCCTTTTCCGTGCACGACACGGAAGTCAGAAGAAGCAGTGAAATAAGAGCCAACGTGAGCCGTTTCATCTCGGTCCTTTAAAATTCGTAAATCATACTGAGCTTGCCAATACGGCGGTACTGATCGATGTACCATAAGCGCACTTCACCATCGTCGGTAAATCCACCATTTTCATATCCCAGTGCTGCGCTGAAGGTCTTCCAGGCCTTGGATACCCGAATGCCATTTGAGTAGCTGTATCCCCAAAAACCGTCGAGGAAGCGAGTCGTTTTCACGCCAAAGACGAGTGACAATTTATAGGTCTCAAAAAAGCGAAAGGAATTGTCGAGTTTATAGGAGTAATAGTAGTCGGGATTGATCGTGCCATCGATCGAGTATTTGGTTTCGTTGAGAATACTTCCCGCTTCGAGCGTCTGCGTGATCGTATAGGCCTTTTCGAAGAAGCGGAGCTTCAATTCGCCGTTGGCTCCCAAGACTCCCTTTTGTCCTTCTTGGTGACCGACCTCATCCATCGTCGGAGATCCCGAAAGTCCGAAACCGATTCTGTGTTGGGCAAATTCATGTCCGTAGTCAACGCTCAATTCGCCGAAGGCTCCAACGGTTTGACCGTAACTTTGCTCCTCACCCTTGTCGATTTGACCATTGAACAGTTCGGCTCGGCCGCCAACTGTCGCGTTGATGCTCCAATCGTTGTTGATGGAATAGCCCAAGCCTGCCACGACCGAGTGTGTGTAGCCGCGGGGCATGCGATCGTCTGCATAGTCCGTCAAGACGCTGTAGCGGAGGGCACCCGTCCATGGTGAGGTCGCGGTTTCGGCGTGGGCGACCGGTCGCTCTGCACGCAAGCGCAGAGTCTGTGCTCCGGCTTGATGGGAAAGTGAGCCGAGAGCACAAAGCGTCGCGAGAAGTGAAAATACGAGAGCGCCGCGTGGGCTCATGGATTCTTCACTTTCTCCCGCGTTCCAAAGAAATTTCCGCTTCTTTGGATAAAGTTATCCACTAAGATTTTATGATCGCGCAGGCGCTGAATATCGGTCATGTTCTTCCACCCGGGTTGGAACCACGCAAACGACTGATCTCCGTCTACGTAAAATGGTTGAGCCAAACGCGGATCAAGAGTGCGCGCATCGGTAACTTTAGCTTCGCGATCCGCGATGTAGCGGAACAACTCACCGACTTTTTGCAATCGGTTGTGCGCACGTTGGCCGTAAACCTCTTTCACGCTGTTCTCGACGACTTCCGACGGTGCAAAGACAAAGGCTTGCATCGAGTGCATTGAGTTGAAGTTCTTTGCATAAGTAAGTGCATCACGAACTGGACCAAAAGAGTCAATCGAGATCTCCGCCATCGCGTAGACGTCGTTCATCAAGGAATAGAAGAGGGGCAAACGGGTCATCCCATCTCTTTCAAACAGCATTCCTTGGTAGAAGGCCTTGGGATGACGACCGTCTAATCCGAATGGTCTTGCATACTCGATATCGTAGGCGTCCATTGTAAAATGCGACAGAACTGCAATATAGGCGTTCGCAAGATCTTCGGCCGTGACTTGCATAGCTTCGGTTTTGGGATTTCCCGTCGTTTGCAGCAGGTAAAACGTCTCAAGTGACGTCAAATAGTCAAACAGACTATTGTCAGCCTGAATTTGTCCCGCCCACTTAACAAATGCCTGGGATTTACCATTCAAAAGGGCGAGTCCCTGATTGATAAAGTCTTCGCGATCGGCCGCACCGGTGCCATGTAGCGAGAGAGTGGTGCTTGTGCCCTGCGCATACATCGCATCGCGAACGATACCCTCTGGAATATCGACCGTGACGCTGCGAGAGCGATTGTACTTGGCCAGATCGGCACCGTAGTTTTGCCGCTCTTTTGCGGTTGGCGTAGAGAAAATATCGCTCTCGATGCGCTTTTTCATACGCATCAAAAGGTCATACTTCGACATGCGATAGTTGAGTCCGTCGACGCGATCGAATTTATAAGGCGAATCTTTAGCGCGGAAAAAACCATCGTTAATTGCTGCCACGCTCTGATCTAACTTCGCGCTATCGGTGATACCGAATAGGGGCTTCATCTTGTCGAAAATCATACCCAGGTGTTCACGCTCTTCGTCATATAAACGATTGGCGCGACGACGCTCCACTTCGCGCAAGGTCACCGCGCAATTAAAGAACGCCTTGTGGTAAGGCAAGTACATGGCCGTCAATTGATCTTGGATATCGTCAAGTTGTTTAATCGAGGCGCGAGCTTTGGTTAGGTCAGGATGTGCGTCACCCTTTTTCGCAATGGCGCCCGAGCGTAAGAGGTCACCCTCAATCACGTCAATCATCGACTTGACGTAGGTTTTTCGTGTTTCAATCTCGTCGATCAATTTTTTAAGTGCCGGCATCGTTCCAGTGAGGAATGAATTGAGCACTTGATTGATGCCATTTTCACCCAGGCCCGAATATGTATATTCAGTCAGATCCAAAAAGTTAACAACCACGCGGCGGGGAAGTCCGCTGCCGTTCGTTTCGTAGTCGCAAACTTCCTTGGTGTAGGCGTACATTTGATTTCCTGAAGTACTTCGCTGAAAATCAATAACCATTCCGCGAATATCAGAATAGTTGTCGTCGAGATACTTACCGAAAATTAGATCGAAGAATTTACTGCGCTCAGTCCCGCCGGTTGTCGCATCTTTGGCCACGAAGGAATTCAGGGTCTCGGTCGAAAGCATATATTCCAAAGAATAGAGTAACATCAAACGATCCAGCTTTTCTGTGTCTTTGCCGAAACGAAACCATGTTTCGGTCACAGCGCCGTCGAAAAACCCCTTTAAAATAGTGTCCGAGTCGATATCTAAAGGGCCCCACCATGTGTTGATCGTGATTTTGCCTTTCATCTTTGAAAGAAAATAGTTCATCACGATCATATTGGGGAAAGCCGATATGTAATGAATGTTGCGATTGACGGCCTTGAGAATGTTGTACGTCTCAATATATTCAGGCGTCGAAGTCAGTTGGGTCTTGAAATAGCGATTCATCACTTTGTCGAGCAGATCGATCTGAGCTTGAATCGTGTACCAACGGCCAGAAATCTCACGGCTGCGCAGGATCGTCTCTTCAAAGATCTTATCGCTAGAAATATCTGAGCGATAGATTCCCGCCATAAAACGATTCGTTTCTACAACCATGTAGACCAAGTAAATTTTGATATAGTCTTGGACCATCTTAGGCAATTCGCTGTTGGCGCGCGCCTGATTGGTATTTTTAAGCATCATTTCGACTTCATCGGTGTTCAAGTGACCACGGAAAAGGCGGTCCACCATAAAGAAATACTCATTATAGAACGAAGAGTTCTTCCCTTCGATACGAGCGATCAGGTCACTTAAGCCAAGATTTTTAAATAGACGATTGTCATGCTCTTTCTTAATATCTTGAGTCATTTGCCGGAATGAAAGACCGTGCGTGGGGTCGAAAGTGTCGGCACCACTTTGTGAAAGTTCGATAGCTTTGTTCACGCTCTCGCTCAATTTGGTTTTGCTTTTGTCTTGATAGAGGCAGCATTTGGTGCCGAGCTCAAACATCACGCCCGTTCCATATTGGAATAAATCAACCTGAGTGCGTGACTTCGTCCAAGGATTAAAGTTCTCCACGAACTTGCGAAATTCAGGATCATTGATATCTGACGGCGTGTACTTGGTGATAATCGTCTCAAATATCTGGCCATGAACCTGAGCTAAGTAGCTGGTAGACATAGAGTCGTGCTCGCTGCCGGCAAGTGGAGTACTTTTCTTCATGTACTCCAAGAGCTCGGCAAAAAGACGCGCATATTTCAGATAAGTGAACGAGAATTCGGGGTCCTGATAGCGATTCTTTTTATAGACACCCATGGAGAGTCGGCGATAGCGCTCTTCTGTGAGAGTTCTGCATTTTTCACTGTCTTTAATGCAATCCGCAGGTTTTCCGGTCTTTTTGACTTGATCGTCGATGGCTTTAAGCTCGGCCTCGATCGGCGCATCGAGTTCGCGCGCCAATAGAGTCATAGCTAAAGTGTGCCGACTATCGCCCGCAAATACGGTTGCGTTTGTGCAATCCACGCGCAAGTCGCGCGCGCAACCGTCAAAGACTGTCGCGTAGTAGTCCTCTTTGATCTTTTTAAATTCGGCAGAGGTATTGGGCTTCAATATTTCTGCGATCAATGCCGCATTAAAGATATGAATCATTTGGGTCAGGCGCGGGCCCTGAAATCGAGGAACCGCGATAAATTTTGAATTCAAAACGATGCGTGAAAGTGGCACTAAGATCGCCGCCATAAGATCAGCTTTTTTATCTTCAAGCGTTTTGTACGCGGTCGCTAAATTGAAAGTGGAAAAGTCCGATACCTTTACGGCGTCGTCCGTCGGAGTTTCAGTCGGAGTCCAAGTCTTCTGCGCATCGTGTTCATAGCGCGGAGTCGTCTTAGGCGAAGGGCATCCGACTAAAACCGTTGAGGCGATGAATATTAAGAGGACTTTGCGATTGAGCATGTTCATCACGTCCTCACTTTTCCAGGTAGTCTGAAGTTATGCCGAGCCAATAGCCATTGGCCAGAGCGGCCGCCGCTGAAATCTGACCCACCCCGCGGATCGCTTCGTCACAGATGCGGCGCATGGAGTGGAGCGGAAAGCCTTTAGGAATGGCGTCTTTCACCGATTGCTTCTTTTCGTACTTATCAAATTCCTCTTCGAGCGAAGTGTAGAACGCCGTCAGCTTCTCTTTGCCTTTTTCTTCCGCGATTCCGCTTAGAATTTTGAATCCTGCGAAGTCCGTGTTGGCGGTATCGAAGTAGTTCAGCAAACCGTTGCCGCCGAAGCCGTTGACGCAAACGCTGCCGATGGCATTGTGTTTTTCCATCAACGCATATTTCAAGCTGTCATTGATCAGCTCATCTTTGACACCATCGTCATAGTCAACTTTGTAAGCGATCACATAGGCGCTGGTGCCCTTGTAGAACTTTAGTTTCGTGACTGGGTAGAGGAACATTCCATTTGCCCAAACAAAAATATCACCCTTGGGCAAAAGGAAGACGTCGCGAGTGCTCGTGCTCTTGCTGGTTACGAAGTCATAGACAGTCGCCGTGAACTTTTTGTAGCGGTCCGCTTCAATATTTGAGTTCGCGTCAGGAGTGGCGGCGTCGACCAGAATCGCAACCATGCTGAACTTAAACTGAGTTTGTTGATCCAAAAGATCGTTGTATTCTCTGGGCAAGCGAGCCGAGTCATTGCTCGTTACGCGCTGCCAAGGAATATATGATCCGGTGGCCAAAACCGTACGACCAATAGTGGTCGTGTCGTCTTTTCCGGTCGCTGCAAAACGCATATTATTTTGTACGGTATCAGCGATGAGTTTGGTGTACTTGGACGGATAGAGCGTACGATAGAGAAAGCGATTTTCTTCGTTATCATAGTAAGGATTGTGAGTAATCCCGCCCCATAAAATATATGAGTTCGCCGAGGTGAGAGTGTACATCGCCGAAATCTTTAGAGCCAAATTACTCAACTGATACCAAGATCCAAATATATGACTGTAGCTCTGAATCACGTCGCCAGCTAAATAGCCGCTACTTACATAGCGATTGTTATGGTCGATCTTGGTGTAGTCCGACTCAGGTAAATTTAGGAAGAAACGGAATTCCTCAAGTACAGCGAAGTTGGCGCGGCAAAGATCGACAATTTTCTTATCCGCAAAAATCGCGCGCAAGGTCTCTGAGTTCACCTGTTTAGGATCCGTTGGATCGGCTTGCATGCAGGCTTTCGAGAACTCAAACAAACCGTCTTTGTCCGTGCGCAATTGATTCCACAACGGTTTCAAATGCGGCTCACTGCGAAGGCGGCGGCGCATTTCGTCATAGAACATGCGAGTGCGTGAAAAATTATCTAGCGCTACATACCACATACGATTTTCCGCTGAGTAAGAGTCGCCCGATCCGCCGGCCAGCGAATAAAGGTTGGTCAGTAGATTGTCGTTCATTAAATCGAAGTAGGAATTTACGATGTCTACGGCGCTTGAGCCGCGATCCCAACGATTGCAAAAGGGGTCAGCGCCAAGACTTGCTTCGATGTCATTGCACGCCGGGAAGTAGGCGGTGCGCACTTGCTTGCCATCCACTTTGGTGAATTCAGGAATTCGTCCACTTTCAGGGATGTCGCGGAATGTGAAGTCACTTTGTCCTTTTTCAAAAGTCGGATACTTGCCGTTGTACAGATATTGAAGGACAAGGCTGTCATGCGGACCAGGCTTAACGTCTTTGGCCTCGATCATCATTTCTGTGCGTCCGCTTTGATATCCCATCACCGAAGTGAAATTCGAAAATTCAGCCTTCGCCGTGGCCTTTGCAGCTTGGTCTTTGACGTATTTCTCAGGAACTGTTCCGGATTCGGGAACGATGTTCTCTTTAAATTGATGGCCAAGTCCGATAAAGTGACCAAACTCGTGAACTGACAAGCTCATTACAACGCTCTCAAGCATCTGTGGATAAGTGCGAAGCTTTTGCGCGGGAGATGAATTCCAACCGCCAAGTTTGTTTTCGATGGTCAGGTCTTTTTCAACAAAGGTAGATGAACCGTTGGCCACTAATGATTGCAACATCTGCGCACGTTTATTTAAATTGTTTTCCTGTAAAGCCTTTGCGAGGCGAGCGTCACCGGCGCTTTTTGCGCGTTCGAGCAGTGACGTAGTCTTAACGCCAGAGTTTGTGGTGCCGAGCAATGATTGAACATCAGTTTTCTTGAAGAACTCAGTCACCTTTAGATTTTCAGAACGTGTGCTGCTAATGACGTCGGCGACGATCTCATTGATCTTAGGATCTTGGCTCTGCATGTTTTGCAGTTGTGCCTTCAAAGCTTCAATTTTGCTTTGGTCAGTTTGATCTTTGCTCTTGGCCAAAGCGGCCATTTCTTGATTCAAAAAATTCTTGTGATCGACACTCATATTCTGCGTGAGCTCACTGCGATCAAAGTTATTTGCGTTGTCGAGAACCGGAACCATCGGCATCGATGTCGGGAGCATAGCCGTCAAGGACTCAAGTGGGGAAATCGAGCTCACAGTTGGGCCCGAGGCCGCACTTGAGCTGCCACCGCTGTCTGATTCAGTGGGGGAGTACGCATTGATGTAGCGTTCGAGCATTCCACCGAAGAGGACTACTCCACCCCAAAGAATTTTTCCGTTGCGGACGTCAGCGTGGGCCATCCCGATTCCGAGAGGCGCGTGCATCGAAATGCGGCGATCGCTGATCCAAGTGATTGAGGAGTAGCGTAAATCAAACGGGTATTTTAATTCCTTAATGACGGGAGTGAAAGCCAGATGGTCTTGGCCGATGGCTCCAACATTACGCAGCTCTGTATTCCAACGATGAATAGCATTGGCCACAGTCTGCTGCTGCTCCTTGGGTACCCCGCTCAAATAGACGCGAGTGGTTTTGCGTAGGTCCCAGTGAGCGGCATAGAGTTCGGGCTCGACACCGTCGACCATACGACCCATAACGTGAATAATGTTAATAAACTTTGCGTTCTCCTGATTGTAGGCAACTTTTTTGAACGTTTCATCATGTTCGAATTTCAGAAAATTAATTCGCCATTCGCCTTGATAGCCGTTGATCTGTCCCTCTGAGCCCGCGTAAACAGCATTGATTGAAAAGCCTAAGAAATTATTTGCGAGATCCCATTCAACATCTTGCACAGAAGTGATCTGATAGCTGCCGGGCTGAGCAGAGTCTTTCGTTGACCCAGATGTGGCATCGCCAAATTGAGTCCCAGCTAAAGAAATTTTCATCTTCGGGCGAGCCGACCAGTGACTGCGACTTTCATTTTCTATCCAAGTATTGGTTTCGCGGCCGTGTTCGTCTTTGGCTCTTTCATAATAGAAATGCTTACTGATCGGAATGCGAATAAATGAGGCCCAGCGACTGCGATCGTTCAAAAACGAGGGATTTACAAGTTTTCCAACTAAGAGGTTTTCGGTGATTTCAAACTCAACATTACAATGTGGGGAATCATTGACCCCAGGGAGCGTTTCCCTTTCGCCGCCGAAGCCTCGGCCAATGATCGGCGCCATCGCGCAAAGAAACGTTTTCGGTTTGCCAGACGGATCAACAAAGAAACTCTTATCGATGATTTGCTCGTTCGGAGCCGGTGTCTCTGCTGCGCGCTCTTTGAACAGTTTGGTATTGAACAATCCCGTGCAACCGGTCAGCCCCGGCAGCCCCAGTAGACCCAACACTAATATAGATAGGCTTCGTTTCAGCTTGATGTTCATTGAGCTCACCAATCCACCCTCGTTTAAATCACTTTGAGGCCCTAAAAGTGGGCCTTTGCTGAATATCTTACAAATCCTGGGCCGCGGGTTTATGCGATCTAAAGCGCTGTGGTCGAGCCTGAACGACTGGGGCAGAGCTGCTGACATTGCTCGCGCGACGCCCTGCCTTTTTTGGGCCTAGGATTGCCGAAAACCGGCTAAGTATATGAAATTGTTGATATTATTATTGGTAATATATACAATAAGCTAGACTTATGGCGAGGACTTGGCGGAGATCACCTTGAGCGGGAGTTTCTGCAGTGGACCGGGTCGCAAATGGGTAGAGGTCACCACCGCGCACTCTGAACAGATGCGTCCCTCGGTCTCAGAATCCGCAAGTTCCGGCTCGAGCTGTTCGGCGACCGGCTTGGGATCTTCGAAATCGAGCTCCTTTTCATCCACGACGGGAATCTGCCTTGCGGGAGTAAACTCCATCGATTTCTTCACCGGCGCGGTAAGGCTATCCGCCTGCGTGGCGAATGGCAGTGCGAGAAGAATTGAAATGGTGAGTGCAAAAAACGAGTTCATTCCTCTTCCGTTCTATCTATCGTATCGGAGCAGGACAACAGAACTTTAGGCCTGGGTCGAGGCTGCAGACACGCGGCCAGCTACCCTTTTGCGGAAGCCTACCGTAAGCTTTAAGTCTATGCGTTTGGATCGGGGAATTCTACTCGCGGTTTTTTTTCTGGTCGGCCTGGGGCTGGTGCAGGTCTATAGCTCAAGCTATATATTCGCGACTGAAATGCGCGGTGATGGCCTATTCTATTTTCGCAAACAATTATTTTTTGCGGCGCTTGGAATTTTGGCGCTTCTCACGACCTCGATTATGCCCTGGCCATGGGCGCAGCGGCTCGGGGTGACTCTTTGGTGCCTGGCTGTGTTTGGCATTGTGGGAACGTTTATTCCTGGAGTGGGCATGCGCATTGGTGGCGCACATCGCTGGATTTCTCTACCGTTTAGTTTTCGTTTTGAGCCGGGTGAGTTGCTGAGAGTGACTTATCCGTTCGTGCTCGCACCGTTGATTTCTGACTATGCCAAAGGGAAAATGGATCTGCACTGGTTGGGTCGGTTTCTATTGGTGATGTCACCGCTGGCGCTGCTGCAACTGCAACCGGATTTTGGAAGTTTTGTGATTGTGACCGCGCTGACCTTCAGTCTTTTTGTCGCGTTTGGTCTGCGCTGGCGATTTATTCTCGGCGGATTGGCCACCGTGCTTCCCATATTGAGTTACATGATTTTCTCCACGCCCTATCGTCGCCTGCGCGTCGAAGCTTTTTTAAATCCGTGGGCAGATCCTGCGGAAAAAGGCTTTCAAGTGATTCAGAGTATGCTTAGTTTTTACTCTGGAGGACTCACTGGCGTCGGACTCGGTCAAGGCCAAGGCAAATTGTTCTTTCTGCCCGAAGCGCATACGGATTTTACGCTCGCCGTACTGGGTGAGGAGATGGGCTTTGTCGGATTTTTCGTGCTGCTGATGGTCTATGGATTTTTGGTTTTCCGTGGTTTTCAAATCACTCTGCATTTGAAAAGGTATTCCGAGCGAGTCTTAGCGCTCTCGTTTAGTCTGCTCATTGTTTTCGCGGTATTTATAAACACCGGCGTTGCGCTCGGGCTGTTGCCGACGAAGGGACTAACGCTTCCGCTCTTAAGTTATGGGGGAAGTTCGCTGGTCTGCACCGGACTCGCCATTGGTTGGTTGCTCAATTTGGCCAGAGAGTCTACAGTGCCCGTATCATTTCGTGAAAAAGAGATTGATTAATGTCCTCTCTGAAAATCTTAATCGCGGCGGGCGGAACGGGTGGACATATCTATCCAGCGCTGGCTATCGCCGATGCCTTTGTAAAAAAAAATCCACAGATCGTGGTAGAGTTTGTCGGCACGCCCGGTGGTTTAGAAAATAAAATTATTCCGGCTAAGGGCTATGCACTTCATCATTTGCCGATCGGCCGTCTAAATTCCAATGTTGCAATGGCTGAGCGATTGAAGACGTTGTTGATGATGCCGATGGCGTTGGTGAAAAGTCTATTTCTGCTGCGTGCGGTGAAACCGGATTTTGTACTTGGTGTGGGTGGGCATGCCTCTGGGCCATTGCTTTTGACCGCGGCTCTGTTCGGATATCGCAGCGCCATTTGGGAGCCCAATGCGATGCCGGGCATGGCCAATCGATGGCTTGCGAAATTTGTCGATGATTGCTGGGTGGTTTTTGAAGAGGCCAAACCTTTGCTGAAGAACAAACATCTGCACCGTGCGGGAATGCCGGTTCGTGGCGAAATCGAAGAGGTACGAACGAGTTCGAACGCGGCCGCCGGAGTTTTTCGCGTTTTAGTTTTTGGTGGCAGCCTTGGTGCACGCGGAATCAACAACACGATCGTTGAAATGGTGAAGCAAAATGGCGAATGGCTCAGCGGCATTCACATCGTTCATCAAACGGGAAACTCCGATTTTGCGCGCGTGAGTCAGGCTTATCGTGAAATGGGGCTGCCCAAACAAGTGGATGTGCGCGAATATCTCAACGATATGGGGCAACAGTATGCCAATGCCGATTTGGTGATTTGTCGCTCCGGGGCGGGAACGCTCGCCGAACTTGCGGCCTGTGGAAAGGCTTCGATTTTGATTCCGCTACCGACCGCCGCAGATGACCACCAACGTAAAAATGCAGAGAGCCTGGCGCAAACGGGTGGAGCCGCGATGATTGTGCAGAAGGATCTAACGGCGGCGTCGCTGCGTGAGGCCATTCAAGGATTTCGTAGCCATCCAGAGCGTTTGAAAAATATGGAACGTGCGGTGCGCGCCTTTCATCAGCCGCGTGCGGCCGAGATCTTGGTCGGCGAATTTATCGAGAGGATCGAGTCGCATGCGTCTCGCTAAAGCAAAAGTTCATTTTATTGGAGTGGGTGGGATCGGCATGTGTGGTCTTGCCGAACTATTAAATAACATGGGCGCGCAAGTGACAGGGAGTGATGCCTCTCAGAACACACAGACGGCACGGCTCGCCCAAATGGGAATCAAAATATTTCACGGACATGCGGCCGAACAGATCGGCGAAAGTGACGTGGTGGTGTACTCCAGCGCGGTCAAAGAGAACAACGTCGAATTCCAAGAGGCACGTCGGCGCAAAATTCCGCTGATTCGTCGGGCTGAGGCTCTAGCCGAGATTATGCATTTGAAACGTGGAGTGGCGATCGCCGGAACGCACGGGAAAACCACGACGACCAGTTTGACCGCTTCGATTTTTTTAGGCGCCGGAGTCGATCCGACGATTATCGTGGGTGGACGACTCGATGTGATCAAATCCACCGCTCAGCTTGGTCAAGGAGATTGGTTGATTGCCGAGGCCGATGAGAGCGACGGAAGTTTCACCCGTTTAAGTCCCGAGGTGGTGGTGATCACCAACATCGACAATGACCATTTGGATTATTATAAAACTTTTGAAAATCTATTGAGCGCGTTTGTTGAGTTCGCCTCACGCATTCCTTTTTATGGAGTGGCGATTGTCTGTGGCGATGACCCGAATTTAAAAAAGATTTTTGCAAACTTTGACAAGCGTTGGATCTCTTACGGGCTCGGCAAAGACAACGACTACGTTTTGGAAAAATGCAGTACACATTGGGAGATCACCCATCTGGGCGTAAAATTCGGCGAGCTTCGCCCCGCCATGCCCGGCCGGCATAATGCGCTCAACTCCATGGCGGCAGTATTGGCCGGAATGCAGGCGGGAATTCCGTTTTCAACTGGCGCTCAATGCATCGAACATTTTGGCGGAGTGGATCGCCGCTTTCAGCACAAGGGGACGATTCGCGGAGTGGACTACTACGATGACTACGGCCATCATCCCACCGAAGTGCGCGCCGTATTGAGCGGCTTTAAAGAAAAATTTCCCGAGCGCCGGTTGGTCACAGTTTTTCAGCCTCATCGTTTTTCCCGCACCCAGATTTGCTGGGACGACTTTCGTGACTGTTTTGCCGACACCGACATTCTTTTTATGCTGGATATTTACCCGGCGGGGGAAGCGCCGATTGCAGGAGTCAGCAGTCCGCTACTGGTGGAGGCGATGAAGCATCCCCATTGTCGTTATCTCTCACGCAAAGATGATCCGCAGCTCGATGAGGTGCGCGCGTTTTTAAAACCCGGAGATATTTTGCTGACTCTTGGTGCCGGCGATATTTCAAAGCTCGGCGAGGCCATGATGAACGCTCAGGTTAAGGGTTAACTTTGGAGTTTCGCGAGAAAGTTCTCTTGAAAGAATGGGCTTGGTGGAAGATCGGTGGTCCCGCCGATTTTTTCTGTTTGCCCGAATCCATTGAGCAAGTGCGCGAGGCCGTCGAGTTTGCATCGGCGCGAAAATTTAAAATCACGATTTTGGGTGGTGGAACCAATGTCTTGATCAGTGATCAAGGCATCGAAGGCCTTGTGATCTGCATGAAAAAATTAAATTCTGTGAGCAATGAGGAGCGCGATGGTCGGATATTGATCACTGCACTTGCCGGAACACCAAAGTCCGAGCTGACTAAGATCTTTATGCGACGCAAACTGGCTCCGGCCCTTTTTCTTTGTGGGCTACCGGGCGATGTGGGCGGTGGAGTGGTGATGAACGCGGGGGTTGCCGAGGCCGTCGAGCCCCGTGAATTCGTCGAGATCACCGATTGGATCGAGATCCTGGAAAGCGAAAAGCCTGGAGCTCCGCTGCGCCGGATCGCAAAGTCGGAGCTCACATGGAAATACCGCAGCACCTTGGGCTGGCAACCTGGAATCGTGGTGCGTGCCGGTATCTCGTGGCCCCTTACCGCGGACGAAGAGATTCCGCGCAAAGTAAAAGAGGCCACGAAGAACCGTCTGCAGCGGCAGCCATTGGAGCTTCCGAGCTGTGGCAGCACCTTTAAAAATCCACTGGGCGCTAAGGCCGGCGCACTGATTGAGCAGGCTGGCCTAAAAGGTTATACGCGAGGCGGAGCGCGGGTCTCTACTAAACACGCTAACTTTATCGTAAATATCGCGGGTGCATCGGCGGACGATGTGATGCATATTATTCAGCACGTGCAAAGCGAAGTGAAAAAGCGTTTTGCGCTGGAACTTGAAACAGAAGTTAAACTTTTGGGGCGCTGGTGAAAGTTTTATTTTGGCTCACGGTCATGTTTATCAGTGCGTGTATTGGCCTAGTGATCATGCCAAAGCGCAAATGGGAAGAGGCCATCGCCTTTTTGGTCGCTCATCGCATTGTGATTGTCCTGCAAGGTCCTGCGCCGGTTTCTGAACCGAATCCAGGCCAACCGCGGACAGTCCCGCCTCCCTCAGCACCTGCCGCGCCCCCGGCGGCAAAGGCCTTTGGCCCGCAGCCGGTCGCCGCGACTCCGCCAACGACTCCAGTTCCCGCCTTAGTCGCGGCTCCAGATGTTAAAGTCGAAGCGAATTCGGGGCCTGTACCCGAAAAACTACCGGCAACTGATGCGGATTCCGAATGTGGTCCAAAACCTCGCGCGATGATGAGTATCGCGACCTCTTTGGCGTCGATGAATTTGGTCGATATGCGCGCCCTTTGTCATGACTCGGAAAAAGTATGGCGGCAGAAAAATCTTGAGACCTATGCGCGTGGACCAAAAGATGACTCTGAGAAACAAACTTTTCACAGTGAGCTTTTCGCGCAAATGAAAGCCCCGCTGGGTGCGACTTCATGGTATCGCGCGGAAACCGATTTTTCGCTTGGGGATAAAGCTGTGAGTATCAAGGCGATCTTACGCCTCTACGGCTCAAGTGACACCGAGGGCGCCGATCCGTTTAAGAACAACACGATTGCCAAGGCTGCAAAGCCCGAAGAACTTTGCTATGCGATCAGTCCGTTTATTACTTACGACGGAAAAATGGACAACACGACGATCTCATCTTGTTCGGGCCCTGACCGCAAAAAGGATTCGGCGTTTTATATTTCTTATTCGGCCTATGCCAATGAGCTGCTGGCCTCGGCGTTCACCATGTTCCTATTTCCGTTCCCCGCCAAAAATCATGTTCCCTTGGAGTATCTCTCCACGTCGAGTGGCAAATGGATCCAGCGACCTGATTTCGTTTGGCATCCGTCGTCGTTTGAAGAGTGGCAAGATCTTCATGACAATTACGTTTCGACTTTCGAGGGGAAGTGAGCTGAGTTCGAAGGGTGAGTCAGTGACCGAGCCAGGTTCAGATTCAGTGACCGTGCCTCAGGACCGAGGACCCAGGACCGTATTTTTGCTGGACCTTGTGCTAGTTCGACAGTGAATTTAAATCGAGCTAGAATCAGGCTTATGAAACAACGACCGCGCCGAAATTCTCGCCAGTACTGGCTCGTTCTCACTCTGGGGCTAACCCTGATTGCGTGCTCCGTTTATTTCGCGCTCACCTCGCGCTGGATTAAAATTGAAACTGTACAGCTGGATTTGGCGGCGGACTCAAAAGAAGTTTTACTCTTTGAGCGAATCAAAACCAGCCTGACTCCGCAATTTCAACATTTTGCCGGTAAGTTTTTCTGGGAAGTTCCGCTCACCGAAGTTTTTGATCTTGTGTCGAAAGACAAAAGAGTGCGCAAGGTCTCGGTGTATCGTGAATTTCCCTCGCGTTTAAGAATCGCGGTTGAGCCGCACACGCCAGTGCTGGCGTACCTCTCCGGTGATGGACGATTTTATCCAGTGGCCAAAGATGCGACTCTTCTGCCGGCGCTGCCGATCTCTGAAATTTCAGATCTGGCGGTGATACGGGGTGAGGAATTGAAAGATGAAATCGCACTCCGCGAAAAAGCGCTGGATCTTTTTGAGCAGATTCCGCTCGAAGGCAGCATGCGCAAAAGTAATATTTCAGAAATCGTTTACTCCAGAAAAGATGGTTTCCGAATTTTCGTTAGCGGAACGACTGCCGAAGTGAAAATGGGCGATGCAGACTTTGGTCCTAAAATTTCACGTGTTGAAAAAGTCATCTCTTACCTCGACAGCCAGAACATAAAGGGCCGCGTCATCGACGCTCGCTTCTCAAAGAAAGTTGTTGTCAGAGTGCGTAACAATCCCTAGCCTTAAATCAGGGAGCATGGAAGTTCCTAAATCGACTT
>JAYVPG010000121.1:0-3469 GCA_043757545.1 Pseudobdellovibrionaceae bacterium
TTTTCTCGAGCTTGGTGTACGTCTTCGGGCTGACGTAAATCCGTGGAATAAAATTACGGTAATGGGAAAGAATTTTCATTAATGAACCCGAGGCATCCACCAGCAACTTCAATTCCCCATGATGAGTCAGAACTTTGATCGAGTCGCGAGATTGCATCGCTGTCTTTTTATCTTTCTTTGCCGAGTCCCAGCTGCGCGTGAACATCACGTCGCGAGTGGGAATGTCGTCAATCATCCACGCGTCGGGGTCGACCGCTTTGAGCTCCTCTTTGAGCCAAGCCACGGCCTTTACGCATTGTTTGATCAGATGGACCCGCTGATCTTCACTCTCGATCACGGTCGGCTTAATTGGCGCCACACGAATCTGGGCAGGAGGAATCCGGCGCGCCAACATATCGCTCAATTCACCAATCATCGGATGGCGAATACGGCCCGCGAGATACTCGTGCAGCTTCGCCATAAAATAAGAGTCATTGAACGTGAAATACTCGTACGGGTTCAGACTTACTTTTTCCATTAAGTTTTCAAACGAGTAGGAAATATTATTCTCGAGAAAATATTCACCGATCTTCGCGGCGAGCAAATCGAATTTGTAGCCAGTTCCCTCATGAATAATCTGGCTATACCAGAAATAGCGCGAAACTAAGAATGAATCGACCACATTGATGCCGTCTTCAGCGATACATAACATTTGTTGACCGCCGTTTTCGTGTAACCGCAGATTGCGGATCAAAAAATCGAGATCGAAGAGGCCGATTTTTACTCCCGTGTGCTGGGCATCACGCAGCAGGTAGTCCATGCGATCAGCATCGACATCGGCGTGCATCAGTTGATTGGCGAGAAGATTTTGCGATTTTCCAGCGATGATTTGCGAGAGTTCAACGGGGTCGATTCCCTCTTCGCGCAGAATCTGAGTGATGCCTCCATCAAAATCCGTATTCAGAATAATATGACTGCCAAGAACTTCATGGTTGGCTGAGTACTTAGGCTTGCTGATTTGGGATTGATTGCGCCAGTGATTGATGTAAGCCATCTCCACCGAATGAGAGAACGGAAACGTTCCAATATCGTGGAGCATAGCTGCCAGTCGCATGGTGCGATGAAAGGTCGTACGTTCGTCGCGCGCCTTGGGATCGAAGAGGCGGTCGTCGGTTGCCGCAAGACCGATACTTTTTAAGATGCGATCCATCACGTGACTGACGCCAAGGGCATGGGCATGTCGGGTATGGGTGGCGCCGGGGAAAATATAAAAACTAAAGCCAAGCTGGCGAATCCAGCGCAGGCGTTGGTAATACATCGTCTCGAGGATTCGGGTCTCGACCTGGTTCAGGGTGATGTATCCGTGAATATTGTCAAAGATGACTTTTTTCATCTACCTACCTATCGGAATGTCTTACACAATTCTGATGTCAACGCGGCACATCCGAAAAGGGAACCTGGTACCTTGGTCGGGTTCAGGTTTAGAATCGGACTTTAGGGGGTGTCCATGATGGAGTCAATCGTCCTGCTTTTGTCACTTTTGGTGAGCTCGGTCCATGCGCGCTGGATGACGATTCAAGAGGCGGGAAGTGTCGTTGAAAAATACTCCCTAGAATACACTGTCTTTAAATCAGGGGCTTGGGATCAATTGACGGACTACACGGTGCGCGTGCAGGCCGATGATGCCAAAGTCAGCGCGAGTCTTTTTGCGATCGAGTACAACTCGTTCACCGACAAAGTTGAAATTCTTGAAGCTTACACGGAAAATGGAAAAGATAAGATTCCCGTCGAGGCCAGTGCGATAGAAGATCGCGACAAAGGGAAGGCCAAAGACTATGACGCACTCAAAGTGCGCTCGGTGGCGTTTCCTCAAGTTGAAGTCGGCTCGCGCTTACATATTCGCTACATTGTACACACCGAGAAGCCCGTGATGAAGGATCGTTGGTCGACGGAGATTGCGCTGACCCCAGGCGTGTTCATTGAAAAACTCAGCGTAAAAGTGAAGTCCGAAGTGCCGATCTATTATGAAATGCGGGATCCGGGGCGCCAGGTGAATTTGCGCCAGAAAAATAAATTTAACGTTGAGGTCACCAATAAAAAAGTGATCCAGGGATGGGTGCATGCGGAGAAAGACCCGTACTTTCATCCGATGCGCAATACTGAGATTTTTATTTCGACCCATAAAGAGTGGCCAGAATATTTTTCGGCGCTCGATAAAGATTTCGCAGGAGTTCTAGCTGCGCCATTGCCTAAGGTGCTGCAACAGTTGGTGCTGGCGGCAGGCGAGAAAAAAGACGTGAAAGAGCAGATTTATTTTCTAATGGACCGGATGAGCCGAGACTTTCGTTACTTTGGCGATTGGCGCAGGCACAACGGCGGACTAGTGCCACGCTCGCTCGCGGAAATCGAAAAATCGCGCTACGGAGACTGTAAGGATTTGTCGTCGGTCCTCGCCAGTATGCTGCGTGCGCTTAAGATCGACGCGAATGTGGCGTTGGTGCGTCGCGGGGAAAATCCATGGGGTGAGGAGCCCGACTACAAACAGCCGAGCCTGAACCGTTTCAATCATGCCATCGTGCAGGTGAAATCGGGGTTGGATACCTATTGGCTGGACGCCACAAATCCGGTGGCCTCACTGGCACCCTTTCCGGACGTGGCCGGTCGGCCGGCGTGGATTCTTCAGCCCGGTAAGGGTCATTTTGACCGGATACCGGCGGCGGTGGCTTCTGAATTTCTACATATTCGCGAGTACGACTATCAGTTCAAGGCCTTGGATCAAGTGCGCGTGAAAGTCAGCGCAGAGATGAAGGGGCTTGCGCCCTTTCACACGGCCAACGAACTTCTACTCTCGCCGCGCTCAGAAGTTTTGTCAGAGACTCTAGAGTATTTTAGCGAGGCACAAGAGGTGCGTTCGTTTCATTACATTAAGGAGCCGCAAACCACTCGGCAGATCGCCGATATGAATATCGTCCTTGAATATGAAACGGGGCGTGTGACATTTGATGCTGGACGCGATGGATTTTTCGTCATTCCTGATGGCCTTTTGGGCGGCGTGTTTTATGAAACCACTGAGCGAGAGAGTGATATGCGACTTGGCGAGGGGCCATTTATTTTTCGTGGTCAACGCCGCCTCAAGGACACGCGTTTGGCGCAAGCGCTGCCGGATCCCTGTAAGATTGAGTCGGATTGGATGAACCTCGAGCGTAAGATCGAGGTTCAGGGCAAAGACGTTGTGATTTACCAAAACGTCGAGCTTAAGAAGCCGGTAGTGACCCGCGACGACTTTCAATCGCGTGCTTTTAAGAAGCTGCAGAAGGGGACCAAAGAGTGTTTTTACCACTCAGGAATCCTAGTTGGAGCTTTGAAAGGTTCTCTGTAAGAACTGGCCCACGTCGCTTCTCCTCATTCAGCTATTGATAAGTCGAGAGTTGTGAAATTCAGCGTAGATAGCGATGTGATCCGTCAATCTCTCTGGGAGTTTGGTTGTGCA
>JAYVPG010000122.1:0-3448 GCA_043757545.1 Pseudobdellovibrionaceae bacterium
GCCGTTTTGCCGTCCAAAGTCTCTGCAACCATTGCGTAAGCCGCCGAGACGATCGGAACTTCGGGAGTCATCGCGATATAGCCGCTACCTAGATCGTACGAAACGCGGATCAAACGCTCGCTACCAGCGGCTAACGTGACTCCAGCCGGGCAACCTGTGAATACTCCGGTGGCGCCGTTGTTGGTGAAGAGGGCAGAGGTAAACGTCGCGCCTCCGTTCAAATTGTTCACGGCTGAAGTGCCCGCACCGAGTTGCAGAGAAAACGCTCCTCGCGTGTTGCGCAGATCTTGATTCAGATGTTGCTCGGTGTAGAGCACGCAGGCCGCTGTCGGATCTAGAATATCAATTTTGAAGTTCACCGCAGCATCCGCGATCGGAGTTCCATTGGCGTGGAATAATCCTCCGCTGATGTTCAGCGCATGAGGACCATTTTGTGCGAGTGATGTCGTTGAGAAAAGAATAGCGATCGCAAAGCAAAGCCTTGCAAATATGCGAGGAAATTTTTGAAATCCCCAAATGCTGTTCAACTTACGTCCCTTTAGTCATAAAACGAGCTGCTACTGACAGGTAACTATTCGGCTTTTAATTGAGTTCACTGGACCTGATTTCTCAGGATGGGACGATTTTTTTGCAGATTAAATTAATATTCAGCAGTATCGATCGCGTCAGTTTGAGATGGAGTTGGATGGCGTCCCCTTTTCGAAGAAGCGCATAGGCCTAAGCCCATCACAAAACTTAGTAATATTAAATGGATAGCAAATATTGCGAAAATATTAGATATTCGCTATAATAAGGCATGGTGAAATCAAATCAGCTTTTGTCATCGCAGATCATGTTGAAAGCGTTTAAGAAACTCGATTCATATTTGGCTCAGCCGGTGACATTGATCATGGGCGGAGGTGGCGCAATGATACTGGCTCACGAGTATCCACTCGCCACCACCGATGTCGACGCGATTGCCAAGGGCATTGAGCTCGATGACTTAGAGGTCTTAGTTAAGAAAGTCGCGCGCGAGTTGAATCTTCCTCCAGATTGGCTCAATCCGTATTTTTCGTCGTTCTCCTATGTCATTCCCAGCGACTTCGCCACGCGGGTGAAGGTTGTATTTAAAGGGAAATTCTTAAAAGTCGAGGCGCTGGGTCGGGAAGAGATGTTTTTAATGAAATGTTTCGCGCATCGGACAAAGGATCGACCGCATGCCAGGGCCCTTCTAAAACTGGGAGTCGATTTAAAAATTATCGAGATTCAATTCGCGGCGCTAGAGGCAAAGAAAATTCCCGGCGTTGCACTCGCCATGGCCTTTTTTGACGAAATGGTCGAGGAGGTCGATTGAGCGGTAAAAATCGAATTCCAACGCTGAGTGAAAAAATAAAAGCGCTCGGTATTTTGCAAGGGCGAGGGCTGACAGATCGAAACGTCGTCCAAATCTTAGAAATTATACGGTGGGATCCGCGCATTTGCGAGGAGTTCGTTCGGCGCCTCAGTTCGGATTGGCGAAATTTAAATATAGAAAATCTATTCTCCTCCCTTCAGCGCAGCCATCAGCGATCCGTCTTTGCTGTCGCGGCCGAGTTTGCGCAGTGGCTGGTTCCTAAAAGTGAGCGCCAACTCTTCAAGGGCTGGCGGCTAATGATTGTGCCTAAGTCTCAGCAGAAGACTTTTTCGGTATTTTATTTAAATCAATTCCCCTTCGCTTCACGCTCTCTATCGCGGGAGGCGCAAGAGAGTTCATTGGTCTTCAAAAGATGGGGATTTCTAAGCGCAGACCCACCGATCAACAAAGCGGTATTTAAGCAACGCGAGCGAACCGCGTTGAGCAAAACCGTTCGCGCGCAAAGGCTCAATGAGCTTCTGAGTGAAAAAACCATCATTCGAGTCGAGGACTATTTGCTGAAATTAGGTGGCCTGGTCAGTCGCCGAGTGGCGGAACTGGATCTAAAGCAGTCAAAAAAATTGAAGCCGATCGGGCAAACGCGGGCAAGACGATATCAGCTGCTGAAGACCGGGGCCGGCTAGCCGTTAAGACTGCGATGTCTTAGTTGGAACCTGGTCAAATATCTCTTGAAGGCCCGTGCGCCAGTGTATGTAGCGAATGCCGTCGACTTCTCTTGTCTCTGTGGCATTGGAAAATACGTATTTTTCTGAGCCTTTGAAGTCCTTCGCAACTCGATGGAACGCGTGCATTTTTTCAATCGCGGGATGTCTATTCCATGACTTTATCTCAATTAAAATAGGTCGGCCTCTCGGCTTTTCAATTATTAAGTCAATTTCAACATCGTCTTTTGTGCGAAAGAATGAAAAACGCCATTTTTTCTCATAGGCTTCGGACATTTTAAAGAACTCGTTAATTAGAAATGTCTCGAAAAGCTCACCGTACTCATAGGTTGATGGTTGCAGTGATTCGTCGGCAAGATTTGTTAAAGCTCGAACCACACCAGTATCAAAAAAATAAAATTTACTTCTCTTAGTTTGGCGTTTACGTATAGAGGTTTCATAGGGCTCAAGGTACCGTCCGAGCATAGTATCCAGCAAAATTTCAAAATGACGTTCCGCTTGAGAATGGCGTACGCCAGCGTCTCGCTCTAGCGCCGAAAAATTAATAACTTTAGAATTAGATTGAGCGGCCGCAACTAGAAATCTACGGAACGGATCCAAATTGCGCACAAGTTGTTCGGCGGCGACCTCCTCTTTTAGGTAGGTCTGTACATAGGCATAGAGTGAGCGCGCCTGGTCCGCCTGGTCAGTCAAGTCAGTCCACAGTCGAGGCAGCAAACCAATGGTCAAGGCCTTTTGCAAATCAAACTTTTTTCCGAGTTCTAATGCTGTGAAAGGAGACATCGCATAGGAGGCGGCTCGGCCGGCCAATAGATTCGCCCCACCGCGTTTTAGTTTGCGCGCACTGGAGCCAGAGAGAGCAAAACGAATTTTGTGATCCTCAATTCCTCTATGCACAACATCGAGGATTCTTGGTATTTTTTGTACTTCATCGATCACAATCCATTTCGATTTAAGCGCGGACCACTTATCTAAAATGGCGTCTGGATTTGAACTCAGCTCAAACTCTTCTCTTTGGTCCAGGAGGTTGAACCAGAGGGCCTCATTTGGTTTAAAGAGACTCTTAAGTAAAGTGGATTTACCAGAGCCCCGCGGGCCAAACAGGAAAAAGCTCTGTGATTTTGATATTTTAATAAGTCTCTCTACCATACGCGCAAATTGTCCGCCATTTTTCGCGTATGTGCAAGGGAGTAAAACACAGCCCGCGGGTGGCGCTGATAGTTACCGGGCAAGGCTGAATATCTCTTCGATGAAGAACCTGATTGGCACCAATGGCGATAGATCCGGTTCCGCTCGAATTCCCTGTTCCGGAAGTATTACGGAGCCGCGGACGCCACATGATGCGCGAGTAAGGCGTCGACCTGCGCGTTCGTTAAGCGCTTGACGTGGGGAT
>JAYVPG010000123.1:0-12891 GCA_043757545.1 Pseudobdellovibrionaceae bacterium
GCGAGATCGCAATCCATGACAATCTGATCGTGCAACGCCGGCGCGATTAGCGAAGCTGAGTTTTCAGAGATAAAAAGTCAGTTGATCAAGCGATCAGCAACTTAAGACTCGACTCGTGAATGCGAAGCAAATACGAAGTCTGCAAAAGTCTTTGCAGGCTCGCCCACATGCTCGATGGCTTTCATTTTTGGATAGGTATACTCGCACATATTGCCGACCGTGCGACTTGCATCCCGTAGAACAGATGCCATACCGTCGTAATTTTTCTGCTTTTTATAGGCTTTATATATTTCCATTTGTTCTGCATAGATGGTGAGTAAGGCTTCACCGGCACAAATTCCGTACTCTTCAAGTATGAGCTGAAATTCTTGAGACGTCTTATTAGGCGTTCCGGCCTTTCGGCCGCCGGTTTTCTTACCCCTGAGTTGACCCTTCGACCACGCCATACGCACCTCTACTCAAGTCTACTTTAGAACTAAACAGAGTCTAAGAAATTTAAAAGTGTATGACAAAGCGCCGGCCCATCAGCGTGGAAGTATCGCCTTTAGTCTATTGGTCAGTTTCAACTTCAAATCCGCATAGTCTTTCCAACGAATTTGATTAAGGTGTTTCACGTCAAAGTGAACTTTTTCAGTTTCCGTCTCCTCGTCCTTAACTGTAAATATGACCGGAATATTTTTTCCAATCGCATAGCCCGCCTCAAAGTAAACACCATTTTTGTGTTCAGTTAGGTCAGCGACAACAAAACGTGATTCATTTATTTTGGCGATAATTGCATCAACAACGCCGCCCGCGTATTCATGTCGATCTATCGCGGTCGCCTTCCACCCGGCGCTAGAACACGCATCAGTTATAGTGCTTTCAAGCTGATTGCGTTCCGCGTATCCGAAGGACATCGCGATAAAGCCCGTGTTTGATTTGAGATAATTTGTAAGTGTGCTGACGTGTCTCCAGCCTTCAGTAGTTAGAGAAGCCTCAAGGTCCTTGAATTCGATTCCCATTGAAAGATTGGTTTCGATAAACCTATTGCGAATAAGCTCATCCAGCCAAGTCACGGCCTCTTTGAAGTCAGCCATTTTTAACAGGTACAGATCAGATAGGTCTAATCCAACCCAAGTAAAAGGGGCACTGGTTCCGATTTTTTCCGCAATCCTTTTCAATAGCTCGTTGGTCTTCTGCGCATGGTGAATCGGCACATTTTCATAGTTCTCGAACCGACGAACGACAATGTCAGATGCAAGCGGCGGAAGATGTGTCTCGTGCATCGAGTGCCAGGAAGCCGTAACTGGAAGTGTGATAGCGTTGTTTTTGATATTCTCCGAAATACACCACAAAAGCGCATTATCAATTGGACGAACTTTTATGCGATCATAAAGCGTTCCCTTGATGAAGTAGCTGTGACAGATTGGACAATCAAATCCGAAAAATCCATCGACATTACTGACGCGCCAAAAATCAGAGTCAGATTTACAGAAACCGCATTTTACTTGTTTAGACGACATCGGAGTTATCTATCCTAGGTTTGCCAACTGGCGCAAGTGTCTCGGTCAATAGGCCACCCTTGACTTATTTCGCTACTACCTAGGCCGCATCCCCAAGCTCATGAGAATAGGTAACCTGTGGCATTTGGATTTCAATTCGGGTGTAGTCAAAAGTCAGCCGAGGGGCTTTAGATTTTTTTGCGTCGCCGGTCTCTTCTAATTCTATAAAACCCTGTGCGGCCAGAGCCACACAATCCCGCTGGACGTTGGCAAAGTCCCGGTCCACCAGTTGCGCAAGTCGGTAAATGGACGCGGGCTTTTTGCTGGCGATCACCGCTAAAATCACGAGCTTCTGTTCCGTCATAAATTTCTGGTAGTCGGTGACCGAGCCAAAAGTTAGGACGTTTTTTTTGGCGACACTCGGTGTTTTGTTTTTCAACGCCTTCGTGACACGATTCTTAAAGTGGTCCCAGGCCTCGAACTGGATGATCAAAGTTTTAGCCGCGCTCATTCGCTACTATCCTTTCGGCTTCCCTCAGGAAGACCGCCATTGCTTCGTTGTGGTCCTTCACCGACAGCGTCACACGAACGCTACTGTCCTCGGGAAGTTGGGTGTGCATGTGGAAGCCAAACGGCTCATGGTTATCGACCAACAAGCGCGGGAACCCGCCCTCGCTGTCGATCATCACAAACTTGGCTTTGACGCCGGTCGGAAATTTCTTACTGACCGGGACTTCCAAGGCAAGCAAAATGACCCGATACCGGCTACTGATCGCAAAGGTCTCACTGATGAAGGTTCGAGTGGCCGCCATTCTTAGAAGAGCTTACCTTAACTATGTATGTTTAGTCAACATATATGCGGTCGGGGTGCGAACCATTTGCGAACCATGGGTAGCTACAAACAGGCCGCTCGGTATCTCTCAGTATCGGAACTTAGTCCCTTAAGTTATTGAAAACAGATAATCCCGTTTCCAATCAAGCGGTTAGCAATGGGGTCAATCTTGCCCTCCGCCTGAGCCAATTTAACAATAACGATCAAATTCAAATAACAGATCAAAGCGAACAACGAGATCTCCGCATAAGCGGAGGGACTCGAAGAGAGCGGGCGTACCCGTTTACGATCCGAGCAAGCGCGAGGATTGTGAACGGGGCGGCAGCGCACGACGCGCTGACGAGCCCGCGGCCCCGGCTGCGGGGGAATTTGCCCGGAAGGCAAATTCATGGAGCACCGAGCCCTCCGCCTGAGCACCAGGCTCCGGCCCCGACTCCAGCCTCAAGCGACGTTTTTTACCGGTTGTTTTTTTGGTAGCACCACAACAAATCGGGTGTGGTTCGCCGTTCCGTCTAAGTAAAGTAGTCCATTGTGAGCCGCCACGATTCCGCGCGAAATGCTCAGCCCAAGTCCCGTTCCCTTACCCGGGCCCTTGGTGGTGAAGAACGGATCCATAATTTTCTCAGCAATTTCCTGCGGTACCCCGGCACCGCCGTCGGAGATCGCGATGGCAACGCTCATGTCCTGATCAATGACCTCGATGCCGATCCATTTCTTTTCAATAGACTGCACGGCATCTTGAGCATTGTTAAAAAGATTCATCAAAACCTGCGAGATCTGAGTCACACGACAGTCGATTTTTAGGTCTGGAGAATAGGGCAAAACCCGAACTTCAATCGAATCCATGCGCAGCTTCTCGCCGATTAAATTCAATGCATCGTCAATTGCAACGGTCACGGGTACTTCGCAATACGGATCACCGTCCGCATTGCGAGCGAATGTCTTTAAGCCATGAACAATTTTTGAAATCCGCTCAACCGTCGTATCGATTTGCAGCGACGCCGCCAAGACCTGTTCTGGAGCCGCTGCGGAAGTAGACATGTTGTCGCGCAGCATTCCCGCCAGCAATTGAATTGTACAAAGAGGTGAATTGATTTCGTGAGCTATACTGCCCGCCATCACTCCAAGAGTCGCAAATTTTGAGGCATGGGCCGTGCGTTCTTTCTCAGCCTCGACATGCATCTCCAACTGACGAACTTCAGTGATGTCACTCTCAACGACCACTGCGCCTGCAACTTGATCCCCCTTTACAACCGCACTCATTCTCAGTGAATACCAAACCGAGTCATCGCGCCCCTCGCTCTCGATGACGAGATGCCTGGACTTTCCATCGGATAGAGTCTCACGCAATGACTCTTCCGCGGAACTCATCTCAACCTTTGAGTAAAGTTGAACCAACGGAAGCCCTATCAATTCTTCTTTAGTTAATTTTTCTCGCCCACGATTGGCGAATGTAATCACTCCTATTGCATCCACCATCAAAATCAAATCCGGCGCGCACTCACCGAGTGAGCGCCAACGCTCCTCCATGGCGACCAGCGACTGCCATCGAGACCGCATCTCTTCCGAAGAAATCTGTAAAGAGCGTTCAAGCAAGTAGCGATCTTGATCCGCGTCCACATAGGCCCTGCTCAGCGAGAGTAGAAATTGCTCCCATGCCTCCTGACTTGAGGGCAAAGTCTCGGGAGTCAGCTCAAGGCGTTGAAGTTGGCGCAATAATAATTTATGCAGCTTCTTTTTCATATATCACTGTCAGCGTCATCGTTTGGTTGTGAAGCTCACAACCTTCTCCACGTACATACGGAGAAATCTCTCCGTAGGAATAAAATCCAATCTGTTGCGTGCCCTCAGGCAATCGCTCCAAGGTGGCCTCGACTTCTTCTTCACTTCGCTGACCGAGCACCAGTCGACGGCCCACACAGCTAATCGCTAGTGCCAAGCAATTCGCTTGCGGTGTTTCGATATCATTGACCATTTGCACCGCCGCCGAGGCGCCCTCAATTAGGCGATCGAAATTTGCACGCATCAGCTGCGCAAGAGATCCCTGCTTAATATCTCCTGCAAACACCATGGCTTTTTGCTCTTCATCAACTGAAAGTATGGTTCGCACAAGCCGGCGCGTCGAGTTGTGAGAGCTGCGGATTTGCAAAGGAAAGAGCAACGCCGACGCGGGCAATTCCGCCGCCTTTTCACCAAGATATTCTTTATACATATCGAGTGCGGGCTTGCCGTCGAGCTCATATAGAATATTTCCCGAAGATTTCGTTACAAATCGCTCGGGACCAAAAATATCCCAGCCGCCCCGCGACCCATGCCCAATGTGGACCGAGTTCCCGTAAAAAGCCAAGGCAGTTACATAGCCCGAGCTTGGAGCACCGTTGTGAATCACCCATGTCTTTTGAAAACGGGAACCGTCCCCGGCAAGGCCGCCAGTCGCGATCACGCCGGCGCCGACGACCGAGTTGATTCCGCGCGCCAATTCACTGCCATTCACTTTCAATCCATCTGAAAGAACGAAGATTCCGGTGAGGTCTGGGGAGTTGAGCTCATTGGCCAGTTTACAGCCCGCTTCGAAGGACTGAGCCGCGAGCTCAATGGGTACGCCCGCAGACTTCAACCGAGTGCGCTCAAAGCGTGCAACCGATATGGATAGACTACGGTCGTAAATTCGATTGCCAAAAATTTCTCCTGCGCCCGAACAGCCAATAATTATTGATTTTGGATAAATATTTTTCAAACCGGCGAAGATCATTTTTTCGTCGCCAAATTCCGGCGCGCCAAATACAAATACCGCAGTTTGCGGTGAATCGAGTTCAGGTGAACCCAGGGGAGACGGTGTACCCATCGCATATCTGTATGAATATAACTTCACTTTTTCCTCCGCATACGTTCCGTAAGTGACTTATCGGCTTAAGTATTGAGAATGGTGAGTGATTCACAGCCCAAAGACTAAATAAATATGAATTATGAATCAAAATGATATGGCTTCGGAGTCGGCGCGAATTGTAGCTCGCGCCCTTACCGTTTTACCGAGTTAGTTTTTTGTACGAATCGTCACTCGGGCACCGACATACGAATTGCCCGATTGGTCTTGTCCTGACGGCATCACCCCATAGAGCGAGTTCGGTGACAACCCGGTGAGTACAACTGTGTGTGAGGTCGTATAGACACCATTGTCAGGCACGATGTGACTGACGTCGGCATCTTTGCCCCAATAGAGCTTGGTCGAAGTCGGCTCAGCCGTCGTCCACGTAACGGTGACCGTTGTACTGCCTGAAGATAAGGTCACTCCGCTCGCCGCCGGAGCCACCGTGTCGATGCTCCACGCATGGCTAGCGCCCACGCTATCTTGAGTGCCGAAGCTATCCACAGCCTTAACCACAAAAGTATGCGCGCCATCGGCAAGGTTCGAGTAGGTCGCAGGAGACGTGCACGCGGTCGCCGCGCCACCGTCTAATTTGCAAACAAACGTCGCGCCCACTGAGTTCGAAGTGAACGTGAAGGTGATATTCTTTTGATTCGTCTGGGCCGCCGACGGACTTGAGCTAACGAGTGTCGTGGTTACAGGCGGAAGGACCGTTACCGTCGACGAGGCTCCAACAGAATCGACATTTCCAGCTTGGTCCACCGCATAGGCTCTGAAAGTATGACCTCCTACTGCAAGTCCACTCACGCTGTTCGGTGACACGCAAGGTGCAGCTGTCGCGCCATCGATCGAGCAACGGAACGAGCTTCCAACCTCCGAGGCCACCATTGTGAACGTAAATGCGTTCGCCGAGTTCTGCACGACTGTCATTGAGGTTGTTGGAGCGATAGAATCCACAGACCACGAGTAACTCGCGCCCACCGGATCAGCATTGCCGTAGAAATCAACGGCCTGCACGTGGAACGAGTGTGCGCCCTCACCAATTCCAGAATAGCTCAACGGTGAAGTGCAAATGACTGACGGCGCACTATCGAGCGAGCAGAGAAAGTGAGCGTTCGTGTGATTCGAACTAAACGCAAGTGCCATCGTGTGAAGACTGGTTAGAGCTTGTGCCGGTGTCGCACTTACAAAGGTCGTTGAAACAGACGCGAGCACATTGAAGTCCACTGATGCACCCAGCGCATCCATATTGCCCGCTTGATCCACAGCGTAAGCGAAGAAGCTATGACTTCCCGGAGTCACACCGTTGATCGAGTACGGAGAAACGCAAGGTCCCACCGCAGCCGCATCGAGCGCACACACAAAGGTACTATTCGCCTCGGACGAAAACATCGTAAATGAAAACGCATTAGTCGCATTCTGCACATACGTTAGAGTCGTGACCGGTGCAACAGAATCAACCGTCCATTGCGCATCCGCGACCGCGCTCACGTTGCCAGCTGGATCGATTGCACGCACTTGCGCGTCGTGCAGACCCTCTGCCAAACCACTCAGCGAAAGAGGAGATAGACAGGTGCCAAAGCCTTGAGAATCCACATTGCATTCGACTCTTGCGGCCTCGTTAGTCAAGAATGTTAATGTGTTGCTATCCAAACGAGTGACGCCCGTTATCGCCGAGTTCAAACTCAACAACGGCGCAGTCACATCGACATTAAAATCGTGATGGATCACGTTGCCCGGATTGCCGACAGCATCAAACCCCGAGACCTCAAGACTGTACGCGCCCTCAGCTAAGCCCGACAGCGAAATTCCCGATGCAATCACCGGAATACTCACGCCGTTTAGGGTCGCGGTGAAGGTCACCGGTTCGGTCGTTACAATCTCAACATTGAGTGACGTGGAATTGATCGCCGAAGCCGCCGACGGCACCATCGCGCCAAAACTGATCATCGGCTGCTGATAGTCCATATTCCAAACTACATTTTGATCGGCGGCCACATTGCCCGCGTAATCCTGCGCAGAAATCACGACGGCGTGTAACCCCTCGGCGCTTATCACTGCGGTAAATGGAGACTGGCAAATCTGGGGAGCGGCGCCGTCAAGGCTACACATCGTATCCACAGGTTCCGACGTCGAAAAATCCACACTAATATTATGACTATTGGTCGCGCCTGCCGCAGGCGTAACGTTGCCAAGCGTGATTACTGGAGCCGTTAGATCGGTACTCCAACTGAATGTTGCAGGCACACTGACGTTGCCCGCCAAATCTTGTGCGCGCACGGCAAACCAGTGACTGCCCTCAGCCACAGGATCAAGAACCACAGGTGATGTACAAGCCGCATACGCTTGATTGTCGACTGAGCACATAAAGCTCGCACTTTCGCTCGCCGCAAACTGCAACTCAACGTGAGTGGCATTATTGATCACTGCCGCTGGAACTACAGATAGAATCGTGGCCGTCGGCGCCGTTTGATCGATTACCCATTGGAAAGTCGCAGGAGTTGCGCCCTTGTTACCCACATTGTCCACACTGTTGACTGCAAACTTATGCGCGCCTTGTGATAAATTGGCATAGTCCTTCGGCGACGCACATGCCGCCTCGGGTGCATCGTCGAGCGAACACAGAAATGTACCAGGCTTGCTCGAACTGAATACAAAATGGATCGAGCCAGAAGATGTAATCAAAGGCAACGTGGCTAGATTCGTGATCGTCGTCGACGGAGTGGTCGCATCCACGATCCAATTGTGTACAGGAGGGCTCACATCGATTAGTCCCGCAGAATTTTTCGCATAAACCGTGAAACTATGAGCGCCGTTCGCCAAACCCGCATAGGAGGCTGGCGAAGTACACGCCGTCGCCACCGCCCCATCGCGTGAGCAGAAGAACGTGACACCGGCCTGATCCGCCGAGAACGAAATCTGCTTCGTCAAAAGCGCTGTCGGGGAAACGGATGGATCAAGCGCTCCAATAGTCGTATGTGGCGCCACCGGCGGAGGGGGTGGAGGAGGCGGAGGAGGAGGCGTATCGCACTTCTTATATATGGTCCCGACCGCTACCAAATGAGCTTCGACCAGTTCACTATCGCGCCCATACTGGCGTAATTTCAAAGTTCCTTTGTTCTTTTGCAACTGCAAGAGGAAGAGCTCAAAAGCCAATCCTCCGTTTAAGAAGAACTGATGAACAGGCGACGAAAACGCATGCTTATCCTCTGTGCCCTTATGATTTCCATCTGAATGTTGAATCTCGTCGTCGAAATCAATATTGTGGCCGCCATCTTTACGGCAGGATTTCACGCCATTCAAAGAATAGTCAAAATCTTCACGCTTGGCATGATGGGGGATCAAAGTCCCTTCAAACATAATTCGGTCGACGTGAATATTCTTATTAGATAAGAAGTCGAAATCAGTAACAGAAAAATGGGCTTCGCACTTGTCCTGAATTTTAACGGAGGCAATGACTTTGTTGTAGGGCTCGCTGCACGAACCTTTGGGTGGCTCTGCGCCCCCGCCCAAGCATCCTGTGATAAGCAGAAGTGCCGTTGTGAGCAGCGACAGTCCGATGAAGGACATAGCGCTGCGATTCAGTTTTTTGAAACCAAGTTCCATAAACCTCTCCGCGTACGTCCTGCATAAAACTTTTTCGGTCTAGCTTAAGTTTACGCCCTTTAGTCCAGATCACAATGCCGAACACGAGTCTCATTTTAAGCAGGAAATTACCTATTAAGATCGGCAGCTTTCTCATATAAGATGAATATCATAAGGAGAATTTCCCAAGATGAAACACCCCTTTTTAGATTTTTTAAAACCGTTGATCTTCTGTTTGTCAGTTTTCTCAATTCAGTCAACATTTGCGCAAAGTTCAGGCGGACAGAGCGCTGATCGATTTTATTTCGAGGAAACATTCTTTCCCGTCTATGTCTCAAAAAATGACGCTGCCACAGGCGTGACTGGAGCTGGCGGTTCGACCAACCAAAACGTGCCGACTGAATCTGGGCTTGGCTACGATGCTCGAACCACGTTTGGATATGTTTGGAGAAATTTTCTCTTCGGACTGACTTACAATATGTACTCAGTGAAAACCAAGCGGTCAGCGACAGTCGATTTTGATCAAATAGACACATCAACAGAAAAGTCCGAGTTCGGGCCCACTCTTGGATATTTTCTCGGCAATTGGCGTTTTGCACTGACGTTTTTTATGAGTGCAACCAAGAAGGCAACGCAGAAATACACCAGCGTCGCCGGGGTTGTACTACTTGATGATACATATAAAAATACCGGCGGAAGCGGCTATCAGTTGGCGTTCGGCTACGATTTCAATTTAGGCGGCGGCTTTGGTATCAGTCCAACCTTGATTTATCGTAATGTTACCTATTCGAAGCAAAGCCTTGACGAAACAGTGGGCTCTTCCGGTTCCTATGCTTCGACATCGCTACAGACCAAAGCGATCGATAGCGAACTCAAGCCGATGATCACGGTCAGCTATAGTTTCTAAATTGGAAGTGCTCCTGAACAAACTTCTCAACTTCTTGTTGTCGGGCCGGCGAACACTCGTAAGGGTGTTTCGCGCCGGACTTTTTCCACCGCTCAAACCATTTCTGCCCCAGCGGAAACTTTAAATCTTCGACCCGAGTCGAAGCTTGTGTGGTTTCCTCTTTGCGCCCCGTCGCAGCACCCTGACCAACCACAAAGCCCGCCAACAAAAGAGCGACGCGCACGGGAGTCGATTGGCTGTACGTCATAAGCATCGTGCCCTCATCGCGAGATTTTTCGCGCAGCTTACGAAAGCCCACCTCTGTCCACATATCGCGATTCACTTTTTGTGAATAGGGATCATAAAAAATAAAGTGCGGCCGCTGGGTCTCAGATTCCAATAAGGAATAAAAGTCACCGTGGCGCAGCTCCCAGATCACAGACCCTTTCGACCACTGACCTTTCGCCAATAAAGTTTCAATCGCCTCTGTGTAACCCGTGAAATGCGCAAACTGGTCCGCGTGTTTAAGAGCGTAACGCAACAATTCAAGTTCTCGTTCGAAACTGATCAAGCGCATCGGTCGGCGTGGTGGCCCCGGCTCAAACGCACAGTGAAGCGCCGCCAGGGCATTGGCCGCAGCCCCTAGGCCGACGTCAAAGACCACAAGCTCCTCGCGATCGACTTCTAGCAAGCGTTCGCGAAAGCCAGATTGATCGATGTACAAAGAATTTGCCTCAACCCACGGGCCCACCGGATTGTGCATGATCTCGTTGAGCTCTTTGTTGCGGATCGAAACAGCGCCCGCGCTCGTCGTTACAATTTCAAACAATGGATGATCGATAACGGTTCCTAGCTATTTTAGCCGCTTAGGTGCGACTATGCTGCCGTTCTACGATGACTTTGTACTCGGTGTCCATAAAGTTTCCGGCGGAGCGGTCGTTCTTGCGAGCCTCATCGATGACCGCACGGGCTTGATCGAAGCGACCGGCTTGCATCAACATCTTCACGTAATAAGTAATGACGGTGACCTGACGAACACCAGGTTTCGCGCGCAAAACATATTCAAATTGTTTTGCGCCGTCGTCTATCTGGCCAGTTTCGCTCAAGGCACGCGCGTACTGATAGCGAGCCTCTAGATTTTCCTGTTTCGCGGCAAAGAACCGGCCAAATGAAATCGCGGCATCTTTGAATTTCGCGCGACTCATTTGAAATTTACCCAAGCGTGAGTACTGCTCTGGGCTGCTCGTTGCGATCTCACCGTACAAATGCTCAACCAAATCATATTTCTTCGCGTCAAGGGCAATCACCGCCATATGTTCACGACTCGCCATCGAATTTACGCCCGTCCACTCGCCAAGCTGAAGAGGAATTATCTCAAGAGAGTGACTTCCCCAAGAGACCACCTGCATAAAGCCTAAAATTAAAAACGCAGAGAATCCAAAAGCGATGCGCATAAAGGACGCATCCAATTTATGACCCATCGTAACCTCAGCTCCAGACAAAACATATCCGCAGGAGTCACAAACCGTTAACGACTGCTGCTGACGCTCTTCCGAAAGCAGTTGATGGCAACGGGGACAGTTCGAGTGTAAATGGATCAAGATGACCTCCGAATCTCATTTTGAGATTTTAAGTGATTCCCTACCTTACGCTAGATTGTGCAAGGTTGATGCTCGCCTTAGGTCTATAATTTTGAGATGGAGGCCTAACCTGTGGTCAGTGATCAAAACTTCAACTGTGGACTTATTAAAATCCGCTGGGATCGCAAACTTTCTTATATCGCTCTAAGCGCTCTACACGCGCGCAGCCACCATTGAGCGCGTCGTCTCTCAAAGCGTTACAAAGCTCACCCTTGCTCTTAAAACTATGCTTCGTATCGCATCCATTGACGCTATAGTCGTAGGCGTAGGTTTCGGATTTCTGACCAATAGATTGGTTACACGCCGTCACAGACAGAGTCACAACAGTCGCTAGAAAAATCGTCTTCAGCATGGAGCACCCTTTTAGGTTTGATTCCCCCTCTTATAAAACGGGGATCCGCATTATTCCTAAATAAAAATTATAGCCCCAGAAACGCCATGTAAAAGCTTCGGCACTGTCTAATTTTTGTCGATTTTAAGTGTAAGAGTAAAAGAACACCCCGCGCAGCGGCTGCGGTCAAGGCATTGACTCACGCGTGCACCCTCCATAGCATGATAAACTTCAACGCGAAGGAGCTGCCGCTTGTCTTACGAAATCTACAAAGTTCTTCACATCCTGGGATTCTTCATGTTGTTTTCGGGCCTGACCGGACTGTGGGGAGTCTACGTCCTCGGCACCTCCCCGAAGAAGAGCCTGCGCATCGGCCTTGCGGTGATTCACGGAGTGGGCATGACCCTTGTGTTGATCAGTGGGTTCGCCATGGCCGGAAAACTTGGAGTCTTTGCCAGCGGCACCACCGGTTGGCTTTGGGCTAAGCTAGTTATCTGGCTAGCGCTGGGTGGAAGTATGGTTTTAGCAAAAAGAAAAGCCCAGCTTGGAACTGGGCTCTTAGGACTTTGGATCGCACTAGGCACACTTGCCGCCTACATGGCGATCTTTAAACCGTTCTAAATTTCTCCGCTCGCCTGCTCGTGCACAATGCCGTTTTCCGAAGACTTCGTCTCAAAGTTTTGTCCGTAAATCTTTTCAAAATTTTCAATCGACTCCTGTAACGCTTCCGCTGAGTGACGGGAAGCGACAACCTGTTCGCGGTGCTCGATTGTAATGTTCTTCTGCGCGTCGATTTGCAAAACTCGATTCAGCAACGAGAGATAGGCTGCGATTCCGCTCTGAACCTCAAGGCGTTGCAGCTTGCTAAATCCGTTCCATTTGATCGCATGCGTAGCGCTTGTCTCGCTGCCGATTACCACATTGAATTTATGCGCCAACTCACGTTGCAGAACCTGCGCCTCAGCAAGCTTTGCATTGCCCTCGTGCACAAGCCCCTCGCTGGTCGACTCATGAACCACCGTGTGGCGGGCCGAAACAACCGTTAATAAAGACAGACACAACAAAGTAGTCACAGTGACAAAAAAGCGCCCTAGTTTCATGATCAAATCCCTTCCGCGGGGGTCTAATAGCCAATGCGATTAGGTATTGCAATTCTGCGTCCTTTCCTTTGGCTACGAATTGAATCATATTAAATGCGACCGACGGGGGCAGTTGAATCACGAGGGGCGCACTAGACCCCCCGTTGAATCATGGTCCGATCGTACCTAAG
>JAYVPG010000124.1:0-42118 GCA_043757545.1 Pseudobdellovibrionaceae bacterium
ATCAAAGAACTGGACTAGCAACAGCCAGACCGTAAGACAAACTACTGTGATTACCAAAACTCCGCTAAAAACTGCCGCCGATGTCCCGGGTTTCTCAACGCTCGGCGACCTTTCAACTAGCTGCCAAAGGCTGGCAGGAGTGACCATATTCGCTCTAAAAACTAACTCGCCTCTCCGAAATTCAGGGACTTGCGCGCGGCCCAAGGTGGCCTCGCGAATGCAAGATAGATCGCGACCTCTCAATTTATATTTTGAACGTTTTTGCAGAAGATCAACCGAGAGTCACGTCCGACGTGACCGTATGTGGGGTAAGTGGTCCGGAGTTTCCGGGCCACTTTTTTTATCCCCAAACGTCCGCTCCCAGAGAGTCCTTTCTAAAATTGCAGACCGGTTTTCCTCCTCTAGTTACGGTGTATTCGCCCCTATCCCGGCATAAAAGTTGATCTATGAGGCTGCAGGAGGTTTCTTTATGAAACAGAATCATGTGCAGTTTTTGTTCGCGATTTTTACGTTTGTCGTGGGTCTTCTTTACCTGCCGTCTCAGGCGATGGCTGAGCCATTTGTGAACTTTCCTTGTGACGAACCGTCTTCTCTGAACGGAGAAGCCTTTTACCAACCCGCCGCTTGGAGCTGTGAGACGGCGAACAAGTGGGGCGTCGGAGTTTCTGCGACCGCACTCGTATTGAACGTCGGAGCTATGGGCGCGGCGTGTACGGTCGTTGGTGCTCCCGCCACCTTGTGGCTCGAGGGGGGTTCAATTGCGCTCGAGGGCGTGAGCATTGTCATAGGACAATTGCCATGTGATAACGCCGCTTCAGAGCAAAGAATTCGCGAATTGGCCGAAGAGGCTGTGTGTAAGAAACTAGCGGCAATGGGCGTGAGTTGCGCCCTTCAACCCACCAACTAATCTTACGAACTAGGCTTATGGCAGGGCTCTATTTAGAGCCCGTGTTATTACATAACTATATGTTTTTATTTGATTATAAAATTATCGTCTAGTTTGCCGGGACCCCATTGACTTACACATTACTTACACCTAATCTACACAAGTAGTAAGTCATGTGGTGAACGCATGACAGGTAAAGGAAGCACATGGCGCCCAAAAAGAAACCTCTCCCGCTGACCCTGAAGGAACTTAAGATCCTCGAGTTTATCGAGGGCTTTATGCAAGAGCAGTCGGTAGCACCGACCTTTCAAGAGATCAAAGAGCACTTTGGTTTCGCCTCCTTTAATTCGGTACAGCGCTACCTGAAACAGCTGCAGGATAAAAACTATATTTATATACCTGGCGGCAATCAGAAACGGGCGCTGCAAGTGCTCCACCCCTCGCGATCGATTTCAAATTTACTGTCGGATCGAATAATCGATCCGGCGGTATTATCAACAACCCAATACCCATTCTCAACCCAACTGAAGAAAGAGACTCCACCCAAGAGTGAGTCTCCTCCGCAAGCGGAGTCTCTTTCTTTACCCCTTCTCGGGCGTGTTGCGGCGGGTTTGCCCATTGAGTCGTTTACCCATAATGAATTCGTTGACGTGCCTTCGTCACTTATACGTAACCCATCGAAAACATTCGCATTAATCGTTCAGGGCCAGTCTATGGTCGAGGATGGAATTATAGATGGAGATATCATTTTCGTGCAAAAGCAAACTTATGCGAACAACGGCGAGACGATTGTCGCTATGGTCAACAATCAAGCTACGGTAAAAAGATTTTATTTACACCGGGACGACATTTCGAAGCGCGATGTCCACACCAATCCACAGAGTGATGCACATATTGAGTTGCGACCTGCAAATTCCACTATGAAATCCATGTGGTTCGCACCCTACGCAGTTGATATTCAAGGCATTGTTGTGGGTTTAATGCGGCGATTTTAGGTTCTTAGTAAACAAACTTTAAAGAGAGCGAACATTCACGCGAGGCGAAATGACTCATTTTGTCTTGAGAAGGGGAAACTATGTCTAAAGTGTTAAGCGCTCTTGACGATTTAAAGGCGAAATTGGGACGTAAGCTTCTTCTTCCCACTCAAATCACAGCCTCTCCGGGAATGAGCACAGGTTGGCCGCAGCTCGATAGATTTCTGTTATGGCATGGATTTCCAAAAAGCGCTGTGTCGTTGCTGGTGAGTGAGTCCGGGGGCGCGACCACTTTATGGGAGCAGTGTGCCGCGCAAATCACCGAACGTCAGCAATGGATCGCGTGGATAAATGGGCCGACTTCGAATCTGACTCCGTGGAGTTTGCGCAAGCAAGGCGTCGACTTGGCGAAGCTGCTGGTCGTTTCACAACCTCTGGATGTGAAGCAAGGCATGTGGGTGCTGCAAGAACTGATGTCGCTTTGTCTATTTGAAATGATTGGCTTTGATTTGGGCACGCAAAGTTTGCGCGAACATCAGATTTTGAAATTGAAAAAACTAGCGATGCGCTATCAAACGGGAATTGTACTCTTCACTTCGAATCCCCGCGTGCTCGGCGCTGCGTTTTATTCGCTGATTCTGAATTTTGAAAAAGAACATGTGACTGTGAATCGTGCTTTGCATCGCCCAACCCCTTACACCTTAGAAAGGAGAGAACTCTATGCGGACACTTTGCCTCTGCTTGCAGCGGGACGTCGCGCCCTCTGTGGCTGAAAACTTTTTAACCTTTAGCCCACGAGTGCACTATCGCGCCCCCGGATTGGTGTTTCTCGACATCACCTCCACCGCGAAAATGTTTGGCGGTGAAGGAGCTTTACTTGCGGAGGCGCTGCATGTGTCGCGCGAGTTCTTCTCGGATGCCGTCGGCGCAGTGGCCGACACGCCGTGGGGAGCTCAGGCGCTTTGTGCGGAGAAGCCAAACTCGATCAGCGATCCGACGCGCGAGCTGAACGATTTGCGCGATGCCTCGCTGTCGCGCTTGCATCAGCTCGAGGGCTTGATCGCTTGGCGCTCACCGAGTGAGGTGGAAGAGATCGTCGACTTCTTTCATATGCTTGGTATTCATCGTTTAGGTGAGATCCGCAAGTTTGAGGTCGACTCGTTCCGCGAGCGTTGGCAAGAGACCGGCACGCTGATTTGGAAGCGCTTGCATGGGCTCGACAAACAAGTGATCTCTCCCCTACTCCCGACCGAGGCTTTGTGCGATTACGTGTATTTGGATTTTGCCGTCTCATTGATGCCGTTCTTGCTGCATTGTCTTGAAAAATCAATGAAGACTTTGATGGCGCGATTACAAGGGCGCGGCGAGTATGCGCGCAAACTCGTGCTGCATCTTTTCTGTGAGTACTCCAATCAAGTGCATCAGATCGAATTGCAGCCCGCAACACCAGGACGCAATCTTGAACTGTTTATGAAACTGCTCGAAAATAAATTGGGCGAGGTCAGTCTGGACAACCCGATCAAGCAGTTTGAGCTTGAGGTCATCGCTTGCCCTGAGAAAGTGCAGCAAATGTCTTTCTTTGAACCACGCGTGAGTGATCAAGAAAAACTCAGTCAATTGGTCAGTGTATTTCGTCAGGCCTCACTCACCACGGGATTTTTAAAACCTAAAGACGAGATTCTGCCCGAAGAATCTTGGGAAGTGACCCCTGAGTTTGAAAGCTATGAGCCTGTCGAGGATAAAGTTGAAATTGAAGGGCGCAGCTTTCAAGTGAAGCCCGCTTACAGTTTTTCTTTAAATGACGCTCCCCGACCCTCACGGCTCTTGAAAAAGCCGCGGGCACTGAGTCGGCACGAGGTCGATCGCTATCGTTTTTTGAGCTCTCAACCGATCGAACGCCTAGAGGGTAGCTGGTGGGAAACTTCGCGCGGCCGAGACTACTACTTCGCGCTTTCCGCGAAAGGTGAATTTGTATGGCTGTTTCATGATCGCATCGAAAATCGGTACTACCTCCACGGCTATTTCGACTGAAGCCGATTTTGTCGAATTGCTCGGACGGAGTAACTTTTCTTTTTTGCAGGGCGCCTCGCATCCAGAGGATATGGTTCTCCATGCGCAAGCGCTCGGCTATCGGGGAATGGCGCTTTGTGATCTGAACGGCCTTTATGGAGTGGTGCGCGGATTTCAAGCGATTGAGTATCCTTCGCAGTTTTTGGTGAATAGCGAAGCGCACAATAAAGATTTTGGTTTTTATTGTGGAGCCGAGATGCAATTGGCCGATCGCAGCTCGATCGCTCTGATTCCCATGAATAAATATGGCTACACAAATCTTTGTCAGATTATCACGGAGAGCAAGCGCAGCAGTGAGAAGGGTTTTTCTAATCTCGATTTAGAAATTCTAGCTTTGCGTGGTGATGATTTATTGGCCCTTGCTCTGCCACCATGGAGTGAGGAACGACTCTTTCAATTGCGTGAGATCTTTTCCGATCGACTTTATCTGCCGGTGTGGAAGGACTACACCTGGAAATCTTTGGAACTCTATCGCCAAGCTTTAAATTTAGAAGAGCAACATGGCTTTGAGCTTTTTGCCACGCAGAGACCTTTTATGGCGACTGCGGAATGCAAGAGTTTGCACGATGTGGTCTCTTGCATTCTGCACAAGACCACATTGAAAGACGCCAAGACTCTTTTGCTCAGCAATGGTGAGCGCCATCTTAAGCCGCTCGGTGAATTGAAAAAAATTTGGATGGATCGACCGGATCTTTTAGCAAAGACGATGGCGATCGCAAAACGCATTCGTTTTTCACTGAAAGAGCTGCACTATGAGTACCCTCAGGCTGCGCGGCCACCGGGCAAAGAGGCCAGTGATTATTTGCGTGAGCTGGTCGAAGACGGTCTGCTGCGAAGATTTCCGGGTGGTGTGAGTGAAAAAGTGCGCGGCATGGTCGAGCATGAACTCGATTTGATCTGCGAGTTGCGCTACGAGGATTATTTTTTGACTCTATGGGATGTTTGTCAGTTTGCGCTCTCCAGAAATATTTTGCATCAAGGACGGGGCTCAGCGGCGAACTCGATCGTCTGCTACAGTCTTGGTCTGACCGCGGTGGATCCGACTCAGGTGCAATTGCTGTTTGAGCGCTTTATTTCGAAAGAGCGCGGCGAGCCTCCTGATATTGACATCGACTTCGAAAGCGGACGACGCGAGGAAGTGATTCAATATATTTTTGAAAAATACGGCGCCTCACATGCGGCGATGGTGTGCACGGTGATTTGTTATCGCGGACGCATGGCGGTACGTGATTGTGCGAAGGTTTTGGGAATTCCACTGAAGACCGTGAATGCGATGATTAAATACATGGGACGCGAGGGCCCTTCACGCTTGGCGGATGTTCCTTTTGATATTTCACGCCAATGGAATGTCGATGCGAAGACTTATGCCTTGCTCTTGCGACTGGCCAAAGAACTGCGTGGGTTTCCGCGCCATCTGGGTATTCATAGCGGAGGGTTTTTAATTGCCAAGCGGCCGATTACCGAATGTGTGCCGGTTGAAAAAGCCACCATGGACAAACGCTACGTGATCCAGTGGAATAAAGATGATCTCACCGTTTTGAAGATGCTGAAAATCGACGTGCTCGGTCTTGGCATGCTCACCGCTTTGCAAAAATGCTTTGAGTTGGTACGCGCGCATAAAAATGTGACGTTAGATTTATACAACATCCCCCATGACGATACTCCTACTTACCAGATGATTCAAAAGGCCGATACGGTCGGCGTTTTTCAGATCGAATCGCGAGCGCAAATGTCGCTGCTGCCTCGCCTAAAGCCGAAATGTTTTTATGATCTGGTGATCGAGGTGGCCATCGTGCGGCCCGGCCCCATTCAAGGGGGAATGATCCACCCGTTTATTCGGCGACGCCATGGGGAAGAACCGGTGACTTATCCTCATCCGGATCTAAAGCCGATTTTGGAAAAGACTTGTGGCGTGCCGATTTTTCAAGAGCAAATTATGCAAATCGCCTCGACCGTTGCGGGCTTTACTCCGGGCGAAGCGGATGAGTTGCGACGAATTATGTCTTCGAGCTGGAAGAAGTACGATCTAATGCAAGGTCTTCGACAACGTTTGATCAACGGCATGATTAATCACGGCATCACTCTCGCTTATGCGGAGCAGATTTATCAAACTATCGTTGGCTTTGCCGCCTATGGATTTCCAGAAAGTCATGCCGCGAGTTTCGCGATTTTAACTTACGCCAGCTGCTATTTAAAAAAGCACCATCCCGATGCGTTCGTGGTTTCGTTGCTCAATGCTCAGCCCATGGGATTTTACTCACCTCGCGCCCTGATCATGGATGCGCAAAGGCATAGCGTTCGATTTTTACCCGTCGATCTACAAAAATCGCAATTCGATTACACCCTTGAGGGCGATGCCGTGCGCGTGGGCTTTCGTGCGCTTTACGGTTTAAAGGAGAAGCATATCTACGGCTTGCTGGCTGAACGTACGGAAAACGGGCCGTATGCCGACTTAAGTGATCTGATCCGCCGTACACACCTCTCTAAGAGTGCGTTGGTTCAACTGGCGGCGGCCGGTGCTTTAGAGTGCGTGGGCATGAGTCCGCGTGAAGCGCTGTGGAAAATTCAAGCGATGAGCTTGGACTCACAGAGTTTATTTTTTGCATTGAATGGAAATCATGAAAGTGAAACGGATTTGCTGCCGGCAGAGAATGATTGGGAATCTCTGCAACGTCAGTATCAAATGCAAGGGTACTCGCTGGTCTTGCATCCCTTGGGAATTCTTAGGCCCGCGATTGAGCGGTGGTCGGATTGGGAGCGCGCGCGCAACTCGCCTCCATTCACCAAAGCCGTGCATCTGCCGCATTTAAATAATGGTGCGAAGGTGCGCGTGGCGGGATTGCTCAGTCTGCAGCAGCGCCCACCGACGGCGAAGGGCTTTGCGTTTCTCACACTCGAGGATGAGACCGGAGTATTCAATATTATTTTAATGCCCGAGATCTATCAGCAGTTTCGCATGGTACTGGTGCACCATCCACTCTTGCACATTTGTGGGACACTTCAAAAGGTGCAGGGCGTACTCAATATCAAAGCGATTTCGATTAAGCCTATGCCCGTCGAGAAAATGCTAAACTCGACGCCGAAGCAGCTGCCTTCGGCATTTGATTTTACAAAATGTGTGGACGATCACACGGTCGGGTAGGCGATGACTCTAGTTGGCCACTACCGCGGCGTAAGCCTCGAGAAATTCACGTTGTAATTTCATCAGAGGGGTCAACTTCTCCAAAGGTACGGTCATCACTCCCGCTTGATTAAAACTCATCGCCGCCACGACATTGCGAAAGTTTGAATTGTACTCAGGCTGAATTCCCAGCTCACGCAACGCTTTTCGGGTCGCGACGGCTTTGTTCAACCATAACGTCCACTCTTTGAGCTGCTCGACATCCATTTTTGCTAAGTCAATTTGACGGCCGCTCGCCAGCAAAATTCCCCGCTGTAAAGTATTCAGATCTGAAAAATCACTGATGCGACTAACAACCATCATCGGAAGAAAGTTGTGACGGAGCTGCAACATGTAGATAGCCTCTTGCTTATATTGCAAGACTTGTGCAGTCGCCTTAGGCAAAATCTCACTGCGCACGAACTGATCGCGACCTCGCAACGCCCCTAGGATCACATCGTAGAGTGAGAGATCTTTGCCACTAGCCGTATCCTTTAGGCCTGCAGCTGTGATCGCCTTCGAATAACTATCGCTCTCGTGATCTAACTTTGCACCGATTGCAGAGATCGCTTTATACGAGTTGTCGGGAAAAAATACGTTCACCTGGAAAGTACGTGGAATATGCTTGAGCGAGCGCAGGAACAAGATCTCGGCATGCAATGCGAAACGCTCGTCCAACAACGCAAGGTCCTCATTGTAATCACCCTTCCAATATTGAAAAAGCATCGAATGGATAGAGGCGCCCGCAAAGATCAACATGTCGGGCTCCGAATTCAATCCTTGCTCTTCTCCAGACGTCGGATTTTTGCCAAATAAATTATCTAGATTCAGAGTCAGCATTGCGTAGGATTCTTTCCCAGTCAGCTCTTCTTCTAAATCATCGGTTCGCTTGGAAAGATGCTCTGACTTGGCTCTGATTTCATCCGAGGTCTTATTCATTTCCTCAGTGGTCTTCTTCATGTCTTTGGTGTCTTTCGTCAGCGAGCACGCCGAGAGAAAACTTACGTAAATGAATAAGGCACATAATTCGATTTTCATACTTTTTCCCACAACTACCCCATCTGAAGAATTAAACAAAATTCGCTTATGCGATTATAATGTATGGGGTTTGGAATTTAGAGGATAAAAATGAAAATCGACCACGCCAGAAACTTAGTTCATACCCGGCCAAAAGTTCGTCACTAGTGGTCGGCCTCGGGAGTGGAATCTATATTTGATTTCGCGATTTCATCGATCGGCGGCGAACGGTATTCATCGAGAAGGGCGCTCACGAATTCTTTGATCTTCTTGGGATCTTGCTCGCGATGCTCAAAGCGATCGCCGCTCCAATGTGCTTTCGACTCGGAATGCGGAGTCGCGGCCGTTTCCTTCGCGACGCAGATATCGCTGAGCGCGAATATAAGAATTATGACGAAGGGCGCACGCATCGGTTAGGAACTCCTTGAGTTCAAACCTTCAAGGATCGCGCCATAGCCATGTTTACGTATCTATATGTAATTACGAGGATATTATCTGCTTTTGCGGTCCACGAAGTCGACCATTTCGACTAAAGATTGAGCAACACACGGGGCAAAAGACACTTGGCGGGCCCGCTTATTTTGGGTTAGCTGATGTATGCCATTGCCCGACTCGGAATTTCCGCTATTTAAACTCTCTGCGACCGGCAACGACTTTCTATTGGTCGATCTGCTGAATCCCAATTCACTGGCGCTTTGGAAGCGCGAATGGGGAACTCATTCGCGCTCCGCTTTGGTGCGCGAATGGTGTAATCGTCATGAAGGACTCGGCGCCGATGGAGTCTTATTTATTGAGCCGGATCCGTCTGCAGATTTTGTCTGGGACTTTTACAATTCAGACGGCGGTTCAGCAGAGCTTTGCGGAAACGCCGCCCGCGCCGTGAGTCTTTACATGCAGCGCGAGCACGGCAAAGCTAAACTTAGCTTTAAAACTCGCGCCGGCTTTGTGAATGCCAGGGTCGAATCCGCGGAGTCAATTGAAGTCGAGCTCCCTGCAATTGCTTTTGCCGAATGGGATCAGCTCACCTCAAATCAGAAAACTCTTTTCGATTTTGTTATGGCTGGCGTCCCACATGCGGTCGTACAAGTTCCAAGTTTAAAAGATCGCGCAGCTTTGCAGAATTTAGCTCTTGCGCTCAAAAGCGAGTTGCGCTTTCAAAAAGACGGCGTCAATGTGACTTTTGTGCAAACGGTAAGCCCCAGTGAATTGAACGCCATGACATTTGAACGCGGTGTCGAGGATTTTACCCTGGCCTGCGGAACCGGGGCCGTGGCTGCCGCTCACTGGGTTCTGCGCGGGAAAGAGAATCAAGAGATCCAAGTTCAAGTTCCCGGCGGCCGATTATCTGTGATATGGAAGAGCGGCCGCCCGCTACTTAAAGGTCCCGCAAAAGTCGTGGCCAAGATATATTTATTACGCGCCTAAGAAGCGCATGCGGGCGACCGGAGGAAAAATGTCGATCAGTGTAGATCAACTCGCTAAACCGCTTAAAGTTTTAAAGCGCGTTCAAGAAACGGCAGAGGCCGTGTCTCTTGTCTTGGAAATCCCAGAGGCATTGAAGTCTCAGTTTCACTATCAGGCTGGACAATTCGTCACTTTCTTTTTGCAAATTGACGGCGAGAAAGTGGCCCGCAGCTATTCGCTCTCTAGCTCCCCACTCACTGACAAAGAATTTAAAATCACGGTCAAAAAAGTTTCCGGAGGCCGTGGCTCGACTTATCTTTGCGACAAGGTGAAGGAGGGCGATACGCTAATGACGACTCCTCCCTCGGGACATTTTTTTAAACCGTCGCTGGAGAGCAAAGGCACGCATTATTTTTTGTTTGCGGCAGGCAGCGGAATCACGCCCGTGTATTCGGTGATGAAGACTGTGCTAACCGCCTCCGAACTCAATCAAGTCACTCTTGTTTTTTGTAACCGCAATCAAGATTCGATTATTTATCGTCAAGAACTTGAACAATGGACAAAGGAAAATCCGACGCAATTGAAAATCGAAAATGTTTTGTCGCAGCCGACGCCGGGTTGGTCGGGACGCTCGGGTCGTTTGGAAAAGAGGATTATTAGCGAAGCCCTCTCTAAGGCGACGACTCCCGCTGCAAGAGCCTACTACGTTTGTGGACCCATCGAGTTTATGACTCTTGTACGCACGGCTCTGCTGGACGTCGGAGTCAGCAAAGATCTGATTCACGAGGAGAACTTTGGTCTTGCGGCACATAAACCACACCTGAAGGCCGAATGGACTTTCATCGGCCCAGACGCCGACAAAGCGACCGAGGGGCCGGAGAAAATTATCGCGTTGATCAATGGAGAAACCATCGAAGTCGCTGCCAAAGTCGGGCAAAACATACTCGAAACTCTGCTCGAGGCAGGGGCGCAACCTCCCTACTCGTGTATGGATGGAGCCTGTATGGCTTGCATGGGAAAAATTCAAGAAGGTCGAGTCTATCAAGAGGACCCAGGCATCTTGATGGACGACAATATTAAAAATAATGAAGCCCTCACCTGCCAAGCTAAACCGCTGTCTAGGATCGTCAAAATTTCCTACGACAATTTGTAACTGAGCAAAGGGTTTGCGATCCTAGTTCTATGCCATGGACGCTCTGGGCAGGACTGACTTTCGCGGTCTTTTCCCGCAATGCATTTGCCGAATTCTCTAGCTATCACAACGCCAATCCCATTGGCTGGATGTATCAGCTTCCCGTCGGAGAAACTCCGGGATGGTCGACCGGTTCATGGCTCAACTTGGAATTGAATCACTCCAACATCTGGAGCGTGCCGATGTCGATGACCGACAAACGCAACGGAAATATCTACGCCTATCGCGCGGATTTCGAACAGAGCTCAGCGATTGCCAATCTGGGATTTGCGCTGGGTCCACGCCTCGCCGTCTCCGTTGAAGCTCCCTACGCCAATCACAATGGTGGCTTCATGGATGATTTTATTGATCAGTTCCATTTGTTTATTCAGAGCGATCGCTTTGAGCGCAATGATTATCCAAAATACGGAAATCATTTTCTGGTGCAAACGAACGGCGTGGACAATTTGGCAAGTGAGCACGCCGAGGGAGTCGGCAACGTCAAAGCAAAATTGAAGCTGTGGTTACTCAAGTTGAAGAGTCCGACGCCAGGTGTTTGCGAGTGCGGCTTCGCGATCTCGGGCCAGGCAAAATTTCCTACGCAAACTTGGAAGCACGGCTTGTCTTCGGGGAGCAATGACTACACGGGAATGCTACACGCCGGAGTTCCTCTCGGCTCGAACTCCGGCACTTGGTTCACTGCGGGACTTACGCATGTCGGAGAACATAAACTGTTTGAGGGTTGGCCCATGCGACGCTGGCTGCAGATGTACGAACTAAGTTTTGATTTGGGTGCAGGACCTCAATTTGGATTTATTCTACAAGCACGCTATGAATCGCCGTTGATGATGAGCGAACATCTTTCGTTTAACTACTCGTCCACTGATCCGAAAGATCAAGCAATCGAACGCATCAACTCGGGCTGGAATTCTATGGTGTACTGGCGTGGATCCGAGAGCGTTGGTATTCGTTGGCGCTGGGGTCAAGGAAATCAAGTCAACTTGCTCTTCGTCGAGGATTGGGGCGGCGGTAAATATGATAGCTCCGGCGGCTTGACGTATATCAATAACGCACCGGATGTAGAGCTGCTGACGCAATGGCATTTTGTATTTTAGAGAATCGACCTGTGTTAACTTTAGGTCCCTCAGCGAAAGGACGGAACTATGCTCCTAAATGATGGTCTCTTGAAGAAGGTCATTGAAATGGCCCTGAGCCAAGGCGCTGATTTCGCCGAAATTTACGTAGAAGACACACGCAAGCGCCAGTTTTCTTATTTGGACGGTAGACCCGAGAAGGCGATATCAGGTCACACGCTCGGCGCGGGCATTCGAATATTTTCTGGGCTTGAGCAAATTTATACATTTACCAACGATTTGTCCGAGAAAGGATTGTTGCGCGCAGCGAAGCAGGCCGCCGATGCGATGATCTCTGAGCATAAACAAAAAATGATCGTGCCCAAAGAGATCGAAAACTTTGGTCAGATTGAATATTTAAAAGACACGTCGGGTGAAGAGCAGTGGCAAGCGCTGGCGTTGATAGATGATCAGACGCGCGGCTTTAGCAGCTTGATCACACAAGTTGAAGCCGAGATGGGCGAAACGTTTAAAACTGTTCAGATCATGAACTCCGAAGGTGTGCATCGGCAAGAGGGTCGGGGCTATTTGAACGCCGTCGTTCGCGCATTTTCTGAAGAGAATGGCATGAAAGAAGTCGGTATGGAGCGCACCGGATTTCTGGGAACTCCCGCGGATTGGAATAAGGTCAACTTTAAAGAGTTGGGGCTGAGTGCGGCAGGACAAAGCTTACGCATCTTGCGCGCCGATTGGGCGCCGGCTGGAGAAATGCCAGTCGTTCTCGACAATGCGTTTGGGGGGGTGATCTTTCATGAAGCCTGTGGCCACGGACTCGAAACCACGTCGGTTTCAAAAAATGCCTCTGTCTTCTGCGGCAAGCTCGAACAAAGAGTGGCTGACGAATGTGTGACGGCGATCGACGACGGAACTCTTGAAGGCGAGAATGGTTCGCTAGAAATCGACGACGAGGGCGAGAGCACGAAACGCACCGTGCTCATCGATAAAGGCATCTTGAAAAGTTACATCGTAGATAAAATGGGTGCGCGAAAAACGGGCTACGCAATCACGGGCAGTGGACGTCGCCAAGATTATCGCTTCGCGCCGACCTCTCGCATGCGTAACACCTTCCTCGGCGCTGGAAAATCGACACTCGAGGAGATGATCAAGGATGTGGACTATGGATTATTCGCCAAGAGAATGGGCGGAGGCTCTGTAAACCCCGGTACCGGCTCCTATAATTTTGCGGTGAGCGAAGCGTTTATTATTCGCAATGGCCGCATCGAAAACCAAGTGAAAGGTGCAAGCTTGATCGGCACGGGAATTGAGACTCTTGGACGCATCTCAAAAGTCAGCGCGGATCTTAAACTTTCCCCTGGAACTTGTGGGTCAGTCAGCGGGCATATTCCGGTGACCGTAGGTCAGCCACAGATTTTAGTTTCTAAACTTACGGTCGGAGGCAAGGTATGAGTCACGCGGCCATGGACGACGCCATCGATTACCTTCTGGAATGTGCAAAAGAATCACGTTTAGATTTGGAAGTTCTGGCCAACGAACGCAAATCCACCGGCATCGCTTTTCAAAAAAATAAGATGGATCAGTTTTCATTTTCTGAAACGCATCAACTCGGCGTGCGCGTGCTCGACGGAAAACATGAAGGACTAGCGTATACTGAGAGCTTAGATCGTGAGAGCCTAGACCAGGTACTCAAAGAGGCCCGCACCAATGCACGTGCGATCGAAAAGGACTGGATCTCTGAGCTTCACTCCGCCACGAACCTTCCGGAATTGAAGGGCATGTACAATCCGCAACTCGAAGAAGTCGCGGTCAAAGAGAAAATCGCGAACGCTCAACAGCTTGAGGCCGCGGCTCTAGAATTTGATCCGGCGATCACCGCCGTTGCCTATACCCGCTATAGTGACATGGCCGGCACAGTTTGGATTGCAAATAGCAAAGGGCTACGCGGTTCCTATCGCCAAAATTTTTGCTCGGGCTACACCTACTGCTTAGCGAAAGACGGCGAGAACAATGTGATGGGCGGAGAAGTGGGCTACGCGCAAAGTATGGTTGCGCTCAACGCCAGTGACATTGCACGCAAAGCCGCAGCGAAGGCTTTGGCGAGGAGAGGTGCGGTTCGGCCAAAAACGGGATCCTATACCGTTGTATTTGAAAATCGTGCCGCGGAAACTTTGATTGGCTTGATCGGAAATTATTTTAATGCCAAAGCGGTGGATGAAAATACCTCGCCTCTGAAGGGCAAACTTGGGCAGAAGATTTTCTCAGATCAAATCACTCTGATGGACGATCCATCTTTTGTAGCTGCAACGGGCTGTCGGCCCTTCGATGCAGAAGGTTACGCCGCTCAAAAGACAACTCTTGTTGAGCGCGGAGTCGTGAAATCGTTTTTGACCAATTCAGTTCTTGCGCGCAAGCTCAACCTTCCGCATACGGCCAGTGCCTCGCGCGCTCCTGCATCAGATCTAGACATCGGAACCAGCAATATGCTGGTCCGACCTGGCACATCCAGTTTCGCTGATCTATTAAACTCCGACAAGCAAGTGCTACTTGTATCGACACTCAATGGGCTTGCGGGATTTCGCGCCGCCAGTGGCGACTTTTCGATTCCAATGGAGGGCAGCCTCTATCTGGAAGGAAAGCTCAGCGCGCCGCTGAAGGATTTTTTAATCTCGGGCAATATTTTGGAACTCTTCGCCTCTGTCGAAGCCGTAGGTAATGACGTATTGTCGCCCATCGGCGATACTGTTTGCCCGTCGCTCTTGATTCGTGGTTTGAATGTCACAGGTCAATCGTAATTTATCGAAGGAGCAGATTGTGAAGTCGAACTTTTTTAAATTCACTACTCTTTTATTTGCGCTCAGTTTTGTCGGCTGCGCCTCACGCTCTATTTTGTCCGATAGCAAGGCCGTAAAAGTCAGCCGTGAAGAGCCCGACAAATCGTGCAGAGAAATTGGTAAGTTAACGGGCAATGCCCCGACCGCCAAAGGAACTCAAGAGCAAGCGCTTGAGGATCTAAAGCGCGAGACAGCGAATAAGGGTGGTAACTACGTGATGGTGAAACAGTACTCTGACTATGGAACGGCCGTCACTGGCATAGCCTACGAATGTCGCTGATTTTTGCGGCACTGCTGACGAAGGTCAATGATATCACCACGAGCTTTGATTCTCCCCCGGCGTTCAATTACATACAGACTTTAGATGCTCATCGTGGAAAGTCCTTGGCTTACCCTAAGGATTTTCAAGCGAAACAACTTCATCTGTATCCAGATTTAAAGCCACTAAGTACGAAAAACGATGCGGCACAAGTTTTTGTGCTGGTGTCCGAGGTCGCAAAAGTTCAGCCCGATTGGGAGATCGTAAACGTCGACGTCCGTGGTCAGCATTTAGAGGCCGTCGCGACAACTGGTTTGTTGCATTTTAAAGATGATGTCGTCATTGAGGTACGAACAGAACAGGGTCAAAGCGCGGTTCATATGCGGTCGCGCTCACGCATTGGGCGCAGTGACTTTGCAGCCAATTTCAAACGCATCGAGAGTTTTTTCTCGCAGCTTGAAAAGCGTTTTTAATCTAAAATCGTACCGATGTAGAGCTTGGTCTTTTGCAAGACGGGCAAGGGAATTTCATGGCCACCGGGGAATGCTATTAAAGGACCCTCAAGACCCGCCGCCTTTAAAATTTCATGAAGGCGCTGACCGATGGCAAATGGAATCACTGAATCCTGCATTCCATGACTCTGAATAAATGTCTTCCCCTTAGAAGATGGAGCCTTTTTAATCCAATTGTCCTGATCCAGAAGGGCTGCAGATAAAAGGATCAACCCGTGCACGTCACTGGGATTGCTGAGAGCGACTTCAGCCGAGACCATCGCACCCTGACTAAAACCACCGAGCACGACTTTATCGGAATTCAAATGAAAGATCAGGTCATAAACAAGCTCACAAGACGCATCCATTCCGGGCGGGCGAATTTTTGTAAAATCAATTCCCTGATCCAGCTCGCGTAGCGAAATGGGGAACCAACCGCGCCCCGACATGTGCGGACCGATCGGAACCTCTAAAGGTGCCTCAGGAAAAATAAAGTTCCATTTTCCTTCGGGATCAAAAAAATCTGCCAACGAAAACAGATCACTCGGATCGGCCCCAAAACCATGCAGAAGGACGACGTTTTGCTTCTCGTCGTCGCCCGGGCGAACCATGCAATTGAGTTTTCCAATTTTCCTATTCATGGGCGCAATATGCGGCGACGCCCCGATGATGTCAATTGTCGGTTTTAAGCAATATCCCAGCCCAAGGTCCACGACTGATTGACTTATACCGGGTGGATTTTTAACCTTTCACCCATGATCAGCAACAAAGACTTATCGCTTGCCCCCCATATCAGCAAATTCAAAGCCTACTACGAGCAACACGAACATCTGATAAATATTGCTTTTTTTATCGGTGGGTTCCTCTTCGACATGGTTATGCTCGAACGCATTGACTCACTAATGACGATTGGGCAGCAAGGGCTTTACCTGATCATCATTATGGCGGCATTGATTCAAATGTTTTTCGAGGAATTTAATCCACCGATCGATACCTCAAAGATGTTTGTATTGAAACGTTGGTTCTACGATTATCGAACCGCGCTGGTTCACTTTCTATTCGGCACGTTGCTTAACGGCTACACGATATTCTTTTTCAAAAGCTCATCGTTGATTGTCTCATTTGTCTTCATGGTGTTTATGGCGCTGCTACTTGTCGCCAATGAGTCACATCGATTTAAAAAGTCGGGACTTACTTTTAAATTTGCCCTACTGAGTCTGTGTTTTCTTTGCTACTTCGCCTATGTCACCCCCGTCTTGGCGGCTTCACTCAGCCTACTTGTCTTTTTACTCTCGATGCTTCTGGGCTGTTTGCCGCTCATTGGCCTGGGCTGGTGGATTCAAAATTATCGTCAAAATTCATTTGAAAAAGCTAAGCGTCAGATCCTTGTGCCAATGGGAATTGTTCTTCTGAGTTTTTTGACTCTTTATCTCGTGAAACTTATTCCTCCAGTTCCCTTGTCTATTCCATTCATTGGGGTTTACCACTCGGTAGACAAGACTGAAGAAGGATACAAACTCGGTCACGAGCGCCCCTGGTGGAGATTTTGGCAACATGGCGATCAGAACTTTACGGCGCAAAGGGGTGATAAAATTCACGTCTTTTTCCGAATTTTCTCCCCGGCTCGATTTTCGGATCAAGTGACGATTCGTTGGTATTGGAAGGACAATCGCGTCGGCTGGGCGCTACAGGATTCTGTACCGATTAAAATTGTCGGCGGGCGCGAAGAGGGCTTTCGGGGCTTCGGCACCAAGAGCAACTACCAGCCCGGCGACTGGAAAGTCCAAGTGGAATCCACCGACGGGCGCGAGATCGGCCGCGTGTACTTTACCCTCGATATACAACCCGACATGCCCCGGGCGTTTGAATACATTGTGATGTGATCTTAAAGATTAGTCAGACTACTCCACCCGGCGCATAAAACGTTCGAGCGGAGGGCGCTTTGTTGCCGCCGGCACAATCAGTGGAATGCCCACTAGCAGCGCACCTTCAAGAAGTACATCGTCTGGCGAAATACCCAATATTTCATAAGCGCGCGCATGGCTCGAGAATCCACCGGTCGTCCATTTGCTACCAATGTGTTTTTCCCAAAGGTACAACGAAGCGATCTGTACCGCGCAGGCCAGGCTCGCAAAATCTTCATGCGCCCGCACCGCATCGGGACTACGCCGTGTGCCGAGAAGAATCACGTGCGAGGGGTTGGTGACTTTCTCGATCACCGCCTTCTTTTTCACGTCATTCAATGGCTCTTTTGCGTTCTTAAGTTCAACCGACAGGTCTGCGAGTTTCTTACGAGCCGCATCGCCAATCCAAAAGTACTGCCACGGGAATGTGAGTTTGTGATTCGGCGCCCAAAGCGAAAGTTCCAGCGCCCTTTCGACCACCGTATCGTCGACTTTTGCCTTTTTGTAGTTGTGAACTGTGCGTCTGGACAATGTGAGTTCGGCTAAATCCATGGATTGTGTCTCCCCAATGAGCTATGGTGTTTACCATGACCGACTGGAAAAACAAACCGAAGTCATTTTGGCAATCCCGACTCAACGAAATGCAATACAAAGTCACGCGTGAAGGCGCCACCGAGCGCGCCGGTTCCGGTGAGTACTTAGACACCACAGACGACGGCGAATACCTCTGCGTTTGCTGTGAGACTCCGCTGTTTGAGTCTTCGACTAAATTCCATTCGGCGTGTGGCTGGCCCAGTTTCTTTGCGGAAAAGGCGAAGGCGCGTGGAGAAGTGATCGACTATATCGACGACACTAGCTTTGGCATGCATCGCACAGAGATCAAGTGCAAAACCTGCAGCGCGCACTTGGGCCACGTGTTTGACGATGGCCCCCCGCCAACGGGAGAACGCTACTGTTTAAATTCTGCAGCACTAAAGTTTAAGCCGGCGAAGTTAGGGCATAAATGAAAAAAGTTTTATTTGTTTGCCTGGGAAATATCTGTCGCTCACCAGCTGCCGAAGGTGTGTTTCGCGAAATGGTGAAACGAGAAGGTTTAGCCGATAAAATCAAAATCGACTCTGCCGGCACCGGCGGCTGGCATGTGGGTGAACCACCCGACTCTCGGATGATTCAGCATGCGAAAAAACGTGGTTATGATTTAAGCGATCTTGAGGCTCGACAAATTTCAGCGCCCGAAGACTTTCATGACTACGATTATATTTTGACTATGGACAATTCCAACCTGCGCAATGTTCTCGCCCTGGATCACAAAGGTGAACACCATTACAAAGTCAGACCGCTGTTGACTTATTGCAAGCTACACACGCTCACCGAAGTCCCCGATCCTTACTACAAAGAAGAGCAGGGCTTCGAGCACGTTTTGGATCTGATCGAAGACGCGTGCAGTGAATTGCTCGCGACAATCAAAAAGGAAGTCCAATGAAACCCTTTTGGGCTCTGCGCATGCACTCGACTGACGGCGGCGAGCCTTTTGCAAAATTACAACAAATGAGCGCCGCGGAGCTCACTCACGGCGAAGTCACGATCGAAGTGCATTTCTCAAGCGTGAATTACAAAGACGCGCTCGCCGGCTCGGGCAAAGGACGAATTCTCAAAAATTTTCCACTCAATGCGGGAATTGATGCCGCAGGGGTCGTACTCGAATCCAAGGACGCACGCTTTACACCTGGACAAGAAGTTCTTGTCACCGGCTGCGGCATTGGTGAGACCTATGACGGCGGATTCGCCGAACTGATTCGCGCTCATGCCGATTCGGTCGTGCCTCTGCCCAAAGGGCTGAACATGCGCGAGTCGATGATTCTAGGTACGGCAGGGTTTACGGCCGCACTCGCGCTTTACCGAATGGAGCGCAATGGACAAGCTCCCTCCCTCGGTCCCATTCTGGTCACCGGCGCGAGTGGCGGAGTCGGCAGCTTTGCTGTGCAGATTTTTTCGCAAAACGGCTACGCGGTTCACGCTGTCAGCGGCAAACATGGAGCCGGTCCCTATTTGAAATCGTTGGGTGCAGCCGCAGTGATTCCTCCCGAAGAGCTTGCACTCGGCACAAAGCCGCTCGAAAAAGTGCGCTTTGGCGGCGCGGTCGATAATGTAGGCGGTGAACTTCTTAGTCAGGTTCTGGCCCACACTCAACTCTGGGGAAATGTCGCCTCGATTGGGATGGCGCAAAGTCCTGAGCTGCATGGAACCGTGATGCCTTTTATTTTACGCGGGGTCAGTTTACTGGGAACTAGTTCGAATAATTGCAGCCGCGACATCCGCCATGAAATATGGAATAAACTCGCCGGCCACTGGAAACCGAAAAAGATCGAGTCGATTGTCACGCGTACGATTGGTCTAAAAGATCTCACCCTCGCCTTCGAAGATCTCCTACATCGCAAAGTGCAAGGTCGGATTCTCGTGGAGATTCGCAAATGAGTGCGGCCTTTGTCACTTCGATCGAGGGCAATCGCCAACTGCTCGATGGCGGCGCGATGTTTGGCAATGCCCCACGCCCGGTTTGGGAAAAATGGATCAAGCCCGATTCGATCGGACGAATTCCCCTCGCTTGCCGATGCATGCTACTCGAATTCGACGGAGTCAAAGTTCTATGTGAGACCGGAGTCGGCGCTTTTTTTGAGCCGAAAATGGCAGAACGCTACGGAGTCCAAACTCCCGAAAAACATTTGCTCTTAGAAAATCTGCGCGCCGCCGGTCACACCCCGGAAAGTATCGACTATGTGATTCTCTCGCATTTGCATTTTGATCATGCTGGGGGCTTGCTCCCCAGTTTTACTCAAGCCCACGCGGGACAAAAGGATTTGGTTTTTCCAAACGCGAAATTTATTGTTGGCAAAGAGGCCTGGGAACGGGCGCTGCATCCGCACTCTCGCGACAAGGCCTCGTTTATTCCCGAACTTACGGCTTTGCTTAAAAATTCTGGCCGGCTTTTGATTTATCCTCAAGATCCGCTACCGAAGCCGTTAAACAAGCGTATCGAATTTATCATTACGGGCGGACACACTCCGGGTCAGATGCACACAGTTTTCAAAGGCGACCAAAAGACGATTATTTTCTGCGGAGATCTGATCCCCGGCCGCGCCTGGGTTCACCTGCCGATCACTATGGGTTACGACCGTTTTCCAGAACAGCTGATCGACGAAAAGGCCGAGCTTTATAAAAGAGCCGCCCCCGAGGACTGGATCTTGTTTTTTACCCACGACGCCGAAGTCGCGGCCAGCCATGTAAAAAGGTCAGACTCTGCCAAGTTTGAGCCCTGTCAGATACACCAGACCTTCGCCCATGAGCCTATTTAAAAGGGCTAGAAGTTTCCCCCATATCCGCGGAAATTTTTTGGCGATTTTCTGACTTTGCCTTTATAACTACGTTACTGCAGAATTGTTTTTGGCGATATTTCGAGTCAATACGAGGAAAATTTTGGGAATTGAAGATCGGGTCGAAAGAGTTCTCGCCAAACTAAAGCTCAATAAGTTTTATCCCTTTCCATTTGCTCGTTCGGGTTTCTATCAAACCGTTTATGGCAACTACTGGCCAATTCTAAAGCCCACTCGCCCCGATCGTTTTCACCATGTCTTGTTACCTGATGGCGATATCCTTGTCGTCACTGAAAACCGACCTAAAAATTGGAAAGTCGGCGGTCGCGTAATGCTTTTGGTGCACGGCCTGACCGGCAGTCATGAGTCGACCTACATGCAACGCATGTGTCGTCGACTCTTTAAAAAGGGCTATCTGGTTTTGCGTTTAAATTTACGTTTCTGTGGGCCCGGCCGTGGTCTTGCCCGACGCCCCTATCACTGCGGCGTCAGTCAGGATACCCGTGACGTTTTGAATTGGATGACGACGGCATTTCCTGGTTCACCCGTTACCCAAATTGGCTTTTCCCTCGGTGGAAACATCACCTTGAAAATGGCCGGTGAAGACGGCTCGCGCCCCAGCGGAAATCTGGACAGCGTCGTGGCCGTTTCGCCGCCGGTTGATCTTGAGGCTGCGGCTAGTCGCATGAGTCAGCCCGAAAATCGAATGTTTCAAAGTTTTTTCCTCAAGCATTTGCTCAAGGACGTCAAAGTTATGGAGCAGATGTTCCCCGAGGTTGAGAAGTTCGAATTCCCGCAAGACTTAAATATTCGCAAGTTCGATGAAATCTACACCACGCGCACAGGTGGATTCAAAGACGCCTTGGACTACTATAAAAAGTGCAGCTCCATTCACTACATTCCTGAGATCAAAATTCCCGCACTGATCCTTTCGAGCATGGATGATCCCGTCGTGGACGGCCGGGTTTTGGCGCACGCACCACACAGCGATAATTTAGATTTGATTCTCACCGAGCGCGGCGGTCACGTCGGATTTCTAGGGTGGGGCACAAGTTATCAAGAGGTGCGTTGGTCCGATCAAGCGATCACCCGTTGGCTGGAAGACACGATCGCCATCTAACCGCCTTGATTGAGCTCTAGTCCAAAGAGCGTCGCAAAGCCGGTGACGTGGGAAACGAAACTTTGGCAGGCCGGAAGGCCTCCGATATTGAGCAGCCCGCCCTGAAAGGCAAGGGTCATCCAAACAATGACGTTGGCTCGGGTGTATGCCGAGATGGTTTCGCTGCCATAAATCACTCGAGACCCCCCTCCTGCAATTAACTGTAGGATACCCCCCCTATCTTTGTAAATCGAACTGAAGAAAAGTTTGCAAACAAGAGGAGGCTCGCATAGTCTCCATGGTTCGCATGAATAAAATAAGAAACATCTGCATTATCGCCCACGTCGACCATGGGAAAACAACCCTTGTCGATCACTTATTACGCCAAAGTGGCACGTTTTCGGAGCGCGCGGCTCTTGAGGATCGAGTCATGGATTCGATGGATCTGGAGCGCGAACGCGGGATCACGATTCAAGCAAAGAATGCAGCGATTCAATACAAAGACACACGCATCAATATCGTCGATACTCCCGGACACTCGGATTTTGGCGGTGAGGTCGAGCGTATTTTGGGAATGGTCGATGGTGCCGTTTTGCTTGTGGATGCCGCTGAGGGTCCGTTGCCGCAAACACGCTTTGTGTTGCAAAAGGCTTTGGAGCGCGGTCATCGCATTATTTTGTGTATCAATAAAGTCGATCGTCCTGAGTGCAGTGACGGCATTCGCACCAAAGAAGTAGTGAATCAAGCTTTTGATTTGTTCATCGATCTAGGCGCTTCCGAAGAGCAGGCGGACTTTCCGATTGTGTATGCTTGTGCGAAGCACGGCTGGTGCACGACCAATCCTGATGAAATTCCGGATTTGATTTCTGGTAAAGCGAAGGGCTCTTTGCAGCCTATGTTTGACCTAGTATTGGCCAATATTTCCCCGCCTAAAATGGGAACTGAGACCGGCTTTCAAATGATGGCCGCTAACCTTGGCTACTCAGAATACACCGGTCGCTTGGCGATCGGACGAATTATGTCTGGGTCGTTAACGACCAATCAAAAAGCCTATCGCTTCGGAATTAATGACAAGCTTGAAGAAATCGTGGAGCCTTTTAACGTCACCAAGCTGTTTCGTTTCTCGGGCCTTGCTCAAGCCGAAGTTAAAACTTTGGAAGCGGGCGACGTCGGCGTTATTGGTGGGTGTGAAAACTTTGAAATCGGCGACACCGTTGGAAGCGAAGAGAACACGGCTCGCTTGAAACGTATTGAGGTCAATAAGCCGACACTTGGAATGGTATTCTCTGTAAACACCTCGCCCTTCTCTGGTCGCGACGGTGAGGCCGTGCAATCACGGAAGCTGCGCGAGCGCTTGCTACGTGAAGTTCGTCACAATGTGGCCGTTAAGTTTGAAGAGACCGGTGCGATGGATCAGTTCCGAATTCTTGGTCGCGGTGAATTGCAGTTTGCGATTTTGATTGAGCAAATGCGCCGTGAAAATATGGAATTCATGGTCGGCCGTCCCGAAGTTCTTTTGCGCACTGAAAATGGCCAGAAGATGGAGCCACTTGAGCGCGCGACATTGGATTTACCTGAGGAATTCGCCAGCGACGTGACTCGCATGTTCCAAGAGCGCAAAGGTCTTTTAATGTCCTATGAAGTCGTAGGCACTCAGTCCGGTCCCGGTGGCACGCAAAATCGGGTTCGTTTAGAATTCGATATCCCCACACGTGGATTGCTTGGAATGCGCACGAAATATCTCACCGCTACGAAGGGTGAGGGTTTGTTCAGCTCGAATTTGATTGGCTACACGGAGTGGAAGGGCGAAATGCTCCATCGCCTAAACGGAGCATTGATTTCGGATCGTGACGGCGAAGGCGTTGAGTACGCTTTGCTGAATCTCGATGATCGCGGCGTGATGTTTATTAAGCCCGGCACCGAAGTCTACGAAGGCATGATCATCGGCGAATTCAATAAAGAGAATGACCTCAACGTGAATCCCTGCCGAGAAAAGAAAATGACCAACGTGCGTGCGGCCGGGTCGGATCACTACGAAGCCCTAAAAGGTATTCGCGAAATGGGCCTTGAACGCTGCATTGAGTGGCTCGAGCAAGATGAATGGATTGAGGTCACTCCGAAAAACATTCGTATGCGCAAAAAAGTTCTGAAAGTGAATCTGCGCAGTATCGTTCGCCGCTCGGACGGCTAGTTAGATTTCTTCTCGGGTAGCTGATGCAGACCTTCACAGGTCGAGGCATAACGGACAAGTCGGCTTGAGAGTTCAACTTCTTTCACCGCAAGTTCTTCGTTCATTTCCTGTTCAAAAATATTTTCACCAATTGTTCGCAATTCCGCGCCGGCACATGAAAGAAATTTCGGATTCGGGCAGTTCCAACCGTGAATTTCAAGTGATTCGGTTTCAGAGCTCGATTTGTCCTCAATTACGATCCGCTTTCCATTTGTTTTTCCGTCGGAATCGCGCATTTCGATCGTCAGCTGATTGTCCTTGAAAGTGAGACTGGCGACGACCTTCTTCTCGACATTTTCTAAAGTGAAAGATTCGATCACGGTTTTCCCGGCCATCAGGACGACTTTGCCACCCAGTTTAGCGTGCGAAAGACATGCGGCCTGGGGTGATTTTTTTCTAGAGCCGTAGCACCATTTTTTGAAACTGCTGTTGTAGTAAACGGCGACCTCTTGCCAAGTGCCACGGAAGAAGCGAATTTTATTGCCGGTAATTTCTAAAGGCTGCGATTCAAAGGCCGTACCCTGAAACTTCACGCTGGCGGGCGGGACCGGGCACGCCTGGACAGAAGTCGTGAATGCAAAAAGTGAAATGAAGAGCGCGTAAGATCTCATAGTGAAACAATCGGAATATGTGACGGGAATCTTTAGAAATCGAAGTCCGAAATCAACGTGACGTCGTGATGCTCCATGATCCAGCCAATCGGCAGGGTCTTGTCTTTGGCAGCCTGTTTCATAATCGCCTTTTTGCGATCACCGCGCGCCAAGACCAAAATTTTCTTACAATTCAAAAATGCTCCGACTCCATAGGTGATTCCCCAGGTGGGCGAAGGCAGCTTGAGGTAGGACAGCGTTTCCGCGCTTAAGTTCACGCAACCGCTATAAAAATCGCGCGGCAATCCCGGCTCATGAAATGCGACATGGCCATTCACACCCACGCCTAAAATCGCGACATCGGCCGTCTGATCGGCCTTATCAATCCATTCGAACTGCGCCAAATACTGAGTCAGTTCCTTTTCAAAAAACTGACGAAAATGTCCACGCATCGGCCCGTTGAGAATATCGTCAATCTGCACAAATCTCAACGACTTCAAATGTGCGGAGGGCTTCGCCGTCCACCGCGCAAATGCCGGAGACGGAGTGCCCCCAGCGGGAAGAAAGACGCGTTGCCCTTTTAGAGTCTGTGAATGCACCCACGCCCAGACCTTTTCGATCCAATCATTCTCGTCTTTGCCAATCTCGATACGCATGACTAGAATTGTAGCAAGAGAGTGAGATGGCGCTAATGAAAAAGTACAATCTTTTGCTAGTTGCACACCCGGACGACGAAACTATTTTCGCAGCTGGCCTCTTACAAGTGTATCGCCGTCGCCCGTGGAAGGTGATCTGCGTAACCGACGGCAATGCCGATGGCGACGGAGAAGCCCGCAAAAAAGATTTCTTAAATGCCTGCAATGAATTCAAAATTAAGTATGCCGAGATGTGGGACTTTCCCGATCGTTACGAGTCGCGTTTGGACTTAAGTCGACTCGAGGCACGTTTGCGGCTCGAGACTCCATCCGAGGTGTTTACGCACGGAGCCCTTGGAGAGTACGGCCATCCTCACCATCAAGACGTTTGTCTAGCAGCTTATCGCGCGTTCAAACCGGCGCTCCCAGTTTGGAGCTTCGCTTACAATTGTTTTGCCGATAAAACTTTTCGCCTCCCGCGTAAAGCCTTTGAACGCAAGTGTAAGGTGCTTTCGAAAATATACTTTTCGCAAACCAAGAATTTTGCGCGTTGGCTGCCGACCTCAAATCAAGAGGGTTTTGTGCAGCTCACTCTGGCCGAAATCGAAGCTGTGCATGGCTATCTGAGTGGGGGCAAGCCGATTCCAGAGGGAGCTTTGAAGATTTATGAGTGGTTTGCGCCTTACTTAGAGAATTTTCGCCGCGATATCGACAAGCGACCCTTCTAAAGCTATACCCGTCACATGCCAATCGTGAGCGAAAAACAAGCCATCAACTTTCTTCGCCAGGGCACGGTCGTCGCCCTGCCCACGGAAACTGTCTACGGTCTTGCAGGTCGCATCGACTCTGAACCGGCGCTGAGAAAAATATTCGCCGTGAAGCAGCGACCATTTTTCGATCCGCTCATCATTCATGTTCACTCCATGGCGCAGGCCAAGACCTTGTGTTGTAAGTGGCCAGAGGTCTTTGACCTTTTAACTGCGAACTTCTGGCCCGGTCCACTCACTTTGATTGCACCTAAAAACGCGAGCGTTTCGTCGATCATCACTTCTGGCCTCGACACCGTCGGCGTACGCTGCCCGGATCATCCGACGACCTTAAATTTGTTGCGCACATTGGGCACGCCACTTGCCGCACCATCGGCCAATCGTTTTGGACACACAAGCCCCACGACGGCAGCGCATGTCGAAGAGGAATTTGCGGGAGGCGTACCCGTGCTCGACGGCGGACCCTGTGCAGTGGGCGTTGAAAGCACGGTCCTTGCCGCAGAATTAAGTGGCGACACTTGGTGGCTGAAGATTCTAAGGCCTGGCGGTGTTTCGCGCGCTCAGATTCGCGACTGCCTAAAGGGCGCGGCGGTCAAATTTGAATTGTTCCGCGAAGAATCTGCGGCCTCACCCGGTCATCTTAAGTCACACTACAAACCGAATGCCCCGGTGATTTTGCTCAATCAAAAGTCTTGGTCAAAAGAAACCCAAGCGGAGGCTGAAAAGCAGCTGCTACGCCAACTGAGCAATGCCGTTGAGTTGCGTTTACCTGAAACTCCCCATGAAGCTGCGCGTGTACTCTATGAAGAGTTCCGTCGCCTTTCTTTAAAGCCGGATGCGGCGATCTATGTCACTCGTTCAACGGCACAAAGCGGCGAAGATTGGGAAGCTGTTTTTGATCGCATTGAGCGGGCGGCGAGCGTCAGCTTAAAATGAGTCCCCTCGTACGCGGACCGACCCAATGGGATAAAGAAAAATTGTATACGACCGGCGATGAGTATTTTGCCGGATTGCTCGACGCGATCAATCAGGCGAAAGTCACGATCGATCTAGAAACCTATATTTTCGAAAAAGGGATTTTAGCCGATCGCATGGTCGCTCATTTGATTGCCGCAGCGGCGCGCGGCCTGAGGGTCCGGGTGATTGTCGATGGCTGGGGTTCGCGTCGATTTGCTCACGAGTATTGGCCAGCACTCAAGGCCGCAGGAGTGAGGGTGCGTTTTTTCCGCACGAGCCCTTGGATCCTCTCGCGCTTGCCGGGTGATCCAAAGAATTTCTGGCACCGCATGTGGTTACGGTTTCGTAACTTCAACCGCGGGAATCACCGCAAATTTTGTTTGCTTGACGGTCAAGAGTTATGGGCCGGAAGTTTTAATGTCAGCGACGTGCACCTCTCCGAAGTTTTTGGCGACCAAGCGTGGAAAGACACCGGCGTTTGCGTGCGTGGAGCGGAAGTAAAATACGCGCAGCGCGCCTTTCAACGTGCCTATCGTGGATGGACCGCCGTCAATTGGCCGACGCGCAGTCCGCGCTTACTGTTACTCAATGACAGTTTTATACACAAACGACGCGCTCGCCTTGAAAAAACTAAGCGCATGCGCCGAGCCCAGCATCGCATCTGGCTTGCCACTCCCTATTTCGTACCGGTGGGACGCGTTTTTCGTTTACTCGCAAGACAGGCCCGACGCGGACTCGATGTGCGACTGATGATCCCTGAAAAAAGTGACGTTTGGTTTATGAAATGGATGAGCCTGCCTCTACTTAAATCACTCTCGGCCAAAGGGGTAAAAGTATTTGTCTATTCCCCGCGTTTTTCTCATCAAAAACTATTCATCGTCGATGACTGGATCTGCGTCGGATCATCCAACTTGAATCATCGCAGCTTTCTGCATGATCTTGAGATGGATGTGGTGATCACTCACCAAGACAATCTAAATGAGATCACTGCGGGTTACGTCAGCGATGAAGCCTTGTCGAAGGTATTTAACACACTCGAATGGACTCACCTCCCAATATGGAAGCGAGTTTTAAGTTCGATCTTTCTACTCGCCAGATACTGGGTCTAAGCTCAGACCTAAGGCCAAGTCTTATAGGACTTTGGTCCAAAGATACACCAACTGGACCTCAAGCTGTCTGAAAACCGCCGAATAGAGAACTGAATTAGGGGGTTCTCTATGAGAGGCCTATTGCAGTTGTTGGTTACATTCACGATTGTTGCATTGAACGTCTCCTGTTCAGGAGTGCACTTTAGCAGCAGAAAAGGCGACGGCGGCGCCGGAGCATCATGCCAGGGCGCCGGGTGTGCCGGGAGTTACTCTTGGCATCAAGGTGGCTACAACGGCATCTGCTCGAAACCCTGTGGCGGTGGAACCGAAAGCCAAGTGGTTGAGTGTCACGATGGAACAGGAACCGTGGTCGCAGATAGTCTTTGCTCAGCGCCCAAACCCGCTTCAACCCGCTCTTGCAATGTGCAAGCTTGTGTCGCGAACTACACTTGGAATGCTGGCCCTTACGGTGCTTGCGATAAAACTTGCGGTACGGGAGTCAAAACTCGCACGGTGGTTTGCCAAGATCAAAATGGCGTAATCGTAGCAGATTCACTTTGTACGGCTATAAAGCCCGACGTCTCTGCACCATGTAATACTCAAGTTTGTCCTCCAGTGACATATAGTTGGGTAGTCACGCCCGGCATTTGCTCCGTGCAATGTGGCGGCGGCACGGCGACTGACGTTGTTGTTTGTAAGAAAAATGATGGAACTGTTGTCGCAGATTCATTCTGTGACCCGGCTTCGAAGCCACCCACTAGTCGCGCCTGCAATCCACAAGCGTGCCCAGTGACTTATACATATGCGTGGGAGCCCCAGCCGTGGTCGACTTGTTCAAAGACTTGTGGTGGAGGACTACAAACTCGCGCGATTGCGTGCAAACGCAACGACGGGCAATACGTCTCTGTAACTTACTGCAATGCTGCGACTAAACCCGCAGCCTCGCAGGCGTGTAACACGCTCGCTTGTCCCACCGGAAATCACGTCACGCAAAATCTGTATGTGACTCCTGCATTGAACTCTGTCGACGTCATTTTGGTCGTCGATGACTCAGGTTCGATGAAAGAGGACCAAACCAAACTTGCCAATCGCATGAATGGTTTGCTCACTGACCTAGACGCGCTCAAAGTTGACTACCAAGTTTGTCTTACGACGACAGACACTTCCTATTATAAAGGAGGCCCAATCAAATGGGTCGGCCTTGGCTCGGCCATCATGAATAAGACCAGCGCCAATAAAAACCAGGTGTTTGTCGATACCATCAATTCTCTTGGTGCTGAGTGGAGCTCTGATGAACGCGGAATCCAAGGCGTGAATCTTATGATTAAGGATTTCTCAGCTGCGGGTTGCATGCGACCCCAGGCGACCTTGACCACTATTGTGATCTCGGACGAAGACGAACGCAGTGTCGGCGGAAACCAAGCGCTGAGTTCTATTCAATACAAACCGCTTGAGCCGATGGACATGCCCGACAACTTGATCGCAAATGTTCATTCGACATTTGATAGCGCTGGATTTGTAAAACCATTTATCTGGAACTCGATCATCGTCAAACCAGGCGATAGCGCGTGCGAGGCCGCCCAAGATGCGCAATCGAGCCCGAGCTTTCCGGGCCGACTCTATGCCGACCTCTCGAATAAAACGAACGGTTTTGTCGGAAGCATTTGCGACACCGACTACACGCAGAACTTAAAGTTTATTAAGGATCGTACGGTCAACAGCATGCCGGGGATGACTCTGCAATGTACTCCGATCGGCAATCCTGTGGTAACCTTCGATAAACCTGTGAGCACGACAGTGACTTTAACCGGTAATTTGCTGAAATTCTCTCCGGTCATTCCTGAAGGCGTAACGATCACAGCAGTCTACAACTGCCCGTAAGGATATAGTCCAATGAGCCTGCGTTTGCGATTCTCGATTTTAATTCTTGGACTGGTGCTGGTGCACATACCGGCCCATGCCTTTGAGTATCGTGATCGAACCCTCACCGAATACGTTTTGACCGCTGAGGAATTCACCGATCTGAATCTTGATCAACGAGTGGCGTATCTCAAATTTTTTATTAACTTCATAGTCACCGTCGAAGAGATGGAAGACTTCCCTGTCGCTGAAAAAACCGCAATGGTCGAGCACATGCAACGCTATCTTGCGGTCTTCTCCTCGATTGCCGACGCCGAAGAAAAATATGTTAAAGACGACAGCATTCTTGGCAAACTGTGCATTCACACTTTGACCGAAAGTCATTATATTAAGTCCGGCAACCGATATGTTTGTGCTCCTCCCGAGGACACCTCTAACGCCTGTGCTCCAAAGAAACTTTGCCCGACAGCTCTGACCAGCCTAGTTGGTCTTGGCACTGTGTGCGCTCCCGCGAGTACGGCGGCCGAGATCAATCATCTGACTGGATATTGCGTCAAGATGATCGCAGATAAGAAAGACACTTCCCTCGATCAGAAATTGGCCGACCATGCACATGGCATGAACAAGGGCGATCTTGAATCCATGGATAAGCGTGCCTCTAAAATGAAACAGGATCTAAAGGTTTTAGAAACTCAATTGGCCTCATATTGCGCAGGCGGAAACGCCGTCAATGAAGGGCGCCAAAAAGAAGAGTGCGGGCAGATTCAACACCTCGGCGAAGTCTTCCACGTCATCACCACACTCAAAGCAGATCCCTTTCCTGAAAACGCTCTTGCCCCCGCGAAAGTGACCGCCGAGCACAAAAAAGCACTTGCAAGCACTCCTAAGCGTTCAATCGGAGCACTTGAACGGCAAAGGCTTCTGGCTGACGGCAAAGCAGTTCCGGATGATCCCATTGTCCCACGTGTAGTTGACAAAAATAAACGTGTCGGTGACAAACTTGGAGATAAAACCAAAGAACCAGACCCGGTACCTCCCGAGCCGGAAATAACTCCTCCTCCAGCAAAAGAAAAACCTAAGAAAATCGCCAAAGAATCGGATTGCAAATCGCGGTATAAAAAGCTTGGCTCCTTGGCTTGCGTCGGACGCGGACTCTGTGACGTCAGCGAAGCTGAACTTCGACACGGCGGAGGCGTTTCTAAATGGATTTCTCTATTAGGAGTTATGGCGCAAACCTATTACGGACCATACAAAACCAGCGACAAACAAAGTGAAATGGCCTACCGCCAACAAGTCATAGATATGGTCGCATCCTATGGTTACTGCACGGACGAAGAATATCCCAACGAGCGAGGCGTTGCAAAATCCAATGGTGACGCAAACCCCGATTGGCTTTCGGGCAAAACCCGTATTCAGACCAATTGGAATTCAAACGGTGAACAGGAGCAACACTTTGCTGCGTCTTTCGGCCTAATGTCCCAGTACAAAAACTCCAATGGGAAGCCGCAGAATCACAAAAGGCCAGTCTGTTACGCCAAAGAAATCTTTGATGATAACAACGGTAACAACAATGACTTTGCCCGCATTAGCATCCAACAACGACAAGCGCGCTTTCAATCTATGGTCAAAGCACATCGGGCAAACTTTCCGAATACAGGATTTGGACAATGTGCCGAGGCCATCGAGGGACGCATAAAACGCAACCCTTTCTTTCAAATGTGCCAACCGATAAAGAAAAAATACCTCCTGGATTACTTGCGCTCGCCCACCATTTCCGACCAGGAAATTGCCAACAACGATAGACTCTACGAAGCTATGGCCAAAGAGTGTGGCCTACCATTGAAGCGAAAGATCGTCCGACGCACTTGCGATCACGGTTGCTGGACTTCCAATGTATACGACCGCTCGACTCGCCTGCCCGGATGCGGACACGAGCCTGATCCACATGATCCCCATTCACCACCCGACCGACCCGAAACCGGTGACCACCCTCGCACACCTCCGGGCGGCGACCGTCCTGAGACCGGAGATCATGGTCGACCTAATGACAGCAGTCCGCCAGACCAAGGAAAAGGCGGGGAAACCGCACCTTCCGCTCGTTAATTTTCGGCAAAATGTTGTCCTTCCCCCACTCCTGAAATATGTTGGGGGAAGATGAAAAATCTCAGATACTTCCATAGCTCATTTATTGTCACCGGCATTGGTTTAGTGATTGGCGGAATTGTCGGTTACATTTACTCGCAGACCATTGAGGGGGCGCTCACAGCCGCCTTTCTAACCTTGATATTGAGTGTCCTTGAGATTTCGCTTTCGTTCGACAATGCCGTAGTCAATGCCTCTGTCCTTCGCCAAATGACGCCGCGGTGGCGTCAACGCTTTCTGACCTGGGGAATGTTAATTGCAGTCTTCGGTATGCGCTTAGTTTTTCCGCTGGCGATCGTGAGCATCGTTGGAAAATTAGATCCTTGGCAGGCACTTTTGCTCGCGGCCACCCGACCCGGCGACTATGCGCATATGATGCTTGGTGCACATGTGACGCTGGCAGGATTCGGCGGAAGCTTCTTGCTCATGGTCTGCCTAGCTTATTTCTTTAACCATGCCAAAGAGACCCATTGGTTAGAGTGGCTCGAGCGGCCTCTTGCGAACCTAGGTAAAATCACCGCCATTGAAGCCTGCATCTGCTTAGTTGTGAACTACTCCGTCAGCACTTTTCTTCCCGAAGTGCATGAGCAGCTTGCTTTTCTGACCGCCGCGATCTTTGGTGTGGCGACATTTATCGCAGTCGATGGAATTGGCGCTTATTTGCAGGTTCCCCAGGCGCAAATGCGCAATGTCGAAAAGGCCAGCGCGGCCATGTTTATGTATCTAGAAATTTTGGATAGTTCGTTTAGCTTTGATGGAGTGATTGGTGCCTTTGCCCTGACGCACAATCTTTTTATTATTGCGGCGGGCTTGGGAGTCGGCGCTATGTTTGTGCGGAGCATGACGATTTATCTCGTCGAAAAAGGCACGCTTGATGAGTATCGCTATTTGGAGCACGGCGCTTTTTATGCAATCGGTGCCCTGGCGGTGGTCATGCTCGTCGATGTCTTTACCCCCGTTCCCGAGGTCGTCACCGGACTGCTCGGCGCGCTGATCATCGGAGGCTCCATCTTCTCGTCTGTTCGCTACCGACGAAATAGCAAAAAGCGAGTGGCGTGATACCCCTAGCCGCTGGATTGCAATGCAACGTCTTAACTAAGGCGCTAAGCAATTTAAAAAAATCGCTGCTTAAAGCCCAGCGTAACGAAGCCGCATTTCTCAAGCTATACACGACGGTACGTCAACACGCCTTCGAAGTCGAAATGCTCGCCAAGTTTTATCGCAAGGCCGGTGCAAATGATAAAAAATATTGGATTGAAATTCAGTTCTGCACCAAGGGTCTTGAAGACCGACTCGGTGCCTTCGGTGAGGTCGTCGAAATGGTCGACTACTGCGAAACACACGATATACACCTCTCCGGAAAATTAACCGGCGCAGCTGTGTTCAATAAAATGCAAAGTCGTGCCTATCTTGAATTAAAGCGCTGGATGAAAAGCGAGGGATGGACCAATAGCTCTGCGCATAAAAAACTCTGCCGCGCTTTTGCTTCGATCCATTGGCTGGACGACAAAGCGATCCGAAAGTATTGCCGCCAACGCTTAGAGAGCGTCATGGTCAAGCTGCAACGAAACATCGATTGCGGAAAATATGATTCTCGCCGACGTAGCGGTTACGAATTCAGAGAAGTTGAATTCAAAGTGCATGAGTTGCGCCGAGAGGTCCGCCTGGTGGCCCAATACATCACTTACGTCGGAGGTATCTTCGCACTGACGAATCGATTCCCTGGAGCCACCGGCCAAGAGCATAAAACGTTGAAACGCTATGCCTCTTTGCTCAAAACGAAACTAGTAAAAAGTCCATTCGCACGCCTGCCTAAAGCTCGAATAAAGAAACCACTACCGATCTCGCAGGCTCTTTTTCTATTGATCAATCGTCTGGTGGAGGAGCTTGGACGCGCCAAGGATTGGCCACAACGCCTAGAACGCCTGCGGAGAGTGGGTTTTGGGGGCCAGATCAATCTCAATCAGCTTGAACCAGAGCTCAGGGACTGGAACGGAGTCACATCTTCTTTTAATAAAATCGTCAACGGCAGCTTAAATGAGATGCGCGAACGACAGATTTTTGCTGTTATGGCGGGACTTTTAGCTCGAGGAGCGGATCATGGGTAAATACAAAGGCATCGACCCCCTAGTCGCGGCGATGCTCATGAAGGTTCAGCCCACACCAATGGTGTGCAATGAATTAAGTGAAGAAGAAAAAATTAAGCGCATCACTGAAAACGTTCGTCAAATCATGGTGACCTTGGGTTTGGATCTCACGGACGACAGTCTAGAGCAAACTCCCCATCGAGTCGCCAAAATGTACGTGCGTGAAGTGTTCTCTGGTCTCGACGCCAACAATTTTCCGTCGATTACCAGCATCGAAAATAAACTGGGGTACAATGAAATGGTCACGGTCAAAGACGTCTCGATCATTTCCGTATGCGAACATCATTTTGTAACCATCGATGGGCGAGCCACGATTTCGTACATTCCAAAGGGCCGAGTCATTGGACTCAGCAAAATCAACCGCATCGCCAAATTCTTCTCGCGTCGACCGCAAGTACAGGAGCGCTTGACCAAACAGATCGCCGATTGCCTGTGTATCGTGCTCGAGACCGAAGATGTCGCCGTCAATATCCTCGCCAAACACTACTGTGTGATTCAACGTGGAGTGGAAGACGCAGACTCAGAGACCGTGACTAGCGATTTGCGCGGAGCTTTTCGCGAAGACGCCCGCACGCGCTCTGAATTTCTTAGCGTGGTGACAGGGGGTCGCTGATGTATGTGATTCATTTGGCCAAAGAGCCATTTAAATTTTCATGCTCGCATTTCACAATTCTCTCTGCCGAGAAAGCCGAGCGTCTACATGGTCACAACTATCAAGTGCGTGTGGATATCTCCGTGGACAAGGTCGACGAGAAATTGGGCTTCGCTTTTGACTTCAATGCGGTCAAACCGATCATCCGTCGCTTTTGCGATGAACTCGACGAACGTATCCTCCTCCCCACACGCTCGCCTTACCTCAAGCTAAAATCGGGAGAGCCGCAAACCGAAGTCGACTTTTTAAACAAGCATTATGTATTTCCCACGGAAGATACGCTCTGCCTGCCACTGACCAATATCACCAGCGAAGAATTGGCGCGCTACGCCTGCGGCAAAATGATTGAAGAGATGAAATCCATTCCCCACTGGACAGCTCTGCAAGTGCATGTGGAAGAAACTCGCGGCCAAAGCGTCAGCTATCACCACAAGCGATGAAGCAAATCAACTGCGAAACCGGAATTTGTTTTTTCCGGGTTGAGATCCCTACAGATTTAAAAGGTTTCCTGCTCGGCGCAGATTTCGCGCCGTTAACGCCGGATCTTTCGCAAGATTTGATTCAGGAGTGGCTCGAGTTTGGTTGCATTTATGTCGACGGTCGTCGGCAAAGGGAAAACATCGACCTCCTACCCAACCAACTCATTCGCCTGCACACGCGACACAAACGTTACTTGAATCCCGGCCCTGCACTGACTCAAGCGATCGTCCTCGACGACCCGGAGTTTGTAGTTCTGGATAAACCTGCCGGCCTTCCAACGCATCCGACCCTCGACAATTTCATTGAGAACGCCAAAGTCTTGCTTGAACGTCAGTTGGGAATTCCACTCTACACCACTCACCGCCTGGACATTCCCACCCAAGGTCTTTTGATCATGGCGAAGACTCCCGACGCGCAACGAATCATCAATCGCGCGTTCAGTCGGGGCCGGGTGACAAAGATCTATCGCTCGCTCAATGAATCACTGGTCTCGCCGGGGCTTTACACCCATTACATTGATCCTGAAACACGTGTGCCGCGCATGATTTCACTCGATGAACACGCGGACTGGTGGAAAGTTCAATTGCGAGTGGAGCGCTCGGGCTCTTCGCCCGATGGCTATTGGCATGAAATGACTTTGTTGACTGGGAAGACTCATCAGATTCGCGCGCAGATGGCGGCTCTTGGTGCGCCCGTGATCGGCGATGTCACTTATGGCGCTGAGAGAAAGTTTGCCCACGAGCGGATTGCGTTGGAATGCTTCCAGCTTTCTTTCACGCACCGCTCGAGGACAGTTGCCATCACCAGGCCCGAATCGATAGTAGTCCCCACAGCTTCTACTACCGACCGTGAAGTTTGTACGAGTCTATAAAGCAAGACCGGCTCCACTTTGGGGCCACCCATGAACTTTTCGCTTTCGTGTTTTAATTCGGTAACTTAAAGTCATGATTATCGACTCTATAACGTGAAGTTCTTGCAGTAATTCCCCGATTGACCTGGGGCGTTTAGAAGGACTTATAAAGCTGAGAGGAGCAAATGCACGACACAGAATCAGCACCGGATCGAGCCGCTCGCTTTGTGTTGCAGAATTTGCGCGGTCGGCACGGTGAACAGTGGCTCTCGGGTCCTCGTGAAAGACGTGCCGTGAGCGGGCTTGAGGGCTCCCTTGGCGAAATGCTTTCACGGCTCGGCTTTCGATTGACTCTACGCCAGCGCGAAAAAGTTTCTGGGCTCTCCTCATTGCAAGAACTCTTTCAATATTTTTTTCTGCGCGGAGTGGTGCTCGACGCGCACGAAGGTTTACTCGGCTGGCTCGAGGGCCGCTATCCGCTGGTCGCACGCGACGACATTCCCACTCCCGATCAGATGCTTACGATTCAATGTGAAGGACGGCGCTTCGTAAGTTTGCTTTTCCGCGAAGAACAACAGCAGAGCTACGGACGGCACGCTGACGCTTGCGATTTTCTACTGCATGACCTTGAGCACGCGCATAAGTTTTTTTCTTGCCCGGATTCGCAGCGTGGACAAGTTCGTTTTTTTCGCGCATTAAAAAGCAGTGAGCCACTCTTTGCACGGTGGGCCGGCGATGCGTTGTTCAATACTGATCTGAATTATCTCAAATCCGACATGAATTCCCATCCCGTTCACTTGATGAAATATCTTAAGGCGATCGTGCTGGCCGCCGAAATTCGACGGAGTGGACAGCGCTATCCCGATTTGGTCGATTTCTGGGAAGAGGTCTTCCGTCTTTGGCAAATGCCCCGCGAAACTTCCACTGCGGCCCTTTGCCTGAATCAGCCCGAGCTTGAAACCGTCGCTCACCAGGTGACGATTCGTGACTTCTTCAACAGATCCGCAGACGGTTTGACAGTCTCTACGACCTGCGAGTAGTTTCACCCACCTATGGCGCAAAAAATCGAAACCGTTTTTCCAAGCTTTCTCTATCGCGGGAGTGTGAACCGCGCGCAGGAATTCAATTCCGAACTCCGGCGTGAAATCTCCGCGCTTGAAAAAATCGACGATCACGGTCGCGAATGGAGCCGAAAAAATTATGTCGGCGGCTACTCCAGTTACTCTTCACTCTGCAACCTGCATCAGACCTCGCCAAATTTTGCGGAGCTCGATAAAATGCTCCGGCCCCATGTCGCGAAATTCGTGCGGAAACTGGGTTGGAATCTTATGGGTCGCAAAGTGCGCATGACGACGTGTTGGGTCAACGCCATGGGCAACGGTAGCTACCATACGTTGCACGTGCATCCTTCGAGCGTGCTCAGCGGAGTTTACTATGTCGACGTGCCGCGTGGTTCGAGTCCACTTAAGATCGAAGATCCCCGCATGGGCCTGCTGATGGCTTCGCCACCTCGAAAAGCTACGACTCCCGAAACTCAGCAGAACTATATGCTCATTGAGGCGAAGGCCGGGAACTTCATCTTGTTTGAGAGTTGGATGCGGCACGAGGTCCCTCCTCACCGCGCCAACAAACGTCGCTTGAGCGTGAGTTTCAACTACGAGTGGCTTTGATCCATTCCTTTCTGGACCACCAAGGTTTCAGAAGGTACATTGTCCTCATCGGATTTGAACTGAATTTAAGTAAATATAGTTTACCTATCTGAGGAAAATTTTATGGCTTTATTTTTTGCATGTTTGGTTGGTATCTCTACTGTTGCCTTCGCACGAGATTTCAAATTTGGTGATTTACTTATTCAGGTCGAACAGCAAAAAAAACAGGGAGGTCTTGGCGAGACTATCTCTGGATCCGTCAAAGTCATTCGCAATAAAAAGGTTCAAACAGAAAAAACGTATGATGAGATGAACTCAGTCGGCGGATGGGCTGGGTTTCGCTTGCCCAGAAAACAACCCCGCACGGACCTATTTTTAATTTTGAAGTACGGAGATTACGATACTCGTGTTTTAGCGGTCACCCGTAACGGAAATATTCTAGATATTGCAAATGGAGATATCTATGTCGATAGTGAAAAAATTTATTCTATCTGGACCGAGGACGATATAACTGGATATCAGGCTGCGGAATTAAATGGGACAGGTCCAATTGAAAAGGCCAACAAAGTACCACCAGAAATAACTGCAAAAGTTAAAAAAATGAAAAAAACATTTAACAGTGCCGCTCAGGAGTCTGAACCGTTGTAGACCTATTTCAAAACCTCTGGTCATCCGTGCGCCACTCTGCACGCAATCGCTCGGGCAGGTCGCAGCAATTCTAATCCGCGACAGAGCCTGAAACCCCACCAGAACTCCGGACTGAGGACCCCGGACGCGAAACTCAGGCCCAAGAAGACTTAGGGCCGCGGAAACAAATGGGGCTTTTTTGACTTTGGCCTTCGTGTCATTTCCCGCGGTTGCCTGAAGATTTTACATCCGCTAAATTGCCCACATCAACAAGGGGGAATCGATGCGATCTATTTGGGGAGTCCTAGGACTCGTTTTAGGCTTAGTCTTGTTTCAACAAAATACATTTGCCCAAGCCGATTCCGCGAAAGAGACGGTGGCCGCCGAACTGGGATTTATTAAACAGGTTTTTCAAACGGGCTATGCGCCAGCCGCTTGGAAAAAAGCCCACCTCGGTTGGGATCTCAATACCGAATACACCAAAGCCCTTACTGCGCTCGACTCCAAAGCTGTCTTGACTGCTGAAGAGTACCGAATGATCGTCGCGGGATTGTTGAAGTCCAGCCATGACTATCACGTCGGCTTTCAATTTTTAACGACTGAAAATTCAACTCTGCCCTTCTCGGTCACAGGCACGCTTGGTCACTACTATATTGTGTGGATCGATGCCGACAAATTGAATGGACAAACTTTTCCCTTCCGCGTGGGTGATGAGATCATCACTTGGGGCGGGCGTCCGATCAAAGATGTGATGATGGAGATCTATAGTCAAACCGCCTGGGCCGAGCCGACCACAGACTGGCGTTTAGCTGAGCGGCTATTGACCAAACGTTTTGCAGCGATGACTTTGCCTGTTCCACAGGGACAACTCGAAATCACAGTCAAACACACCGATGGCACGATGCTCACGCGCGAGCTTCCGTGGAACTATCAGCCCGAGACGATCGACTGGAATCCGACACGCGTCCCGATGAAGCCCACCGTCGCGACTGCGGAAACTCTGAATTCAAAACTTCCCAATATGTCTTGGGGCATGTGGGACACTTGGCAGAAAATCGAAGCCACTCCCAATCCGTTTCAAATCGGCGGGCGCAAAAGTTGGGTTCCGGCGCTGGGTGAAAAAATCTGGGAGACCGCAGATACTGATCGCTTTCATGCCTATATATACCGCAATACTGAAGGCAAGCTGATCGGCTACGTGCGTATTCCCTCCTATGCCGGTGCTGAGGGGCAGTCCTTCGCCGATTTTAAAAAAATCATTCGCAAGTTTCAAACGACGACCGATGCATTGGTCATCGACGAAGTGAACAATCCGGGTGGCAGCGTATTTTATGTTCTCGCCTTGATGTCCGTGTTGAGTGATCAACCGATCAAAGTTCCGGATCACGCGATCACACTCTGGCCGGAAATGGTCAAGGACGAGGTCGACCTTGTCGCCGCTTTGTCGACAGTGAAAAATGATGAAGAGACTAAAAAGGCGCTTGGCGGCGATGCAGGCTTCGATGGCTTCCCAGTCACCTATCAGTTTGGTCAGACCGTACTCGCCTTCGCGCGCGATGTGGTTGGACAATGGAAGGCTGGACATAAGATTACCAATCCGATCTTTCTTTATGGCGTCGACAAAGTGAATCCGGACCCCGAGGTCAACTACGCGAAGCCGATCATCGTCTTGATCAACGAATTGGACTTCTCTGGTGGAGATTTCTTCCCGGCAATTTTGCAAGACAACAAGCGCGCAAAAATGTTTGGTCAACGCACCGCTGGGGCGGGAGGATACATTATTGCCGTCGGGTTCCCGAGCTCGCTGGGACTGGCGAAGTTTTCATTCACTGGCTCCATCGCTCGCCGCGTGAACAACGACCCGATCGAGAATTTGGGAGTGACTCCTGATATTCCGTACGAGTACACAACTCGCGATATGACCAGCGGTTTTGAAGACTACAAGACCGCACTGAATGCGGCCCTGATGAAAGAGATTGCAGGTAAGTAGAATTGTTAGTGCGCGGTGGTCAGCGAGACCTGACTACCGCACTCTTTATCGTCTTGCAAAAACCGGAACTTTCGATCAAGCCACGCGGCGACGAATCTAAAATATGACTAGCTACTGGCCGAAGTGTATTTGGAAAGGGCCTTGCCCCAAAGATAGTGCGAGAGAAAAAGAAGGCAGACAGCGGTGATCGGAACCACAAGCAAAAGTTGAAGATCAACTCCCTCGACCAAAACTCGTGAGGGAACGCTCGCAACAAACGCGACCGGAAGAACTGTAAGTACAAAGAGTCGTAGCGGCGCCGGATAAATCGGATCGGGCCTGGTGCCGAGTCGCCAAATCTGATGCCATAAAAATTGTATGTTCCCCGCGTCTTGTAAGACTACGGTTAAACATCCAAACATAAAACGAATCGAATACAGCGTCACCATGCCGGAAAAGGCCAACACCACGAAACTAAAGATTTGATAGGCAGAGATGGAGTTAGGTAAGTGCATCACTCCCCAAACGAGATAAGAAATAATAAAACATAAATTTACAAAATAAATCGTCGATATTCTACGAAAGCTCACCATAAACTGGGAATCAATGGGTTTGGTTAAGTAAAGATCGAGTTCGCCAGTCTTCACCAAGCTCGACAGCTTATCCATATTCTCAACAAACAATATCATGTACAGCACGTCCGATAAAAAAAGACAGCCCATGAATACGCGCATGCCATGCACAGTCCAACCAGAAATTGAATTCGTGTGAAGGTAGAGAACCTCGAAGAGACTCAATTGAGCTGCGTACCAGACAAATTCGCCAAAAACCTTTACGATTAGATTCAGGCGATATTCCATATCGCTCATCCAACTCATCTTTAAAAAACTAAACCACAAGCGCACGTATCGCATTAGGCGCCCGTTCCGGCGTAACTGCGCACGCCCTTCCACCAGAGAAAGTGAGCGAAGACTCCAGTCACTGCGATTCCGCAAGTGATGCTAAAAAAACTCTGGGCCATCAGCGTTCCGTCGAAGCGGCCGGTCAAATAGCCCACTGGAATATAGACACCGGAGGCAAAGGGAGAATGGACAAGAATCGACCTCAACGGTTCAGGGTAAAGATCCAGCGGAATGAGTTCGCCGGCAAAAATCCAAATCGCCAAATTTTTAATTAAAGTAAAAGACTGCGCACGATTGATAAAAAATGCCAAACAAGCAACACAGAACGAAAGCGTATGCGCGAATATTAAATAGTAGACCAAGGACAAAAGCATGACGGGCATACGCTCAATATGAAAAGGCACGCCCAAAATTAGACAAGCCGCAATCGGCAGCACAAATGAGAACGCTGCCGTGGTCAGTTTGTAGCCCATAAACTGCGAGAGATAAAATTCGTAAAACGAAATAGGCCGAACTAAGATTGAATTCACCCGCCCTGTGTCGATGTCATCGAGCATTGTGAACTCGTACATCCAATTGCTAGTGATGCGACCGATGCACGTCGCCCATAGTGCGTAGGCCAAGTAGTACTCGCGGCTAAATCCACCTAGACTATTTTTACCCATGCCGCTGAGCATAGCCATCCACAGCGTGACCTCAATTGCGGTGGAGGCCATCGGTTGCAAGACTGCGTCGATAAGAAAGTTAACCCGATACTCAAGTTGGGAGAGTACCGCGACTCTTGCCGCGGCCAGATTCTTTCTCAAAAAATTTGTGAATGACTTGTTCAAAGTCCGTTTCCTCAC
>JAYVPG010000125.1:0-3350 GCA_043757545.1 Pseudobdellovibrionaceae bacterium
ACTGAGGAAATCCGATTTATTGAATAGCTCGACTTCCTGACGGACCACAATATGGATGGGCTCGGCAGCCATCACACCAACCAAATTGTGAAAAGGGCGACCTCACCAGCCGTAGGGAGCCGCAAACTCAGTAGCGGGGCGGTCAACATAGCTGAGGAGTGACCCATGAGACTCCATCTCGATTATACATGACCACCGCACAACGATTCCTTTCCTATACAGCTGCCTTTTTCGGATTGAAGGTAACCCACCTCAACTACATTTGTTTTTACGACTTTTGGGCACTCGAACTTTCGAAAAATTATCTCCGACAGTGGTCAACCGTTGCGAGTTGTGAAGCGACACCGGAAAAAATACGCGCTAGCACAGTACCAAACTCGAAAAAAATCGAATGCTCGCATGAGTGCTGGATTTTATTCGGGTGGTCCATTCGGCCCGCAAACCTGATTCGAGCTGATTTTGGTCGACCCCAAAATCGCGCGCTCAAAGTTCGGAGCACCCCAGATTGGGTGCGCGTTTCATGATCGCCCGAAGCTACGAAAACGGCCAAAACCTGTAGGTCAATTGGCGGGGGACAACTTTTTGCACTTCAATTGTAAAAACTGGTGCACAGAATTCTGACAGATGAATCGCATCCAACAAAATGTTACCGTCACGCAAAGATTTCCGTTTTGTCGATTGGGCCAATTGTGGCTCCAAAGGTATGGAACGGTACAAAGGAATTTTTTATGAAGCTCTTAATGTTAGTGTCGGTACTCTTCGTAGGCTTGTCCTCGTATGCATCTACAAACACATTCTGCGGCGTTAGGTCCGGTACTGCCGGTAATGCAAGTTTAGAGGGTAAAAATGGCATAACCTTGGCTGTTCAAGGTGGGGACCAAACATTGCTTGATCAGGTCGACAGTCTAATAACGGCGCTAGGTCCTGATGCTTCGGGTGAATCGGGAACACAGAATGGATCTCGATATTGCGTAAATGCCAAAATCGTAAATAATGAGGCTGCCCAGATTATCTCTGCGTTTCGAGAATAAAACCTCACCCGGCCTAAGGTTCTTTCCAGAGCGTATTATTTGATGGTCACCATCGCCGAGTTCGCCGTTCAGGTGAGCTCGGTTCGCGGTAACTGCGGCGGACGGAAATTGCCAGAGCATGCGTACAAAGTTCCGGTTTCACCCCGTCTACGCAGGATAGGTCCCAGCGCAATCCCGACCAGGCGGGCGCATCACCACTGACAACCTTTACAAAAAAGACCGAAAAATCCCCAATTTCGCGTTCTGAAAGCCAAGTTTTCCAGGTAACGACGCCCATCGTTGGACATTCCTCAAGTGACCGCTTCGCAGGCACAGGCTATTATGTCTCGATGAAAGCACTCTGCATAACATCTCTTTTATTGAGTTCAGCATTGGCCTTTGCTGCAAACGGTGATTTAAAAATTTCGGCCAAAGATCAAATTTCCAGAGAAGCCAAGAGCGTACTCCTGGGTCTCCTCAAGAAATACGATCTTAAACGCTACATTTACACTCGAGACATCGCTATCGAATCGGGAGTGATTCCACACAGCCATCCCGTTCTGACTCTCCAAGCAGAAGAAAAGCGCGAGCCGGATGATTTGCTCGGCGCCTTCATTCATGAGCAGATGCATTGGTATTGGATCGAGGCCAGCCCCGGCAAAGACGTAGGCCCACGAGTTGATTTCAAGAAAAAATATCCGTCGGCACCAATCAAACTTCCTGAAGGTTCTGGAGATGAATCCAGCACCTATCAGCACCTCGGAGTCTGTTGGTTAGAATATCAGGGACTCATTCAAACAATTGGGCCAGAGAGCGCCAAGAAGGTCCTCTCGAATAAGCATTACTACACTTGGATTTATAAAACCGTATTAAGTGATGCCGATTTTATCGCAGGGGTGATGCGAAAATATCGTATGGACAATCCGACGGGTCACTAAGGTTTGGAAGCGACCTGCAGACTCGCATGTCGCTCTGGCCGCTTTTGCCGATGATCCAGTCGTTACCGCAAACGATCTTAGTTTTCACCTCCAAGAAGTCCGGCACAAGATGGACGCACTTCAGAGTCATCGTGAGACGGACGTATCCGCGTGGATGGGAGAAGTGCGATCGGGCGAAGGCGCCACGTAATAAAGCTAGGTATGGAATCAAACGATCTGATTTGGCTAAATGGAAATGCTTGATAGCTCCAGTGGTATCTATTGGTAATAAATGCGTAAGGCATTGCGGGACCTTTAAGTGCAGTCACCAGGAGAAGGCTATTGTCGTCGGCGATTTCATTGAAAAGGGAAATCAGGCCTTTCAGTTCCTCGGTCTTCATGTACCGTTTCCAGTACGCATTGCTCAGATCAAGGACGCTGAGCGGGATTTTTTCTTTGACCATCCAAGACGTAAGGGTTTTCATTTGATCCAAATTACCTATGTTGGCTTGCACCGCCCAAATTCTATCGATATTAGCAAGGCTTTTTACTTTGGCAAACGCCACATCGTCGTTGAGATAGATGACATGCTGGGATTCATAGGGCTGATACTCACTGTTCACAACTCTTCTATATATACTATGGAGATGATCGCTCTCGAGGGGCGCGCGGTCCTTCCTAGATAATTTCTTGGCCGCGGACTTCCAATCTGACAAGATTGCCCGATGTCGGAGAAACAAATAGTCCTCGCGATCTTTCGCGACTTTAAATAAGAGGATGTTGACGACGTCAAAACTAACCACCGTCTGATCATAGTCTAGAATGATAAGAGCGTTGATATTTGGACTGCTGGCGGCAGCTATGAATGCTCTTTCAGCACCTACTGTGACGTAGGCTCCGGTTTGAGCACTTTGATAAATAGGAAGGGCTTTCTGAGGTGCTCGCTCGTTGGGATAGATAAACGACGCATGGGCTCCTGCTAAAGATAGGGGGCTGGGCTCTAGGGGAAACTTAACTTGCGCCCAAGCCGGCGCTTGCAGGAACAAAGGTAGAATTAGACATCGGAAAATTGCGTTCATTTTGATTTTGCCCCTCCATTACCTTGGGAGCCTAATTGCCCTCCAATCGACAGAACGGATTGATTCAAGGCTCCTATGAGCAAGCTGGATGCCACCCCTCTTCGAGGTTCTTTGTCGATTTAAGATGAACTCCTAGTTTTAACGGTGCCAAGATGGTCTCTAATGGCGTCCGGGCGTGACGATTTTCAGCGCTTTTTGAGTTTTAAGTTTCTTCGTGATGTCCATAAACCAAATGTCCATAAACCAAATTTCCATGGGGCCTTTGGCGCTTCTACCTGCCTAAGCGATATGTTCGATCTGAGAAATGCGTCCCCGCCCTGAGTTTTGCGCGGGTGGTCCGATGA
>JAYVPG010000126.1:0-12412 GCA_043757545.1 Pseudobdellovibrionaceae bacterium
GAATGCCCTCACGCTCGGAAAACCGAGCACGAAAATTTTGAAAATGAAATTTTCGGAAAATGGATCCGATTGATGCGGCTTATCCACCGATCTGGGTAACTACTTAGCTTTACTAACGAAAACGAACTTCCTACTAAAAGTGAGGAAGTAGATTGGTCGGCGCGACTGGATTTGAACCAGCGACCTTCTGCACCCCAAGCAGATGCTCTACCAAGCTGAGCCACGCGCCGTTTACGATAAGAAAGCAAAAAGTATCTAGGACGCGGATGGAATTCAAGTCAATTTAGGGGTTTGACGAGCTCGTGAGCACCTAGGTTCCAATCTAGGCTTGGTGTGAGTAGCTTGGGGGCACTCAGCGTCTTGTCGCGGGCTTCGCGGAAGGCGATAAAGTCGGCGCGTGAGGTGGAGTGCCGCAAATGTAGGTTCGAGGCCTTTTGCTCACCGACTGTGGTTTGAAAGCGGAGCGGGCGCCCAGCCGGTTGGTAATCGTGACCGACGTACACTTCAAAGTCGTCAGGAAAAGCGTAGAGACGAAGCCAGATGGAGTCGTAGAGCTGAGCGGCGCTGCCCCCTGGAAAATCACAACGGCCGGTGCCTGAGTCGGGCATAAAGATCGCGTCGCCGGTGAAGAGTTTCTTCCCGATACGATAGGTCAAACAGGCGGGAGTGTGGCCAGGAGTATTGAGCGTCTGCAAGCGAAGGCTTCCTGCTGTAAACTCCTCGCCATCGCCGAACCAACGATCGACGCCCAGATTCTCTTTCGTCACGGTTTTCGGCCAAGCAAAGACTTTACGAAAATTTTCGAAGACCTCGCCCATCCTCTGACCAAGGCCCCATCGCGCACCCGCCCAGAGCCGTTTGAGCTCGCGTGCACCCGAAAGATGATCGGCGTGCAAATGGGTTTCTAAAATCCAATGCACCTGCAACTGTTTCGAATCGACAAAATGGGTGAGTTTTTGAATACTGCCCCGCGAGGTGCTTTGGGTCACGGGATCGAAATCCAAAACCGGATCGATCACTACGGCGTCGCGGGTGACTCCATCCCAAACCACGTACGTCAACGTGGACGTCGCGGGATCGAATAGAGCGTTCACACTGACCGAGTTCATTTGAGAATAGTGCGAAAGGCTACGATTTCGTCGAGCATATCGAGGACGCGATCTTTCGCCTCATCCAAATGCTCGGCCATGGTCTTGATCTGCTTGACGCGCGTGTTGTCTTTTCTCAATTTTTTAAGAGCCGAGCGCGCGCCCTCAATCGAGAACCGATCACGGTAGAGCAATTTTTTAATCAACATTAGATTTTCAACATCTCGGCGCTCGTACATACGCTGGCCGTGCTTGCTCTTCTTCGGTTTCAAAACATCAAATTCAGTTTCCCAATAGCGAAGCACATAGGCTTTCACTTCGAGAATGTCGGCGACCTCGCCAATCTTAAACGCCAACTTGTCGGGAATTTTTGCGAGTTCGGCTTGGAGCGCAGGGTCGACCTCGATTTGCACTTCGCCCGAAGGCATCGCGCTCGCTGACGGTGCGTATCTTGTCTCCGCTTCGCTATTCAGGACGACTTCTTCAACCAACCTTAATCCTCGTCTTCTGTCACAAGACTAGGGTCTTCGCCATTGAGCAGAGCTTTGAGCACCTGACTCGGACGAAACGTGAGCACCCGTCTTGCGCTGATTTTGATTTGATCGCCAGTTTGCGGATTACGACCAATGCGTTCTTTTTTCCCACGCACGATGAAATTGCCGAATCCCGAAATCTTAACTTTATCGCCTTTTTGCAAAACCAGCTTCAATTGGTCAAAGACCATCTCCACAAGTTCCGAGGCTTCCTTTTTTGAAAATCCAATTTTCTGATAAACTTTTTCGATAATGTCCGCTTTGGTCATCGTCGATCGGCTGGTGTTCTGCCCCGGCATTATGTTCCCCTCCCAAGCGTCTTACGAAAAGGCTAACAAGTTATTGAAAACTTTCAATATTATTGTTGATTTGGGAATGACTCAGCGCACCTTAACGTTCAACTTCTTTTGTACGTTGGTGACGATTTGATTTTGCAGAGAGGTCAGCTTCTCTTCGTTTAAAGTGCCCTCGAGATCCTGAAAAATCATGCGATATGCCACTGAAACATGCCCCTCGGGCAGCGAGCCCCCCTCAAAAACGTCGAAAATATCGATCGTCTGGAGCAATGGACCCGAAGTTTTTTTAATTTCAGCCGATACATCGGTCGCACGCATGGCTTTGGGCAGCACAAAAGCCAGATCGCGTTCGACCGCGGGGAACTTGCTGACCGGCTTAAATTTGACCGTGCGAGGCTGTCCCCGGCTCAGCGCCTTAAGATCGATTTCGGCAACCGCCACCGGCACACGCAACTTTTCTTGCATAATAAACTTTGGATGAATGGCGCCAATAAATCCCAGGTTACGGCCTTCGACAAAAACCGATGCCGATTGCGAGGGATGTAACATCTGGGGCATGTTCCCCGTGCTTGAGGTCCACGAGTTAAACTGGGCGTTGCCAATCTGCAGGCGTTCGAAGACGTTCTGCATCAGCGCCTTAAGGTCAAAAAACGGATTGCGTTCTTTTTCATTCTTTTCCCACAGACTCTTCTCTTGACCCCAAATCACAAATGCCACGCGTGGCTCTTGCAAATATCCCTCGGGCCCGTGACGAAAAACTTGACCCACTTCAAAGAGTTTTCCTAAAAAGTTCCCGTGCCGGTGGTTATGCAAAAGATTTCTCAGCAGACCCGGGACGAGCGACACACGCATCACATCCAAATCCTCATTGAGCGGATTGCGAATACCGATCGGCGATGAATCCATCTCAAGCCCACAGCTGCGATAAGCATCCACCGGCCCAAGCACACTCGCCTGAAATTTAGAGCTGGTGAATCCGTAATTCACACATTGTGAAAGTCCCGCGGTCCGTGCGACCTCTGAAACTTTCAGCTCGAAATTAAAAGCTTTGTCTTGAGCCAGCGGCGCATAGGACATCACAGGGAATTTCTCAGGAATATGCTCATAGCCATTCAAGCGACCATACTCCTCGACAAAATCTACATCCTGCTCAAGGTCGACGCGAAAATCAGGCGGTGTCACTTGCAATGTGGATCCCGATTTTACGACTTCGCAACCGATTCGCTTTAACCAATCCGTCAACGCCGCTTCACTCACCGGGTAGCCCAAGCGCTGTTCAACATACTCAGCCGTCACCGCAATCGGAGTCTTTTTCAAAGGCGAGGGATATTTATCCCAAAAGTCTACCGCCACTTCGCCGCCGGCCACTTGCTGGATCAAGGCGCAAGCACGATCGAGCGCACGCACCACTCCTGAGGGATCGGTTCCGCGCGAAAATCGATAGGCAGAGTCCGATTGAATTCCGTGTCGGCGCGCCGTCTTGCGCACACTATCCATTGCAAAATGTGCGGACTCGATAAATAAATTTTCAGTCTTCTCTGTGACCCCAGAATTTAATCCGCCCATGACGCCCGCAATGCATACGGCCTTTTCGCCATCGCGAATGGTGAGCTCATCACCATTCATTTTCAGGTCTGTCCCATCCAAGGTCTTAAACATCTCACCGCTCGGGGCTTGAGCAACAACAATCTTAGAACCCTTCAACGTCGCCACATCAAAGGCATGGAGAGGTTGACCAAGATCCATCATAATAAAATTTGTGACGTCGACGACATTGTTGATTGAGTTCATGCCTACGCTCTCAAGGCGCTGCTTCAACCACTGTGGACTCGGCCCGGCTTTCACGCCATAAATCGACCGACCCGCATAGCGCGGGCAAAGTTTAACATCCACAATTTCGAGTGCGATTTGCTTTTGCGTGCTCCGCGCAGCGGTCGTCTTCAGATCCACTTTCGCCGTCTTCAACGGACGATTGAGCAAGCCGCTCAATTCGCGCGCCAAGCCTAAGTGTGAAAGGCAATCCGCACGATTCGGCGAAACATTGATTTCAAAAACCACGTCATCAAGTCCAAAATACTCCGCAAATGGTTTTCCCACCGGTGCGTCTGCGGGAAGAATCAAAATCCCTTGGGATTCTTCTTTTAGGCCGAGCTCACTCTCAGACGCCAACATCCCAAGACTTTCCACATCGCGAATCTTCGATTTCTTAATTTCAAAATTCCCCGGCAAAACCGCACCCGGAAGAGTCACTACGACTTTATCCCCGGCTTTATGATTGGTCGCCCCACAAACGATCTGGCGAGGGGATCCATCGCCCACATCCAAAATACAAACCGTCAACCGATCGGCGTTGGGATGCCGATCCAGTTTCGTAATTAAACCCACAACTACATTTTTAAACTGTTCGGACTTGTTCTCGACCGCTTCGACCTCTAGGCCAGCGTCCGTCAATATTTTAGCCAGCTCCGACGCCTTCGCCGAGTAGTCCACCAAATCAATGTGATCGCTCAGCCACTTCAGTGAGATCTTCATACGTTGAACTGCCTTAAGAAGCGCATATCGTTTTCAAAAAACAAACGGATATCGTCGATTCCATATTTAATAATCGCCATACGCTCAATTCCAAAACCGAACGCAAAACCCTGCCAAACCTTGGGATCGAGCTTTACAGCTTCGAACACGCGAGGATTCACCAAACCACTGCCGCCGATTTCGATCCAGCCCGAGAACTTACACAACCGGCAACCCTTGCTGTTACACATCGGGCACGAGCAATCGAATTCCGCTGACGGCTCGGTGAAGGGGAAGAAACTGGGGCGAAAGCGAACTTTGACGGCCGAGCCAAACATCTCGCCAAGTAAAAAGGTGATCGTGCCCTTTAACTCCGCCATCGAAACTTTATGATCGACCAATATTCCCTCAATCTGATGGAAGTTGGGCGAATGCGAAACATCGCTGTCTTTACGAAAGACCGAGCCGGGCGCGAGCGCACGAAACGGCGGTTTTTCGCTCAGCAAGGTATGGATCTGCACCGGCGACGTGTGGGTGCGCAAAACATGTTCCGCATCGATGTAAAACGTATCTTGCATATCGCGCGCCGGATGATCGGGCGGAATATTCAAGGCTTCAAAATTGTACCAATCTTTTTCAATCTGCGGACCTGTGCGTACACTGTAACCCAGACGAGAAAGAATCGAGATGACCTCGTCGAAAATCAAATGAATCGGATGCTTGGCGCCCGCCGCAACCGCTGGACCAGGCAAACTCACATCGATTGTTTCACCCGACACCTTGGCGTTGAGCTCTTGATCCTTCAGAGCCTGCTCGCGAGTCGCATAGGCCGTCTCGAAGCTCTCTTTGGTGCGATTGACCTCTTTACCAAAAAGAGGCTTTTCCTCTTTCGGCAGTTTGGCCATCTCCTTCATAATCTCGCTTAGAAAGCCCTGTTTACCGGCAAACGAAACTTTGACGTCGTAAAGGGCCTGCAGGTCACCGGCTTCCGCTAAGCGCGCAAGGGCCTGAGTTAATTTTTCATTGAGGCTAGAAGTGAGCGGATTCATGGGTCTATCTTCGGATGCTTTTTTAAAAAAAGCAATGTACAAGCAGTTCCTTATGAAGCGTAAACGCAGTTCTGGCGGCAGCCATAAAAAGCCCGAGACCATTTATACATTCGATGAGGCCGACGCACGCCTCTATGACCTGTTTCGCAACCATGGTTTTGGCGATTTCCCCCACGATCAGCGACGCCAGCTCGTCGAATTCTACGGCCTCTTAATGAATCATCAATTGCGCGACAATGTGACTCGCCTAGTGAAATTCAATGAGATCGGTATCAAGCATTTTATCGACTCTTTAATGGTTCCGCGCCTCACCAAATTGATGTTCCCCTTACTCGACGTCGGAACCGGCCCTGGCTTCCCCGGTATTCCGCTGAAGGTCGTTTTCCCTTCCGATAAAATTATTTTGGCAGAGGGAGTTCGCCGTCGAGTGGAATTTCTAAAGGCCGTGCGCGAAGAAATGAAACTCAAAGAGTTGCAAGTGGTCGGACGCAATATCGACGAAACTTTTCAACTCCCGGTGCGCGGGGTGATCACGCGTGCACTCGAAGACATTGGGCAAACCTTGGGCGCTGTCTCGCAATGTCTTGAAGTGGGTGGACAAGTGTATTTGATGAAGGGACCCAACGTGGACCCTGAGATCAAACAGGCCGCTGTGAAGTGGGCGCCTTATTTTAAATTGGTCGAGGATCACCCCTACACACTGCCCGAGACTCCGCATAAACGCCGCTTGATTGTGTATCGTAAACTCTCGACGCCACAAACGAATCACGCATGATCCAACCGATCGAAAGCCCGCAAAACGCCAAATTCAAAACTTGGCAAACTCTGCTCGAGGGACGCGGCATCAAGAAAGCCGGCCAAGCCCTTATCTCTGGCGCGAAACTGGTGAACGAATTTTTAGCACAACACCCGACCCAAGCGCTGGAACTGCTACTTCCGCCTAAAGCAGTTGCACCTGCATTGCCCACACATATCAAAGTGTTTCAGTTGGCCTCACCACTTTTTCGTGAGCTCGATGCGATGGGCACTCATTCCCCTCTTTTGGTAGTAAATATCTTGCCGCTCACCAATTGGAAAGCCGAAGCTCCACGCGGACTCGAACTCATCGTCGCGCTCTCTGATCCGGGAAATCTCGGCGCCATGCTTCGTTCGGCAGAAGCTTTTGGGGTCACTAAAGTGATTTTGACCCAAGAATCTTGCACTCCATTTTTACCCCGAGCCATTCGTGCCTCGAGCGGAGCTTGCTTTCGTCTGAAATTAGAAACCACCGGTCCGCTGGCGGAGCTCACTGCTCAAGACGCGTATGTTTTAGATATGCAAGGTGCCGATTTGGCGAGTTTTCAATGGCCTGAAAATGTGCACTTGGTTTTAGGAGAAGAGGGCCGCGGGATTCCTGAGAATTTAAAATTGAAATCGTTGAAAATCGGCATGAGCGGACAAGTCGAAAGTCTGAACGCGATGGCCGCAGCCTCAATCGCGCTCTTCACCTACCGTAGCCAGAATAAATAACTTTAAACCCGAACCATGCGCGACCGCAGCGCCTCGGGAGGATCGTCTTTCCACAGGCTCAATACATACCCGCCACCGCCGCTGCCCGTAGGCTTTACCGCCACGGCACCAGCCTCATCGAGCAATCGCATATGAGTTTGCACGTCACCACCACAGAGCTCCCAACGCTCAAAACATTCGCGTCCTAAATCTAGAGCGTGCTTGAGTTCGGAAAATCCCTCTGCTTCATCTGAATTCGCCAGCGCACCTTCGGCTAAATCCACCGCTTGCCGCATGACTAAATCCAAACGCCCAGCAAGCACGGGATCGGTATCGAATAAACGCTTCACCTTCGCCACGCATTCGGCCGTCATGCCACGCTGTCCACTATAGGATAAATAAAGACGCGGCCACCATTTTATGTCGAGCGGGATCCGCTCACCACCACGTACAAAATGAATTCCTTTAGCAGTCAAACTCACCGCTAGATCCACGCCCGAACTTTCGCCATGAAAAAGATCTTCCAAGCGGCAAGCAAATTCAAAAACGTCACTTTCGCCAATCCAGCTCTGGGCCTGACACCAACGTGCCACGGCTCCACAGAGCGCGGCCGAGGCCCCCAGCCCCGCGCCAATCGGCAACGAATTATCTAAAATAAAACGGCCGTGCAAGGGCTCTTGCACCTTCAAACGGCTCATTGCATTTTCAATGACGCCGTAAAAGAGCAATTTTAATTCTTCGCCGTGCTCGCCGCGGAAGTCCACATCCAGATTCACGCTATTGGGATCAAACTCTAAATCCAGAAATCGCGAAGTCAGCGGAAACGCCAACGCCGGACAACCACGCAGCACAGAATGCTCGCCCGCTAAGATCCATTTTCCGTATGTGCGGGTCTTAAATGCGCGCACGACTTAGCTCCAGCTCTTCATGGTGTTCCACCCGACCAGCCATTTGTCGGCGCGCGCGGTCTGATCTGGTCGCATAAGCAAATGCACATTGGCGCCGGCGTCCATCGTCACAAGTGGTCCATCGCCGCCCTCGGCCCAAACATCGCGCAGTAAATTTAAAATCGCCATCGTCCGCTCAGTCATATAGCCAAATCCCGGCTGACTGGTTTCAAACAACGCATGCATATCCCAAAATTCAGCCCAGCAGAGTTCAAACGCCACTCGCCATTCGTTAGACTTTAGAGCACCGATCAACGCACTCATTCGCGCTTCGGCGCGCTCCGGCCGACCTTGAAACAATAAACTGGTGGTCACGCGCGAGTGCGCCTCGCTCGAGGAAACCGCTTTCTTACCGTCTGCTACAATTACGACCGCATGCTCAAGATGCAAATCGAGCGGCAAGCTTTCAGCACCTTCACCGCGCCAAACCGACCATTGGGGGAATAGCGACCGGCAAGACGAACCCGAGCCCATACGAGAAATCTTCGACAGCTCTTCGCGACTTAAACCTTTGGCTTTGGTCGTGCGCTCCGCCAAATCCCAAGTCGCTAGCGTCAGCGCCGCAAAACTCGAGGCCGAGCTGGCCAATCCACAATCCGACGGAAAATTATTTGCCGAGCGAACCGTATAGTGACCGGGAACATTCCAGATTTGTTTTAAACGTAAAAAATGATTTAAAAATTTAACCTGACCCGCACTGCTTAAATTCAAAGTCTGCAGCCCAGTGAGCGGCTGCCAGCTTTCGGACTCAGCCTCTTCTAAGGTCACAAAACTACGCAAGTGATTGAGCGAAATCGAGAGCGAGGGATTGCACGGCAAATTCGATTGACTCGACGTCTTACCCATATATTTAATCAGCGCTATATTTGACGGAGCTGAAGCTTCGATTTTCAAGTCCCACTCCAATTCATTTCTAATCCCGCACTTAAATTCGCACTGGTCGCGACAATATCGAAGCCTTGTCCACGCAAAAATTCAAGAGCCAACGCTTCATCCGCCGTCGCAAACATCACTAAAACTGTATCTGCACCTAATGCGCCACAGCCCTTGGCCAATTTACACCAGCTCTGCTCTTTAAATGTATTTAACAAGGCAAGAGTTGACGGCCCTTGCAGTCCCAGCTCAATCAATTCCCGCGCGAAGACGCGCGCGTGCTGCAGAAATTTTTCGGCCGATTCGACGCCAAAATTTTCGACACAGGCATGCGCAGGCCCCATTAAACTTTGCAATGGCTCGCGATCAAGCTCAGCTAAATGCTGATGGGTCTGTACCTTTTGATCGGTGCGCAAAATAACAAAGGAAAGATCGGGATAAGGCCAAGCTGTCGCGCTCGCCTCCACAGCCCCAATATCAATCTCAGCGACCCGACCTACCGTCTGCGCCAACACATCCGCGCCGCTCGCCTGACCCGCAGTGAGCGTCTGAAAATCATTCCAGAGTTTCCTAGTGCCGTATCCCGCAGCCGCACTCCGCACTGAACTCTGAATAAATGTGGTGAAGGCGTGAACAAACAGAAATTGCGCACTCGAAGCGCCAAAACCCCCGCGACCGGCATGGGGATCTGAAAATTCGATTTTCCAATTGGCAACAAGGGAAGAGTTTTGAGCGAGCCATTTTGCAGCAGGCGACCCCTCGGGAATTCCACTGACACCATTTTCACCACGAGTGGCAGTGAACGAAAACCGTGGCTCTGTATTGAGCACCAACGCAGGACCTCCACTCAATACCGCATACTCCCCGATCAAAAATGTTTTGCTCGGTGCAGATAGGCGGATCGTCATGGCAACTCGCGCGCTCGCTGAGCTCGCAGCTCTTTCAGCACTTCAATCGCGTTACTGAGAGAGATCCGTTTATGTAGCGACAAAATTTCTTCTAAACGTTTTTGCACATAGGGCATCTCACGCTCTTCGGCGCCCGCACCCAAAGTTAAGTTTTTAATATGCAACTTCATATGACCTTCGATAATCCCGACTGTCGTCAGAGCCCGCAAGGCCCCCAGATTTTGCACCAATCCCACCGAGGCACAAACTCGCGAGAGTTCGTCTGCCGAGCGCACCTTCATCATCTTCAAACATATTTTTGCGGTCGGATGCAGAGTGGTGACTCCACCCACGACACCGAGCACGACCGGAGCTTCAAAAACCCCGATCAACCGGTTAGACTCCCGCTTCCAGCGCGTGATCGAACGATACTGGCCGGACTTAGCCGCGTAAGCATGCACACCAGCTTCGACTGCACGCCAATCGTTTCCGGTTGCGATCAAGATCGGATCGATACCATTCAGCACGCCTTTGTTGTTGGTCGCCGCACGATAGGGATCTTGCTGCGCAAACAAAGAGGCCTCTTCAATACGCTCCATCAAATCCGCATCCAGCCCGTTCATCTCGACCGTCACGCGAGTGAGTCGCGAGTCGACCAAATTCGAGAGAATGCACATGCTAACGCTCTCAGAGGTCTCCGTTTGGATCGGAACTTTTAAATATTCACAAACTTGATTGATAATATTCGCGCCCATGGCGTCGCACGGATCGGCAAAAACGTGAATCACCGCCATCGAGGCACCGTCACCGCGATCTACCCGACGAACTTCCAAACGCTTCACTCCACCGCCGCGACGAACCAGGCCCGAGGCCACATCGCGATTGGCCATTTCGACCCAAAGTTTTTCATTGGCCGTCACACGTTCGACCAGCGCCTGGTAGTTATTCACTTTGGCGATTTGAATCTGACCAATGATCTCATAGCCGATCATTTCGGTGCGAATCGCGCCGTGTTCACGCACCCACTTCGCAGTTTTACTTGCGGCCGCAATGATCGAGGTCTCTTCAACCGCCATTGGAATCGCATAAGGCTTTTCGTCGATCACAAAATTGGTCGCCACTCCGAGTGGCATCTGGAAAAAGCCCATCACGTTTTCAATAAATTTTTCGGCGAGCTCAATCGGCACATGGGCGCCGGTTCGCAAAAACCGCACATCTTCACTGTCCAAAGCGCCCATCTCTTGCAGACGATTCAAACGCTCAGCGCGGCCGAGTTTGGAAAATCCACGAAATAGCTCGCTGTATTTTTTAAGATCCGCATCCGCCGGATTTAATTTGCTCGCCATTGCCATACCTTTTGTTTCTGCAAACCGGCGATCGTCGCCGATCCGGTGCAGAACATTGCCGTCTTCAATTCCAATTCCAATATGGACATTTTTTTAAGCAACGCGGCCTCACCCTTAAGCGCGGCCTCAAGAACCGGCATCGCGAATCCGACGCAGCTCGAGCCCATCGCCAAAAGTTTCGCGGCGTCTAATCCTGAGCGCACTCCACCCGACGCCCAAATTTCATAATCAGGTTTCAATTTCTTAGCTTCCAAAACGGAATTCACCGTGGAAATTCCCCACGACGCCAAAGTCTGCGCCACTTCCGCACGAATATCATTTTGCGCAAAACTGCGATCTCCTTCGATACGGCCCCAATGCGTTCCGCCGAGGCCACTCACGTCGACGGCGGCCACGCCCGTTCCACGCAAGCGTTTTAAAGTCGCGCGCGAAAATCCGCAGCCGGTCTCTTTCACAATCACCGGCACCGAAAGCTGTTTGCATAAACGCTCGATGGCTTTCAGTCCGCCTTTAAAATTCGGCGTGCCCTCGGGCTGCATGCACTCTTGCAGAGCGTTCAAGTGAATGATCATCGCGCTTGCGCCGAGAGCCTCGACCAAACGTTCGATCTCGCCAGTCTTGGTACGAATCAACTGCGCGATACCTAAATTTCCGAGAAGCTCCACACGCGGCGCGGATTTACGAATCTCCGCCCACTCTTTCGCGGCACTTAGATCGGTGAGCTCACGCCGTTGCGATCCCACTCCCATGCGCCACCCGCGCTCACTGCAGGCGCGCGCTAAGAGCTGATTCAAATTCTTTGAGTCAGCATGGCCGGCCGTCATCGAGCTAATTAAAAATGGCGTAGGAATTTTTCGCGAGAGAGATTTAACGCTCAAGCTGACCTGGGAAAAATCCAGGTCAGGCAGAGCCTCGTGAATCAATTGAATTGTATCGAGACCAGAGCGGCCGGTGGCCTGATTCTTACTTTCGAGCGACAGGCGAATATGATCGACCTTGCGGCCTTCAAACTGGCTCGTTGTCTCTCGGTCCGTTCGATCCAGGGTTGAGGCCACTTGAGTGGTTCCCTTATCCGACTAAGCCGAAGCTTGGCTGGATACGGCCTGTACCAAAGACGCAAATGCCTGTGCATCACGGATAGCCATTTCAGACAAGACCTTGCGATCGAGTTCGATACCGGCTTTTTTCAATCCATGCATGAACGTCGAATAGCTTAAGCCATTCAAACGAGCCGCTGCATTGATCCGCTGAATCCACAAGGCGCGGATATCACGCTTTTTGGTGCGACGATCACGATACTCATAAACGAGTGCGCGATCGACTTTTTCACGGGCGTGGGTAAATGCGCGAGAGTTTGCGGAATACATTCCGCTCGCGCGCTTGAGTAATCTTTT
>JAYVPG010000127.1:0-12300 GCA_043757545.1 Pseudobdellovibrionaceae bacterium
AGATGATTTAGTTTCGCAAAACCAATCAAATCACAGGTTCCTTGGGTGGGCAATTTTGTATCATTTACTGATACTTACCCCATCAAATGTTACAGACCCTGGCATGAATTGCAGGAACTAATTGGAATGAGCCGAAAATCTAAAATCCGAATCTACCAAACCGATGATAAAATCAGGGACCTAAAAATCCAACTTTGCAATCGCCTAAAAGACGCTTGCTGGCGTCACGGTTGGAGCCAAGAACAGACGGCGATTCACTTAGGCACGTCCCGCTGCTGCATTCACAATGTCGATGGCCTCAAGGTCGACAAGCTAACCGTCAATCAACTCTTCCGCTATCTAGCCTGCGCAGCTCCCGGTTTTTCAGTTCTGATCGCCATTTGATAGAGCGAAGGTCATTTCTTTCGCGTGACCTAATAACGCCAAACCTAGTAACGCTCTCCCTTTGCCAACACTGTCCCCCTTTGGCGGGTGCACTGAAATGAGTATTTCGGGGTCCGCGAAAAACGTACGCGTTTTTAAATTCACCACGCCGTTCGCGAGGGTTAAAATACTCATTTCAGTGCACCCGCCAAAGGGGGACGCTCGCGTGGAGGTCGAAATGCCCCCGGCGGAGTCTGCAATCAGACTCGCTCTAGACTTTAATAAAGCTGAGGTAGAATTTCAGTTCTTCGATACTCTCCACGATGTCGTCGACCGCGCGGTGGGCGTCGTTTTTCTTGAATTTTTTATCGAATAAACCGTTGTAGACGACCTTCCATGAGGAGACGTCGACCATTCGGTAATGCAATAGCGCCTCGGTCAGCGGCATATACTTGCGAATGAAAAGTCGGTCTTGATTGATCGAGTTTCCGGCCAAAATGGCGCGTTCACCGGCGAAGTTCTCAGTAATAAATGCGGCGAGTTCGCGATCGACCACATCGGGTTTTTTTCCGCCGGGAATCAACGCCAAAAGACCACTTTCTTTATGATGCTTTTGGTTCCACGGATCCATGGCCTCCAAAATCCGCGCCGGCTGTTGGATCACGGCGTGGTACTGCGCGCCGGGCACAAAATTCCAACCGGTGACGATGGCTGCGACTTCGATGGGGACTTCTTTTTCCACATCTAGTCCGCTCATTTCCATATCCAGCCAAAATAATTTCGTGGGGTCTTCTTTTTTAAACATATTCACTCATTCCATAAAGACGACCATAACGCCGTCGTTCTCTTTGCCATTGTTCATTTTTTCATAGGCCCAGGGAAAGCGGGCCTTCTTTAAATAATCGATCACCACAGCCTTCACTTTGCCGGTTCCCTTGCCCGGCATAATGCGTACCTGGCGATCATTTTCATGTTTGCGTAAAAAAGCCTCAACCGCGTCGAAGACTTCGTCGGTCTTAAAGCCATGTAAATCGAGAGTGGGGAGCCGTTTAGAGCCGTTCAAGGGGCCTCCAGAAGACTTAGTCTCAGCGAGGCTGTTTCAAGAGTCAAATCCCCAGCCAGATCTTGACTGGAAGGAGGGTGCTGGCCACAATGCAGCGCAATCTCTCTTGGAGGTACTTATCGAGCTCAATTTAGCTGGTCGCTGGGCCCTCGTCGGAGGCGCTTCGCAAGGCATCGGACAGGCCACCGCTCGCGTGCTCGCCGAATGTGGCGCACACGTGATTTTGATGGCTCGTCGCCAGGATGTTCTTGAGGCCACTCGCGCCACGTTGCCAGATCCTTCGGGTCATCGCACGCTCGCCCTGGATTTGGAACGCACCGAAGACGTCTCTTTGCACGTGAATCGAATGGTGAATGAGGTCGGTCCGATCAGCATTTGGGTGAACAACACCGGAGGCCCCAAGGCCGGTCCGTTGGTCGATGCCAGTGCGGACGAACTCGAGCGCGCATTTCGTGGTCATGTCATGTCTTCGCAGGTGATTTTGCGGGCGCTTCTGCCGGGAATGAAACAGCTGCAATATGGGCGTATCATCAATGTACTGTCGACCTCGGTCAAAATTCCGCTTCCGAATCTGGGAGTTTCAAACACCATGCGTGCGGCGGTGGCGAGTTGGGCGAAAACTCTGGTCGGCGAGCTTGGTCCATTCGGCATCACCGTAAATAATATTCTCCCGGGTTTCACTGAGACCCCACGTTTGGATTACATCGCGAGCGGAGCTGCGCAAAAGGGCGGTCAGTCCGAAGCTGATGTGAAAAAGGCGTGGGCCGAGCAAGTCCCGCTCAAACGCCTGGGCGATCCCCGTGAAACGGCCGAGGCAATTGCATTTTTAGCGTCGCCGTTGGCTGGATATATTTCAGGCGTACATCTGCCAGTCGATGGTGGGCGTACAGGAGCGCTATGAAGTTTGATATTTTCCTCTCCATTTGCCAAACCGATGTCGATGGCTATCTGCCTTCTGAAAAAGTCATGTTCGCTAACTTTTTCGATCAGGTGCGGTTAGCGGATGAACTTGGCTTTGGCACCGCTTGGGTGGCAGAGACCCATCTGTCGTGCGAAATTCAAAAGCATGGCGCAAATCCAGTCATTCCGCATTTTAAAGGCGAGATTGGATTGAACACTGATATTTTGCAAATGGCTCACGTCGTATTTTCAGAAACTAAACGCATCCATATTGGATCTGCTGTCCGCAATATATTGTGCAATGGTGGGCCGATTGCCCATGCCGAGGCCGTGCGTACTTTTTTAACCTTGCACGGACGTCGAGCGGGCGAAAAGCGACAACTCAATATTGGCTTTGCCTCGGGTCGCTTTGATTTTTCCAATCGACCATACGGCATTCGTCCACGCAACGAGATCGAGTTAGCGGCATGGCCGGTAGTCAAAGGGAAAATGCTTTTGGAGGCCACGGAAATATTTTTGCGTCTGTTGAAAGGCGAAAAGATTTCTCGGGCCGACGTCACCATGCACGATTTGCGGCCCGCTGATTTTCGTACACCTGAGGATTGGGCCAAAGTCCGCGCGGTCTCTGGTTCAACAAAAGAGATTATTCCTCTTGAGCCCTTTTGGAACTTTGAAAAGATCGGTGTGATTCCGTTTGATGCTCCACTCGAGCTTCTGCGTCTAACTATTGGATCACACGATGTGGCCGCGCAGAAGTTGGCCAACACGATTTTGCCCGTGGGTGTGTTTAATCTTTCAATCACTCCTCCGGCGGTGATTGAAGAGACTCATCGCCGAATGCGGGAGCAGTATCACCCGTCGGGTGGTGAGTGGCGCCGCGATATGATGCCACGAACCGCAATGGTGTTTTTAGATTCGACGACCGAGAAGGCCAAAGCCGCCGCCGAGCGTGCCTGGGTGACCTATTGGAAGGCGATGGAAGGCACTCTTGATAAGAAAAAAGTCGAGCAAGCGGTCGAAAACACCTTGGCTGGGAACGCTGAAGATTTGGCGGCGGCGATTCGTGCGAAGTATCACGCTGAGGATCGGCTGATGCTATGGTTTGATTTTAACAATCACGATAATGCGATGATCAAGAAGAGTATGACTGAGTTTATGGAAAAAGTAGTCCCCCAGTTAAAATGAGTGGAAGTATGGAACGCTTAAATAATTTTATCGATGGTCAGTACGTCGCGCCCGCAAGCGGCAAGTACATGGACAAGATTTCTCCGGTCAGCGGCGAGAAGATCTATGAGCTGGCGGACTCGAACGAAGTCGATGTGGTGAATGCTGTCAAATCCGCGCACAAGGCGTTTGAGGAATGGTCCGAGACCAAAGCCAGCGAGCGTAGTCGAATATTAAATCGAGTCGCGGATCTGATCGAAAAAAATGCCGACGTTTTAGCGATGGCCGAGAGTCAAGATGTCGGGAAGACGCTGGAGCTGGCGAAATCCCTAGATATTCCCCGTGCGGCGCTGAACTTTCGCTTCTTTGCGTCTGCGATACTCCACAAACATGAAATGGCGACGGATATGGACGGCGAGGCGATCAACTACGTCTTACGCCAACCGGTGGGTGTTGCTGGGCTGATCGCTCCGTGGAATCTTCCGCTCTATTTACTGACTTGGAAAATCGCTCCGGCGTTGGCGTGTGGGAATACGGTGGTGTGTAAACCTTCGGAGTTGACGTCGCGCACGGCCTATTTGCTCGGTGAAATTTTAAATGCAGCCGGCGTTCCCAAAGGCGTGTGCAACATAATCTTTGGTCGCGGCGAACCTGCGGGTAGCTATCTTGTGCAACATCCGGGAGTTCCGTTGATCTCATTTACCGGCGGAACTAGCACCGGCGAAAAGATTCAGGCGATGGCGGCACCTTATGTTAAAAAATTGAGCTTAGAACTCGGTGGTAAGAACGCGACAATCGTTATGAAAGATGTGGAGCTTAAAAAAGTCATTCCACAAATCGCTCGTGCCAGTTTCCTCAATCAAGGTGAGATCTGTCTATGTGGTTCAAAAATTCTTGTGCAAGACGAAATATTTGACGAGTTCTGCACGGAATTTGTGAAATACGTCGAGACCTTAAAGGTGGGCGATCCGCTTGAGGCCGGAACATTTATGGGTCCATTGATTTCACGCGCGCACTACGACAAAGTTTTAGCCATGATTGAAATCGCGAAAAAAGACGGCGGAAAAATTCTTACCGGCGGCGGACCTGCGGAGATGTCGGGGCAAATGAAGAATGGATATTTTTTAAAACCCACCGTTATTCAAGAGCTCACCAATTGCAGTGAGCTCCACCAGACTGAAATCTTTGGCCCCGTAGTGACGATCAATTCTTTTAAATATGCCCACGACGCGGTCAAATGGGCCAATAACTCGCCCTATGGACTCTCGGCCAGCGTGTGGACTAAGAATTTAACTCAAGCTCATAAAATGGCGGCCGGCCTAAAAGTCGCGACCGTGTGGATCAACACGTGGTTGAAGCGCGATTTGCGCATGCCGTTTGGCGGAACGAAACTTTCGGGCATTGGCCGTGAGGGTGGGGATCACTCCATTGATTTCTTCACCGACACGAAAACAGTTTGCGTACAAATTGACTCTGGGGGGAGTGCGACATGAAAAAGGGCAAAATCGTTGCGGGGATTTTAGCGCCGCATCCGCCACATTTAGTCTATGCAGAAAATCCTCCGCAAAACGAACCTAAGGCCGAGTGCGGTTGGGAGACCTTGCGCTGGGCTTACGAGCGCCTGCGCAAAAGTCTGAGTGAAATTGAATACGATGTTTTGATTGTTCACTCGCCCCATTGGCGCACCAATATCGGAACACATTTTTTGGGCGTCGATCATTTCAAATCGATTTCAGTGGATCCCGTTTTCCCCAATCTGTTTCGTTACCACTATGATTTGAAAGTGGACGTGCCATTGTCCGAGGCGATTTGCAAAGAGGCCGCGGCGAATGGTTTAGAAACCCAAATGATGCGCAATAAAAATTACCGGATTGACTATGGCACAATCGTTTCTTGTCATCTTACAAATCCCAAGTGGGATAAGCCCATCGTCGGGATTTCGAGTGTCGGTGCGGCTCGCTATTACAATATGGATGTCTTACAAGCCATGATGTTTAAACTTGGTCAGGCGACGCGCACAGCGATTGAGAAGAGCGGCAAGCGAGTGGTGCTGCTGTCTTCGAACTCTCTCAGTCATCGTCATTTTACGACCGAGGGTGAAGTGCCCGAGGATATGAGTCGCGAACACATCGGCAATCACAATCAATATCTATGGGATATGAAGATGATCGATTTGATGAGAAAAGGAAAATCGCGTGAGATCATCGATGTGCTCAGCGATTTCACCGAGCAGGCCAATGCAGAAACGGACAGCGGGAGTTTAAGTTGGATGCTCTCAGCTCTCGATTTTCCAACCTTTCCGGCGGAGCTGCATGGCTACGGGACGGTGATTGGAACCGGTAATGCCGTCGTCGAGTGGCGGATGCCGGGAGCGACCACATGAGCCAAAGCGTGATTAAAGGTTACATTCTCCCAGGGCTGCCGCATCTGTTGCTGACTCCGAATGCCAATTCGGGCTGGAAGAAAGTGCGTGCGGCGATGGACCGGGTGCGCGATCAGATCGCGGCGCTCGATGCCGACGTCCTTTTAATTTACTCGACCTACTGGCCGAGCGTGATCGGGCATCAGATTCAAGCGAACCCGAATCCGGAGTGGGTGCATGTGGACGACGAGTTCCACGAGCTCGGCAGCATGCCTTACAAACTGCGCATCGATGCGGAGTTGGCCAACGCCTATGTGGCGGCGGCGAAAGAGCGTAAACTTTCCGCGCGTGCGATCAACTACCATGGTTTTCCCATCGACACCGGCTCAGTCGTAGTTTCTCAGCTTATCAATCCGGGCAATCGTTTACCCGCGGTAATTGTTTCATCAAACGTCTATGCGGATCGTGCAGAAACTTTGGTTCTTGGCAAAGCGGCGATCGATGCCCTGGAGAAACAAGGCAAAAAAGCGGTGGCGATCGTGGTGACCTCCCTTTCGAATCGGCTGCATGAACATGTGATCGATCCGAAGGATGATAAAATTCATTCGCTCAAAGATCAGGAATGGAATTTGAAATTCTTAGAATTTCTTAAGGCCGGTCGCCTGGAAGATGTCTCGCAGCTCTCACGCCAATTTCATCGCGAGGCCCGCGTGAATAAAGTGGCGAACTACAAACCCTTCTGGTGGTTGGCGGCGGTGATGGGACAGACCAATCTGTTCGCGGGTGAAGTTTTTGAATATCAACCGATTTACGGAAGTGGGGCGGCGGTGGTGGGATTGACTCCTTCGCCCGGCGCCGCGCGAGATTTGGAATTTGACGAGGCCGACCCAGATGTCTACGCGGGCGAACGAAACGTTTTGGGTGGCATAGTGGATGCGGACCAAGATGAGTAAAGATTTAATCGAGGTCAAAGACGTTTATCCTGACGATCCATTCGGAGAGTCGTCGGAAGGAATTCCCACGGGTCGCGATGTAGAGTGGGAACCGTTGGTCGACTATCGCCGCAATGGGGTGAGTGAAAATACCATTCACGGTGCGGTGGCCTGGTACTCGGGCAAAGATCTGATTCATTCATTTGGCGGAAATGTTCTGTGCTATGGCCGCTCGATGATGAAGCCGTTTTATATTAAAGTTTTTGCGAAAGAACTTGAGTCCGCAACCGACTGGCGACAAAAGGCGATTTCCGTAGCTTCGCATAATGGTTCGGCTGAGCACGTGGAAGTTTCGCAATCATTGCTGAGTGAAGGGGAGTGGGGATTGATGCAAACTCCGCTCGATCTTCCGCTGGTGCAATTTGGCCGGCAAGTGCGGCGTCCACGTCGTTGGTATAATAACTCCAGCGGTCACCACGCGGCGATTTTAAAAGGCGCAAGGCTTAAGGGCTGGAATCGCGCGGGTTACACGCTTCCCTCGCATCGAATCTTCACTGAGTATCTTGAGGTTGTGAAACGCTATCTGGGTTCGGACTTTCAGCCTAAGCGTATTGCGCGCGATGGGGATGGACTTCCGACGGTCGCCATGAGCGTAAAGGAACTTGCGCAATGTTACGCGGGGCTTGCAAAAAATCGTAGTGAAGATTGGATTTGGGAGTCGATGATTCGTTATCCGGATTTGGTCGGAGGGTTTAATCGCCTCGACACCACGATTATGAAATCCTGCGAAGGGCGAGTGATCGCCAAAGAGGGCGCGGACGGACTGCTCGGATTGGGAATCGCCCATAAAGATTTTCCCGAAGGACTGGGAGTGGTAATTAAGATTGCGCACGGCTGGAATCCGCAGGCGACGTGGTATGTGGCGCGTGCGATTCTTGGCGTGTTGGGATTTGAGTTGCGAAATCCATATCCTTTGCGTCGACAAAAAGCATTTTTGGTTCCGGGCGTGGTTCCAAAAAAATATTTGCAGCAGCTGCGTGAGATCCCAACTTGGGACGAATGGGATCCGGATATTGATCGATGGTATTTTGACCCTCAAGAGATGCAAGGTTCATGGGGCTAGAGGAAGGCGTCTATATATTATGTCCGAACAAGTGATTTCAAAACGAGCGCCTGAACCAGTTGGTCCCTATCCGCACGCTCGCCGCGTGGGGGATTTTATATTTGTTTCTGGAATGGGCCCACGTCGCCCGGGAGCACGTGAAATTCCCGGCGTTGCGCAAGACGCGCTGGGAAAAGTGACCTCCTATGACATCGAAACCCAGACCCGATCGACCATTGAGAACATTCGTCTAGTGCTTGAAGACAGCGGTGCAAGCCTTGGAGATGTCGTCGATGTTTGCGTCTTTTTGACCAATATGAAGGATGACTTTAAGACCTTCAATCGCGTCTACGGAGAGTATTTTGCGAAGATCGGCCCGACCCGGACGACCGTCGAGGTCTTGAGCCTGCCGACACCTATTGCGGTAGAGCTGAAAGTGATCGCGTTTAAGAAAGTCTAAAAGTTTGACGGAAAAATAAACATTTTCCGAAGTTTGAAAACTCTGTCGGATCTTTTGACAGTGAGACATTCCACCTTGAGGCGAACCTCTAAGAATCATTTCATTATTTGGCTTTTTCAGCGAACCTAAATGCAACTTAGGGGGACGCGTATATGGGCCAAACTTTGAAGAGAAGGATTCTCGTCGCGATCGCAACGGTAGGGTTGTCGATCACGGGTTGCGGAAAATCTGGCGGTGCCGGGAACTCCAGTGAAACCACTTTGGCAAGTTTGAGCTGTAAGCCTCTAAATATAGATGACACTTCTCTAGCGATCGTCGGTGCAAGTACGGCTCAGGCCGGCTCACTGCAAAACTACAAACTCAATCAAGATCCAGGATGCTCAAGTGCGGCTCAGAAAATTGCGTGGAAGTCGGTTGCGACTGCGGCCACCGCTCAAGAAGGCACCTCGTTCACCCATACATATGACAAAGCCGGTGAATATGTAGTTACGGCACAAGTCATTAAAGCAGGTGCTGAAAAGGCCACTGAAGTTTCAATGGTCACGGCTGTCGTCGCCGCACAAATTGTTTTGAGTGGTCCTCAATATGGAATGACTAGCCAAGCTTCGACCTTCACACTCGGTGTTCCCACTGGCGTTACCATTGTCGATGCACAATGGAATTTCGGCGATAGCGGAACTGTGACTTCAGGCAAGAGTCCGATGTCGCATATTTACACTGCTCCAGGCGTTTACACAGTTCATGTTCAAGCCTTGGATTCAAATGGTGGGGTAGCCACTCTTTCACAAAATATTACAGTGATGATTGCGATCGATGGCTTTGAGTGCATCGGTCAGATGGCGCTCTCTGGTCCGTCTGAAGTTTTCGTCGGTCAACCCGTCGACCTATCCGCGTATCTTCCGCCTTGCGTAGGTTCACGCGTGGGAGGTCTTGTTTGGAGTTTCGGCGACGGTGCACCCGTGAGTGGCAGCACCAGCGCAACACATACATATAGTGCGCCGGGCACTTATCATATCTCGGTTGCGGTCTCGGTGCTTGGTGCGCCGGCAAACCCGATGTTCACGCTCACTCGCGACGTAGCCGTGACGGTAAGTCCGACGCCGCCTCCTCCTCCGCCCCCACCCCCTGTGGATCCGACTTCGTGCACTTTGCTGGGTGCAACACGCTCTTCAACGTCTGCGAATTGCAATAAAGATGCCGCTTGTGGAGTCAACGGCACGCGCACCGACATCTTCAAAGATCAAATCACTGAAACTTGCCGCGCTCTTGCCAACGAAAGCTTGCATTGGTTAGAAACTTCACGCACTCAAATACTGGTGAGTGCAGGTGAGTGCAAAGGTCAGTCTTGCGAGTTGCCTGCAGAATCAATGACCGGTGTCGGCGCGATCGCGGCGGGCGTGACGTTGATCAACGGCAAATACTATGTCGCCGACGGCGGACACCTGACCTTGTATTCGAGCATGGCACCGGAGGGTGCGTGCACCGATGTGCAACAGGTTCGTCAGTGCGCCAACGGCGTTTTGAGTGGATCGGCAAACTACGTTTATTTACTCTGTGAAAATGGTTGCCCTGGTTTTGGTCCGAACGGAGCGGTAAAATCCGGTGTCACTACAGGTGTAGTCGTATTGCCAAAAACTTGTGCCTACGGAGAGACCGGCGTAACCGACACTTACTATCAAATTTCGGATCAGATGTGTCAGCAAGGCGTGGTGAATACATCGAATACTCGCCAAGGTACAATTAAAACTCCCGGAGTTTGTCCGACCTATAGTTACGTGGCGACGGGAACTTATTCGGCTTGTTCCGCAAATTGCGGAGGCACGCAGGGAATGACTTACGTTTGTCGGGATGACAAAGGTGTAGAGGCTCCGTCAGATCGTTGTGGCGCGGGCGGTCCACCCGTCGATGTCACACGTGTTTGCGATGGTAACCCCGATGCTGTGAAACGTTCAGATGCCGTCACGTCAACGGATGATGGTGGCAGTACGAATCTTTGTCCCTCGAACCAAATCGGTGTGATCGAAAAACATCGTGACATGACCGTGACTACGAACTTTGCATGTATTGATCACTCAGTTCAGCAAGCTTCGCAGGCGACGACTTATGGTGCTTGGGTAGAGGACAACTATTGCCGCGATTTCACTCCGTTCCGTTGTTCGCAAGACAGTTTGAACAACAAGCAAGCCGACGCTCGCTATGACTGGATGGTCAAATGCGCACCGACCGTGCCGGTGATCAAAGAGTTTCTAGAGAAGTTCGCCGACATCACGGTTCCGGGTCTTGAAAAGGGCGCTCGAGTTCATCTGGGCGATAAAGGCCGCGTGCTTTACGCCACCTTTATGGATCGCAACGGGCGAAACAAAAAAGGTCAGACTATAGAAAAGCCGTGGATCGCACCGACCGATGCGAGCGCGTCTTGCGATGTGCCGGCCAGTGTTTACGTGGCGGGTGTTTGCGTGAGCTCATGCGCGACTCCTGAAATGCAGATTATGGCGCAAGAAAAGGCCAATTCAAAACTGAAGTACACTCCAGTCATCGATGCTTGGCAGAATAAATTTGCCTTTGTCGCCACTTTGCAAAGTCAGAGCACGATGAGTGCGAAGCGTGTGCAAAAGACGGCAGTTGATAATTGGATTACGGAGATGATGGATACGGATCATTTGATCCTTGAGTTCCATATGAAGTCGGGTGGGGTCTTGCGCTTAACTCCCAATCATCCTTTGCTTTCGAGCGATGCGTTCATGAAGCAAGCTGACCAATTCAAAGTCGGGGATAGTTTGGTGATGCTCGGTGGAATCGCTGATCCGATCGTATCGATCACTTCGGGTAACTATCATGGCAAGGTCTATAATGTTTTCGTGAAGTCGGCCGACCTGCACCAGAATATCGTGGTGACCAACGGCTACTTGAATGGAACAGCGTTTTACCAAAATGAAGGCACGCAGTACTTAAATACCGCGATCTTCCGTCAGCACCTGACCCAGGGAGTGTTTGGTAAATGAGGCGAGTCCGATTAAACGCGGTCATCTTCTTACTGATTCTTGCGGGCGTGGCTTTACTCAAAGTCCGCTTCACCAATTCAGTAGCCCGAGCTCCGGCCGCAGTCATGGCAGTTTCAGACTCTCCGTTGACACCGCTGCTTGAGGTCCCTCAGCCACCTGCGGTTGCAAAAGCAGAAGTCGCCTCCAAAATCGATCCTCCTAAAGGCCCCTTTGCGAAAGAGCTTGAACTCTACTCTTTGCTTCACCGCAAAGTCTTCTTGTCCGAAGGTGAGCAAAGCGAGAAAGCTGATCTGCTTAAAAATGCATCACTTTTGCGCGCCATGGGTGAGCGGTTAAAGAAAGCCGCCTTAGAGCCAAGAGCGTTCTTCGAACAAAACGACGCGATCACTATGGTTTTGGAAGCACTGCGCACTGGCGATTCTGAAGTGGCCAGCGAGGTCCTTGGCGATGTCGTCGCCGACAAACAGGTCGAAAGCACCGTCTTAGACCGCTCCTCCCGCGAGAGCCTTGCCGGCGTCAAAGCCCAAGTCCTCTTCATGTGGAGCGCCCTGAAGCCCAGCGAAGCCTCAGCCATCGCCCGCATGCTCCCAGGCCCGGTCAGTCAACGGATCTGGAACAACGTGATCGACGCCCAACAAGCCAACCTTGCGCAATCCGCGGACCTTTCCGAATAATGGTTGATTCTTACTCACCACTTCAATAAATTGCTCTCTTCCGACATTTGGTGCGGGGTGGTAGTTAAGTTGGTTATAACGTCCGCCTGTCACGCGGAAGGCCGCGGGTTCGAGTCCCGTCCACCCCGCCAATTTCCCCGGGCCTGCGTAGCCGCCCGGAACATCTAAAACATTATTCTGATAACCCAGATCGGTGGATAAGCCGCATCAATCGGATCCATTTTCCGAAAATTTCATTTTCAAAATTTTCGTGCTCGGTTTTCCGAGCGTGAGGGCAT
>JAYVPG010000128.1:0-39949 GCA_043757545.1 Pseudobdellovibrionaceae bacterium
GTCTAGCTTGACACGGCGAGAGAGAAAGTCAAATTGGCTCAGTTTTTCCGGGTAGGCTCAATACTTCTCGACGGTGGCCGATCTTCACAATCAAGACCGTCTTGTCGTCCTCTTCGATTTTAAATATCACCCGATAGTCGCCCACGCGAAGACGGCGGAGACCCTTCAGGCTATATTGAAGGGGTTTTCCAAATTCAATTGGATTTGATCCCAGTTTCATTTCGATGGCTTTACGAATTTGTTCTTTATTGGTCTTTGAAATTGAAGCTAAATCTCGTCTGACCGCATCGACGTACTCAATTTTGTACACGCTTTAATCCCAGATACCTTCATGGGAGAGTCTTTTAAATTTTTTGGACATTCGTTCTTCTCCGGCCCTGGAAAAATAAAAGTCTTCCTGAAGTTCAAGCGCCTTTTCCAACAGCAAGTGACTGATACTCGCTACAGAGGTTTTCTCTTTCTTGGCAATCTTGCTTAACGATTCAAAAACGTTGTCTTCAACAGTTAAATTAATTCTCTTCTTCGTAGTTGGCATATTTCACCTCAAAGAAAGTGTAACACCTTTACATCACTAAAACAAGGACTGTCCCTAGAAATTGGAGAGCGGCACGAAAACTTTTGGCGGGACGATACAATTGAGCTGGGCGGTTCGCGTCTCGGGTTTCTGGCTGAATTCATCCACCGTCGACCTCTTTGGTTAGAACTCTATTTGGTGGGTACGATTTTTCTGTCGCCCCGGCGAAGATGAAATACTAGGCTAAAACTGCATCTGTACCAAGTGTAATTCGGAAGGATTTCGTTGTTGAGCGAGTGTCTGTGTTTGGGTATGCTCTCCGAAATAACTGTGATGGGCATCCTTTGAAACTCGAAATTCACGATCAAGAGAATAGCGCCGAGGCCGCATTCATCAACAAAAACCTTGCGGAGTTTAATTCTGCGCAAGGTTTTGTCGCGAACGCAAAACCTCTAACCATTGTTTTTCGCAACGCTAAGGGTGAAATCGTTGCCGGCCTCAGTGGCAGCACCAGCTGGCAGTGGCTCTACACCAGGATTCTATGGGTTTCACAAACCGAGCGGCGCGCCAGCCTTGGCTCACGATTGATGCAGGCGGCAGAAACGGAAGCCCTCGCGCGAGGCTGCAGGCATGCCTATGTCGATACATTTAGCTGGCAAGCTAGGGAATTTTACGAGAATCAAGGCTACGTCGCTTTTGCTGAACTGAAAAATTTTCCGCCGGGTAATACCAGGCATTTTTTGCGCAAGGATCTCCCGACCGACTCTTAACGAGAATCTAAAGTCCAATTTTGTTCCCTGACCGCGTTCTTATTTTTCCCTCTCTCCGAGAGTGGACCGTCAGAACGACTCCAGTCGGTCGGCGACGCTCAAGCTCTATGGTCAGTCTATTGCAGTGGATAGTTTGGAGAAGGAATCACGCGATATGAATGATCGAAGCATTGAACAGAACATTGCGACCTCCCAATCAATTTCTCGGAAGGCTGCACGGCTCGACCGCATCAAGGTTCTCTTTGTCGAGGACTCGGTTGAAAACCAGCAATTGGTAAAGCTCGCACTCGAGCATCGAGGGGCGTTAGTCAACTGTGCGGATAACGGCGCAGACGGTGTCTATATGGCCGAACACGACGAGTATGACGTTGTTCTTATGGATATTCAGATGCCGGTGCTGAATGGATACCTGGCCGCGCAGGCACTTCGCGAGGACGGTTTTAAAAAGCCGATCATCGCGTTGACAACGTCCTCACAGGTCGAGGATCGCGAAAAATCGAAACAAGCGGGCTTCGACGCGCACTTGACCAAGCCCATCGACCTGAACCTTTTGGTCAACACTATCGTGTCTTTTACTGGTGTGACCGGTGGGACGGACGAGCTTTTAAATAAAGCGGTTTTGATGCTATCCTAGAGGGGCATGACCCTAGTCTCAATTCTAATCTACGCACTATTGCTTTCCGCGGGCCCCGTCCACGCGCAAAAGATTGGCATTTGCGAGCGCATGTTCTCAGCCTTCGCTGGCACCAAGATCACGGTCACCAATTCTCCTATCGATAAAGTTCGGACCCAGCTCGGCTATTTGCCGGTGATAGTCGACGGCAGCGATGCTCGACAAAAAGTCGTTTTTATTCAACTTATGCATCCGGAGTTGTCGACTGAGTTGGCACGATTGACTGGAGAGTTGCACGACGGCGGCAGCACTCTCTCGATAGATAACATAGACGTGGTCAATGAAAACAATCAGCGTAAAGGATTGTCTGAACTTTTACTCGGTGAAGCGTTGAAGCATTTTCCAGGGATACGTCGAATCAACTCCACGATGTCGCTTGATAATCTTCGCGTGTTGAAGAAGGCGCTCAACTCTGGGCTGGATTGTGAGGCCGCCATGCGCACGACTCCGGCCTATAAAATTCGCGCGCGGTTTGGCTTTACTAAGTTTACCAAGCCACCCCTTTGTCTCGCGGATGAATTTGTATATTACTTTGAAGTCGAGCGACCCGGCTAAAAATTACGAGTATAGCCAAGATGCATGACGATATCGCGTGATGGTCCTGGGATATCCTCATGCGCCGATCGATAAGCCAGCACGAATTTATGATGTTGATCTAGAATATTGAACATCCCTAGGCTGCCGGCAAATCCACGCAAACCAAAGAGATCCGCAGCTGTAAAGTTTAAGTTCGCCAATAGTACGGGTTTCAATTTCTGCTCGGTGTAACCGCCACCACTGTCACGATCGTAGGAGTTCGTCCAATTTGGCCCAAGAAAAACCAGCGACGGCACCAGGCTGAGCTTGTCGTTCAATCGATAGTTCACAAGCCCCGTCACTTTATGCTGGGGCGATCCCAATAAAGCATCGTGATCTTTCTCGACTTTGTAGTTGATCACATCATTCTCCGTGACGTGGTAAAATGAGTAACTCAAATTTGCAAAGCCCCATCCGGCGCGCATCCGGTGCTCAAGCTCAAAGCCCTGGGTACCTAAGTGAGGTGCCGTGATATAACTGTCGTTGGTACTAACATAAATAATCGAATCGGTGATGCGTTCGTCGAAAAGATTCAAAGTGACCTGCGATGTTGAGTTGTATTGATAGCCACCTTCGATCTCCAGGTCATTTGTCTTTTCAGGCTTCAACGAGTAGTTTGCAAAATCAAAGCTATTTATATTTGAAACGGAAGGATTGCGATAAGCCTTACTCCACAGAGCCTTTACGTGCCAGGGTCCCATCTGTCTGGTCAGGGCGATGCGCGGAACAAAGGCGGGATCAAATGCCGAGTGATCTTCGAAGCGCGCGCCCAAAGCCAAATTTGCATAAGGAGTGTTCATCAAAAATTGGCCGTAAACCGCAATGCTATGACAAGCCAAATCGCGAGTGCCAGTCTTAAATACGGGGCTCGACTCACTCGTGTGGGCATGATCCTCCATATACTCGGTGCCGAGCAGGACATTTAAATCATCATTGAGATCATAGGATGCCTTAATTCCGGTGGTCGTACGGATATTGCGCACGTCAAAATAGGCGGCCGGGTCAGTCACCAGTGTGTCTAGGTTTTTTACCTGCCAGGGCGTATCGAGCTTGTAGCTATAGAAGGGTGTGACGCGAACTTTATTTTTGATATCGAAATCGTAGCTGGCAAGAGCTCCGTAGGTGAAAAAATGGGTGTCATAGGCCTGGGGGAGTGCCTCTGTGCCGTACATTGATCGGCTTGGCACTGTGTACTGGTCGACCAACCCGCGCAGTTTGAATCCATAGGCTTGCACTCCGGCATTCATATACAGGTCGCGAGTGCGACTCTCTGTTCGTAAATCAATGGGCTGCTCGGTCCCGGTTGCCGTGTCGTAATTTGAAAATCCGCGTACAGAGCGATTTGCTTGCGCAGAGTGAATTGCGAAATCGAGCGCCACCGGCCCCAAGGTCCTGCGGCAAAGCCCACCCAAGCCAGCATGTCCAAATGACGAGGCCATAGCCGTTCCCAGTGCATCGACTTCACAGCGATCTTTACCCGCAGCACCCTTGGTCGTTATGTTAATGACGGCCAACGCGGCAAATCCACCATAGATCGCGGAGCCAGCGCCGCGAATGATTTCGATTTTTTCGATTTGATCCACCGCCAAACGTCCGAACAATGGAACATTTCCGTAAAGAGTTTCGTTGAGCATAATCCCATCGAGAATAAACAGTGCGCGTCCCTCAGTCGCGTAGATCCCGCGCACAGCCAGGCCATCGGTCGTATAAATGTCACCGTTGAAGTTAAATCCAGGGACCATATACAAAACGTCAATCAAATCCCGTGCACCCATTTGTCGAATCTCTTCGGCGGTCACAACGGTGACAATGCCGGGAGCGCTTCGACTGGCGGTCGCCTTCTGTGACGCTACCGTGACTTTTTGGTTCAATAGATCTTCAAGAGTCAAATTGTTGAGATCATCGAGCTGCGGGTCCTCGGCAAAAACCCTTGGCGCATTGAGCACGATAGTCAAAAGTAGAGCGGCACGTATCAATCGTAGAAACATAAAAGACTCCCGACAAATTTGAGTGATTCGTTAAACGGTTTCAAGAAACTTAAAAGTCTTTTCAATGATAAAATCCGGTTCAAGTTTACCTTTTAGGCAGCGTCCACAGGGCAGTGCTAATGACAAATTAATGACGCGAGACTTACCCGGCGAGGCATATTCGAAATGCTCACCGCGATTTGCTAAGCGGGTCTCTTCTGCGCCGCACGCTTCGCAGGTGTAGGGAACCCGTAAGGACTCAATGTGCATATCTTTGGTCATGAAACCGACCACCGTGCTGGCCTGTGAAGCGATGACAAACGGCGCATTGAGTAAATGAATTTTACATGATTTAGGAATTCGCAATGACCAAAGAATCCAGTTTTTAACCCCAATTGAATTTATAAATGTTGTTTGACTCATATCTAGCGTGATATCGAGCGCGCCATCGAGCTTCACCCGAAACAGTGGCGTCGATTCGCCAATAGGTCCGACGATTTCGGCATTAAAACTCGAACCATTCTGAGTGATTTTCATATTTAATTTTGTGCCTCACGCATTTGCCTTGTCAATGTCGATTGGAAGTCTCGAGAGTCCGCTGGCGCGCGAAGCGTCAATTAAATTAACTGACCGCCATAATTGCTGATTCTAGAAGTCTGGTAAAAGACCACGACGTTTTCGCCGTGGTGCAAATTTACCCGTACAGGGAGGAGTTATTCCATCTTAGTTTTCAAGAACGTCGGCTATGCCTTTGATGGTATTTTGCGAAAACACGGGAAGACCGGCAGTGATTCCAGATCCGGTATTGAAATACTTCGATTTTCCCATCAGGATTTTCTTAATTTCACCAAACATTTTGTAGGTGCGCTTCTTAACCGTGATCACAAAAATCGTAGTCATGATTGTTTTGTTCACGTCAGAGGGGTCGTCTTGAAGAACCGAGATGACTTTGCCGAACTCCATTACCTGATTGAAATAAAAGATATTTTGCTCAATCCCGCCGCGCACTGGTGTATCGAACCCGGTGAGTTCTTTGAGTGGAGTCTTTAAGCCCAATGCGGACTCGTCAGAAAAAGAGCGAACTTCGGCTTGGGTCGCGATTCCGTAGTCTTTCTGTTCAGATTCGCTCATCCCTAAGTTGACGACGTTTACGCCCTCGTACCAGAGTGTCCCAAACTTGTAGCATGACTCAATGCAGAGCGCGCTCGTGTCCGCAGCGTCACACCATTTGCGATTTTTTGGATTGATATAGGAAAGATCGACTTCCTTTGCTGGACGGAGAAAATAAACGCTGTCCTTATTGCACCATTGAAAATTTGGAATAGGACTGACTTTGTTGGCGACTACATTGGACATGACTTGCGTGGATGTAATCGAAACATTTTCCACATCTTTGTCGATACGCCCCATGCCTTCAAGAGAAACCAGCTTCTTAATATTGATTGCGGCAGGAGATTTATTTAGCAACATTTTGGCTCGACCGACAAAGACCATCAATGCTTCGGTTCGGGTGGATTGCACGCCGTCTTTCACAAAGGCCACTGTGGGTTCGACATATCCCTCGTAAAGTGACATGGCCTCTTGTTCTTTGGCAAAATTCGCGGACCAGTCCGTAAACTCTAACGTCTTGTCATTGTAATAGAGCGTATTCATGTCCAGATCCGTGACCTTCAACGAATCGAAGGCGGCGGCCTCAAGCCTTTTCGTCACGCGGGATTGTGCGAGGGCCGGGATTGCTGTGAATAGCACAAGTGCAGTGGCTAGGGATTTTACTTTGCTCATCTTCTTCTCCTGTTTAATTTAATTCTTGAAATTTAAAAAAGCACTATCAACTTTGCGTGGATTCTTTCTCCACAGGTCATACATATCTTCAGCGCCTGGATCATAGGACTGAGTGTCCTGCTCCGAGTACGCCCCATTTTCCACTTGATTCTGGATACCCTCTACATCGTCGTCCATCTGCGCATCTTGCTCGTCACCCACCGCCGTGCCGTCAGTTAAATCCAAGTTAGCCTCTTGATCTGTGATAATTTTCTTAGTGGTGTCGAGGGGCTCTTGAGTTTGCGTGTCGAGGCGAAAGACTTCCGGGAATTTTCCATCGTTGAACGCGCCCGAAAAAACATTGATAGGATATCGAGTGATCTGCGCTTGTATATCAAGGGGCGCCCCTTGCAGAATTTCTTTGTCTTTATATAGAGTGAATGACTCACGCAGAACTTTTTCCGCAATGGGGAGGGCGATTCGCGCGCCGGTGAATTTTGTGCCCAGCGAAGAGCGAATCTTCTTGCTGTCATATCCCACCCACGTGGCCACAACCAAATCGTTGGTAAAGCCCACAAACCAGGCGTCATTCTCATTGTTACTCGTGCCGGTTTTGCCAGCGACATATCCGGTCAGGTCTTTGAGCGCAATGGCCGTTCCGCGCGCCACTGTTCCCTCTAAGATATGGCGAATCTGAAAAAACGAAACGCGGTCGATCGTTTGCAAAGGTGCAAGGCTAAAGCGTGGGCGCTGATAGACGAGCTGCCCATTTTGCTCAATGCTGTCGATAAAATGCGGAGTTGGTTTCATTCCAATGTTTGCGATGGTCGCATAGGCCACGGCCATATCAAGGAGACGTGCGGGTTGAGCGCCGAGAACAAACGGATAGGCGCGGATAGGTGACTTATAGATGCCAAGTTCTTGCGTGACGCCGCGAATGTAGTCCAAGCCTTCTTGTGGTGTGTTGCCGAGCTCACTCATAATCCGTGCGGTTGGTAAATTCAGCGAGTTCTCGACGGCGCGACGAATCGTCACCAATCCGCGCGTACCCCCATCATAGTTCTTTGGAGACCAACGGTGTCCACCGCGATCAATCGGCGCGAGGAACACCGGAACGTCCGGAATCAAGGTGTTCGGCTGAAAACCAAGTTGAAGTGCAGAGAGATACATAAATGGTTTTAGCGTCGATCCGGGTTGGCGTGCCGTGCGGGTCACGCGATTGAGTTGCGAGAGCGCATAAGAAAATCCGCCGGCCATGGCTAAGACTCGGCCAGTTTTTGCCTCAAGAACCACAATCGCGCCTTGCACCTTTGGGCGGATGCGCAAAGTCGCCACTTGAGTTTTTCCTGTCTTGGTTAGATTCACAAACACTAAGTCATACAGCGCGAGTGATTTGCGCGTTTTTGCCGTCAACCCTTTTAGTTGTGCGGTCGTTCCGTCGGCGAGTCCGACCATCCCTTTTCCTAAATTCACTGCCAACGTCCACTGCACATCAAAAAGTAGCTGCTGCACCTTGGGCAAAATCTCTTGCCAAGTGGATTTGTATTTCAATATGTCGTCGGCAATCGTCCCTTCGCGTTCAAAATCGCCGACGCGTCCCGAGGTGGCTTCATAGTTCGCAAGTCCGTCTTGCAGAGCTCGCTCTGCCGATTTCTGCAAGCCACGATCAATGGTCGACTTCACCACATAGGACGACGAGGTCAGCGATTTGATTCCCGCCACGCGAACGGCGTCCCGCTGAATTTCATCTAGAAAATAATAGGCCGCGCGCGCATGTGGACTGGCGAATTGAATCATGGTCGTCGAAGGATCTTTCGCGATTGCGGGTGCAACGCTGGCTTCCGGAATATACCCGTCCTCTTTCATGCGTCCTAAAACGTAAGCGCGACGGCTCTGCAAGCGGTCGTGGTGGAGGACGGGATGATAAAAATTTGGACCGCGAGTGAGTGCGGCAAGAAATGCGGCCTCAGCTAAGTCCGCTTGGCGCACCGAGTGGCCAAAATAACTCTGTGAAGCCATGTCGACGCCCCATGAAGCTCGACCTAGAAATACAAAATTCAAATACAGCTCGAGAATCTCAGCCTTGCTTAAGAGTTTCTCAACGCGAACGGCGAGAACCATCTCGCGCATTTTTCTTTCGAACGTCAGATCGTCGCCGACCAGCAAATTTTTAACCACCTGTTGAGTGATTGTGGATCCACCTTGTGGACGGTCTTTAGTGGCCATGGAATTGGCAAAGGCGCGAATGATTCCGCGCACGTCGATTCCGTTGTGTTCATAAAAACGTTTGTCTTCGGCCGCGACGAAAGCTTTTTGTACCTCGGTCGGAATGTCCTTGATGGACACCCATTTTCGGCGATTGTTGTCGGCATAGACCTCTGTGAAGCGCTCACCGGCGCGATCTAAAACCAAGGTGCTCTCTAAAAGTTTGAGTCCTTTGAGTTTGCTAGGATCTGGTAGATTCTCCATTGCCTTGTTGTAGTAGTCGACGACCTCGCTCATGTTCAGTTTTCCGCTGGTGTCTTTTTCGCCTTTGCAGAATTGGCGATAAGCCGCAAGCATTGCACCAACGTCGATCTCATCCATTAAGCTCTTGGTTGAAAAGGAGTCCGCGCCGGTAGTGGGCGGTGTTGCCGGTACTGGCGTCAGAGGTGCTGGTGCGGGGACTCCAGCGCTGGAACCCGCGTCCCCGCTGTCTTCTGCGTTCTTTGCGTTGCTCTCCATCATCGAAAATATCAGTTCAAAATTGATCTTTTGGGCGCCAAACTCTTTGACGACGTACTGGCAGCCGCCGTTGAGCAGTTGCTCGATCTGAGCCTGATCCGCCTGGGCGTCGAAATGGGACTTAAACTCCTCCACGGGCTTAGTGAAAAGCTGACTCAAAGTCAGGCCAACAGCCAAAATCTTAATCACCAATATATTCATGGTTTCTTTCCGGATTTAACTCTTTGATTGAGCTATAGCACACATATAATGCGATGCACTAAATGCCCCGAAACGCTGAAATATTTTTGCAAGTGTCGAAGCGCCATACATTGCCAAACGGGCCCGATTTCAATTAACTATCATCTAGATTAACCAGGAGAATAGTGATGAAAAGACGAGATTTTTTGAATTTGAGTCTGTTCGCTTCAGCAGGTTTTGTGATCGCTCAAGCGGTCCGTTCGATTCCCGTATTTGCCGCCGATAAAAAGCTCGCCGACAAAGATGTTCTGAAAGACGGCCAGGCCGCGACCATCGCCAACTATTGCGCGGCTCCCGACAAGTCGGCAAAGACTTGCAAAGAGCGCAAAGAAAAGACCGCCAACTGCAAGAACTGCGGCTTCTTTAACAAAGACAATTCGCTCACCGACTACAAGGGCGGCAAGGTTGCGCGCTGTATGTTGCTGACCGATCCGAGCAAGGCTCAGTATGTCTCTGAAAAGGGCTGGTGTTCGACTTATAATTTGAAAACGTCTTAGTCGTTTTTACTGACTTTTGCGACGACGTCGTGGGGATGTAGACTTTCGAAGTGACGAACTTCGATCTTAAAATCCGCGACGTCTTCTCGCTCGAGCAAAGCCGCCTTCAGCTTTCGCGCGGCATCTTCACAGAACATTAGATTTTGCGCGTTTCGCCGAGCGAACTCTTGCTCATCTTCGCGTTTTACAGCCGCTTGCACAGGAGTTCCCAAAGCGCGTTCCATTTCATCGATCAGACTCAGTGGCGAGGGCATCGAGCTGCTCGGATCAATGGTGAATTCACAAATCGCTTCGCTTCTCTGGGCGTGAGGGAATGCTACCAAAGAGTCACGGCGTTTAAGCCATTCCACAACTTGCTCCGTGCGCACTCCGGGCTCTCTAAAATCTTTGCTAAACTGCTCGGCTATGGCCTGTTGACTGAGTCCAGCAGAGCAAGGGCAGGTGCTCGAGTAAAGCACTTTTGCGGTGAGCGTGAAGGTGCGCTTTCCGCGTACTGAGGAGACCGCGAAAGTGACAGGATAATTGCGCCAGCCATGTTCATCACTGAGCAAAGCGCGACGTAAAACGGGGAGTTCAAAAGATACGCGCAGGTGACCCGCATCCGACAAGTTTTCATGGGAAACGAGCATTTGCTCAAGGCAAGCACTCAGCCACGGCCACGAGAGCTCTTGCTCATGCATTTTGCTGACGATTTTAAACAGACGCGACATGTGGATTCCGCGCGCGTGGACATCGATCAAAGAGACCGAGGCCTCACTTTTGGCGTTGAGCAAAAGTCCCTGAACTTGAACTTGAGATTGAACGTTTTCAAGGCCCACTTGGGATAGGGCGAGCTCCAGGTTTTTCTCAGTGGGCGGAAGCGACGCCACATCGTCTAAATTTCTACTCTCAGGGTTCATCCTCAAAACACTCACTTTTTGGCTTTGCGTCACCTATGGATAGTACATGTGAATTGCAGTTGCAACGGGTATAAGACCCCCATGAAAATCACCACAGATGTCGAAAAGGTCTACAGGCAAGCCCTAAGCGCGCGTGCCCATTCTTATTCTCCCTATTCGAAATTTGCCGTGGGAGTGGCCCTTAAACTGCGTAATCGCACGTCACTGGTTTCGGGCTGCAATGTCGAAAATGCAAGTTTTGGAGGGACGATCTGTGCCGAGCGCAACGCCATCCATAGCGCGGTCGCCACCTACGGAAAAATCGCACCTGAGTTTATGGTGATCGTGACGGGAGAGAAAAAGGCCACCGTGCCCTGCGCGCTTTGTTTACAGACCCTCGCGGAGTTCTGTGCCGATTCGTTTACGATTTATTTGGGCAATGAAGATGAAGTTTTGCAAAAATACACTCTCAAGGAACTCTTGCCGCATCCCTTTCGCGCCTTCAAGGCGGACAAGCGATGAGCTACAAACGCGCACTTATCACGGGAGCTAGTAGCGGAATTGGCGAGGCGACCGCCGAAGCCTTGGCAGCCAAAGGAATCAGTCTGATTCTCCTCGCCCGTCGCGACGCCCGGCTGACTGAGGTCAAACGTAAAATTGAAAAGCGTTTTAGTGTGGAGGTCTTCACTGCCAGTGTCGATGTGCAGAGTCGCGATCAGATTGAATCGTTCGTCGCGAAAAATCGTACGTTGCTCGAATCCGTTGACGTGTTGGTCAACAACGCGGGTTTAGCCAAGGGGACCGAAAAAATGCAAGAGGCTGACCCCGCCGACTGGGACGCTATGATCGACACCAACGTCAAAGGTCTGCTCTTTATGACTCGGGCCTTGCTTCCCCAAATGATCAAAAACAACCAAGGGCATATTATCAACCTTGGCTCGGTGGCCGGCCGTTGGGTTTATCCTGGGGGCGGAATCTATTGCGCCAGTAAGTTTGCGGTGCGTGCGATCAGTGAAGGTTTGCGGATGGACCTAATGGGCACCCAGTTGCGCGTCACAAATATTGAGCCGGGAATGGTCGAGACCGAATTTTCGCAGGTTCGCTTTGCCGGCAACACTGAGCGCGCCAAGGCGGTTTACAAGGGTATGCAGGCGTTAACTGCCGCAGATATTGCAGAAACCATCGGCTGGTGTTTGGATCGTCCCAAGCATGTGAACATTCAAGAGTTGGTGATTTTTCCAACCGATCAAGCGGCCATCCAACAAATTCATCGGCGCGACTAAGAGAAGCCCGCTTGAATCGCCTGTGAGAGCATTTGCAGTGCCCGCACTTGGCGATTTTCCACACGATAGATTAAATAAATTTCGTCTTGCACAGTGGGCGCGTTCTTAAGCGCGGTCAATTCCGAGTTTTCCGCCTCCGCCACTCGGGTCGGCAGAATTCCGAGTCCCGCGCCACAGTGAACTAAGCCGGCAATCACTTCTAGATTCGCGGACTCAATGACTCTAGTGAATACCAGACCGTGGCGCGCCAATTTTTTCCGCAGTTTCTGCGTTTGTATTAAACTGGGTTCGCAAATTAAAACGTCTGGGTTTTTCAACGTTTTGCTTTTCCAAAGTGTGACCACGTCTTTGCCTAAAAGTTTCATCACCAGATCGGGGTGGGGAGTGGGATTGATCACCACACCAAGATCGATTTCAAGAGTCAGAACCTTATGGGTGATACCGCGTGAGAGATCGTGCTCTAAACCGACTTCGAGCTTTGGGTACCGCTCCAATATCTTGGGCAGAAACAATGGCAACGAATAACGTGCGACTGAGGGATGACATCCCAGTGTGAAGTGTCCTTGGATCTCATTCATCGTGTCGACACTGTTCTGGCGCAGCTCCTCCCACTGACTGAGTAGTTTGCGTGCGTCGATCAAAAGTCGATCACCGGCTTTGGTAAGTTTGACCCCTTGCCGTGAGCGAATAAAGAGCGGCGCGCCCATGCACTGTTCGAGCCGTTGCATGGCCAACGTGAGTGAGGGTTGGGTCACGCCCAAACGATTTGCCGCATGAGTCAGATTGCCATGATGGGCGATCTCTAAGAAATACGTTACGTCGGAACTTGATGGAAGCATAAGATTTACCTATCGAAAAGATGGAGTTTTTATATTTTATTAATGTCCACTACTTGGCGTAGGTTGTGAATATAAATTTTTACCACGGAGGACTAAGTGAAAGAAGACCTAAAGCGCCGACATTTTTTACAGTGGGGAGCTGCCGGAATCGGTGCTGCTCTGATCAGCTGGAGGGCTGCGGCCGCCGATATGTGCGCAGGCACCGCTCCACAAACGGCCGGACCGTTCTATCCCGGTGAGGATAAGTTCACCCTGGACAACGATCTCACGCGGGTAAAAGGCGCCCGAACGCCGGCACTTGGCCAAGTTATATACATAGCTGGAGTTGTGCGAGACCTGGCTTGTACACCGATTGCGGGGGTCAATGTTGAGATCTGGCAGGCCTGCGCTTCCGGAAGATACAACAATGAAAATGATCCCAACGCCGCACCTCTCGATCCTGGCTTCAAATATTGGGGTGAGGCGACGACCGATAAAGACGGCAAGTACTCATTTAAAACGATAAAGCCTGGCGCTTACCCTGCCGACACGGATTGGGATCGTCCGCCACATGTTCACGTGCGAGTGGCAAAGAAGGGCTATCACGAGCTGATCACTCAGATGTATTTTGCGGGCGACCTGCTCAACGACGTCGACAAGATTTTGGTTCGCGTTCCGGCAGAGCTGCGCAACGATGTCATCGTGGATTTCACGCCGAATCCAAGCGAGGCCGACACTTTGCTGGGAACTTTCAATATCACTATATTAAAGGTCTAAACTGATTGAGGCGGGGTGGCGGAAGCGCGTGGAAAGTGCGGCCGAGACCTCGCCTCTGTTTTCATCCTCTAAAGAGACGCTAATTCACCCAACAATTTGTAATAGTTATCATAAATGACTAGACGCAAGGCGAAAAATACAATCGATTAATTAAATGATTTTAATTACTTAAGCCACCAACTCAAAATAGTTCCAAAGTGGAACCAAAATATTTGCAAAGTTTTCAGGACCTGTTCTAATTTCCCCCTACGAAGGTCGAGGTGACCTTTATGGAACTTAAGGGGAGATTCAATGATTACACGGAAGGTCACTGTCCTCAGCGCAATCGTCGCAAGCATCTGTTTAAGCCTAAGCGCGAACGCAGAATCGACGCGTTACTTAGTACAGTTCAAATCCGCTCAGGCCTTTAGCTCGGCTGTGCAATCCACCCTAGCGTTTAACTCGCTGGATCTCAGTGGTGCGCCGACAGCAGGTCGCGCGGCTGGTCTTTTCGGAAGCAGCGCCACGGTCACCCAAACTCTAAACCATATGCAGATGATGGTTGTCGAATCGAGCGATGCACTGGTGATCGCAGCTTTGCGCTCTAATCCGAACATCGCATTGATCGAAGCTGAACTTTTCCACCCCGCACCGGAGCCGATTTCTACTTTCAGTAAATCGGACATCGCTTCCGTTGAGCGTAAAAAAGTGAGCGCGGACGAAAGTCAGCCATGGGGCATTGGCGCAGTGAAAGCTCCGGAAGCTTGGAAAACAACCAAGGGCAATGGCGCACGAGTCATGGTTCTGGATACAGGTGTAGACAAAAGTCACCCGGTTCTCAAAAATCAAATCGAAGCTGTTAAAAATTTCTCAGGCGGCGATGAATCCGATGTGACCGATACAGTCGGACACGGAACGCACGTTTCGGGAACTATTTTGGCAGACGGCAAATATGGTTTGGTGGGCGTTGCTCCTGAAGCCAAATTATTGATGGGCAAAGTGTGCACCGAAGGTGGTTGCAGCAATATCGCGATCGTCAACGGTCTCGATTGGGGTGTGGAACAAAAAGTAGATGTTGTCAGCATGTCACTCGGTGGCAGCATTTTGACGACTGCAGAAGGTGAAGCGCTGACCCGTGCTGAAGCTGCGAATGTCATGGTTGTTGCGGCAAGTGGTAACGATGGCGCCGGGACAGTCTCATTCCCCGCGGCAGCGCCGACTTGTTTGGCAGTTGGTGCAGTCGATATCAGTTTGGTGAAAGCGACCTTTTCGAACTGGGGTCCTGAGCTAGGTGTTGTGGCTCCCGGTGTGGACGTCATCTCTTCAGTTCCGCTCGGAACTGGCCGCGCAGCGACTGTTAAAATGGATTTCGGCAAAGGCTTGGGCGATGTGAAGTCGATGCCCTTTGTGGGTTCGCCGGTCACCGCCGTTGTCGAAAATTCTTTGGTCTATGCAGGTCTTGGTAAAGCTGAAGATTTCACCGGTATCGACGTGAAGGGTAAATTTGCTCTGATCTCACGCGGTGAGATTCCGTTCAAAGATAAAGTGAACAATGCGATCGCGGCTGGTGCAGCGGGTGTAGTTGTTTACAACAATGCTCCCGGCTTGATTCAAGGTTCGATTTCAGAAGGCGGAATGGAAGTCTCTATTCCTGCTGCTATGATCGAGCAAACGCTGGGTGAGTCGGCAAAGACCAACTTGGCAGCCGGCCAAGAGGTTCGTGCGCAAATGGCGATTGTCAAAACTGACTTTGCGTCGTTCCAAGGAACTTCGATGGCGACTCCGCATGCCTCGGGAGTAGCGGCTTTGATTCGCGCGGCGAACAAATCGCTGACGCCTGCTCAGGTGCGCGACATTATGAAGTCGACGGCAACACCGCTGACTCCGAACGATCAGAACCAGTACGGTGCTGGAATGATCAATGCAGAAGCTGGCGTGGCTAAGGCGATGTCGACTTATCCTGCAATGCAAATCGCAAACTAGTTTTTAACGGTAATTTTTAAAAAAAGAGGGCTCATGCAGCCCTCTTTTTATTTGATTGCACCCTCTACGCCGCATCTTTATGCTCTTTCGAATGCGCCTGCGAATTCTCACCTACAATATGCATAAGGGTTTTTGTTTTTATTCGCGGCAGTACGTGATCGAGACCCTGCGTGAGGCTATACGTGAGGTCAACGCTGACGTTGTTTTCCTGCAGGAGGTGATGGGTGTTCACCCTCCCAAGTCCGCGACTGAATGGGAAATCGATTCACAGTTTGAGTATCTCGCCGATCGTCTGTGGCCACACTTCGCATATGGCAAGAACGCGGTATATTCGGGCGGTCACCATGGCAATTCGATCTTGAGCAAATACCCAATTGTAGATTTTGAAAATATCAACGTGTCGACCAATCCACTTGAGAAACGTGGATTGCTCCATGCGCAGATTCAGGTTCCGGAGCAGACGCTCCCGTTGCATTTGGTTTGTTTGCACTTGGATCTATTTGAACGCGGTCGCCGGCAGCAGATTGGTCGCCTGATCGACCATGTGAAGGCGCAGATTCCAAGTGAAGACCCCTTGGTCGTAGCCGGTGATTTCAATGATTGGCGCCGAAAAGTTTCGGGTCCATTGAGCCAGGAGCTTGGCTTAAGAGAAGGTGGAGTCACATTCACTGGTCATCACGCGGCGACATTTCCCTCGTGGCGGCCATTTGTTTCTCTTGATCGAGTTTATCTACGTGGCTACGAGGTCACGGATTATCAAGTGTTGTCCGGACCGCCGTGGCAGCGCATGAGTGACCACGCCGCGGTTAGAGTCGATTTGCAATTGGTGGGCACGACTGACAAGCGCGCAAATTAATGAAGTGCGCGATGGAAAGAAACGTTCCGCCGGTAATCATAAATAGAAATTCTAAATTAATATTATATACTCGTAAACACAGCGCGCCGACAATAAATGCTAAACCAATTCCACCCAAAACCAAAACGCGAGGCAAATGATGTCGGCGATAGCCATTCAGCAGCGCCCAAAGTGCGACTGGGAAGACGATGACGGCGATCATAATATGAAACCACTTGTCCGATAGAAATCCCGACGCGAAGGGCGTGAGTAAAACGAGAAATGGCGTGAGCAGGCAATGCAGCACACATAATATAGAAGCGGAGATTCCCAATCGGTCCCAAAACTGAGTCATCCTCTGGGCGTACAGGTCGAGATTGTGAGACGTCAATGCAAAACGTTTCAATTTTAGTTGCAAAGTGATGTTGAAAAGTTTATTATCTATTCAACCTACGAAAGGAGGTCATGATGAGTAAAAATATTGTTATACCGGTAGATCGTCGCGATGTGACCTCCACCTTTGGAACAGTCTGCTAGCAGCTGCTTCCACAATTTAATTAAACCAATGTTCAATTTTTAAGCCCGAAAAGGGTTTTATTTTTTTTTATTTTCCGTGGCTCCATTGGGGAGTTTTCGGATTTTTATGGGCTTTTCGCCCAAGGAGTATTTATGCGTAAACGCAGTTTGGCTGAAAAGCCACCAAATCAGGAGAGGCTCGAGCCGGCAGTGTTCGATCAAGTCGTAGCTCCAAAAGAGTGGATTCAGGAGGAAGAGAAACTTCTGAATGAACGAAAACGTTGGGTGGCCGAAAGGTCGAAACAACGAGCTATGGATATGTTTCCAGGTTTAGACCTGAAGAGAACCATTCTATGGCGGTAAAAACACAAAGTCCCTGCAGAGTCAGATGTCGAAACATCGAGCTCTCAGGGACTTTTATAGAACTACTTAATTTCTTTGTGCAGAGTGTGTCGGCGCAAGGAAGGGCTGTACTTCTTTTTCTCAAGGCGCTCGGGATGCGTCTGGAAATTCTTGCGTGTCGTGTAACGCGACGGCGATTCGCCTTCTTTGCGAGCCTCTGTGCATTCCAACGTGATGATACGAACTTTGCCTTTTTTCTTTGCCATATTGGCCTCCGGAATCGATCTGTATAACGAACTATCGCTGCATTTCCAATTAAAAAACTTAAGGATCGCGATAGGTTAAGAAGCGTGGAACGGGCACACGCAGCTCAGGGCTTAGCGCAATTTTCGAATACCAGGCCCAAAACCTTGAAAGTACATAGGAATTTTCGATAACCCGAGTCATCGGGTAGAGTTCATAGAACTGTAGCGCCAGGCGCCGCAGCTCGCCCTCGCGGATCGCGGGAGGGGCTTTCTTCGATTTCACTCGTTTCGCCGTTCCCATCAGCTGCCCTTGAGTTGTTGGGCAACGTGGGATTCGAGGTCGGATGCATCTTTGTCGCCCTCCCAGGCATCCAAAATTTTTAGGTCAGGGCCGATCAGCAGAGTCGTGGGTACGGCGCCCTCCCACTGGGGAAACATCTCTTTGATCATGGTCAGCGAGTTCTTACCCTTAAAGAACGATTGAAACTTGATTCCGTTTTCATTTAAAAAGGCTTCGACTTCGGGGAGGTCGTTGGGTTCGTCGATGGAGACAAAGACAACTTTTAGGCCTCGACTTGAGAATTTTTCGCGAAGTTTTAGAAGAGTGGGGAACTCCTCTCGGCAAGGTGCACACCAAGTCGCCCAGAAATTGACCAACACGACAGGAGCCTTTAGGCCGCGTACGTATTGCAGAACTTCATGTGAGCTGGCCTCGACCACCAAGCCCTGAGCCTTTGTCGAGGTTCGTGAATTCGTCACAACCCACGTGGCAAGGGCCGCTAACGCTATGAAAATAGGAAGTAGTATAAAAACTCTGCGCTTCATATATGGGGCTCAGTTTGAACCGGAGCGCGCGTTCGGTCAAACCTTTGGTCGAGATGCTGCGCGCCTCGATCATGGCCTGGCTCATTAGAAAAATAAAATTATCTAAATGGTTCAATTTTCCGAAATATATATATGAGAAAACGAATTCGAATACCTATAGCCTTTAAGCTCATTTTTATCACAGTTAGTCTGCTGCTCGGCGTTTCTGGCTGGATCGCCACGCAGAGTACCGATCGCTTTGAACAGATCTCGACAGATCGTGAAGAGCAGGCGAGTCGCGATCAGTCACGCGCCCGTGCCACCGAGGTCGAAGGACTTTTGATGGCATACGTTGATAAGGCGAAAGTCATGGGCTCGTTGCTTATGAAAGAGCAAGGGGCAGAGCGGGACCGCTCGATCGATCTGACATTTGGCCGCGATAAGGATTTTGTTTCGCTTGAGGTTTTGACTCGCACACCCGCTGCCGCTCCTTTGCGCGTTGTGAACGAAGACTACTTAAAGCAATACAAATTGGATAAGGGATTTATCGATTCTCTGCGGGTCGCGCAAAAGGCCCGGGGCATCGTGCGTATCGAGGCGTTGTTCAGCGGCAAAGAAGGTTATATTGAGATTCGCAATTCGACGATTGATGGCGGAGCTCCGCTATTTACCGTCGGGTTTCCCCTCGCTAAAGATGACCACGGTAACGTGACTCATGTGGTTCTTGCTGAACTGCGCTTAGACCGATTGCAAAAAGCTTTTAGCTCAGTCAGCGAGCATAAATTATATTTGGTCGACAACGAGGGGAAACTCCTCGCGCATCCAGAAGAGAGTCGGGTTTTGAAGGCCGAGGCCATGCGTGATGTTCCGATAGTGAAAGCGGCATTGAGTTCGGAGTTCAAGCAAGGACAGCTACATTTTAAAGATCAAGCTGGGGAGTCGTTTACCGGTGCCTATACGAAGACAGCGCTCGGTGTGACGACAATTGCGGTGGCTCCGGATGAACTGATTCTGGAAGCCGCACGAAGCGTGCGTCGCGAAGCCTTTTTTATTGCCGCACGAATTGTTTCGGTGGCGATGTTCCTCATGTTCTTGGTGTCGATCACTTTGACCGCACCGATTGAAGTCTTGGCGGAGCTGACCACTGAGGTCGCCAAAGGAAATTTCAACGTCAAAGCCAAAGTGAATTCTCGCGACGAAGTCGGACAACTCGGTCAGGCCTTTAATCAGATGGTCGTGGGCTTAGTCGAGCGTGACAAAGTGAAGAACATGTTTAGCAAATTCCATGGTTCGTCCGTCACTGAGGATTTGATGAAGGGTGACCTGCATCTCGGCGGAAGTAAAAAAATGGTGACGGTATTTTTCTCGGATATCCGTGATTTCACGAAATTTTCCGAAGGTCACACTCCGGAACAGGTTGTTGAAATGTTGAACGAGTATTTTCAGGTGATGGTTGGAATTATCAATCGAAATGGCGGAGTCGTGGATAAATTCATCGGCGATGCCATTATGGCCGTTTGGGGCGCACCGAAAGGGACTGAGCGCGATTCTCAAAATGCGGTGAAGGCGTGCCTAGAGATGCGCGTTGCGCTCGCGGAATTAAATGCAAGTCGGGCTGCGCGTGACAAAGTTCCAATAAAAATTGGTATGGGCGTGCATCGGGGCGAGGCGATTTCGGGAACGATCGGATCCTCCGAACGAATGGAGTATACGGTGATTGGCGATACCGTGAATCAAGCTTCACGTATTGAGGCCTCGACAAAATCTTTTGGTACAGATCTCTTGCTCAGTGAAGACATGGCCGAATTCGCTCTTGAGGAGTTCATCATGGAAGTCGCAGGTAGCGTCGAAGTGAAGGGGAAAGAAGCGCCCTTAAAGCTCTTTAAAGTTCGCGGCTACTACGATGAACAAAAGAATCCAATCATCATCCAAACGGAATTCTCAGACTATGAAGTCGGCCATGATGCGAAGGTTAAGATCGCTGGCTAGGGAGTCTATGCGGCAGATCTGCTATTCGCGTGAATTATCCGTCCATGAGAGATGCTTACTGCCGGCCGTCCTGGCCGCCAGTGAAACAGATAGAAACCCGATTTAACTTTTCCTACTTCTTAAAATTGATAAATTCGTTCTCGTCTTCACTTCTGCTGGCCCGGACGGCCAGCAGAAAGGCCCTCGCAAGGACGGATAGTCCACGCGCCACACAAATCAGCTGAAAGAACATCGATCACAAATGGCGAAGCAATTAGAATTTAAACGAATCAAAGGTTGGGGCGGCAAGCGACGCGGAGCAGGTCGCCCGAATAAGACGGGGTTGGTCAGCCATGGCAAACGTCCGTCCGTGAATTTTAAAAATCCGCCTCATTTGACGATGCGCTTAAAAAAGGACGCCGTGAATCTTCGCACACGAGCGTTGCTGAAGGAGTTCAAGAAGTGCGGTAAGCGAGCGAAAGAATTTGGTCTCTATGTGAATCATTTTTCGCTTTTAAGCAATCATATCCATATGATTGTAGAGGCGAAGGACAATCAAAGTCTGAGCCGAGGGATGAAGAGCTTGTGCGGGCGATTTGGTCGCATTGTTGGAAATGGCAAATCGGTTTTTGCGGGACGGTTTCATTTGCATCAGCTGAAGAATCCTCGCGCCATGAGGAATGCGCTTGAGTACGTACTTCTCAATAAGTCTAAACATGAAGATTTGCTTGGCTACGTAGATAATTTTTCGAGTGGTGCATTTTTCGATGGATGGAAATGGTTGGCGGGTAACAATCCGTTATTGCGAGATTTAATCGGAAGGCGAATTGAGCTTCCGGATGAATTGAGTGTTTCACGTTCGTGGTTGGGGAGATGTGGCTGGCAAAAGGCGCTTGGGCCGCCATCAACGCTCTAGAAGCTATATTCCAGAATTAAGTTTAGATAATCACCTTGAAGCATTACTTTGTTGATATCGCCCGCTCGGCCGGAGCCTGTTGGGTCACCGGTTTTTGCGGAATATTCTGCTTGATCTTTGCGATAGGCATAGCCCGCGTATCCCATCCACAGCGGGCTTAGGCGATAGGTGCCGAGGACGCCCCACTGATAGGATAGACTTGGGAGAACCTTGGTTCCAGTGCTCGTGCTTCCCATCAATGTATAGTAGGCGCGTGCATTGGTTTGTAGGCCAAGACGCTGAGTGAGTGGAAGCCAATAGGATCCGCCAACGTGAGGACCGATATCGCGAATTTTGGCAACGCCTTGGAATCCTGTAACCTTGGAACCCGCGACAACCGGCAGTTCTTTCGAGAACAGTCCTGTTCCAACCAGCAATAGTCCGCCCTGACCAAATTCAAGTTTGCGTGTCAGATGCCCCTCGACGGAGGCAAATCTATAAGCCTTGCCTCCGATTTCAAAGCCACTGTAGTCGAGAATTCCAAACGCACCCCACTCGGACTCGTCCTTGTGGTAGCCAACGCCGACTCGTCCCGTTCCGCCGATGGCTTTAAAAGTCGATATCAAATTGGTGTCATGGTTTTGTGAATCGTACTGAATCTGAGCAATTAAATAGCTTGCGATCGCGTAGTAGCTCGTCGGTTTGCTCATCGAGTCGCGCATCACCGCAGCGTGAAGTGCGGCGGCGTCTTTGAATCCACCCTTGGCTTCGAACTCGATCTCAGCTTCTGGTGAGGGCTTGCGACGATCGGCCAGGGCCACGACTTTTAAACGGTAGGTTCCTGTCGGACGAGAAATATCCATTTTAATTTGATTTTCAGGATAGTCTTCTTTTTCGTCTAGATTTTCCCAGTTGTTTGTTTCGCCGTTTTTATAAGATAGTTTGTACGCAAATCGATTGGAGTTCGGAGGTTGGTTCCATTTGACCTCTTCGACATATTTCGAAAGTGGTTTTTGTAGCGAAGGTTTGCTGAGCGCGGGTCCGATCACGTCAAAGGGACTGGCTTTTGCATTGGCATCGCCGACTTCGCCTACGGGATCAACCGCTGTGACATTCCATTCAAAGGATTCCGCGACGGGTGTGCTGACTGTCCATTCGGTGGCTTTGATTTCATTCTCAGCGTGCCAAGAGCTTGAAGCTGAGCGAATTGTCACTTTGTATCTTTCTGCTCCGCGAACCGCTTCCCAGCGTAGTGGGGTTTGCTGAACTTTATCTTGATCCGAGTCGATCGACTCACCAGATTTTGGCGAGAGTTGCACAACCGAGGAGAGTTTTACGCGTAAGTCCGTGGGGGGCGACCACCTTCCCGGCGCGCCGCGGTCGTCGAAGCTGCGAATTTGCATCGAGTAAAGTCCTGGATTTATCGTCGCGAACCATTTGGGGTCTTTGCTTTTGAAGCGCATTGGTTTTTTGCTGGCGCCGTCCTTGCGTATGACTTGAACTTCATACATAGTTGCGCCTTCAATTGCATCCCACTCCAGCTCCACATTGCGCCGGCCTTCGGCAAATGCAGAAGGCGTGCACAGAAAGATGCACGCAGTTACAGATAGAATAAGAAGACTCTTTAAACGAAAAATCATTTCACTTTCATCGCCTTAAACTTAGGGGCGCGAATATCGCTGGTGTTAGGGACTTCAAGTTTTCGTTTCTCACCGTCAAGTCCGGGTCGTCTCAACTCGTCGACTGATTTCAGATGCACTTGATATTGACCGGGCTTGAGACGATTGAACGAAGCCGTGGTGCGTGAGATTTCCTTTTGCTCGAGAACCTTGCCGTCGTCAGTTTCCAGAATCATCAAATATTTTGCGGCACCTTCGACCTGCTGCCAAGCAAATGTCAAACTTCCTTTGCCGTCCGCTTGTAGAATGGGAGGAGTATTGAACGCCCATTGCGGAGCGGGGAGCAGCGGCCGTGACTTGACTTCAATTTCTTTGATCGAACTCTGCGCGAGCAACTGACCCTTCGTGCCGACGGCTTCCACGATAACTTGATACTTGCCGTCTGCGGGAACTGGAATATCAAACAGAGTCTGCCGAGTGGTATGGAAAATCTCGGATTCCATTGGCTTTCCCACAGGAGCAATTTTGTAACGATAGAGAGCGAGTGGCGCAGGCAACGGCTTCCAGTTAGATCTTATGCTGGGAGTTGGAGTAGAATATATGTAGGTGTTGCCTGGTGAGGCGTCGACCCATTCGATCTTGAGCATATCCTCAATCGTAAAATTAAACGGCTGCGAGACTTTTGGTTCGCCACCTTTGGGATCGATGCTGGCTACGGTCCAACGATAGTTTCCGGCGGGAAGCTCTGAAATTCGCGTTTGTGGAACTTCCATATCCTGTTTGAATGCGGTCTTCCAGCCTTCCGCTGTCTTTTGCTCGACGTTCACTTTAAAAGATTCCACTCCCCGCGGAGCCAGCCAGCGTAATCCAACTCCGTTTTTTGAGGTCTCGTAAAATGAAAGGCGTATGTCGTTCACTGGAGTCGTGAGAATAGGTGGAGCGATCTCGAATTTCGCCATGACGCTAAATTTTGCGGGAGAGCTCGATAGGCTTTCTGTTTTCTCACCGTGCCTTAGAAAGCCGGTGACGCGCCAAAAATAGGTGCCCTCATTAAGGTTGGTTGAGAAAAGTCCGCTGTCAGCCGCCAAGTTTTCGTGTAGTTTTATCTTTTTGAATTGTGCATCGGTCGCAACTTCAAGAACGTGTGATTCAAATTTATTACGATCGATCCACTTGAACACGACGGGCATGTCGCCTGTCGGTTTCACCATGACTGTATCGGGACGCGGCTCAACCAGCGACGGGGGAGATTTGGGCTCAATCACGAAAGGAATGACGTTCGAAGCGAGCGGCGGGAGCTTCGGGTCAGTCGACTTGGCGATAACTTTTAGAAACCAGTGACCTGGTTTGTGTGAGATTCCGAGCGCGCCCGATTCTCCAGCAGCGGTTACCCCGGTGACGGGTGAGAGAGTATTGCGGTCATCGCCGATCTCGACGCTCACCTTGTATACGGCGGGAAGCGGCTTCCACGCGAGGTCGATTTTCTCACCGCGCGTGAGATTCAGATAAAGTGTCTCGCCGGCCTGTGGGCGCAAGACCTGCATTCGATCGTTGGCGACACTGACTCCGTTACTCGAAAGCACGGCGGAATTTTCTTTGTTGAGCGCGGTTTTCTTAAGTCCTTGTTCGAGTTCTGCCTCGCCACGATGAACTTCTAAGTTCACGTTGCCGTTTTGGCTTTTTGACAAACTCATGTCTGCGGATTTCAGCTTGATTTCCCCATTTCCGGATTTGAGCGTGAAGCCGTCACTTGCCGCGCCGGTGCTTTGTACAAACATATTTCCGCTTAAGAAATCCAAGGTGACGCCCTTGTCGCTTTCCTCAAGTACGATCAGTGAGTCGGGTTCAAGGTGCACCGTGGTGCCACTTTTCATGAAGAATAAATTGGCGTCGGCGTTTGGTGCAGTGCGGATCGCTTCGCCGGGATAGAGTTCGTCGTTCTTGCTTACGCTCTCCCAGATCACACGCTTCGTGGGTTTACGTTGCACTTCGTTGTTCGAGCCGTTCAGTCGGGCAACGGGCTTGTGGTTGATCGCTCGCGATTCCTGACGACCGGATTCGTACCACCAAATTGAACCAACGAAGCATCCGGTTGAAAAAACCAGCGCTAGAAACAGGCGTCGCAAATTTCTCTTCATAAAACCACCTCATAGATATTTCGGTATAAGTAGATATAGGCGAGAGGGCTGAGCGAAGAGCTAGACAAAAGCCTTCACTTCTTTGGTCGGGCGATGCTAGATCTTAGTCATGGAAAAAACAGATCGCAATGTGACCTTGGACGAGGTCAAAGGCTGGGTTGAGAAATTCTGCAGCGCGCGTAACTGGGATCCCTATCATGGTGCAAAAGATCTGGCGATTGGCTTAGTGACTGAGTCGAGCGAGCTGCTGGAGCTATTTCGTTTTGTCCCGGAGAAAGATCTCGCAAAATTACTCGAAAATCCTGAAATGCGATTAAAAATTGCGGACGAACTGGCAGATAGCATTTATTTTATTTTGCGGTTTGCACAACTATATAATTTTGATTTATCAAAATGTTTGAGCGAGAAGCTAGTTAAAAATGAGCAGCGATATCCCGCGCCTTAGTTTTTCCAATCATTGCGTGCTTCCCGCCAGCGGCGCAGCTCTTCGATATCGCGAGCGGCTAAAAAAGGATTTAAACGCAACTCCCTCTCTAGGGTCGTCGGTGATGTAGGTATCCCTTGGCGGAGCTTGTCTTCACATTCGAATTTGTATTTAGTAAGTTCCGAGTGCTGATCCCCTCGTTCAGTTAGGAACTGAATGCTGCGCAAAGTGTATTCATGGCCAAAATAAATCTGAGTATCTACCGGAAGCTGTTTGATTTTTGCCAAGCTCGAAAACATTTGTTCATAACTTCCCTCAAACAGGCGCCCGACCCCAAGCGAAAACACGGTGTCACCAACGAAGACGGCCTTTTGCTTAGGCAGCCAAAAACAGATTTGCCCCAGAGTATGACCGGGCACCTCGATGACATTCAAATCCTCGCCGAATAGTTTTAGACTTTCGCCTTCACGTAGTCCGCGCGTGCTGCCGGGAATTCGCTCTCGATCCGTATGCGAAGTCCAAACCTCTACCTGGTGATGCTTAAGTAGTTCGGGAAGCCCTTCGATATGATCCCAGTGGTGGTGCGTGCACAAAATATGAGTCAAGTGAAGGCTCTGCGCCTCTAGGAACTTAGCGATGGGCGAATATTCGCTCGGATCAACAATAGCGCACTGGCCATCGGGTGCGCTGAGGGCATAGGCAAAATTATCTTTTAGCGCGGGAATGACATAGATTTTGAGACTCACGGAGCGGCGACAATCTTTAGGTAATTTTCGACCGTAGTGCTCAACCCTTGCTCAAGCGCTTCACAGACCAAGGCGTGTCCAATCGAGACTTCGGCAATCCATGGAATGGCACGCAGTAAATAACCCAGGTTTTGTTGATTGAGGTCATGCCCGGCATTGACGCCAATTCCAGCGGCCTTGCCGACACTCGCCACCCTTCGGTAGTCATTCGTCACTGTTTCACAATCGGTACTTGCGAAATGATCGGCAAAGGACTCGGTGTAGAGCTCAATTCGACTGGGTTTCAAACGCAGAAGAGCGGACTCTTGGGCGCCATCAAATGTCTTCGGGTCGATAAAAAGTGATGTGCGAATCTTGCACTTCGCCATCCGGGTCAAAATTTTCGCAAGCAGAGCCTCATTTCCGATCAGATCCCAGCCCGCGTTCGAAGTCAGAGCTTCGGGAGGATCGGGCACCAGCGTGCATTGGTCGGGCCGAGCCTTCTCAAGCAAAACCAGGAAGTCTTCAGATGGATATCCTTCGATATTAAATTCGACTTTAGGCTGCGCATTTTCGTTCCAATCTTCGATCATTTCATGAAGCGCCCAGACATCGGGCAGTCGAATATGGCGACCATCGGGGCGTGGGTGAATCGTGATGCCATGCGCGCCCAGCTCGAGGATAATTCGCGCCAAGCGAGTGACGTCGGGCAGATTTTTTTCACGTGAATTGCGCAGAGTTGCCAGTTTGTTCACGTTGACGCTCAGATGAGTCATGCGCCATGCTCTAGCATAGGGCGGGAGAAAAAACATGAGCAAAACCCTAGTTTTTATTCGCCATGGCCATCGCGACAACACCAAACGTGAATTGGACAACGGCCTGAGTGAAAAAGGCCAAGAGCAGGCCAAGGCCATTCGACGATTTTTCCTAGATCGGTTTTCAAGCGAAGAATTTAAGCAGGGCCTATGGTTCGTTTCGAGCCCAAAAAAGCGTTGTGTGGAAACCCTAATGCCGACCGCAAAGGGCCTTGAACAGGCGGTGGACGCCCATCCTGACTTAGACGAGCAGAATTCTCGAGAGGGTGCGGCGGCCTTTGAAATGCGGATCAGTCGCTTTTTGGGCGAATGGGCTAAGTCTAAAATCGCTCTCACTGTCGTGTGCAGTCACGGGGATTGGCTGCCAATGGCGACTCAGCGTCTGCTGGGCCTAGATCACGAGTTTAAGAAGGGCGGCTGGCTCGAACTCGAGTCTCAACCTGGGGATGTCGTGCGGTTGAAATGGTACGTTCCGAGCTTCAAACTCCTCTACAAATGAGTCTGGCTTTAACCAAAAACTGACATTCGAAGACGTTGCAATGGGACTACAGAGTTGTTAAAACTCGGCCAATGCAAGAATCTCCTTCAAAGCCAAAAAAACAATTTATTTTCGACCCTCTTCCGCTCTACAATAGTGACGGGACAGAGGGGGTTGTAGAGATGGTTCGACATATAGATTCAGAGCTACAGGGGCTAAAGGACTTGGCATTGCAGATGGGTGGATGTGTGGAGAAGGCACTTGAAAATGCCTGCCAAACTATCCTGGGTAGTGGCGCCAAGTCTTTCGATGAAGTTCAGCGCCACGAAGCGCGAATCAACAGCTTACAAATTGAAATTGATGAAGCTTGTGTCAACGTACTGGCGAAGCAGGCACCGGTGGCCAAAGACCTTCGATTGGTGATCGCAATTACCAAGATCAATACCGACCTTGAGCGTATGGGTGATCAGTCTGTGAACATTGCGCTGAGCGCGCGCGATCTATACAGGGCTTCGCCTAAAGTTACGTTGCCACCGGAGATTTCTAAACTGATAGAGGAAGTCCGGGCGATGGTTCGTTCAGTTTTGGATGCCTTCGCGCGACGTGACGTGGATGTTTCGCAAAAGGTTCTTGAGCAAGATGATTTTGTGGATCAACTCAAAGACGATTTGATTGTTAGCATGAAGGCGCAAATGAAGGCGAATCCAGAACTACTTGAAACTGGTTTGGCTTTTATCATGATTGCAAAAAATCTTGAGAGAATGGCCGATCACGCAACTAATATTGCAGAAGAGGTCATTTATCTCGCAACCGGAAACGACGTACGACATGGTCACTCTGTCTCAGTCAACTCCTAGGGCGAACATGAGTTTTGAAACTCCAAAGCGAATCTTAGTCGCCGAAGATGAGAGCGAGATTCGTCAACTGATTGTGCTGCATTTAAAGCGCGAAGGTTTTATCGTCGACGAGGTCGGAGACGGCGAACAGGCTCGCCAATTGTTTGTATCAAATAAATACGATTTAGCTATTTTAGATTGGATGATGCCTACACTGAGCGGTCTAGAGCTGACCCGGTGGACGCGCAAGCATCAACAGGATCGCTATATACCCGTGTTGTTTGTTACCGCGAAGACTGAGCCCGAGCATATCGCGACGGGACTTGATGCCGGAGCCGACGACTATCTGACCAAGCCATTTGATACTCTAGTGCTGATGGCGCGGGTGAATGCTTTGCTGCGCAGGCAGGAATGGTTAAATAGCAAAACGGCCGCTCCGCCTAGTAGTGTCTTGACCGTTGGCCCATTGAAGCTGGACACGCAGTCTTTTGAGGTGACTTTAGCAGGTCGAAAGCTGGATCTGACTCGCTCTGAGTTTCGCTTACTTGAGTCGATGTTAAATAACCAAGGTAAGGTCTGTTCTCGGGAATCTCTGATTGGCGAGATTCAAGGAGAAGGCGTCAATGTGGTTGGGCGCACGGTGGATACGCACGTGTTTGGACTGCGCAAGAAGCTTGGTGAGTTTGCCGATATCATCGAAACCATTCGCGGCGTAGGTTACCGAGTTCGGTTTATCAACCCTCTGTCATGACCGAGCGATCATCCTTTCCACGGCGTTTGTTCCGCTGGTTTCTATCGCAACAGCTTCTCTATTTAGGAATTTTATTTTCATTGCTGGGTTTTGGGATGTTGACCTGGGTTGAGGCACGCGACCTAACCGCCAATGAACTTCAGCTAGCCCGTGAGATCGTCGTTCTTGGGTTGGGACTTGCGTTTGCCGCGACTGTCTTGATTTCATTTGTCGTGTCCCGACGATTGTTGGTTCCACTCGGCCGGCTGATAAATAAAACTCGGCGACTGCGCGAGTTCCCTTTCGATTCTGAAGAACAGGTGCCTGAGGAGATCACTTATGATGAGCCCGGCGAATGGTTTGAACTTGAGAGGGCACTCAATCGCTTGGGGCGTGATCTGCGCCATAAAACTATACGGCTTTCGCGAGAAAAGACCGAATTGCGGGCGATTATGTCTGCGGTGGGAGAAGCCGTTCTGGCAGTTTCCAATGATAAACGAGTTTTATTTTATAATCCTCAATTTGCCTATTTATTCAATTTGCAAACGCCAAAGCCAGAGGTTCGTATCAGTGAGATTCTGCGCGCGCCCGACGTGCTCGAGGCTTATAGCGAAGCCCTGTTGACCGGTGCAACCACGCGACGTGAAGTTCAGCTCTCGCTGAGCACCGAGCGTTTGCCGCGCCATTTTCAACTTTCGGTGGCGCCGCTGATGAAAAAACATAACCAAGAAATTTACGGTGCTGTCGGTATTCTTCACGACATCACAGAGCTGAAGCAAGCCGATCGCATTCGTATTGAATTTGTCGGCAATGTTTCCCACGAACTCCGTACGCCCCTAACGGCGATCAATGGCTACCTGCAAACCTTGGTCTCGGATGTAAAAGCAGGTCGCTTGGAACAAGCTCAAGAATTTTTGGGAATCGTTTCGCAAAATGTCGGTCGCTTGAAAAGTTTGGTCGAAGACTTGCTGGATCTCTCGGCTCTCGAGTCAGGTAAAGAGCTAAACCTGGAGAGTGTCAACGTTCGCGAGGTCACCGAGGCAGTGATCAAGCAGCTTGTTGCGAAGGAACATAAGATCCAGATTTTTTACGACTTCGATTTGATTTCGGCGGATGCGCAGCGCTTAGAGCAGGTTTTGCGCAATCTTATGGAGAACGCGGTTCGCTATGTTCCGAAGGGAAAAAATATCGAAATTCGCTGGCGCCTATCGAAGGTCGGCGGTTTTGAACTCAGCGTAAAAGATGATGGCCCGGGAATCGCGCTGGAGCATCAGGTGCGTCTGTTTGAGCGCTTCTATCGAGTCGATGAAAGCCGCTCGCGTGCGGAGGGTGGTACCGGTATCGGCCTCTCGCTGGTAAAACATATCGTGCAACGCCACGGTGGCAGCGTGCACGTGCACAGTGAACTAGGGCGTGGTTCTGAGTTCGTGTGTGAATTTCCCAATCAAGTAGTCAAGTAATTAGAAAATCCAAAGATTGGCGATTACGATTTCTTCGTCGGCGAGCCGACGGTGGAATCTAAGCGATCGAGCAGCAGCTGAACGATTTTAGGTTTGATTTCAGAATACTCGCCGCGAATCGAAGCACCCGAAGCAAACATATGTCCGCCACCTTGAAAAGCCTCTGCCACGCCTAAGACCTCGAGCTTACCTTTGCTGCGCAGAGATAGTTTGTATTCGTTCTTCGCGTCTTCGCGAAACAGTGCGGCCGCTTGTAAACTGGTCACATTCATCAACATGTCGATCACATCACGTGAATCATCCATATCCAAATTGTGATCTTTTAAATCTTTAGCGTGAAGTTTAAGTACGGCCACTTGTCCCGCCGCAAAGTATTCGATCTGCCCCAACACTTTGGCCAAGAATTTCATTTTCTCAACAGTGTGGGTGGCAAATAAATGGCGGTGGATCGCCTCGGCATTGGTAATATGCATCAGCAGTTCTGCGGCGATCAAATGCGAGTTGACCGAGTTCCTCACAAAGCGAAAAAGTTGAGTGTCAAACGCGATGCTGGTGTAAAGCGCCTGAGCAATTCGCTCATCCATGCGGATGCCGAGACCTTTGAGAATAAAATAAGAAATCTCGCCGGTGCTCGCCGCGCGGGTCTCGATATAGGAGCCGGCCGTCGGTTCTGGTCCCTGATTCAAAACCGGATGGTGATCGACAAATAAAATTTCGCGACAGGGCTCTTGCATGGCGGAAAAAAGTGGCTCGAGAAGGCGACGATCATTGGTATCAAAAATCAGCGCCAGATCTGTGGCTTCAATCGGGGCGTGGGCGCCATCGAAGGTCTCTAGATGACGCTCAGGCTCGAGAAACGTATATTTTTTGGGCACAGAGTCAACCAGCAGTACGCGCACCTTTTTGCCCGACTTGCGCAAGCCGTGATACAGCGCCAGTAAGGCTCCCAGGCCGTCGCCATCACACTGCTTATGGGTTGATAGCAACACGCTTTGCGCGGCATTGATCCGGCGAACAAGAGAATCTACATTGAGTGCGGAAAGGCTGGGAGTTCCCATAATTTAAGTCTATTCTATCGAGCGTTAATGATTATAGCCCGTGGTAAATGTTTTGTTTGACTGCGTCAAATGATCCGCTAGTATCCCAGGCTTCGTTTTTCTAGGAGTGAAATATGTCCGATAGACAGCCGATGACTTTGGCCGGCAAAGCCAAACTTGAAAATGAACTTAAAAATTTGCTGCACGTTGAACGTCCGAGCGTAATCAAAGCTATTGAAGAGGCTCGTGGACACGGAGACCTTAGCGAGAACGCAGACTACGACGCGGCCAAAGACCGTCAAGGCATGATCGAGGGGCGCATCGCCGAAATTCAAGGCCGACTTTCCAATGCAGAAGTTGTCGACATTGCTCAACTTCAGTCGAGTAAAATTATTTTCGGTGCGACGGTCGAGTTGCAAGACCTTGAGACTGATGAGAATGTAAAATATCAGATTGTCGGCGAAGACGAGTCGGATGTTAAACGCGGTAAAGTTTCTGTCTTTTCACCTATCGCTCGCAGTATGATTGGTAAGAAAAAGGGCGATATCATTGAATTCAAAAGTCCCAAGGGCGAAAAGGAATTCGAAGTCCTCAACTTCTACTTTAAATAGGGTACATGCGCATATTACGTGGCCAGTCCAATCTGGAAGTTTCTTCTCAGGGCTTCGCGATGTTTGTGGTTGGAATTGTTCTGGCCACTTTTTTGGGCGGTGCTCTGCGCACCGTCTTAAGCAGTGATCGAGTCCATAGCCGAATCGTTCAAGAGCTAAAGAGTCGATTCCCGAAACACGAATTCCAGATTGGCCAGACCGAGGTTTTATTGTCGCGTGGTATTTGGCCGGGCTTTGGCTTGCGCGTCCACGATCTCGTCTTTAAACAAGACGTGTGTGGCAAACTCAGTTTTGTGCTGACGATTCCCCAGGCGGTTCTGCCGCTGGACATCTTAAGTCTGCGCAAGAGCGTTGTGCGTTTGAACGATATCGAGATTCATGGTGGCGGAATGCATTTGGACTATCACGACTGTCCGGCAAAGCCCGAAGTGAGTGGTGACGAAGAGAAGTCGGATGCGGTTGCGGAGGCTCATCCGCCCAAGTCGATTCCTCCTCTGCGAGTCGATTGGCCTCTGGCTGCAAAATTTTTGGACGGCGTTGAGCTTAAGAATTTTACCGTCACTTATGAGAAGAATCCGACCTGGAAGATGATTTTTAATTCCGCCTATCTCAGCCTGGGCAAAGAACTCTCGCTGCAAGCGCAGGTCGACTTGGAAAAAAGTTTACCTTTTGGGGTTCTGATCCATCCCTTCGAGATCGATCTGCATGCCGATAAAAATGTGATGCAGTGGAATTTCAACGCGGATTTTAAAGAGGGCCACGTGCGCATTGGTGGAAGTGTGGATGTGAATACTCAGGCCGCAGTCGGCACCGTGAGTATGCGCCAAGTTCCCATCAGAGATTTCATGAGCGAAATGTTTCAGATGGGTTTCGTCGAGCATGATCTTAAATTGAAAGGCACCTGGCTGAGCTGCGCGCTTAAATGGGAGGGCCAGTTACAGAACTACACTGCGAATCCCATTCAAATGCGCGACTGTCGTGTCGAGGGTGGTTACGGTCGGGCCGAACTTGCGGGTGCCGACTTTTGGATGGACAGTCCTGAGTATTTTAAAGAAGCCGCCCGCTTTAAAGTCACTCGACTGCAAATGCAGCCAGTGGTGGAGGCCCTTAATCGCCAGGTTTTGCCGGCAGTTCTTTCCCGGCTGGGAGAATGGAGCGGAGCTGTTGAGCTCCACAGTGGCGCCGTCTGGAGCTTAGATGGAAATTTGGAAAATACCGAAATTGTAGTCGCCAATCAGAGCGTACATGGCAAACAGGTGATCGATAGTGCCCACACTCGCATCGTAAAAAAAGGCGCTTTGATCCAGGGGAAATTCGACTCGGTTAAAATTCACGAGGGCGAATTTGAGGGCAGCATCGATTTTGAATTGAACGAGGATTGGCGCAATGGAGTCTTTCATGTGGCGGTGGATCGTCTGACTGTTAGTCCGTCTGTTCAACGTTTGCTAGTGGGTGGCTCAATTGGTCCGGTGTTGGCCCATGGAGAAGGCAAACTCGTGGCGGGTGAACTCAGCAATTGGAGCGGCGGCTTTTCTACACCTGAAATGCGCGGCGAAGGTTGGTATGTCGAGGCATTGCAAATTCACTCACGCTTTGAGAGCGGGGTTTTTAACCTCGACGGGTCAGTGAAATCGGTGAGCGCGGATTCGGCATGGCGCCATTATCCACAAATGCGCTCGGCTTTGATGGCGCCGGTTCAGGGAGTGACCTGGCATGATTTCGCCGGCCGTGTGGAGATCCGCAAAGAGGGGGGAACAGTTCCCTCGCTGACGGCGACGGAGGGCGGTCGCGTTTGGCGTGCGAAAGGTAGTTGGGTGAGGGACGGCGAGTTCACTGGGCAATTGAATATCAGTGGTGGTAAGCGGCCTCAGACTTTTTCTCTACGCGGAGAAAAAGGTGAACTGGTCGTACAAGACGCGATTGGATTGAACCGTTAGGGCTGTTCTATCCTAGCCAGCGTGAGCCCTGAGATTTAGTCAACGTACGCTGTAAAGTCTCTTCGAAAAGTGTGGCGATATTTTCTGCCAGTTTCTCAGACCATTTTTTGCGTGCTTGAATTTCGACTTTGAAAATCTCGGCGTCATGACGATTCTTAAATAGGTAATCATCGCTCGAATCGATCCCATCGACCAAAAGTAGATCAAGTGCGCGTTGACCAAACCAATATTCCCCGGTCGCGACGTCGGCAAGATTGAGCTGCGGGCGATAGGTTTTTACAAACGCCTTAAACAAACCATGCGTGTCTTCGATTTGTTCGTGAAATTTGCGCTTGCCCTTCTCGGTCAACTCACCAAATAAACTCACGGTGCGTTTGAATTCGCCAGCCGTGACCTCTTCGTAGTCGACGTCGTGTTTTTTTAAAAAGCGATGAAAGTTGGGGACCTGAGCGATGACGCCTATCGAGCCAATGATCGCAAATGGTGATGCTAAAATTTTATTTCCCGTGCAGGCCATCATATAGCCACCACTTGCGGCCACCTTATCGACGCAGATCGTGAGTTGGATTCCGGCCGAACGCAGTCGGACGAGTTGAGCTGCGGCCAATCCGTACGAGTGCACCATTCCGCCCGGACTCTCCAAGCGAATCACGACTTCATCTTTGCCGGGCTTAGCAATGGTGAGTAATGAAGTGACCTCCTCGCGCAAATTCTCTAAGCGCGAGGCGCGAATATCGCCGTCAAAATCGAGCACGTAGATGTGGCGTTTGTCTTTTTCCTTGGCGCGTGCTTTGTCGCGCTTCTTTTGCTCTTTGCGCTCCGTTTTTAGTGCTTTACCCTCAAGTACCGAGGCATTGAGGGCCTTGGCCATTTGCTCATATTTTTTATTCAGATTTTCAACGCTCAGGAGCGGTTGGATTTGTCGCACTCGGCTGATCAGGGAAGCGATCAGGACTAGAACAACGGATATGGCGATCACCAAAACAAAGGCTTTGCTACTGAAGAGGCCCAACTCGCTAAGGAATTCCATAAAACTATACTCCAAACTTTTGACCAAGGTCGGGTGCACTGCGGGAAAACATCTCGTTTTAGCAAAGACTTCGCTAAGATCAAGGGGATGGGCATTGTTTCGATCGCTTTCTCATTGATAGTCGCTTTTCTAGCTCCACTTCACTGTGGTGCCGAAGCCACAGGTTCCACGCCGCCGGAAATGGGCGTATGTGGCAATCAGCGTTACGAGGATTTTAATCAAAGACTGCGTGAGGCCGAGGAGCGTGACCTTAAGCGTGAGAAGTACGCTCTTGAGATTAAAGAGGTCCGTCGGCAGCACGATGTGGACGTCGAAAAGGCTCGCGTTGAGTACATTAAAGCGCGGGTGCGAACCGTCGAAGATCCACGCCAGGAGAAGCTCGCCGGTGAGGCGGACAAGGCTTGGCGTGAGCAAAACGAGATGGAGCGTCGCCGTTACGTCGAGCGCAAGGCCGAGTCTGAAAAGACACGCTGCCATAGCCTGCGCATTCCCGAATTAAAGGAATACGACCTAGAAAATTATTGATCGTGGACTCCACATCTAGTTGACAGTTTTTCGCCTCGGGCAGAAATTGTCGACTCAAACAATGGAGGTCTCAATTATGACAAACAGAATTTTCGCAGCAGTTATCGGCCTGTTGATTTCATCGACAGCGATGGCACAAGAGTATGGAATGCAAATTGGTCTACATCAGACAAATGCAAAAGTAGACGCGGGCACGACAGGAATTACGGGCTCGACAAGCGGTAGACTGGGTTTCGATCTCGGTTTGGCGGTCGCGTTTGAATTGATGCCAGGTTTTCGTTTTCGCTCGGGCCTGATGTACAACCAACGTCAGTTTGATTACAAAATTACCAATACTGGTAATGCCGGGACCTTGGGGATAAATTTTGCGTATCTAGATGTGCCAGTTATGGTTCAGTATAATTTCAATCCTATGTTTGCGGTATATGGCGGATTGATCGCTGGTATCAAAGCAAGTGACACCATAAAAACTTACTCGTCTTTGAGCACTGCGCAAGTCGACATGAAGTCGCTTTATCCGTTGCTCACAGTCGGTGGAAATTTCACTTTTGATGACATGATCGGATTTGATTTGTACTATGAGATGGGTATGGGCGAATTCGCAACTGCTAAGGCGATCCCAGCGGCGACGAACGATTTAAGTCTTAAGGACTACTCCACTTTTGGAATGCACTTCCTTTACTGGTTCTAGTTTTCGGATTGCAAGAATGGTTGAAAGGGATCTTAGAAAAGGTCCCTTTTTTTATGACTTCAACAGAGAATCGATGGGCAGATCGACCAGCTTAGAAAGTTTTTTCAAAAACACATAAATTAAAATGCTAGAAAAAACCATCAGCGGCAATGCGATCATGCCGAACCCAAGCCACGTCATATGAGCCAACTGAGCGTTGAGTATTTTCATTTGTTCTTCGTGCGAGAGCGTGGGGTCGATATCTTTAAAGATGCCCAGTGCAAGAGTGAAGTTGGCGGCTGAAGACATAAAAAACGAAAGTGACAACCAAAGTGTGGTCTGCCGTAAAATTTTATGAAATGCCGATTGGCGATTGGTTGCGATTAAGCGTTCGTCGATGATTTCCATTTGCAGCATGTGTGGATTGCAAAACATGATCCTAGCCGCTGGATTTTCGGTGAAGGCCGAGCCTAACACCAACGATCCCAGTACACCTGGTAGAACCGCCTCCTTAAAGGCGAACCAGATTCCATTCAAATTCATCAAAGCAAGGCTGCCGGTGAGCATGATGTTCACTAAACCGATTAGTGAAACATAATTTTTATGTTTGCGGCGTAAATAGTCCTGAATTCCGTACACCAAAGGGAAGCAAAGAGCGATCAACAGGGTGTATTGAGCACTTATGTAGTGCCCACCTTTGTTCAAAATCATGACCGGAATCAGAATATTCACGACCAAGCTTAAGAGTGGATTGTCAGGCGGAGGAGTCTGTTTCATCGATGAAAGTCTTGGTTTTACCCGTTTTTAGTTGAGGAGCAGGATTCGCCTGAGAGTATAATAAGATAGTGGTCAGTCAACCCTAACTGAGTGACAAAATAAGTAATGACTATAAACGTTGAACTCTTTATTTGGCTTCTCATTCTCTTTCAGGTGAAGCACTTCGTAGCCGACTTCGTATTGCAAAATGTGTGGATGTTGCAGAAGGCGCGTCCCGATTGGGATTTCGTTTTGCCTCTGGCGATCCATTGTGGAGTGCATGCGGGCATCACTTTGGCTGCTGCGTTGTATTTGAATCCCACACTGTGGTGGTTAGCGATTTTGGATTTTGTCATTCACTTCACCATGGATCGCCTGAAGGCTGGGCCTCGCTATTTTGGCCGTTTTCATGATATTCGCGGCAAGGCATTTTGGGTGACGTTTGGACTTGATCAAATGGTTCATCATTTGACCCACCTCTACATCTGTTATCTGCTCGCACTACACTAGGCACTTGAGCTCAATTGACACCTGCATAAAATCTCAATCCTGCTTGAGAATTCTAGCGGAATGATTCAATGTTCTGCGAACAATTCATCTAAGGAGTTAGGCATGAGTAAAATTATTCTGATCGCGGCTTTACTGGGTTCTTTCGCGTCAGCCCAAGTGCCAGCAATGGGCGATCTTGCCGACAAAGCGAAAGTCGTCGGAACTGAGAAATTCAAGGCGCTGGCTGAAAATTGCAAAGAAGAAAAAGTTAAATATTGCAAAGATAAAACCATGGCCGCGTTGAAAGCCTGCCTGATTGAAAACAAAAGCAACCTTTCAGAGAAGTGCAAAAAAGCCGTGGGGATTTAGTATATTTTGATGAAGGTCCTTAGTATGGCACGACAATTGGCCTCTTCATGAAACCCAGCTTAACGCTTCGACAATGGCTATCGCAGTCTGATTTTACGCTGGCACTGTCCAGTAGTTTTTTTGGCTTCTTCGCCCATTGTGGATTTGTAACTGCCCTTTTCGAAGAGAAGCTAATGCCAAAAAAAATTACCGGCTCGAGTGCGGGCGCTTTGGTGGGGGCCGCGGTTGCGTCGGGGTTGTCACCGCATGAGCTTAAGGAACTATTGTTTTCCATACGAAAAAATGATTTTTGGGACCCAAAACTGGGGTTGGGTTTTCTGAAAGGGGAAAGGTTTCACAGTCTATTGGCAAAACATCTCGTGCCGTCATTTGCCGAAACTAAAATTCCAATCGAGATCGCGGTACTAGATTTATTGGCGATGAAAACAAAATTTTTAACTGCGGGAAACTTGCCTAAGGCAGTTGCAGCGTCATGTGCTGTGCCCTTGATGTTTCAACCAGTTAGAATAGAGAGTCGGTATTTTGCAGATGGGGGCGTGTTTCGTAAATCGGGCGTCAATCCACAAAATATTCACGAAAATACATTTTGTGTTTATTTGCAAACCCGCGGACTTGTCGGCCTCTATGAACGGGGAAAAGATCTAAAGAATGCTTCCAGCAAAGTTAAAATCATTCACTTCAAAAAAATACCTTCGGTAAATCCAAATTCTCTTGAGACTGGGAGATTGGCTTATGCGGATACCTACCAAAGAGCGAAGTTCGCGCTGTCGCGTAAGATTCAAAGCAATGGCGTGATCGAGGCCTAGAAGCTCAACCGCGCAGATGACGCCCCGGAAATTTGCTAGTTGGCAAACGACACTCCACTTGGGAACCTCGATTATTGCATCCCTCAGGCGACTGGGTCACTCTCGGTCCAAACGAATAACCTTGGGGGGTTAAATGAAAGCAATCATTCTCGCAGCAGCAGTATTAGTAGGTTCAATGGCCAGTGCACGCACGTGCCAAGACGGATGGGGCAACCAAGCCAACATCTCGATCAACGCTCGCGGCATCATGATTTCGTCGGCTCGATATGGGTCTTCGGGATTTTTGAGCGCCAATGGCGAATCGGCAACTAGCTTTTACTACAGAAACGCTCTTGGTGGCCTAGCAATCGTAAGTAAAGCGATTTTGGCTGGTGGCCGTGGTCGCGTGGCTTACAGCGTAGAACGCATGAGCCGTGGTGACAGCCCGGTTAACGTCATTTTTTACTGCAACTAAATTTCGCTTTAAATTTAAAGTGGGGTGCCGGAGTCCGCTTGAAGCCGGCACGCCCAAAAAGCGGGTGACTTGGTCGTGCTAGGACTGCGTCGAAATAGATTATGGACGGTGACGCAGAAGTCGCGCTAGAGTTAAATAATGGTCCATCGAAAAGATCTGATTCTCATATTCATCCTCACCCTCCCTTTACATGCCATGGCAGTGAAGTACGGACCGTTCCAAATTTCCCCAAGCGCGACGACTGAGATTCAAATATATGATGCCACTTGCAGAAACGTCGCCAACTCTAGTGCGACCCGATACATGGTGCCCGCCAATAGTGCAGCTGAGTGGACCGCGTTCAATACAAATATTCCTGGAGCGCTAACGGTTTCTGTGGTCGCTTGCACTACTCCTGCAGTTGCTTATGTCCAAACTTCCGAACAGCAGATTACGACCAATAATACGACTGTCGCAACGCCAGCATTTGGCGCGGCTCCTGTGGCGGGAAATTTTATTGTTTGCGGGATTATTTATTCAAGCAGCACTCTGACGATTACTGGTGTCGCTGACAATAAGGGGAATACCTATTCCTCCGTTACCCCGGGCTCTCGCCTGCGGGGAGTGGGCGGCCTTGCGGCGTACACGCTGGAAGTTTGGTATAAAGAAAATATTGCGGGCGGAGCAGGCCTCGTTGTTACTGCGACGTTAAGTGGAAACAACAATTACAAGGACATCACCTGTCAGGAGTATTCTGGCGTTGTAACCTCTGGGTCATTGGATCAAGTCTTTTCAGCCGATCCCAATACGGCGACAAGCCCCGCGACACTGGGGCCATTTACAACGTCTTACAATAAGGCACTCATATATGTTCACGCCATGGTGCTGGGTTCCGGGGGTGTAGGAGCTGGGTTTGCCAGTCGATCAACATTCGATGGTAATTTAGTAGAAGACAAATTTGCGACTCCCGCCGGCGGCTATACCGCCACCTTCACGGTCACCGGAGTATGGGCCGC
>JAYVPG010000129.1:0-11608 GCA_043757545.1 Pseudobdellovibrionaceae bacterium
TCAAAGAACTGGACTAGCAACAGCCAGACCGTAAGACAAACTACTGTGATTACCAAAACTCCGCTAAAAACTGCCGCCGATGTCCCGGGTTTCTCAAGCGCTAGAGGCGCACGGCGGTGACAAATCACGCTCCGAGCGCTCCCAAAGCTTCCTTAAAATGCATGAGAACTCCCTTTGCGATGGCATACACTCTGCTAGTTCATTATATAGGTAGAGGTGATTTATGCTCGCAGCCATTCTGACATTGATAGTTTCCCTCCACGCCAAGGCGGATGTGTCCCCGGCTTCGGTTTGGGAGCAGATGCAAGAGGGGACGACGTCTCGCGTGGAAGCTAAAATCACCGGCCTTGAAATTCTCGCCAATCGCGTAAAAATCGAATTCACCGTCACTGGTGATAAGAAAGCCGACAGTGCTTTGCTCTGTGATGACTTTGGACGCAAGGGCGACAATCAATACTTCGATTCCGAGGAACGTCGTGCCGCACTTTTCCGCGAGCGTGTGCAGAGTGTGCGCGACGCTTTGAACTCAGGCGCGACGGTCGAAATCGCGTATAGCGGCCCGTGGAAACCTTGTCTGCAATCCGTGAATCTGCTCAACAAGAAGCGCGTACAAAAGGCTTCTTAAGCCCCAAATTGTCACTTGGAGAAAGCCGTGTCGGTAAACCTGCTGAGGGTGATAGTGGGCTCTCCGACGATCCTGACTTAAAATAGACCATTGCCCATTGCGCAATAGTTCAAGTCAGTTGAAATTCCCGTAACGACCATGGAAAAATGTGCGTCAAGGGAAACAGCGTGGAAATTACTGCGAAAGATTCAACTTCAGGCGCCGCGACACCAGAGCCGCCCATTCTTGGGTTGTTTACGGACTATCGCCTTTTTCTAAAAGAATTTTACGAATTTAAGCGCACACAAACCAAAACCTCGCTGCGTCCGTATTCTTATGCGACCTTTGCGGCCTCGGCCGACATCAAATCTCCGAATTATTTAAAACTGATTATCGATGGTCAGCGCAATCTCTCGAGCGAGATGGCGCGCAAGTTTGGCCGCGCGATGAATTTGGGTAAAGACGAGATGGAGGAGTTCATCGCGTTGGTTGATTTCACTCAAGCTACCGAACCCATCGAACGCAATCGCTATTTAAAAGTGCTCGCCGACCTGCGTGTGCGCCAGCAACTCAAGAGCGGCGAGATCAAGATCGAAACTTGGGAAAAAGTCCCTAGCTGGGTCACCTGGGTGCTCTATGCCCTGGCCGAGCAAAAGGACATTCGCTTCGACATCAACGAGCTCTTCGAAATCATGCGCGGCAAAGCCCGTCCAGAGGACATCCGCCGCAGCATGGAGCGCCTCTTTGAGTCCGGCGAGCTCGTCAAAGACGCCGTGACTGGCGAAATCGCTAAGGGTCGCGAGTTGATGATCGGCTCCGAAAATATTCCCGTCGCTTTGGTGCGCAAGCTTCAGGCGGAGTTGATTTATTTAGGTTTGGAATCGCTGTTTCAGGATCAACCGCAAGACCGTGAGTTCGGTGCGGCGACTCTGGCGCTCACGGAGCAAGAGCTTGAACTGCTTAAATTTGAGATGCGCCAGTTCCGCAAGCGATGGACCAAAGACATTTCCGTGGCCCGCAAGACCGCTAAAGGCGATCGGGTCTTCCAGCTCAATATGCAGTTGTTTCCAGTGACTGTCCCCGGTCGGGGTAAGGGCTAAAAAACACCTCTTGAAGTCCCAGCGGCTGGCTGTGGAGTCTTACGACCCCGACTTTCTTAGGGGGGAGGGGGGAAAGTGCCCGCCGCCAAGACTCAAGAAGTTTTCAAATCCAAAGAACAAACGTACCGCTTCAACAAACGTCCCACATTTAGGAGTAGCAACTTCTGAACCATTGCGAGGTGTCCGTCAATCCCCACTAAGATCTTTCTCGTCTGTGATGAAAAAAAAACAGGCCCGAATCTTGGCAAAGTTAGCGTAAATTGCCAGCACCTTCAGTAAAGGATTCGTTGACTCAAAATGGAACCAGTTCAAACGCTCAATTGTCCGTATATCGGTAAATGTGGAGGCTGTCCGTGGGGCGGTCGGTCGTACGCCGAACAGTTGCGTGAAAAGCACGCGCCGATTCTGGAACTCGATCCGCATCTCGACTCGCTGCCGACGCCGATGACTCGCGTCCGCGACCGCGCCGACTTGATTTGGGAGCGCTCGCCTGCGGGGATTATGCAGCTAGGTCTTTACGCATTGGGTGAGCGGCGTGTGGTGGATATCGAAGCCTGCGTGATGATGAGTGAACCACTGGAAGCCTGGTTTAAAGAGTTTCGTCAGCGTGCGCCGCCTATTACTCGCGGCAGTGTGCGTTTAAGAGTTTCACCGACCGGTGCGCGCGGCGTGTGGCTCGACTTTGCCAATTCCGATGTGAAGGAGCTCTTTTCTGAGAAGTCCTATTTGCAATGGCTAAGTGAGCTCGCTTTTGTCGAAATCGGACAGCGGCGCAAGGCGCTTGTCTGGCGGGACGGACATCCGAAGCTCGTCAATCCGATTTTAAATCCGTGGTTCGAAACTTACGGCCCAAACGATCAGGCCATTCCGCTTTTCGGGCCCGTCGGAGGCTTTTCCCAGGCTGGATTTGCGGCGAATCGGGCGCTGGTGAGGGCAGTCTGTGATTTGGTCAAAGAGAGCGGCGGTCGCGAGTGGCTCGAGCTCTTCAGCGGTAACGGCAATTTCGCACTCGCGCTTGCAGCACACGGATATGATGTCGAGGCGGTCGAGCTCGATGAGCTTGCGGTGCAGGGAATGAAAATGTCGAGCGAGGCCGCGGGTGTGAAGTCACTGCGCGCCCTTCGCGGTGATGTTTACCTGAAGACCGCAAGTCTTCCGCCACTGAGTGGGCGCGGATTGCTCGTAGATCCGCCGCGTGCTGGCCTTCGCGAATTGCTCGCACAACTCGAAAACGGCGAGCGGCCTGAGAATCTGATCTATGTTTCATGTTTTAGCGAAGTATTTTTGACTGATGCTGAAAAACTCAAATCGCTCGGCTACCGCTTACATAAAGTGATCGGTGTCGATCAATTCCCATTCACTCCGCATAGCGAATGGGTCGCCCTGTTCACCACGAATAAGTAAATCCGAGGTTCGATGAGACCGTTGCGCCCGAGTTTTCTTCCGCATTTTGCGGTCGATAGAGAGTCAAACTGGCGTTGGTCGACCAACTCGAACTGATGCGATAGGTTCCAAGTGCGCCGAGCATTCCGGTGCGCACGCCGTCCAAGGCCGAGCGTGAGGCTCCGGCCTGAACGCCTGCCGACCATTTGTGGCGAGCGTAGGTGACGGTGAGCGAACCCTCCGACTGATTGAGCGCCGAAGCAGTGGTTAGAACTGCAGGGGATATCCGCAGGACACGCAAACCCTCGGTGTAATCCGTAAGATCTTTGTTATAGCGATGAAAGCTGGCATGTACACGAATTGTAACTGGGCGAAGTAGAAAAGTTTCGATCGATCCACCCGCCCATTGATCGCTGACTTGTGAAGTTCCACCGGGCCATAAAATAGGCGGCAATTTTTTAAACTCAATTGTTTGTCCACCACCTTCTAAACCGAAATTCCAATCGCGCCAAGCAAACAGACCCGAGGCACGGCCCCCGACCGCACTTACCTGATCTTCGATATGCCAAGAGTCCGCACCAATCAACCCGCTCAAAGTCGCCAGTGGATCGGATTCAATAGAGGCGTTGATCCCCCGTGTGCGTAGTACTTTGCCGTCTTCTTCGCTCGGCGAGCTTCCGCCGTCACCACCGAAACTCAGTTGCCAGTTGTGTGGCAAACTCAGGCCGACTTGGATCGAGCCGTTGCGTGACTTTTGATTGGAGCCGCCGGCTTGAACGCTGACAAACGAAGGCAGTTTGAATTCGATGTCGTCATCGGCAAAAGCCAATGGGCTCAGCAGGAAAACTGCGAGCAAAACTAGGGATTTCAACCTCCCGCACCCTGGCGGCGCAGACGCCGACGAATTCGCGCGCGCTGCTCGGGCGTGATGCGATTCCAACGCTCCAGTCGCTCGCGAAGAGTCGCACGCTGCTCAGGTGAGAAGCCGCGCCAGCGTTGAAACTGCGAGCGAATCTTCGCTCTGCGTTCGGCTGGCAGAGCCCGCCAGCGCCGCATCCCTTGGCGAATGCGCTCTTGGCGTTCCGGCGGAAGAGCACGAAAGCGACCTAAAGCTGCGGCCAGTTTCTGCCGCTTTTCTGGCGGCATATTTTTTAAGCGCGTCCAGCGTTCGCGCACCAGTTTCTGTTGTTCGGGAGTGAGCTTGTCATAGCGACTGCGTCCGTCGCCGGCGCTGTCCTCCTGCGCCGCCACTTCAAGGGCTGGCAAAAACGCGAGACTATAGAGGAGAAAGGTTCGACGTCTCATGACTCAACCTCTTCCGACTTTTGCACTTCTTCGACGTTTTCGAGCAAAGGCCACTCGGTCTCGTCTTCGATGACATCGAGATCCAAAAGCATATCCAGATTTTTCAACATTTCCGGGTCTAACTGTTGGTCGTCCATTTTTCCAGTACCTCCAAGTCGTCCATTAAATCGATGTCTTCTAAAAGTGCGAAATTTTCTTCTATGTCGCCGCCGACCTCTTCTTCAAGCTCAGCCATAAAAGCTAATTCTTGTGAGGGCTCTGGCTTTTCTTTTCTCCACAGTTCAAACGTGACCACGCCAGCGACTCCCAGAGCAGCTGGCGCCATCCAACGCAAAAAAGCGCGACGAAAAAAGGGCTGAGGCGCGCCGGTCAGTTCTTTATCGACGGCGGCAAACAAAGCTTTTTCAAACTCAGGGCGGGGAGTTTCACTGAGGAAATCGTCCCACCTCTTCATGGTCGCCCACCTTGTTCGAGGGAGCGGCGGGCGCGAAAGATCAACGACTTCACCGCGACCTCACTCAGGCCCATCTCAGTGGCGATTTCCTCGTAACTCAAGCGCTCGCTGATCCACAAGACCAGAGCGACACGTTGAGCCTCGGGCAATTCTTGAATGCGCTCTTTCAGCTCATTGATTTCCAATATACGTAGTAGGTTATTCTCACTGTCTTCCGGTTGACCGTTATCTTCGATCTGGGATTCTTCATAGGCAACGGAAGTTTTCAGCGAACGGAAGTGATTCAGAGCCGTATTGCGGGTGATTTTGAGCAACCAACCTTTTACCGATCCCTCGCCGCGGAAAGAAGCGGCGAGGCGTACAGTCTTGATCCAAACTTCTTGCGTGATGTCTTCTGCGGTGGCGCGATTCTTTAAGATGCGAATCGAGTAACCAAACACGATTTTTCCGTAGCGCGCATACAATTCCTGAAACGCGCTACGGTTTCCATCGGCTAAGAGTTTCATAAGTTCACCTTCGGAGACATTGCGCATCTACTCACAATAGTTGAGGGTTAAATCTTCACTCAAGCCATCTTTTGCCAATGTCGCCAGACCACAACCGTTAAAGGTAACAGTTGCCGTGCCGGTGACACTTCCGGTGTAGCTCACATTGAGTGATCCGGAGATCGGGTGACAGCAGACATTCGACCAAGCCAGGTTCACGGGTTGATAGGTCGCCGTGAACTGAGCTTTATTATGAATCACTTCAAAAGCTCCGCCGTTCACCGTGCGTCCCGCTCTGGACAAAGATCCAGCAACGCTGATCGGGGACGTCGTGCGTACCGAGATATCAAACAGCTCACGTGAATTGCGTGTGAAACGTTTGTGCTTACCCAAAACCTCGATGTCCCAACCTGCATTGGTCTTCGTCAAACGTCCGCCGCCACCCAAGGTGTTGCCACGGTAGTCGGTGTGACTGGCGCTCGAGATATTTAAAATACCGCCTTCTAGGCCACGGATATTGACCTCGTAGGTGCGCTCGACTTTGTCGCCGGTGCTGGCCATGGAGCAGGTCGCATCGGAATAAGTCAGAGTCACTACTCCATCCATCGAACGATTCGAGTACGGCAACTGGCAGGCGGAGTAAGTCTCTTGCTTCACGCCCGCAACACAGGGATCAATCACAGCGCGTGAACACACTGAGGCCCATGCTTCGGGGAGCAGTAAATTCTTCGCTTGGTACGCATAAGTTTCAAAAGTCTTACGGTTGTCAGCAAACGACTCACCACTTTGTTCGTCGGCGGCACTTTGCACTGCGGTCATGCCGCTTTCCACAGAGGCGCCAAGTTCATTGATCGAGTCCGAGCTATCAGCCTTCTTTTTAGCGCAAGCCGAGAGCAACAACAGAGCGGTCAAAACGGAAAATGCGGATTTCATAAAGAACTCCTTAGTTAGGTAAACAGTTATTCGCCACGTTTTTGGTCGTCGTGTTTCTCTCTATAAATGCGCTTGCTTTCGACATCTTGAGCTTTTTCGATGCGGGCTTTTTCCTTATCTGTCACCTGCCCGTCAGCCTCGGCTTTCTTTTCCATCTTCTTAATATGGCGTTCACCCCGCTCTAGACGGCGGGCCTCGGGTTTGGTCAGCTCGCCGCTGCCAACGCCCTGTTCGATGCGATTTTGCTGAAGACGGTTGCGCTCATGGGCACGGCGATCGCCGGCATTTGCGAAGGTTGCAGAAACGGACAGTAGAACTAAGATTGCGTATTTCATTTAAAGCTCCTATTAAGTGTTTGTCTAAAGGACACGGCGGGCATGAGGTTAGTTGCGCCGATTTTTAAATAATTTTTGTAAGGCGGAAATCAAGGGTTTAGCTTGTCTCATTTTGAGACAGTTCGTATCTTAGGAAGACTGCATATATAAGGTGGATCCGTTTGGTCGCGAGTATTCAAAATCTCTTTAAACGTTTTCACGGCCGCGCGGCGGTCGACGGCATTAGCCTGGATGTCGAAGAGGGCGATCTAGTCGCCTTGATCGGTCCCTCGGGCTGTGGCAAATCGACTTTGCTCAGATGTTTAAATGGATTGGAGCCCCTAGATCAGGGTCAGGTGCAGATTTTCAAGACGGCACTGAAGAGTCCGGATGAGATCGGGCAGCGCGAATTTCAAAAGCGCTCGCAGACGATTCGTCAACAGGTCGGCATGGTTTTTCAGAGCTTTAATCTTTTCCCCCATTTGACAGTTTTGGAAAATATCATGATGGCTCCCAAAGTGGTGCGCCATGTTTCGGCGTCCGATGCAGAGGCCAAGGCGCATGCCCTGCTGATGAAGGTCGGCCTTAGCGATAAAGCCGGTCAATATCCCAATCAACTCTCGGGAGGACAGCAGCAACGAGCGGCGATTGCTCGCGCGCTGGCCATGTCGCCAAAGATTTTGCTATATGATGAGCCGACGAGCGCACTTGACCCCTCTTTGGTGAACGAGGTTCTGCGGGTGATGAAGCAGCTCGATCAAGAGGGCATGACTCAGATTGTGGTGACGCATGAGATGCGTTTTGCGCGCGACGTGGCGGACCGGATTGTATTTATCGAGAATGGAAAAATTGTTGAGATGGGGCCTCCGGCACAAATCTTTAGCAATCCTCAGAATGAGCGGACCAAGAATTTCCTGAGGGATTTTCTATGAGAATTATTTTACTTATATTTATCTTCATCGGTTCCTCTAGCACCGCCTTTGCACAAAATATTTTGCGCTGGGGAGCGGATATCGAAAGTGGTGCTCCCTATTCTTATAAGTCTCCGGAGAATCCCGACACCGTGATCGGTTTTGAAGTCGATATCGTCGAGGCCTTGGCGCGCGAGCTCGGTATGAAACCTCAGTTTATACAAAACCATTGGGATGGTTTGATAGAGGGACTAAAACGCCATGACTACGACTTAGTCATCAATGGATTAGAAATCACTCCTGACCGAGCCGTGGAGGTGCGCTTTACGCAGCCGTACTACGTGACCTCGGAAACCCTCGCCGTAAGCCGCCGCTGCGATGATATTCATTTGCTCAGTGATTTAAAGGGCCGCCGAGTGGGCACACTTGAGTCTTCTGTCGCCCAGCGGATCCTAAAGCAGCAGAAATTTCCGCTTGAGATCGTCGGCTACAGCGAAGAGGTCCATGCCTATGGCGACTTGGCGCTCGGCCGCGTCGATGCGGTTTTACTCGATGATCCGATTGCACTTTATTATGCCAAGCCCAATGTGGAGCTCAAACTGGTCGGCGAGCCCATCGGTCGCCTCGAGTACGGGATTGCGACACGTCACGGGGACACGGTCTTCAGTGACCGCTTAGAGCGCGCGCTCGAAAAGCTGATTCGTAATGGGACGGTACGCACGATCCTGGAACGTTGGAATCTTTGGAACCCACTGACAGCCAAGGCTTGGTCTCAAGACGCCGTCGCGAAAGACAAGCCGATCGCCTTTGAAAAATATCTTGAGACCGCGTGGGCCAAGCGAAGTTTAAAAGAAAAGTTTGAAAGGTACGTTTCGTTTTTGCCGTTGCTCGCGAAGGGCGCGGTGATGACTCTTGAGATTTCTATTCTCTCGATGATTCTTGCGATGATTGTGGGATTGCTTATGGCGCTCACTAGGCTCTATGGTCCGTGGCCGATGCGCTGGCTCGCGATTTCTTATGTAGAGATCTTGCGTGGAACGCCGCTTTTGATTCAGCTCTTTCTTATTTTTTACGGCCTTCCACATTTAGGCATTCGTTTGGATCCGTTTGTCGCTGCGGTACTTGGCCTTGGTTTAAATTACGGCGCGTGTGAGGCCGAAAATTATCGCGCGGGAATTTTAGCGATTCCAAAGGCGCAGATGGATGCGGCTCAAGCGCTGGGACTCAATTGGGGCCAATCCCTGCGTTACGTGATTTTGCCGCAGGCGGTGAGGGTAGTGATTCCCCCTGTGACCAATGATTTCATTGCCCTGTTAAAAGACTCTTCGCTGGTGTCCGTGATTAGTATGGTGGAATTGACGACGACTTACGGACAGTTGGCATCGACGTATTTCGACTATCTGGGAATCGGACTTTTGACCGCCGCCGTTTATTTCTTGATCGGATTGCCGTTTGTCCGGCTTTCGCGCTATTTCGAAGCGCAGATGGCGAAGTAGCGAGGACGCGCCCTAATTATTGCGCGCGTTGTTCGCCGCATGTCCGCTGCCGCCGTGTAAGAACGTAAACGGAAAGCTCACATTCACCATGGTCGATGAAGCATCAAATTTCGAGTAGGTATCGGAGAGCGTTGTTGAAACTCCTGCACTCGTCGCCGAAGTGTATTTAAAAATCGTATGTTCTAGATTCAGTGCAAATCCTGCCGGCACGATCCAGCCCAGAGTGATTTTGTACGCCGTCCCTTTGTACAAAGTTTTATTCGGAGCCGTATCCATGTCGGCGCGCGCATCAATGCCGTAACCCACGAGCATGCGCAGGCCTAAGGGCATTTGAAAGCCAGCGACCAGAAAAGTCGTCGTTTCTTTGGCGTTCAAATCGGTGACCGATTTGTCGAATTTCAATTTTGCATCGATGACTTGGTATTCACCGGCCAGAATCGCGTAGTGATGCAGCACCAATCCGACGCGGCCGCCGTACGTAAAGCCATTGGCCGTCGCTGAGTCGGTGTAGCCTTGCAGAGCCGGAGTACTGACCGTGGTGAGGTATTTATAAGAAACATTGCCGACGCTGTATCCGGCATACGGCTCGAACAAGACTCCGGCTTCTGTCCGGACTCCGGTGAAGAAGAGCACGAGAATCGCGATCCATAGGTTTTTCGACATCGGACACCTCAGCTCAAATTATAATTCTGCTCGGTAGAGATGGGAATCGGACCTAGTCCCAATCCGGCCTGGCCGGACCCGTAGATTAGAGATGGTTAACGAATTCCAGCTTGGCTTTGTCAATTCTTTGTAAGCGCAGATGGATGCCCTTACGCCGCTCTTCGAGAGTCGGATTTAGGGCCGAGACCAGGCTGCGTCCGAGCGGATTTTTCAGCCGTTGCCACGGCCAGCGCGGATGCAACCAGCTGGCGGCCGGAATACAATCCGGAGCGCCAGATTCGGAATTCGGAGGACAATGGGCGGACAACGATTGAATGCCGATCTCATAGAGCTTGTTAAGCGTCTCATTGGGTCGCATAAACCACTGCACCGGAATCAGCTGTGAAAAGCCCATGGAGCTTTTGACCTGAGGGTCATAGCGCGAAGCTAGAATCAGATCTCCATCGCTGCGAAAGTTCGGCACTAGATTCGCGGCATGCCGCAGCTCAATCTCAAACGCACCTTTTAAAATCGTATCGGCATCGGGAGCCGTGAACGAGTCGATCAGCTTTGGCGAAATTCGAATCCGTGAGTTGCCACGCAATTGCGCCCGCAAGAAGTTCGCATTGGAATCCAGATTGATAATCGCGAGCGAACGCTCATACAGATTTCCGCTCTTTAAAAAACTCACCAAGTAGCGATTGGAGAGTTCCAACTGCGCGAGCGCTCGGTTCTGCTCACGCGGCACTCGCATGTTCTGCGCGAGTTGTGCTGTGAATCTGCGATGCATGGCAGGCAATGGGATCATTTTGATTCCGGTCACCGGAACATCCGCATCGCCCCGATAAACCGTCGCTCCCGAGCCATACGAAATCAAGCCTGCGTAAGCCAAGAGCGCATAGGGCTTGCTCCACGGATCAATCTTGTGCACGGCTTCGCGCCAGAAGGTGTTTTTATCTTTGGCTTTCAATTTCAAAAATTTCATCCAGAGCTGCTCGCCGCGCTTATGGGGATTTTTCATCTCTCCCGCATAGAGCCCCAGCGCATAGTGAAATGCGGCCTGCTGATAGTGCGAGTACTCCACCTTCTTCTCCAAGATCTGCGTGACCTCGGGCTTCAGGGGTATATCCGAACTATTTAGCACGGCCATCCAGCCGATCAGACCCACCGTAAACCCGACAAGGGTTCCCGCAATCAGTCCGATATTGCGCTGAAAATATTCAAAAAATCGTGACATCTAAAAATGATAGGACAGGGTTTTTAAAACCACAATGGGATTAAAACGCTCTAAGCGCGTTTTGCGGGATGCTTATCCTCGAGTACTTCGGCCAATCCGTTGAGCGCATCTTGGATCTCGATCAAGTCATCGTTTTTGCGCAGGTAAATTCGCGACTTATAGTTGCCGGCCTTTAACGCCTCGATATGACGGGTAAAGGGAACCAGGGGTCCGTAGATACGGTGGCTCAGCTTAATGCCAATCAATATCGCTATCGCAGCAACCGCCGTGGCCACAATCATAACCGTGACGAGCATGGTGGTGATCGAGTGAGTGATGACGGCGCCCACGTCGGGGTCCAGGCCATGCGCCGCGGTCACTTCGGCAATGGTTCGGCTCATAAGAAAGGCGACCAGCCCAATCACCAACGACTGTGCCAAAATACCTCCACAAACCAAAATCATCGCATAGCGCAGCTGCTGACGAGGTCGCACAACGGTCCCCAGCGGAGTGCGTCGTGCAAGTGCTTCCACGTGAATTTTTTCAGCCTTAGCCATAGTCAAACCTCACAGTACCTTTAGATTAAGGGGCTTCCCTAAAGGAGTCCATCGGCCCAATGTCCTGTTTACGGGGTACCGATTGTGGATAAACCTGTGCTATACAAAGGGAGTTCTTGGGGGCGACATGGTTTCGACGTGGGCTGTGAAGCTTTAGGAGCATGCCGAGGCGCATGAGGACCTCGTAAAAACGTGCAAACTGATATTC
>JAYVPG010000130.1:0-11389 GCA_043757545.1 Pseudobdellovibrionaceae bacterium
GGTGTAGCCGTATCGCCTCGCCAGATTTTTCGCTCCGGTGCCGCCTTGATTGTAGCCAAGGATGGCAAGTGTCGTGTCGCTGTCTCTGAACTGGTCCACTAGCGCCACCATGTAGCGGGCGGCACCGCACGCCGCGGGAGCGAAGTAGTAGCGCTCGTCGTTGTAATCTCCGGTGACTTTCACTCCGGATTCAGTCGCCGAATCGCGATGCATTTGAAACGGTCCGAAGGCGGCTCCGTGATCGCCGATCTGTCGATTGTTGTAGCGGCCTCCGGTCAGATACTCGGATTCAATCACAGTTAAATAGGCATAGGTGGGCGCGACGTCGAAGGCTTCGCCGATGGATTGAATCAGCGATCGCAGGGGATAGGCGTAGTAGTAAAAATTCCGCAACGTGGAATTGCTCTGGTAGGTCGAAATCCATTTCACGACTCCGGGTAACGAGCGATTGCGGGCAAAGTCAGTTGCCATACGTCCCGTACGTGGCAATGCGGTGTTCACTCGCAGATAAGAGATGCCAATCACCGGAGCGGCGGCGGGCCTGGGCTTGGGCTTTGAAGCTACAGGATGCTTAACCGTTGGTGGTTTCGCCTTGATATCGGGAGTTTTGGTAGTGTCTGGACTGTCGGTCGAAGTATCGGCCGCGCCCGTTTGATCCGCGCTAGAATCGGTTTCAGAACCCGCAGGCTTTTCCTTTTCGACGTCGAGCATGAACTTATATTTTTCCTGCGAACCCTTGTCTTTAAGTTCCGCGGAATAAACACGAAGGCTATCATTCGCAGCTTCCGCATTGCCAACAAGTTTAACGTCCGTCGCAAAACCGGGAGTCAGCGAATCCGCGGGATGCTGTTGGTCACCCGTGCGCAGCGACTCACCTTTGAACGCGAAAACGGGAACGCCGAGTGAAGCACTGTCCGCGTTGCTCAATTTGATAATGTCGACCAGGTAGAACGCGCGTCCGCCGACCACCGACCAATTGTTGACCCAGCCAAATGTATTTTCCTTCAGACTCTTCAGCTGAGTGTCGACTTCAGACCCAGGAGCGATTTTTTTATCGCGGTCTTCGTGAACCGTCAGTCTAGCTTTGTATGCGCGGTAAAGTATAGTCGCCGACTCTTTGCCGTTCTTGATCAGGAATTTTCCGGTGGACTCGAGCGGCATGGAATCTTGCAGAGTACCGGTGATCGTGTAACTTCCAGAGGTCGCGTTGATGGAAAAGCCACTTCCACTCGCTGAGATTTTGCCCTGAAAATCGGCGGCTTTCTCATCCGTAAAGAAGATCTTAATTTGAAAGCGTGAGGTGCCGTAGCGTGAGGCCGAGGCCTCGTTGGCGTTAAAGCGTGAGATCTCAAACTCTTTCATACGGGTGGCAAGAGTTTTGACCTCGGGAGCGGCTGGCGTCACAGGCTTGGCCGGATTTGGTTTTTCCGCAGGTTTTTCGGGCGGTTTTGTATTCTCGATTTCGCCGTCCATACGGTCGTCTTGCGAGACGTAGGGGATGCCTTGAGGGTTAAAATAGCCGGTCGTACCGCTCTCAGAAGAACTCGATCGATTCGAGCTCATCGGTGCGCAACTGGTTAAAACCAGCGCCCAGAGGATAAAAATCGGGTATGAACGACGTCCCACTTGGTGGTCCTCCTTGGACCTGAGTGTCCAAAGAGCAAGTCGGAGGCCAGCGCGGGGACTTATCCATTTGAAAGGACACAAAAAAAGTTGCCAAAATCGGCTTTAGAGACGATTTTGGGCGGCATGGATATGAATACGAAGGCTACCCCCCTCAAAGACGAACATATCGCTTTGGGAGCTAAAATGGTCGATTTCGCCGGCTGGTATATGCCGGTGGAGTATTCTGGGCTGCGCCAGGAGCACGTGGCGGTCCGTTCTACCGTTGGTCTGTTCGATGTCTCGCACATGGGTGAGGTGCGGATTCGTGGGCCCAAAGCCCTGGAGTCGGTCGAATCGCTGACTACCAATTACGCTGGAAAACTCGAAAATGGTCAGGCTCAGTACTCGCTTTTGCCCAATGACAAAGGCGGTTTGGTCGACGACCTGATCGTTTATTGCGTGGAGAAGGGGAGCGAGTACCTGCTGTGTGTGAATGCCTCGAACACCGACAAGGACTTTGCGTGGATGCAGGCGAATGACCGCTTTGGCTCGGAGATTGTGAATGAGAGTGAGCTTTGGGGGCAAATCGCGGTTCAGGGGCCCAAGGCTATGGAGCTGGTGGCGAGGGTTTGCGGCGAGGACGTAAAAAACATACCGGCCTTTGAATTTCGCTCGATCGGCTTTGGCGGTTCCGCTCTTTTGGTGGCTCGCACAGGGTACACGGGGGAGGACGGTGTCGAAATTTTTGTGCCGGCGACCTTTACCGTGACCTTGTGGCGCAGTTTGCTCAAAAAAGGTGCGGATTTGGGAGTGGTGCCGGTCGGACTTGGGGCTCGCGACACTCTGCGCACAGAGATGAAGTACTCGCTTTATGGACATGAGATCGACGATGTGATCAATCCTTATGCTGCGGGCCTTGGCTGGGTGATTAAGCCTGAGAAAAAGGATTTTATTGGCCGCGCGGCAATTGTGGGCGGCAAAGAAAAAGGGCTGCCTCGCAAGCTCATTGGCTTTATGATGCGTGATCGCGGAATTGCTCGTCAGGGTTATAAGCTGTTTGCAAAAGATGGCCGTGAAATCGGCTGGGTGACAAGCGGGACTCCTTCACCGAGTTTGAATGAAAATATCGGCATTGGTTATGTCGATAACGAGTTCGCAGGCCTTGGGAGTTTGATCGATGTGGATATTCGCGGACGAAAAGTCGCGGCTGAAGTGATGCCGACTCCGTTTGTGAATCGTAAATGAGTTTTAGAAATTAATTGAGCGGAGGAATTATGACCAACTTCAACGTACCCGAAGAATATTACTACACCAAAGATCACGAGTGGGCTCAAGTCGACGAAAATGTCGTCACCGTCGGCATCACTGAATACGCGCAAGACACTTTGGGCGAAGTCGTTTACGTCGAGCTCCCTGAAGAAGGTCAAAAGGTCACTCAAGGTGAACCCTTCGGCGTGGTTGAGAGTGTGAAAGCGGTCAGCGATTTAGTCGCGCCGGTTTCGGGCACGGTGATTGAAGTGAATCTTTCGATGACCGATAATCCAGGCACGTTGAATGACGATCCGATGAACGATGGCTGGTTGATCCGCATCGAGATGGACACGGAAAAAGAGCTCGCCAATTTGATGCGCGCTCCGGACTATAAAAAGCTGATTAAGGCTTAGTTTTTTTGGAGGTTCTGCATGCGGAGTTTGTTTAATATTTTAGTATTGAGTGTGATGTCCATAATCGTCGTAAAATGTGCGACGAAAAAAGTGGAAGATCCATTGGTGGATTCGCAATGGATTGAACAAGTCGGCGCGGAACACAATCACGAAGTATTAAAATGCTATGAGCAGAGCTTGAAGAAAAATGCGAAACTAAGCGGCGATTTCGCTCTAGAAATGGACGCGGATCGTGCGGGCGACGTGACCGACGTGCGCGTGAAGAAATCTTTGGATAAAGATTTTGACGTTTGCGCGGTCGCAAAAGCGCGCGCTTGGAAATATCCGTGGATCACCAAACAGACTTTTTCGATTCAAGATCCCTATCGCCTGTATTTAAAAGATGGCCAACCCATGGCTGAATTTGGTGGCGTGGGAATGGACAAAGAAGCTGTGCGTGTGATCGTGCGTGAACATATCTCAGAAGTGCGCAAGTGCTACGAGAATCGCCTGCGCACCAAACCCGATTTAAGTGGAAAGCTGATTTTAAATTGGGAGATTAATCGCGATGGAGTCGTGGCCAATCCTGTCGCCTCTGTGCCACTTGATAAAGAAGTCGACAATTGCGTCATCGATAAACTAAAAAAGTGGAAGTTCCCAGAGCCGCCCAACAATCGGGTAGCCTCAGTTTCCTATCCATTCGAGTTCACTCCGAACAAGGTGGAGCATCAGTAGCAGTATTTTCGGCCCGGGTGGTGGAATGGCAGACACGCTGGTCTTAGAAGCCAGTGCCGTAAGGTGTGCAGGTTCAAGTCCTGTCCCGGGTACCATCTAGACTTCAGAAATCCCCAATTGAAGATCTCAGCCAAAAGGCTCAGACATGCGTTTGTGCCGCGTCGCCCGTGCTCGGGGTCGGCACCCCTTCAAGAGGGAACCCCGCCGACCGTCAAAGCCGAACTCGCTTTTGGCCGAGATCTTCAATTGGGGATTTCTGAAGTCTAGATGGTACCCGGGTTCACGATGTGAGTCGGTGTGGGGCTTGATGGTCTAAGTTTCGGACTACTGGGCCTGAATGTTAAGCCGAACGGATCCACTTGGACCAACGTCTTCTTGAGTCTCAGTCCGGAAGGTCGACGTTTGTAAAAATTATTCTATATTTAGATTTTCAATTCAAAGCTGTGAATCTAATGATACGGGAGCTCCATGTATTGTCACTATTCTAAGGAGGTTCTATGAAAGCAGTAGCGGCTATTTTTTTGGCTCTCGCAGGCGTAAGCGTTCATGCTGTTTCGCCAAACGACCGGCTTCCCACTCAAGTTTTGAAATGTGGTGGAAGTATTATTGCCGAAATTGGACCTCGCTTAGAAGGTGATAAAAATTTTGAAAGTGGAGCGCATGTATGGCTGCGAAACAATGGCGTCAGTGTTGCCTATCAAGAGGACGTGTCACTTACTGCAATTAAAAATTCTAAAGTCGGAGATCATGTCTTGGTCTGCTTGGTTTTTATCCCCAAAGACTGCCCTAAAGGTGATGATCGTGGAAAGATCTATACCATCACAAATCTTCGCACACTCGAATCTTGGACGCTTCCTGACTCCCAACATTCATGTGGTGGCGCGTAGTACCTAGATCTCGGCACTACATTTGCTTTACTTCGCTTATTACAGCATTAAGCTGTGATGGCGGGGCATTTTTCCCGCTAAAAAGGGGATTGCTATGCCAAAAATGCTTAGAGTGTTCTGTACTTTTCTTATGTCTGTCTTAATGACCGGTCTTCCGCATGTGGCTTGGGCCGAAGCGGCGACGGAAATGATTCCGACATCGGTGGTTGTTGAGCAAGTCACACGTGCGCAGTCCGTTGCAAAGGTCGAGGCCTATCTTGGGCGAACTGAGATTCGCTCGGAGCTAGTGAAGCGAGGAGTTTCTCCGGAAGAAGTTTCGCAACGATTGGCGGGATTGTCGGATCAAGAGCTTCGTCAACTGGGTAAGCAAATGGATCAGGCGATGTATGGTGGCGATGGAGTGGTGGGAGTTTTGATCATCGTCATTTTAGTACTTCTAGTTATTTTCTTGGTGAAACGAGTTTAATGAAGAGTCTTTTTTCTTCCGCAATAATAATGGTCGCGCTCGCGGGATGTGCCAACCTCTCGCGGCAGGCCGATTATATTATTAGTAAACCGCCTGCGAACATTCCGTTATTTAAACAACTCGATCGCGTGCCTTTTGTTAGACAGTCCGCAGGTTATTGTGGGCCGGCGACTTTGACGATGGCGATGCAGGCGGCGGGGCAACCTTTGACCGTAGAAGAGCTAGCACCCGAGGTCTATACGCCGGGGAAAAAAGGGAGCTTGCAGCAAGATATGGTTGGCGCGACTCGGCGCCATGGAATGCTGGCCGTTGGACTCGACAATCTACAAGATGTGTTGAGCGAAGTGGCGAATGGTCACCCTGTGGTCGTTTTGCAAAACTTGGGGCTTGGTTGGTTTCCTCGTTGGCATTATTCTTTGGTCACGGGATATGACATTCGCGGGCAGGATATAATCTTACACTCAGGTCGGTACGCGTTTCGCCATTCGGATATGCGGCGTTTTGAATTTTCTTGGAAATTGGCGGACTACTGGGCCATGGTTATTCTTCCACCGGGTGAGCTCTCGACTGTCGCCACCGAGCTCGCTCATGTTACGGCAGCGGCGGGCCTGGAGCAGGCGGGCAAGTTAGTGGAGGCCGAACGCGCTTACCAAACGATTTTGGTCCGTTGGCCTGAGAGTTTCGCAAGTCTAATTGGACTTGGAAATGTCAGCTACAAACTTGGTAAGACGAGCGCAGCGGTGACGGCGTTGCGACGGGCGACAGCTTTGGATCCACAGTCAACCATCGCGCGGCATAACCTAACGGTTGCGGAAAACGCGCTGCGAATGAATCGGTAGACAGGTCACTGTGGAAACTCCGGTGGCGGCTCCTGGCATTTGAGTCTGGACAGGGGTAGACTCATACGCTAACTAAAATCCCACGGGGTTTGAGAACTTTAGGGGGATCACGTGTCATCGTCTGAACCATTTCATTTTTTTGCTTACCTTGCGCGGATGAAGTTGATTGATCGGTGGGGGCTTATGCGTTGCACGCAGCGGGAGAATGTTCAGGAGCATTCGTTGCAGGTGGCGGTGATCGCTCATGCGCTTTGTGTGATTAAGAATAAATATTATGGGGGCTCGTTGGCGCCGGAGCGGGTGGCGTTGACAGCGATTTTTCATGATGCGACGGAGGTTTTGACCGGCGATCTTCCCACTCCTATCAAATATTTTAACAGTGAAATTCGCAATGCTTACTTGATGATCGAAGACCATGCCGTGGACCAGTTGCTTAAGCTTTTGCCCGACGATTTAAAAGCGGACTACAAAGACCTTCTTTTAATTCCGGAAGAGGACGTTGAAACTCAACATATTGTGAAGGCCGCCGACACCATTGCCGCATTTATTAAATGTCTCGAGGAAGAAAGTGCGGGCAACCACGAATTTTGTGGCGCTAAGAAGAGTATCGAGGCGAAATTAGAAAAATTAAGAGAGCGACGCGAGGTCGACCATTTTGTGAAACATTTTATTCCCAGCTTTTCACTCACCATCGATGAGCTCAGCAAGCCTCTGGAAATGTAGTTTAAACTATCGTGACGGCCCGCCCGCAAATCACAGTTTGTCTCAATTTGAGGCGCTAGCTGTTTTATGACAGGTGACGTACATATCTACGCCCGCTCACGCCTAGATCGCTTGGCTGCGTTGAGCTGTACTTGAGGGGGTATAGCCGTTGCACATTCATACTGCTGAAACGATCACTAGGTCAGTTTTCTCAGCAAGGTGAGTGTGCGATATGCCGTCAGGAAATCTACATTTCAATAAAAAGGCTAGCGACTTATGTACTCTGCTTCTACTCGTCATGTTTTTAGATGGGACAGAGGCATTTGGCCGTTCGGACTGTAACGTGAAAATCAATTGTTCGACCCATGTGATTACGGTGCTGGGAAAAACATCTCGGATTGACTGTGGTAAGCCGGGTCACGTGAGCTATAATGGTGTCGGGCGGATTGGCGGATATCATAAGGGGAAGATCGTTAAGAATGGCATTCGTATTGAGGGTATTCGCGGCATGGGAGATTCTGGCGGTGGAAAAGTGATTCACTCGGTGAGCTGGGGGCCCAAAGGCCTCAACGATTCAAAAGGTTGTATTCATGTGACGCCGACAACCAGGGATACGCTTCATCAATGCCAAGGTTCCCGTCTGGTAATTACAGGCGCAACTTCCCGAGCGGCGCCGCCGCCTGGGACGCACCCTAGGCACCATCGGCAAAATAAACATCACCGTCTGAATTCAAATGCCGGTTCTGCTAACTAAAATGATTTATATTTATGCAAAGACATGGGGGTCGGTAAAATGAGAAAAGCAAATGTGGTAGTTTATGGGATTGTGATTTTGCTGGGGGCGACCACCGCTGGAAGCTTTGCAGCTTACGCCAGTGAGAAGCGGGCTCATCCAGTCGCATCCCACTCTTCTAAGTCAGGACCGATAGAGTCCCCTGATATGGCAGAAACAGGCCCGTCGCTGAATGCGGATGACGAGTTTGAGGTGGAAAGTTACGATCCCGGCACGCGCACTTACAAATTAATACTGTTGGATGACGAGACCGCGGGACCATTGGTTGCTTCTCCGGAAGATCTCGGGAAGTCGGTCGAGGCCATCGATTTAGCGGCTATTCTGCGCGCGCCATATTCTATCGTTAAACTTCAATACACAGTCGACGACAATAAGGAACTGCGTTTGCTGACCGACGAAGAAATCGCAGCTCGACGGAAGAAGAAAAAGAATTAGTCGACCAACGAGCTGGAGCTATTCGCCGTCTTCTTCGTCGTGATTGTCCTCGTCGAGTTGCAGAATAATCGCGATGGTGCCGACATCGGCGGCGTCATAGGTGTTGTAGGGGTTGGGTTGCTTGATGTCATTGGCGTCAAGGCGTGTGGCCTCAATCATGTAGCCCCCAGGCAATTCCCAGCGAATGGTGTCCGCTTCATCAAAGAGAGGCTTACCAAGGCCCGGAAAATTGGTCTTGATGCTCTCGATGGCTTCTTTCATCGCATTTGGCCCTGGGCGAAATTCAAAGGACATATGTTGAACAAAGTGAGTTCCGTCGCCGTTTGAAAAATATTGGGCTTGGAAGTAGCGAGTTCCTGGGTAGGGATTGCCAGTGCGAACTAAAACCATTTCACCAGTGACTCCGTTTTTGTCTGAAGTGACTTTAGGATCTTGGTCGTTGGTTTTGAGTGTGCGCACCACTTCATCCAAAGTGAACCCGGGTTGAAGCGCCTGCGCCAATAGATTGGTCATGATATGCAGCGAGCGAATTTCTGGTTTGCGTTTGCTAAAGTCGATGGACCCAGTCGGCGCTGGTTGAGCAACGTTTTGGCTGTCACTCGAATTTCCATCTTGCGTCTTTTTACTGTCGTTTTCTTTTCCGCTTTCGCCAGAGACGCTACTTTTGCCGGGAGCACTTTGGTTTGAAAAGGCGTTCTTCGAGCTACGGCAGTTCGTGAGTAAATAAGCCGCAATAAGAATCAATGCGGCACTGGGTATTAAGATGCGTTTATTCATATTCGCTTCCTAGTAGGACGAGCCAAAAGTCGCTTTTTCCAAATTCCTTAAAAAACTCGTCGGATTGATCAAATCAGACCGACGCTCATAGGTCGGTCTGCATCCTCTGCCTTTGCAGGCGGGCATCACGGTGAGTCCTTGATTTGGATTTCCCCGTCCGCTGTACATTTCATAGTGCAGCTGCGCTGTGAAACTCACTGTGCCAATATGTTGGCCTCGCGAAATTTCACCGACTCTGGCATTTCCACTGGTTGCGGTTTCGCCATAGCGAATGATTCGTTTGTCGTCGAGTTGCTGCTCGACTGCATAGGCTTGGGCGCATCGCTTGCAATGTTTACCGAAGAAATGGTACGCGCCGCGAATAATTCGACCGTGCCCGACCGCGCGAAGGTTTTCGCCTCGTGGGCGGTAGAGATCACACCCCGCATGGACTCTATGTCCATTGTTGCGTCGCCCGCCAAACCACTTTTGCCCACTTCCAGGGCCCCCTCTGACGTAGCTAAACCGTGGTCGACCTAAGGTTGGGAAAATGTAGCCGCCAGTTTGTACGCTTGTCCCGCCGCCGTTATCGTTTTTAGTTTCATCTTTTTTAGCGTCGTCTTTTTTTCCATCGTTTTTCTGATTGCTATCACTTTTCAATTTGCAAAGTGATTTATCTTTGACCAGATACTCTTGAACCCAACCGTCGCCTTTGCCCTCGACGTGAATATTAATATAAGTCAGAGTTTTCCCATCCACTTTTTTAGTTTGCTTCGAATTTTTAAACCCTTGGATGACCTTGACTGCGGTTCCGCTGTCGGCGGCTTTTAAACTAAATAGAACTTTCGTCAAATTTTGTGAGCGTACACCGGCTGTGCCTTCTTCGAAGCAGATGACGGTTTCGTGATTGCCACTGACGACAGGCACTCCACCAATCGAAGCCGAATCCGGTTTGCCGACAGTTGGCTGATCGGCACCTGGATCCGTCGTATTTGGATTCAATTGAATATTGACCTTAGAGATCAGATCTTGAACTGGATTGGATTGTCCGGTGGCTGGTGAATTATCGCCCTCGTCACCAGAATCTTCGTCGATTTGGGCTGTGGCGGTTTTTAAAATGTTGAGGTATGTCGGGCTAAATCCGATGACTTCGTCGGGCGCGTCGGTGGAAGTTGCCGTTGCGTCTCCCGTGTCGTTTTGGCGGATGATATTAAAAAGTAAAAAACTATTGCATTCGCCATTCGCGCAACAATCGAGAGTTTTATATTCATTTTTTTCGTTGTTGATCGTTTTAAGTACAACATTGTCCAAGTTCAAGCCCTGAGCCTTTATTGAATTTAGATAGGCGCTTGTTTCGAGCGTTACTAAATAGTCGCGAAGCTCTCCGATTGAGTCTTTATATATATATCCTTGCTCCATCGGTACTGAGATTTTTCCGTGCGCGTCGCTCGAGTCGAAAGTTCCCGTCGAAATTACCATCACTTGTTGGTAGTCTTTGCTTGATACGCCTGTCTTCGCTATCAAGGAGCCTTTTGGCATATACGACGCTACGTTTGAATTGTCTTTAGTCAATTTTCCGGTGGTGCGTAGGGCTTCGAAATTCAAAGCTTCTGTCGAGCTAGTGAAATCGCTCACAAAGAGTGGCGCATTTTTGACATATTTTTCTTTATGTTCACACATTGCGGGAGTGACCCACTCTATATGTCCGTTGTCCTGGGCGTTGCTTTCGACCCAGAGGGCGATTTGCTTTTGATGGTTGGCCACCGGCGCAATGGCTACAGGTGTATGAACGACGAGCTCTTGTCTTTTAACTACGGGTTTTACCAAGGTCGACTGAGCAACGACGGGTACCTTGGCTTCGGCGTTATAGTCTGGAATTTCATAGTGTCCCAGGTCTTTTGCGGCTGTCGTACCCTCTGTAATCGTCAAAGTACCGACAGATCCGGCGTCGACTTCACGCTGAAGAATGGCCAATGAATTGAACAACAAATCCAGACGAGAAATCTTCTGGTTGTCCGCCTTGATCGAGGTTTTGATTTCGTCGAGACGCGGAGCAATTTTGCGAGCCTCAACCAACGAATAAGCGCTGCCGTCGGCATGAGTGATGCCCTTACGCTGTCCCGGGAGTCCCTCGGAAATCGTCAGTGCGTCCCGCTCAGTTTGGGTCAGAGTGACCCCTTTGAGCTGTACCGGGACCGCGGCTACGCCTAGCGATAGGCTCAAAAGGCCAAGGATAATAGCTACTTTTAAACATGAAGACGTGCAAATGCGCATAACTTTCCTCGAAAAGTGAGTTTTACGTTCAAATCGATGACTTAGGATCTATACGGCATAAAGCAATACTGAGACCCGGGCCTCAGGGCTTTAGTTTCAATCTGAGCTGTCAACGGACAGTGCAAGTGCCGGAAATTGGCGGCCTCTTGACCCTTCCCGGTTTTTTGAGAAACCCGGGACATCGGCGGCAGTTTTTAGCGGAGTTTTGGTAATCACAGTAGTTTGTCTTACGGTCTGGCTGTTGCTAGTCCAGT
>JAYVPG010000131.1:0-38528 GCA_043757545.1 Pseudobdellovibrionaceae bacterium
ACATGATCCAGCGCCGCGCCGCTAAAGGCCGTGCGCTCAAATTTGCAATCCGCAAATTTCATGTAGCTCAGCAACGCGCCAGAGAGATCGGCTCCGGAAAAATCGACCTTTGAGATATCCGCGCCAGCGACGTGGATATTGACCAAGGTGGCTTGGGTAAAGTCCACCTCATGCATCACCGCATTTTCCATATCGACGCCGCTAAGGTTCGCGCCCTTGAAATTCACACCCGTAAGATTGGCGCCGTGAAATGAGGTCATTTGCATATCGGCGCTTTCAAAAGAAGAGCCCTGTAAATCCGAATCATCTAGCCTGAAGTGCGACATAGTGACGTTATTTAAATCACCACACTGACCGATGAACCCGGGGTTTAAACCGGCCTGCCCTGCCGCATTCACACATTTTCCACCCGTGTAGCGGAACCCAGAATCCTTCGCGTGGCCGGTCGACGCGAAGGTGAGGATAAAGGAAAGTCCGAGACTATAGATATGCGATTTCATGGAATTCTCCGATGATATTTCGAGAACTAATTCGCTTGAATGTAAACCTGTGCATCCGGCCCTTGATTGTGATCATAGAGATCTTCATCCGAGGCATTGTGTTTTTTAGAGATGACACAATCATAAGTCTCACCGGGTCCAAACATACGTGAACCATGCGAGCACGGACTGCCATCGGTGTGAAGGTAATGGGCGATCGAGTCGTCATTGACGAAGCGAAGAGTGTCGCCGACCGAAACAACGATGGGAGCATTGAATTTGTTCCAAGCAGCAGAGCCAGTTCCAGATAAAATGTGAAACTCAACAACTGCGTCAGTGGTTGCAACCAATTCGATGGATTCGGCTCCAGCTGCAAAGGACCCGGCAATGACTAAAAACAAGAATACATTTTTTAACATTTTCATTTTATCTCCCATTTTCCTTTATAGACCGATCTTCGAAAGACTACTTGCCTAACCAGTTTTTGACAACTTTGACGTAATCGTAGCGCTGGGCATCGGTTAGTGCCGGGTGATTGAACACGCCCTGAGACGGCACGGTGATGAACGGCGAAACTCTGTAGTACCGTGGATCAACAAGGGCCGAAACTATCTGACAGAGCTTGCCGGCTTCTGCGTTACAATTGAGGACCTTTTCGCCCATAGTTTTTCCATTGCCATCATGACAGCTCACACAGTTGCCGGTCGCCAACAGTGGAATAACTCCGCTCTTAAAACCATCCATATTGATGCACTCGCCGGGCTCATCGCGTGGCTCAATTTCTACAAACGAGATACTGAGTTTAGGATTGGGCAATTCGTCCTTTAAAGTCAGCAGTGTCTCGCTAGAAAGGACCGGAACCGCTCTGCCCACAGCGTCTTTGACGGCGAAGAACGGAACGACGCGATCAATAGTGGTGTAGACATTGTAAATGACGTCGAAGCGACCGTTAACTAGCACTTTAATGTCTTTGACGTAGACCGAGTTTTTACCGCCCACAATTCGTGGGCTGCGAAAGCGATACATCCCGCGCGTGTTCGCGGCCTTCTCTATGTAACTTTGCGCCTCAATCTGAAAAGACATCCCACTAAGTTCCGGCTTGATCGTGCCGAGATCGAAGGAAATAGTCATAAATCCCTGATCCTTAGTCGGAAGAGTATCGGGCAACGGCATTTCTTGAGTGAAGTAGTGACCGTTACGTTCGCAAACCTTTTCGCCCCGATCCCACCACTGAGTGGCCAAATCAAGCATCTCTTTTCCCGACGTCTCTCTGCAATTGTCCATTCCGCAGTGGCCGTTCCCAGCCCTAAACAAGAGTAGCGACTCTTCGATTTTTGAGAAGTTCATATAGCTGAGCAACTGATTGTAGCTGCTTTGCATATCGGCCGTCGCAAACGGCGGAGCTTTGGGATTGGAACCGTCGTGGCATTTTGCACAGTCGCGGCGCACTTTCGCGTATACCGTCGCTTGAAAGGCCGTAATTCCATCATCGCAAGCGATCGCGGAAACGGAAGTCATGAGCGAGGCAACTAGAAAAGCAAACCACGACCTGTGCATAAATCTCTATCCTTTTCTTTCAGCGAAAATAAGAACCTTTTTAAGTTCATCCGTACCGGTGAAAACGCCGGGAGCGTACGTTGAGAACTCTCCGAGCCGACCGGTCACACTCAAGTAATTTGCAAATGCTGCATAGGCAACAAGTGTCGGATTTCCTCCGATCACTGAAGCTGGGTCCGCACCCTGACCATCAGTGAATTGTCCCACCTGACTGCGAATCATCTCAGGCGGTCCTTTGGGATCAAAAAATCCAATAACCGTCATCGTTCGCTCGCCTGAATCCGCAGACCAATTGCGAGTTCCTTCTTGCGCTGAGTTTCCGCCGTCTGTGATCAACTGGAAGAAAAGCGGCTTCTTCATTTGGAATGCGAGTTCTATCGCCTTACCCATCTGTAAGCCCATCTCCAAATCTTTTCCATCACCTGTGGCCTGATCGCCGGTGTGATAATCACAACCGCCAAGACTCCAAGTTCCCGGTCCGGCAAATCCGTTCACAGAATTCATGACCACAGAAGCCGCTACCACATTCATATCGTCCGGGGCAGAACCTGCATTGATTCCATAAACTCCGGCTGCGATACCATCTTGACGAGGATCTAAACCTTGCACTCCAGCTAGGAAATCAAGGCTCTTGCTATACGCGCAGACCGAACCATCCGCGAGAGTTTTGCCTCCCGCCATTCCCATAAACGCTTCTTTTTGCACTTCGCCGAGTTCCACGGCTCCCTGTGCGAGCGATTTAATTTTTGCAACGTCAATACCAGTGAAGGAGGCTCCTCCGAAATTCGTCGAACTTAAAAGATCTCCCACGCTGCGTACAAAGGTCGGCTTAAAAGTTGCGCTTTGCTGAGGACCAGAACTGTTGCCACCAGTAACAGAGTCTTCACTGCCTGTTCCGTTGGTGATGTAGGTCCCACGTGTTCCGGACTTTAATACCAAGGTGCCGGCGTTGAGCTCATTGGAAGAACTGTCGAACTGAGCGGTATGACAAAAACTTCCCATTCTCAAATTCGCCCGCGCACCCGCGCTTGCCGTTTGCATTATTCCGGCCAGGAGCTTGCTGTACTTGGCCGACATCGGCAGACCGAAGTCTTTATTGAGCGCGCCCGACTCTCTCGGATTCCAGCCGAGTGTACCGTATGACGAGAGAAGATCTTCTGCTCCGCCGCGCTTGCCGACTAGAAAGTTGCCAGGCAAAGAGGCGCCGCCCGCCATATCAAAAGCGAGAAATGGGAGAGCCGTTGATCCGCCGGTAGCGCCACCGCACATACCTGCCGCCGCAGCCCAGGCATTACTCCCACCCAAAAATGTCGGAGCTGCACTGATCGCACTAAATGCCAAAAGGCCGTGCGATAGAAAATCGCGTCTTGTAACCAACGGATGTTTAAAGTCGCCAAAATATTTAGGAGATAATTTTTTCACGTTGTCCTCACTACTTCACAAGGAAGGCTAAACTGGTTGCGTAACCCGTACATACAATCTGCAGAACAGTGATCGTCTGCTCGGGAGTGTCGTCACTGCCCTTCGCGGTCTCAACAATCATCTTTGCAAGAGAAACTTTCTCCGCATCCGCAATATTGCGTTGCCAGAAAGAGACGGCCATGCGATCGAGCATCGCTCCCTTTATGAAATCATTGAATTGCGAGGGGCCGCGTTTGAAATCGACGTCGCCGAACAACTCACGCTGTCCCTTTGATAGCACCTTCTCGCGGTCGATTGCCTTCTTACAAAACGCGCCACCCAATTCAGTGGTTGCTAAAATCACAGCATTGTTTAATTCGTCGGTTGTGCCCCTCTTTGGAAGCCGATCGACATTGAGTTTATACAAATCACGCAATTCCGAATCATGATCACTGATATGCATGATGGCGGCATAGGACGCAAAAATTTCGCGTCCATTTTTTAGCGAGAGGGAGTCAGCCGCATGGGCCTGTAATCCCATTACGAAAACTAGAAACACTGCTGCCATTTTCATTTGACCTCCGTGGGAAATGCGATGCACGCGTCTTGCGTGGCAACCTTGGCGAATAGATCTTTTAAATTGCAACCGTTCTTTTCAAAATCAGCGGTCAACGACTTGAGTAGCTCGGGCGCTTCATCGCGAATCGACTTGCCGCAGGTCTCGGCGAATGTTTTTTCCACCATACAGCGACTAAATGCACCCGAATCGGCAATCGTTTTCGCAAAAGCGCCCACACCATTGCCCTCAAAGGGTCCATGCCATTGAAAGTCCACAGTCGGATGACCCGACAGCAAATTCGTCCAGCTGTCGTCGGTCGTCACAAAGCCGGCTGGATAGAAGTAAGAATTTTTATTCATCTTATCCATGACTCCTTCCGACCGAAAACTGAAAACGCCAGCCGCGAAATCAAACTTTGCAAACGCTCCGCCTATACCGTCCATCGCCGCATGACAATTGCGGCAAGTGTTTTGATAAACTGAAGGATCGCCGCCAGGTGCACGATCAATATCCCGACGGACGAAATAGTCTGGAAGGCCCCGAATTTTCCATGAATCAATCGGCTGACATTGAAAAGCGTCGATGGTGTATTTCACCGCAAGACGATTGGTGCCCATATTGTAGTATGCAGACGCCCAAGCACGTGTCGTGAGCGCACCGGCCACATAGTCAGTATCGTCCCATTGTTTGTCGACACGCTCTAGGTCTCGTTCGAAATCCAAGTCCCGGGCTTCAAACTGTGCATAGTGATCATTGTTCTCTCGCGAGACCGCGGGAAGACTCAGGGAAGTGTATCCGCTGTAACGTAAATTACCGGTGAGAATCAGACGGGCGTCGAGCTCATCGCGAGTCACCCCAATGATGAGGGTTTGAAAATCCGTCAACGTGTCGACCTTGCGATGATCGATATCAATAAATGGAATAGCGAAACCGCGCACACGAACCTTTAAAAAACCGGGATCGGTAATGACCAGCTGAGCAGCCTCTAATGATTTTCCCGACTGCACCAAGCTCACCGCACGTTTAAAGCGCGGATCAAACATCGGCGCCGGCGCACCGGTAAGATGGACGTAAAGTCGCGCAACGTATTTTTCGAGCGGACTCACATCCCGACTGGGATCGAGACGTTGAAACTCATCTGCATTGGCGTTGGCTGGGCGATGACGAATGGTTTTGTTGGTGCATTGAGGAGCGCGGGCGTTTGCAGATAGCCCAATCTCCAATCCAGCGACCAGAGTTGCGACGAACAAAAGCTGCTTTTTCATGCTGGTCTCCGACCGGACGGTTGAGTAAATATTAAAAGATTACTTAGCGGTGCTGTCAAGGCTGGTCTCTCTCTCAAAACTCGGGTTTTCCGGCATCAATCCACTCGGCAATAAAATCAATCTCGTCTTGGGTCAAAGGTCCTGCAATTGTCGGCGGCGGCATGCGATGTTTATCTAGTCGGGTGATCGCGCGGTACATACGGCTCTTGCTCGCCGGCGTGCTCATAAGATCTGGTTTTTCAGGAGGATTGACCTCTGCCATCGTTGCATAGGGCGCAAACGGCTTACCATTCGCTTTACTCGAACTCCCGGCGCCATGACAGTTCGCGCACTTTCGATCCAAGATTTCCGCGTACACAGTTTGATAGTTGAGCGGCAGAGTTTTATCGAACTTCTTGTCGACAACATTTGAATTCAGCACATGCGAGGCGCTACACGCCGAAAGGAGGAGTGTCCCGAGTATGAATGTGCAAAGGTGTTGGCAGCGCATAGACCGAGAGTTTCAAATCTTCAGGTATAAGCCATCTGAAATAACCTTAAATCGAGTCCGACTCTGGAGCGGGTCCCCAGAGCCGAACAGCGCCGAATGCCGCCGTATGCATATGAACGATTTGGTATTTATTTGCTGAACTTAGAGGCAACTTCTCACGAAGGTCTAGTCGAAGCCTTGAAAGAATCACACGCGTATTACTAATGGCAACTATATAAAAAAGAGGTACCCAGCGCTAGGTTGCCAGACGTTCAATGAGTCTTGAGCAGACGATCCCGCAGGAAAGTGTACTCGAGAGCAGTAAACTGAACCTTTTGCAGCAAGTTGGCCGAAGTGCCGTGACCTCCCTCGGTGTTTTCAAAATACAAAACTGAATTGCCGGCTTGGTACATGGTTGCCGCCATTTTACGGGCGTGGCTAGGATGTACGCGGTCATCCATAGTCGAAGTCATAAAAAACACTTCGGGATACTTCACGCCCATTTTTACATTTTGGTAAGGCGAGTACCTAGCCAAGAACTCTCTGTCTTTCGCTTCATCTGGATTTCCATATTCGGCCATCCAACTCGCACCCGCCAGAAGTTTGTTGTAGCGGAGCATATCGGTCAGCGGAACTTTGCACATCACCGCATGAAATAGATCCGGTCGTTGAATCAAAGTCGCCGCCACCAACAATCCGCCGTTGCTACCACCGCTCGTCGCCAAATGAGCCGGCGACGTGATTTTGCGGGTGACCATATCGTCGGCGACCGCAATAAAATCATCGTAGGCTTTCTGTCGATTCTCTTTGATGGCCGCCATATGCCACTTTGGCCCAAACTCCCCGCCTCCACGAATGTTAGCGACGGCATACGTCCCGCCTTTTTCGAGCCAGAGCTTGCCTACCAGACCCAAATAATTAGGCAATACCGCGATATCGAACCCTCCGTAGCCATAGAGAATAACCGGATTGGCTGAGTTCAGATTCATTTCCTTTTTCCCAATGACGAAATAGGGAACTTGCGTTCCATCCTTACTCGCAGCCCACAGCTGCTGAACCACGAAAGGGCGACTATCAAAACGCGCCGGCAGACGTTTAAGAGTTTCGAACTTGATTTCAGCGGCTGAGTTTTTCAAATCCACTTTTGCAAAGGCGACCGACGATGGGATCAGAAAGTTCTCAAACCCCACTACAAGGTCTCCGCCGAAGGGGTCGGCGCTGAGGATAGAAAGATTTCCTTTTTCCGGAAACGGCAGCTCTTCGAGCGTCCAGATCCCCTCTTTTAGATAAAGGCGGGCAAGTTTGCCTTGAATATTGTCGAGGTAATTTAAGATCAGAGCGTCTTTGCTCAGCGCCAAGCCCATATAACTTTGTTTTTCATTCGGCGAAAAGACTAAGGTCGGCTCACTGCCGTTGGCGACCGCGACGAGGTCACCAGTTTTAAAAACTTTTGCCCCGACGGTCCAATCCGACTTTAAGCGTAGAATGTAGCGATCGAAAATCCAGGATTCCAAGTCCGCGTTCAACGGCTTTTCGATCTTCACCAATTTAGATTCGGCGGTCAGAGCATAAGATTCAGATTCGAAATAGGTGACTTCTCGTTGCACGAAAGATTTATTTCCTTGCGCTGTAAAGACTGTCGAAACTCCGACGCTCACGTCTTCCTTCTTACCTTCGAAAACTGTTACGGCTTCAGTCAGGGGCGTCCCGCGCGTCCAAAGTTTGGCCACTCGCGGGTAGCCTGATTTGGTCAGCGTGTCGGCGCCGAAATCCGTGCCCACCAAGATGTGATTCGCATCGACCCACGCGGTTTCGCTCTTGGCCTCGGGTAAAACAAACCCCGCGGCGACAAACGTTTTTTTCGTGGCATCAAATTCACGGTAGACCGAAGCATCGCCTCCGCCGCGTGACAGACGGATCATGCACACTCGGTATTCGGGCTCCAGGCAATCGACGCCCTTGTAAACCCAGTTTTCTTTTTCTTTGGCAGCGACCTTATCTAGATCCAAAATGGTTTCCCATTTCGGACTTTTCTTTTTGAACTCAGCTAGCGAAGCCCGGCGCCATATTCCGCGCACATGCACGTCATCTTGCCAAAAATTATACAGCTTGCCTGCGTGTTCAACGACTTTCGGCAGGCGATCTTTAGCCAAAAGAATGGTCTTTGCGACGCGCTCGACCTCTTTAAAATCCTTTAATGCTTTCATTTGAGTCTGTGACTCGAGATTGCGCGCGCCCACCCACTTGAGGGCCTGCTCACCTTTAACTTCTTCGAGCCACGCATAGGGCTCACTCGAGTCCGTCATAGCCGAAGGACCGCGTTGGACGGCAGTGGAACAAGATACGGTCAGCATGAGAAAAAGAACGTTCGCTAGAGTACGCATAGTCACCTCGTTTGGATTGAACCAAAAAGACCATGAAAATTTGGCTAGATCCAATTAATTTTTGCCTCAAGAAGGGCTTCCGTATATGGTCGCGTCAAAATGACCTCCAGTGAAGCCCTAATCAATTTCTTACGCGACTACATCACCGTTTTTTCAACGCTGATCGGGTTATTCTTCGCCTTCTTTTTAAATACCATTCAACGCCGACTTGAAACCCGTACTGAGGTTCGTAATTTCAAGAAGCTCCTGGCGGTGGAACTTCAACTTTTGCAGACTCGCTACATTAGGAGCATTGGTTCCTATCTCGACGGTCACAAGGAGGGCGATCCGATCGACGTGATTTGGCCCGTCGGACATGACTATTTTACGGTGTTTCACACCGGAGCCGCATCACTTGCAAAACTGGACCATGCCACCGCCGTGGTGGTCGTGGATTGCTATATGCACGCCAAACATCTGATCGATTCGTTCTCGAAAAACAATAGCTTGTGTGAGGTCTATCATCAATACTCGCTGCAGTTTTCCCAGACGAAAGATAAGTTGGACGAAGGAAAAATGATCCACTACCGAGCAAGTCTTGCGGCCTACGCGCAAACCCTCGTCGCATCTCACCGGATTTTTAAAGAAAAACTAAATATAGCTTTAGAAATACTTTCTCGATCGCGACCACTCTAGTTATAAACAGTATTTTATTTAGTGCTGAATTTGATCGTGCAATCATGCGGGTGGGTCGGTATGATGATTTGAATGTCCAACGACCAAGAAATTGAAATTAGCCCTGAGCTCGCCAGCCTCTTCACGGATGACCGCAAAGAATTTTTTCTAGTCACGCTTCCGGGCCTAGAAGATCTTGTGCATTTGGAAGTGAGTGAATGGTTCCCTGAGTTGGAAAGCGGTCCCGAACACGGGGGCGTAACGGTTCGCGCATCTCTTCCGGAAGGTTTGGCGATGAATCGGGCACTCAAGACTCCGACTCGCATATTGTTGCGTGTAGCAAGCTTTCGCTGCCGCGATTTCCCTAAGCTTTATCAGAAATTCTCAGCTTTCAATTGGCGCGAATGGATTGATCCGACTTGCGATCTCGAAATTCATGTCTCTGCGACACGCTCCCGATTGAAAATGAAAAAACGCATTGAGGAGACCTGTCTGAAAGCTTGGCGAGCCTATCAGAAGAAGGCTGCGGTCAAACCCGGTTCGAAAATAAAAATCGGACTCTATGTGCGTTTAAGTGACGATATCTGCACCTTAAGCTTAGACACCTCTGGCGACCGTTTGCATAAGCGTGGAGCACGCGTGCATATCGGCGAAGCTCCCCTGCGCGAGACAATCGCGGCCTCTATGCTGCAATGGATGGGACGTACGCGCTGGGCCGGAAGCGACGACCCGGTGGAACTGATCGATCCGATGATGGGGAGTGGCACTTTTTTACTCGAGGCGGTTTTTCGCGATCGCTTGATCGAAGAGCGTGATTTTGCGTTTTCGGCGTTTGGCGCAACCCCCATCAACACGCCGTTGCTGCGTAGTGTCCGTCCACGGTTTTCAAAATTGCTCGGCTTTGAGATGGATAAAAAGACCTTAGCGGCAGCCAAAGAGAATCTCTCGGCGGTTAAAGGCGCTTTCGATTTCGAATTGAATGGTGAGGATTTTTTTAAAGCCAAGCCGCGCGCGGAAACTCCCGGACTTCAGCGCTGGATCGTGGCCAATCCACCCTATGGCGAACGTTTGAAAGTGAAAGAACCCTTAGCGAAGTACTATGCGAAATTATTTGCACAAGCGGAGCTAGTGGCGAAACCCGAACTCGCCTGTTTTATATTGCCCGCGAGCGCCGCAAAAGGACGCCTAGACCTCCCACCGCAGTGGAAGGTGGTCACGAAACGCGCATTTTCAAATGGTGGGATTCCCGTCGTCGCATTTGTTTTTGGACGAACGGGTAAAAGCTAAGTGGTCGGTTTCGGAGCCTTGTTGCCGCCGCCCTTTTTGGCTGCTTTTTCTTCAGGAGTTAAACCCCATGGCGATGTTTTCACGCGATTCATATCGCCTTTGCCGGCTTTCTTGCCGCCGCCGCCCTTAGGATCATTTCTCTGTTGGGTGATCGGCTTCGCTTCCAATTTAAATTCAGGAATATAATGAGTCTCTTCAACTTTCACAGCTTTCGGCGCCGTTTTTTCGCCCTCAGCATAACTCACAACCAAAACGCGCATTAAACCCTCTGCGTTGGCGGTCGCCACTTCAAGAGCGTTGATGAAATGCTTCAGCTTATCGCCTTCGAATTTAAACGTCTCGCCCAAGCTCGTTTGAATTTCTTCGGGAGTTTTGCCTTCAGCAGCCAACGCCACTTTTGCTTGCAGACCTTTGTTCAACGCAAAAACCGCGAATTCAGTGATTGATTTCATCGACTCATTCCTCTCAAAGATATTGAGGGGCCATAATGGAGATAAACGCGGTCTGCGTCAAGCCTTTCACGCGCAGTGCCGCCTCACAATGGGACGGCAAACCAGTAGCCACTGCCCGCTTCATAGTCACTCAAAACTCTGCTCCGCGCTTCCCAGCCGGTCTGAGCCTTGCAAATTAGAATCCTATGCGTCAGTTACACTCTAAAATCCTAATTTTAGCCGCCAGTTTGGGCCTAGTGTTGGCCTTTCAAAACTGTGGCAAGACGCAAAAGACAGGGAAGACGGACAGTTCAGATTTTGCCGGGCAAAAGGCGATTTCTGCCGTTCACTATCAAATTCAAGATCCCTGGACTGCGGCTCCAGGACAGCGTGTGGAAGTTCAATTCAACTCGATCGACGGCAGCGCAAGCGTGCTCATTTCTGAATTTATCGAAAGAACTCAAGCGTGGATCGAGAAATGTGCTTTTGTTCAATCCGACCCCTTGGCGGCCAGTGAACTGATCCAAGCGGCACAACAGATCACCCGCGCGGACAGCTCCTCGCTTGAAGCCGTGTGTATTCCTGAAATGCCCAATGTGCAAATTGATTTGATTTATAAAGATGGAACTCTGAGCTCCGGCACTCCGCTTTGCGCGAGGGCCTTTACACCGAGCTCAATTCCAGTCGCGAATGTGGACGCTTTGCTGCAGGTCTTCGGGCAGTATTTCTCCTGCCCGGTTCAATAAAGATTTCTAAAACTACGGAATACCCAGGCGCTGATTGATCGCATCCAGGTCTTGGCGTTGCTGTTCCAACTTGTTCTTGAGCACTTCATTCCCAGCCGTCTCGAGATGAGAAGACTTTAGTCCACGGTCAGCTGACAGCCTTGAATCGCGGTCGCAATGATTTTGCTGGAACCTTTGAGTGAGAACGCTAAGGTTTTAACGATCTTATTCTTATCATTTATAAATTGCACCTTTGCGCCACTCGCGGCTTTTAGCAAATTTAGGACGGCCGCACGCTGATCCAGTCGACTCAATAGTCCGAACTGTTGCGCACCTGTGGCCGTGGTTGCCAAAATCAAGTGGATGGCGTTGCCACCTTTTGCATCAGTCAAAATTCCGCGCACGTAAAACGGAAAACCAGGAGCTGTGACGACCTCAACTAGCGGATCGTTATAAACAGTACCAGACTTTTCTGCATAGAGCTCAAGAGTCGCAACACCTCCAGCAGCTTTGGTTTGCGCTACACAAGCCTCTTTGTCCCAAAGTGGGTGATGGGCGATTTCACTGGCCTGCCAGTCGCCGGACTTGCCCAAATCTTTGACCACCACCGCATCGGCGTAAACTTGAAGAGCGCCAAACAGTATGGCAGCCAATAGTCCAGATTTCATATTCGCGAGTTTCATTGTTATCTCCCACCCATGTTGTCATTGATGATTTTATCGATCGCGGCCTCTCCACTACGCACAGAGATCAGCTGTACATTGAGGAGCTCATTCGCCGCGGCTTTAGATTTCTCTAGATCCGCGATTTGCATTTCGAAACCGTTGAGCGTGACCCAAAGTGCTTGCACGACAGGGAAGAGTCGCTTGGTCTCGGCATCCAACACGTCGGCTTTTGGTTGAACGGCTGCAATCGCGTCGCTCCCTTGTTTGATCGAAGCATCTGAATTCTTCAAGGTCGTCGCCAGCGCGCTCAAGAAACGGAGGTCGTCGTCAATAACATCGATTTGTTTTTGAAAACCATCGAGTTGAACATCAAAGGGACCGACATTGACCGCGTAATAGGCGTCGAAATCAATCCGAGCAGCCGCAAACCTCTTTTGCGCGGGTTGAAGTTCAGATTGGGCTTGCGCAATATCCTGAACCAAACGATCTAGCTCCGCATTGAGTGAGTTCCGATCGTCTTGAAGTCCAGACAGCTCGGCTTGCTTTTGTTGAATCGCGGCTTTTGTAGAAGCCAATCGATCTTGCTGAGCGACCAATTCGTGATCCACAGCTGTCCATTTTTCGAACAAGTCTTTTCTTTCGCCTGAACTTTGATCGAATCGTGCGACGAGATCGTCAAAGACCCTCTTTTCACTTTCAAAAAATCTTCGCAACTCCCTTTGACCGCGCTCGAGATCGGCAATGTCGCGGCGGGTTTGATCCACGGCGGCCACCAATTCGTCACGGCGGCGTTGCAATTGCGTCGCATTGGACAGCTGCGTTTGGATATTTGCGGCCAGCGTCTGAAAGCGATTTAAGTTTGCAGTAGCCGCGCCCACATTTTTATCCGCATCTTGTTTCAAAGCCACCGAGTCACGCAAAATCGCTTGTGCCGCCTGAACCCGTTTCGCGACCGCATCCGCAGCACCACGTGCCACCGCGATGGCGCTATCGATATCAGCAAGAGTCGTTTGCGCAGAGGGAAGTTCGCGCGTGCGAATCGCCTGCTCGCGGGCTTTGAGTTGATCTAGATTGCCAAGTTTACTTTCAATCTCACTGAGCTCGCCATTCAATTTAGAAAGCTGAGCCGCACTTTGATTGAGCGCGCCCTTGATATCATTGAGTTTGGCATCGGCCGCAGCAACTGCCTGCTTCGCATTTGCGACGTCCCGATTCCCGTCAACTTGACCTTTCACGTCCGCAAGGGCCGCGGCCTTGGCCTGCTGTTGGCTTTGCAAAGCGGGAAGCTGATTGCTTTCGATATCCCGAATCTCAGCCTCGATTTCGTCCTTTGAACGACCACCGCTGATCCCGGCGATTTTTGAATTTACATCAGCGAGCTGGCTTGCGATCTGTTGCACCATCTGTTGTGCGTCTTGAACTTGGGCCTGCGCGCGCTTCAAACGCTGCCTTGCCGCCTGGCGCTCGCCGTCGCCGGCGCCCTTTAAGCGATCCCAATCAGCTTGAGCGGCTTCCAATGTGCGTGCGGCATCTTCCTGCTTCGCCTCAAGGTTCGTTTTCATTTCTTGTAGTCGCTGGAGATTCTCTTCTCGCTTCCCGACTTGATCGAGTTCTCTTTTGAGCTCACGCAACTTTTCATTCAAGGCGTTTTGTTGGCTTTCAATGGTACGTAGCTCGGCTTGCAAATTGCGCTGTCGCTCCATCAAACCCGCTAGCTTAGCTTGTTCGTTTTGCAAAGCCTCGCGCGCTTTCGCCAATTCCGTTTGGGCCTGGCTCAAATCAGCGGTCAGTGATTCGACCTTGGCTTGAGCGCCACGGATCAGGACACCTTTCAATTGATCACGACGGGCCTCTAGATTTGCGGCGTTGGAAAGAGCGGCAGCGATACTCGCAAGTTCAGCGTTCAACTGACCGACTTTTTGCTGAGCGCGCTCCCGGTCACCATTGAGTTTCTCAAGCTCTTGATTTCCGGCTTGCGCCTCGGCTTTTACAGCGTCGAAGGCCGCGCGATCCCGATCAACCCGAGCCTGAGCATCGCGTGCACGATCCGTCGCATCGCTCAGCTCGCGCTGCGCCTGCGGGATTTTGACCGAGTTAAGGTCATTCAACTGAGCGCGCCATTCGGGCAGTCGAGCGAGAGTGGCATCGATATCGCGAATCTCGTTATTGAATTGATCCAGACGACGATTTTTTTTGTCTAACCGATCTTCGGTATCCCGAAGATCAGCGATCATTTTGTCAATGCGCGGACGGCGTGCCTCAATGTCCGCATTTAGAATTGTCAAATTCTGATCGACGTCACGAATTCGGTTGGTCAATTTCTGAGAACGTTGTACTAGCTGTGGGACAATATTGATCTCGAGGTCACTGCGCAATCGTTCGAAGGCCGAAAGATCTGCCAAAAGGCGGTCAATCGCGCTTTGATCCAACTCAAGCTGAGTCTGAATCTCACCGCGGCGAGATCTCCCCTCGCCAATCGTTTTTTGCAAATGCGCAACCACGACCTTAGAGTCATTTAGCTCCTTCGCTTTAACCTTGTACTCAGGCTTGGCTTGTTCGCGACGGATCTGCTTGCGCACCGAATCCATTTGCGTGCCCAAATTGGCGGCCGCGGTCTCTTGCGAATTTTGCCGATCACTGATCCCCGTATCCGTCACCTGAGAGTTATCAGTAAAATCGCCTCGTTTTACCGCGCCATCGACCGCCGACGCACGCTGAGTCGTCGCTTTGTCGATTTGCTTTTGACTGGCCTCGATCTGAGCCCGGATCTTATTCAACTCAGAGAGCTTCCCCAAGTAGATCAGATTCTGCGCCGTGTACTCGCCTTTTGCCTTTTTCAACATCGGCGCAAGAGTCAATTGCTGATCGTTGAGATCTTTAATTTTTATACGAGTCTCGCGCTTAAGACCGAGCGACGAAAAGAAATCGACCGTGTATTGGGTATCGACGCGAATTAAATCGTCGACGGGAGCCGCCATTGCCGGCAGAAATACAAGGCCCAGAACTGCGGACAGCACTACGGGTACTTTTCTTAACATAACGACCTCTGGTTTTTTAGATGGGCGGCATGAAGCCCGCAGGCGAAGACTCATATTAGATTTATGGTCGCTCCGTCAATAGCCACACTTCATTTTAGAAAAACGTTCGGACCTGAAAAAAAGATTGTCGCTTTTAGTATCGCAGTCCCAACATGAATTTAGTTTAGTGTGTCAGATGCTGTGCTTGTCGGAAAGGGGTTGCCACTGGTGAATGTACGTTCCTCTGGCTCAGACCCGCCTCAAGTGACCAACCTTTAGACGCCAAATAGCCAACCACTTCCCGCTCGAGGTCGGTCAAGTGAATAGAGTGGGTTCGTCCAAACGCCCGATGCAGGTGGGTCGCAAGTTCATAGAAAAAGGTAAAGGGCTCAATCCCCGATTGCAGCTGCAACTTCACTATTCCTGGAAAGCGACCCGAGTTGGCCACTAGATCCCAAAAGTCCGCAAACACCTTTAAACGCTGAATTTGCGCCTCACTAAGATCTTTGTTTTCAAGAATCTGGAAAGGTGGTTGCAATGAGTATCGCATCGCAAACTTTTCGTTATGGCGAATCACCGGTGTGCCCTTGAGCCGCTTGAGTAAACCCACCTGAATTTCATCTGCTTGAAGGCGATGCAGCTCATTGAAGCCGAGAGCAAAGGTCTCCCAAGTTTCACCCGGCAGGCCGATGATCAAATCGGCGTGAGTGTGCACCGAAGTCTCGGTTCGGAGAAAGGCAAAATTTTCAGTGATTTTTTGGTAATTTTGGCGTCGACTCACGTTGCGCGCGACTTCAGGATTCCAGGTTTGAATTCCTATCTCAAACTGCAGGGACCCAGCGGGAAATTTTTTAATCAGATCCTTGAGTTCATCAGGCAGACGGTCCGGGACCATTTCAAAATGGAGAAATAGTCCCAACTCAATATGCTCAAGAAAGAAACGCAGAATTTTAGTGCTGATGGTCGGTGCAAGGTTAAAGGTTCGATCGACAAACTTGAACTGGCGCGCACCCCGCTCGAGCAATTTCTGCATCTGCCCTAAAAACAGATCGATGTTGAAGTTACGAACCGCGACGTCGAGGGCCGAAAGACAGTACTCACATTTATACGGGCAACCCCGAGAGGCCTCAACATAGAGGGTCCGATGGCGAACGTCTTCATCCGTATACTCTTCGTAAGGAAATACAATTTTCCCGATCTCCGGAAGCACCGGCGCAAGGATTTTAGAGACAGGAAGCTCAGCTTTCGCAAAATAATTCGCTACAAATTCACGAAAGGTAAAGTCGCCTTCGCCTTGGAACACAAAATCCACGGCTGAATAGATCTCTTGGGACTCTGTCTCGTAGCTGATCTCAGGACCTCCCGCCACTATCAAAAGAGACGGTTGCACGCGTTTGAGCTCGCGAATCACTTGGAGCGTCTGAGTGGTGTTCCAAATGTAGATTCCAAATCCGACAACGCGTGGCTGCTCAGTCAATATCTCACTGACGATTTCGCCAACCGGCCGCTTGATCGTGAACTCTAACAATTTGCATGCGGAGCGGTATTCACCCAGATTGGCGCGCAGATAGCGCAGCCCCAAACTGGCATGAATATACCGGGCATTGAGCGTACTTAGAACAATATCGGCCATCGTTAACAGGTACTTCATTCCACCGCCGGGGTCTAGAGGAGCCTGTTTCTTTTTCAATCGGCTGGACGGGCGTTTCCAGATCGGCATAAGACCGGTATTTTTCGCGAATGAAATACATTCAGACGCTATTAATTCCGAGCCTCTTACTTCTCCTCGCAAGTGGATCTGCCTTCGCTGGCCCCATTTGCAACCTAAAGCGCGATCATCGAGTCTACTTGGTGGGCGAAACCCATGGAACAGACTTTGCGACGGAGGTCAAAAACCTGATGATTCAGGGCGCCCTTCATAAGTGGATTTATCTTGGGTTGGAGATTGACCCGGCCACTTTGAGTGAGAAATTGCGACCAGAAAATCGTGATGCCATCACCGGCATGGACGAGTTGTTTGCCAAGGGTTTTGGCGTGCTCTATTGGTCATGGTGGTTGACGGAAAAAGCGGGCATGCGTGATCGGGGCGGCCTAATGCCTTTCGTTACGACACCCGATATTGAAGAATCGGTTGTTTCGTTTCAGTACTTTCTATTACTCAGTCCCTACTTGAAAACAGCGTGGACCGCGGCGCTGACGGATAAAACTATCACCGGTGCGACCAATGAACTGGTGGCTGTGGTGGTTGCCAATATCAATGCGAATTTGAAGCAGGGTCTAGCACCGGATCAGGCGGGGCTTCCGATTCCTCTTAGTAATGTCAAAGCACTGAACGCAACCAACACCGTACTCAAGGCTGTCTTGCGCGCGTACACCAAACAAGCCATCGCGATGCCGCGAAATGTGACTGACTTTTATATTCCGGCGGATCTTGAACGAATGAATGAGATGCTAGACTATCCTGCGATTGTTCCAGGCGAACGAAACTATCACATATACTTCCACACATTTTTTCTACTGGTTGATCGACTCAAAAATAAGTTTGTGCTCGACTGGCGTAGTGAACAAATGGATCGCAAGATTCTTGCCCATCTTTGCCGCATGGAGGCCGAGGGAAAACCCGATCTTCCCTTTGTGGCAATCGTTGGCTCGGAGCACGAAGTTGGAATGGAAAACTTCTTAAAAAGCAACGGCGATGACCACATACAAACCTCTATTGAAGTCCCGCCAAGCGTCGGCTCGGAATTCGAAAAGTTGACTAAAGAGATTCAAGACAAGCTCCGTTAGTCTGTGTTAGATCCTTGGATTATGAGTATCACCCAATGGTTTCAAGGCCCCAAAGTTGGAACCCCTGAAAATCCTGAGATTATTGAACCCGGCCAGAGTCACCGCCTTCCGCAGCGGTCTCGGGTGCGCACAGTTTTTCAGATTTTGAGTTGGATGATCGCGATTTCCGCTCCCGCCGCGCTTTTGCTGATGACCTGCACTTGGCTGATTGACGTCGGCTTAAAGCCCGGCGGAATCTTTGCTTGGGTGCTGTTGTTTTTCTTTGCACCACCCACTGTAGTTCTCTCTTTGGTAGCCGTCTTGGCTGATCTTGTCTTAAGCCTCTTTTTAGTGATGACGATTTTTGGCAGGACTGTCGTTCTTTCTGATCAAGTTATGAGATTTTCACGCCGCCCTCGTGATGTACAATGAGCTATTGGCTCAAAGGCTTAAATCCTGAGCAACAAGAGGCCGTATCCCACGATCAAGGACCGCTTTTAATTTTGGCGGGTGCTGGCTCTGGAAAAACAACCGTGCTCGTTTCACGCACCGGACGGCTGATCGCTGAAAACTTAACGACTCCAGATCGCGTCTGCGTACTTACATTTACCAACAAAGCCGCGCAAGAGTTAAAAAATCGGGTCCAGAAAAAACTTGGACCGACTTCGAACAAAGTTTGGGCGGGAACCTTTCACGGCTTTGGCTTGCAGTTTTTAAAAGAACATTGGCGAGAGGCCGACCTCCCCAGAAAATTTGGCGTGATTGATGGTGGAGATGCAGTGTCGATTCTGAAAGACCTATTGCGCGACCATAAAGCCTATGAAAAAGCGAAGTTGAATGTCGAGGCCATTATGGCCAAGATCGGGCGCATTCGCGAAACCGGTAAGGCCTCGGCGTTTGATAACACCATTGAAAGCGCCGCGAGCGTGGTCCTGGCGCCAAAGTATCTCAAACGCTTGCGCCAGCTTGGCGTCGTCGATTTTGAGGAGCTCTTACTGCGTCCCCTGCATATGCTCAAAGAAAACTCTACGCTGCATAAAAAAATGGCTTCCCGATTTGATTTTGTAATGGTCGACGAGTTTCAAGATACCAATGCCACACAGATGCAGCTCATCGATCAATTGACCTCTTTGCGGCGAAATATCGCCGTGGTCGGCGACGACGACCAATCGATCTATGGCTGGCGCGGCGCTGAAATTCAAAATATTCTCGGATTTCCCCAACGCTACAAAGAATGTAAAACGATTCGGCTCGAGCGCAACTACCGATCGTCAGAAAAAATTCTAAATATGGCCAACGCAATTATCGCCAGTAATAAAACGCGGCATCCAAAAGTTCTGCGTGCGGCACTCGATACCCCCGGCGAAACTCCAGAGCTCTTTGTGTTCGATGACGAAGAAGCCGAGATTGAGCAAGTGACTCGAGAGCTTTTTGAATTTCAAAAGAAGGGCTACAAGTGGAGAGATATGGCGATTCTTTATCGCTCAAATTCCCAGGGCGGCTTGATGGAGGGCGGCCTACGGCGCTCGCAGATTCCCTACAAACTCAGTGGTGGCACGGCGCTATTTGACCGCAAGGAAGCCAAAGATATTCTTGCTTTTGTGCGGTCGTGTCTTTATCCCACCGAAGTTTCGTTTCGCCGAATCATTAATTTGCCCTCACGTGGGATCGGCGAAAAAACTCTGGAGTCCATCGAAGCGTTGATCTCGGATAACGACTTTTTTCATAAGTCAAAACAGTGGAAGTCACAAAATCCAGACCAACCGGCGGCCGAATCGCTAGGTCTGCTTTTGGCTTTCTTAGCGCGCCTAAAAGATCGACTCATTTCAGCAGGTGAAAGCGCTGAGCAAGTTTTCGAAGACGAGTTTCGCAAAATCGGTTACCGCGAATACGTCAATCAAAGCTATCGCGACCTGGCCGCTGCCGATGGGCGCTGGCTCAGTGTCACGATTTTAGGACGCATCCTGGACGGCATGTTCAATCGTGACGGCAGAACACTACTGACACTCGAGAAGTTTATCGATTACATGGAGCTACGCGATCCGATTTCCGATAGCGACACTGGGGCAAATGAAGTGCAAATGATGACCCTTCACGCCTGCAAGGGTTTGGAATTTCCTTTAGTCTTTTTGCTGGGCCTTGAGGAAGATCTCTTGCCGCACGCCCGTCTTGGCCAAAACACCGACGAGGAGCGCCGGCTTTTTTATGTCGGAGTGACGCGCGCGCAAAAGCATCTTGTGTTGACTCGGGTCAAGCAACGCAAACGCTATGGCAAGCAGCAAGAGATTTCACCCTCGCGCTTTTTGCTCGAGCTCAAAGCGGACTTATACGTTGAAATGCAAGGCGGCCGACCGTTGCAAACCGGCGCTCGCGAGGCCATGCTTGCCGGCCTATTTAAGAAGCTGGATCAGAAAATTAAGGACCGCGAAGAAACAGAAATATGAATACGTGCCGACTAGGGCTCTGGGATTGGGCCGCTCAGCAGCTTAGTCACTTTCACAAGATCAATTAAGGTGACCAGTCCCGTTGGTAGCTTTCCAACTCCAATAAAATAATCGGCGCCGTCACGTTTGCCGGTATTGCCCTTCTTCTCGACATCACGCTCGGAAATTTCGGCGACCGCCACGCAACGATCGACGATGCCACCCAAGACACCCATTTCACTTTCAAAAACCAAGATCGATAAGGATTGCAAAGGTTTGACGTTGAGCAATTTTCTTAAATCAACTACACCGATCACGTCGCCGCGCAAATTGATCACACCTTCAAAGCCAGCCGCGGAATTGGGAACGGGCTTCGGCGCTTTGTTCTCGATGACTTCGCGAACCCCAAGTAATGGAGTACCATAGATCTCAGTGCCAAGCTGAAAGATCATGTACTTAAATTTGGCTCGATCTTCAAATACTGTGTTCTCCACTCACCGCTCCTCGGTTGCGATCAACAAAATAATTGTTGGCCATCTCTTTCACGTTGATAATTAAACTCGGCTCGCCATTGGACAGAATAGTTGACCCGGTCAAACAAGGCAGGCTGGCCATATAGCCTTTGAGCATACGCACAAAAACTTGTTGCTGATGAGTCACGGCTCCGACTTGAATGCCAATGACTTCGTCTTGGTAGTTTACAACTAAGATACAGCCGCCCTCTTGGGTCGACAGCTCAACAGGGCCCGCCGTCTGATTCAGAAAATATTCAAGAGGCTCAATGGGCAAAACACGGTTGCGAAAATGGATCATTTGCCGATACATCGCCGAGCTCTGAGGCTTAACGTCGATAAGGTCGATGACTTCGACGATATCCTGGGTGGGTACGCAATATAGATGCCCCTGATTATGCACAACCAATACATCGATCAAACTGATATTCACCGGAAGTGTTATGATAAATTCAGTTCCGGTACCGAATGTGGACTTAAGGTCGACCTGCCCACCTAGATTCATGACTTCTTTCTTGACGACATCCAGTCCGACGCCCCGGCCGGAAATATCGGTGACAGTTTCGGCAGTCGAAAATCCCGGTTCAAAAATTAAATTCGAGATCTTTGCGTCGGAAAGAATTTCATCCGCACGGACCAGTCCACGCTCCACTCCCTTTTGCCGAATCCGCTTAAGATCGAGGCCACGGCCATCATCTTTAATGCGAATCTCAACCCCGCTTGGCGCAATCGCCGCGGTCACTCGAATCGTCCCCATCGTCGGCTTACCCGCTTTAATTCGCTCATCCGGAGACTCGATTCCGTGATCGATCGCATTTCTTAAAAGATGAAGCAACGGATCAAAAATTTTATTCAGGACGGCTTTGTCGACAGAAACTTCTTGTCCCTCAACCAAAAGACTCAGCGGTTTTTGCAATTTGATCGAAAGCTCCATACCTGCGCGTTCCAGCTTACTGTACAGCCCCAACATCGGCAGCATGCGCATATCCAGCACCGTCAAACGCAGGCTGCGCACCAGTTTGTCGCATAGGGCAACCGCATCACGCACCGGAGCTGTCTCAAGCAATTCCTCTGTTCTCCCACGACTGACGATGGCCTGTGCCAGGGTCAATTCGCCAACCAACTGAATCAATGAATCCAATTTCTGCGAGGCAATGCGTACAGATTCATTGCCGCTGGAACTGGACGTCTCGCGCAAGACCGAAGTGTCTGACTCCACCACCTGGCCTTGTTTGCCATCGGTCTGCAATGCTTCAAGTTTAGCTAGAACACTCAAGGTATCCGGAACAAAATCCGGGTTATCTACCATCCGACCAACCCAATCGCGAATGAACTTTTCGATTTCGAGTAGAATTCCTAGAAACGAGGGATTGGTCACCGATTCCTTAGATCCCTCAAGAACGATCAAGCGATCCTCTAGGCGGTGCATCGAACTTGCTAGATGTTCAAAGCCCATTAATCCAGCGTTGCCCTTCAAGTTATGCGCACAGCGAAGCAAAGCCTGAAAGAACGCCGCTCGCGAAATCGTTCCTGCACGTAAACACGCCGCTTCCCATTCATTCATGATCTCAGAGGCGTCATCTCGAAACGCTTCTATTTGAGCTCGATCAATTTGGTTTGCCATAGGATCAGTCTAGGTGATGCAGCAGAAAACGCAACCGGACTTGAGTCACGGCTGGGCCACTATCTCTTTACCTATCTGGCATTCTCAAATTAAAATTGAACCACTACATTCAAAAGGGATCTACATATGAGCACCACTCCGTTCGATACCGCCCTCGTCGTTGATGACATGAAATTGGCTCGCCTACGCCTGATCAAAGTTTGTGAAGCCGTTGGATTCAATTCGATTATAGAAGCCTCAAACGGAGCCGAAGCGTGGAAGACTTTGTCCACGAACAATCTGAAACCCAGCATTATACTCACCGACTACAATATGCCAGATATGAACGGAATTGAATTTCTCGAAAAAGTCCGCGCTTTTGATCTAACAAAGACCGTGCCCGTTGTTTTTATCACCTCTGAGAGCCAGATGGATTTGATATTAGCTGCGGTGACCATGGGAGTGACAGAGTTTGTGGTCAAGCCCTTTAGCGATGAAGTCTTGGTTAAAAAAATTCGGAATATCCTCACAAAAAAATAAACGGTCAGGAAGATACATTGGCTTCGTTTAACAACATAGTTCTGGAAACCGTAAATCATATTAGTCTTCCCCAGGCGATCTCTAAGGACGACGTAAAGACGTTTGAATCTCACGGTCTAGATTGGTGCAAGCTTCCTGTTCAACTTCACGTCTTTGATTTTAAAGCTCTGCGCTCTTTGCATCGTTCAATCTATCCCGCAGTACTTAAGTTTCGCAGTGCCGCAGAGGCCAACAACGCCAAGCTGATCTCGATCAATCTCAACGCCGACTTGCTCGAACAGCTAAAAAAAGACGGCATGGACAAGCCTTTTGGCCATCTTAAGAACCTAAAACTACTCGACCCGCCCAAAAGCAAAGATACTCCCGATGAAATCCGAAACTGGCTGATAAAATATCTGGTCGAGGCCGCACGGGCCGCAATGAACACCATGTTCAGCACCACCGTCGCCGCCGACGAAAACTATCGCGAGATCACCCGCGACTTTAATCCAGAAAGCTACTACAAAATCGCAATGATCACCGCCGACGGTCCAATGATGCGGGCCCGATTTCGTCTGTATTTCCAAAAGGCCACACTCGAAGGGCTGACGCGAACCATGCTCAGCCCAGGAGTCATTGCCGACAGCGAAACTCTTGAGTCCACGGCCACAGAGCTTTTAAACATTATCTATACTACCGCAAAATCCAAACTCAACAATGAGCGCGGCTATGAACTGCCGCCCGCAATCCCTATACTTATCTCTGCTGCGCAGGCACTGGCGGCGCATAAGGGAAGTGCTCGCGATACAAGTGTCATCCCCTTAGTCACACCTTTGGGCGCATACTATTTGGAACTCGAACTCGGCGCGTGAAAAGGAGACATGTATGGGGTTTCTAACAAAACTATTTGGCTTCAGCGCCGACACGCCAACCCAGTTCATAGCCGAGGAAACCGACCATTCCATCGGACGAGTCAAGCGGACGGCCCACTATCTGATTGAATCGGCAGAAGAACAAGGCGACGCCATTCATGAGACGATGGCGTCAATTACCGAAATACGTTCGATGCTTTCACAGACCGAAAATCACGTGGCGCGCAGTCTGCAAGTCACCGAACAAACAAAGCAGCATTCCACCGAACGCTTGAAAACAGTTGAGCGCCTTCAACGCGCCATGGATGCAATCAAAGACTCAAATCTATTGTTGAGTGACTTGCAAACTTCGTTTCAGCAAATCAAGAGCAAGGCCCGGGTCATCAACGATATCGTTTCAAAAACTCAGCTCCTTTCTTTCAATGCCTCGATTGAAGCCGCGCGAGCAGGTCAATTTGGAAAAGGCTTTTCGGTTGTTGCCGAAGAGGTCGGGCGTCTGGCCCAATCCAGCGGGCACGCCGCCAAAGAAATTGAATCCCTGCTCAACGAGTCTCAATTGCGCGCGATGACAGTTGTGGAAATGGTCGTGGCGCGAGCCAACGAAGGAGTCGCGGTGGCCCGCGAAGTGAAAGAGAGCTTCACGGGGATGGCCAAGTCGGTCAGTGAGATCTCGATTGCGCTCACCTCAATGAGCCAAGCCAGTCGCGAACAATCACTCGGAATAGAACGCACGACATCGGCGCTAGAAAAAATCAGTACCAGTGCGACAAAAATTAAAAAAAGTGCAGAAGAACTATTGGCGGCTACAGATCAATCCGTTGCGCGACTTGCCGATCGTAAGGACTTAGGTTTAGATATAAACGATTTAATTGAAACGATGGAAAATAAAGAATCAGTTACCTCCCCAATTCCCGTTAAAAGCGCATCTAAGATCGAGGCGGACGACCCCTCGTTTCGATCGCAAGATTGAACGTTTCAATGACCGAAGAAGAAAAAGAGCTGATCTATTTGCTCGCGCAAAAGCTCACCGGCGCGCATCCGGAAGGTACCTATCAGATCGGCATTTTTCTCACCAACGTAGAACGTCGTATGCGCGACACCGGCATCGACAATCTGACGAAGTATTTGCAATTTGCTAAAGACGACAAAGAAGAACACGGCCAGCTGCTGTCGGCGCTAAGCATTCATACGACGTCGTGGTTTCGTGAAAATCCGCACTACGTTATTCTGCAAAAAGTTTTACTCGCACGGGCGATGAGCAAAGGTCCTTACCGTGTTTGGTGTTGTGCCTGCTCAACCGGTGAAGAAATTTATTCCTTTGCGCTGCTCTTTGAAGAGTTTCGGCGTTTTCATGCAAAGTTCGACTATTCAGTGATGGGCACGGATATCGATCCCATTTCTCTGGCAGCAGCCAGGCGAGGAATCTTCCCTAAAAAAAATCTAATCGGACCGGTTTCTTACTACAAAAAACACGTGCTCTTAGGGAGCGGACCAACCGAAGACTTCTTTACCTTTAGCGCCGACCTACGCAAACGTTGCAACTTTCGGCAGCACGATATCCGCCTGCCACTCACCAACGAAAGCCAATTTGATTTAATCGTATGTCGTAACGTCTTAATTTACTTTAAAGCCCAACAGGTTTCCGACGTGATCAATCACCTGCTGACTCATCTTAGGCCCGGGGGCCATTTGATCCTTGGCCATTCGGAAATGATCGATCACCAAAAACTTGGCCTAGGCTTGCGAGGTCACGCGGTCTACGAAAAACCCGAACTCGGCCTTAAGCCCCCCGTCGAGGCCAAAGAGGCACCCACCGAGCTAGACAAAGTCGAAGAAGACTCTCTCACCCAAATGGTAGCCCGGCCAAAACGAAAGACGGCCGATATGGCGGTGATCATCAAGCGGCCCGCGAATGATTTTAACCCGCGCCTAATTTTAATTGGAGCCAGCACCGGAGGCCCGCAAGCATTGGCCCAAGTCTTAGGCACCATGCCCGCAGATCTTCCCCCGGTGATCATCGCGCAGCATATCTCCAGTAAATTTTCATTGGCTTTCGCCCAACGCCTAGCTCAGCTGTCAGGTCTAAAACTAGGAGATTCAAAAGACAAGAGCGTCCTTGCGAAGGGACATATCTATTGCGCAGATTCGGACTATCACGTGGCAGTTGAAAAATCCGGCAAAGATATCTTGCTACGTCAGGATCGCAAGCCACACGTCAACGGCCACCGACCAAGCGTGGATCACCTTTTCAATTCAGCACTCGACGTTGCCGACAATTGCATCGCGATTCTTCTTTCCGGTATGGGGCGCGACGGCGCGCTCGGAATGGATGCGCTACATAAATGCGGTGCGTACACGCTGGCTCAGGCAGAAAAAGATTGTGTGGTATTCGGAATGCCCAAAGAAGCAATTATACGTCAAGCGGTGGATTACATAGGGAGTGCCGAGCAGATGCACAGCTTCCTGCTCGAGATTACTCAGCACCAATCGACTTAAGATAAGTGATCACATCACTCTGACTACCAAGCGTCGCAAGGCCAAGAGGAGTTAATCCATCATTCGACTTCACATTGAGGTCCGCTTTTTCTTTGACCAAAAGTTCAACCACTTCGAGTCTTCCATCCATTGCGGCCAATGAAAGTGCTGAAAATCCCTTAGCCGATCGGGCATTCACTTCCGCTCCGCCCTTAATCAAAATCTTAGTGACTTCAATGTTTCCCTGTTTAGCCGCCGCCATAAGAGCCGTCATTCCCGTTGCATCCTTGGCGTTGACCCGAACTTTCCTTTCAATTAGGAACTTCACAATAGATTCATGATTCTTTAACGCCGCAAGCATCAAGGGAGTCAGCCCTTTGTCCGTCGCTGCATTGACCTCGGCCCCTTTGCTGACCAACTCTCGAACTAGGGAAAGGTCTCCGACCATTGCCGCTCGAATAACCAACGCTCCATCCGGCGAATCGGCGAAGCAACGCGAGCTACCAAGTAAAATTAAAAAAGCAAAGGTCAGACACTTCATTACTAAGCACTCTCACGGGTAATTTTTAGAGCCGGCTTCACTGTCCCAACCTTCCCGGAAGGTTCACTTGGATTGGCACCACCACGGGAAGAATTCTGCATCTTACTGCCACGGCCATTGACCAGAGCATTTAGGCTATCTACGGCAGAGGCCAATCCCACGGCTTGAGATTTTAATCCATCGGCAAGCATCGATATTCCCAGTGCCATTCGATCTGATTCTGCCGCCGTATTGTTTAAATCATTCATTGCATTGACGACATAATCAACCCCGGAATTTTGCTCCGCTGCGGCGGAACTTATGGAGTCTACCATTTCTTTCAATTGACCCGATCGATCAGTCAATAGTTTGAAAAAATCGTAGGCGCGAGCCGATATTTCATTGGCTTTTCCAACCTTATCTTTGGTCCGACTGACCGTCGATTCCACTTTGCTCGCACTACGATCCAGCAGCTCATTGATTTGCAGTGCGGCCTTACCACTCATGTCTGCAAGACTGCCCATCTCTGTCGCAACTACCGCAAATCCCAAACCATGCTGTCCGGCACGAGCCGCTTCGATATTGGCGTTGAACGAAAGCATTTGGGTTTTAAATACGATTTCATTTATCACGTTGGTGCGTTCGCGGATGAGCTTGACCACTTGGTTGACTTCCTCAAGCTCGGTATTAGAGCGTTCGATTTCGACCATCGCGTCTTTTAAACTCTGAACCATTTCTTTTCCATCATTGGCTTCCTCGTAGCTCGCCTGGGATAAACTCACCGCGTTGACCGAGGTCAAAGAGGTCTGAGAGAGCAACCGCTTCATTTGTTCCATACTCACGACGGTTTCAGTGCTCGAAGTGGATTGGCGATTAGCAGTTTCGCGTAGCTGAGTGGAAGACACCTGAGCCTCATCAACCATTTCGAGCAGACGCTTCGAGGTCAGCTGCAGCGATCCATTGGTCCCATTCAGCGCTCTATTGACGTTTGCCACAACGACGAAAAATACCACTGTCGTTGCGATCGCGCAGATCACCAAAATCACGCCAATCATCATCGCCAAACGACCCAGCATATCCGCCCGAGTTACCGCGCTTTGCAAATCTTGGTTGATGTCCCTTTTTAGTTCAAGCAAGCCCGCTTCGATCTTTGCCAAATGTATCACTGAACTCTTGTACTCCTCTTGAACTGCAGCCAGGGTCTGTACTCCAGCGACCACATTTTGCAAGATCTCGTTGAGCTGGGTGTAGGTTGCCTCCAAGTCATCGCTTATGACTTTTGCATGCGCTCCATGTGGCAGAGAATCTTTTTCCCAACTTGCGAAGGAAGAAGCAATCGCCTTATGCGCACGATCGGCTTGTCCAATGGCCTCGAAATTTTGTGATAGCACGGCTTGGATCGCGGAACTGCGTAAGGTGATCAAGTTATTATTAATTTGATTGGTCATTTCCAAGGCGGGAAGTTGTACCGCCACGACCGTCTGCAGACTTTCGCTGTTGCTTTTGAGAATGACGTAATTGACTCCGAAATAGATCGTAAACCCAAGGAGTCCAACTCCGAGCACCACTAACATTTTGGTTTGGACCGACAATCGTTCGTGCAGTTCTCTCACTGAAAGCCTCCTGAAATACCGCCACCTCTACAGATCTTTTTCGGCACTATTTCAGGGGTTCTAAACGCCAGAATTCACTCTTATAATCAATTCTTCCGACGATTTCACTTATGAGTCCAGGAGAGAGCACATCTTGGCGGAAATGTTGAACACTCCGACACCCAGACCTAGGCTTTTGACAAGCAAATGCTCTTTTCGGCGAACCGCGCCGCATCCCGCTATTGGGGCCTTCACGCGGCATTTTCTTTGACAGGAAAACCTGCGAAACCTTCAATGTTGGCATGCTTCGCATCCGACCCATCACCCATGCCGACCTTGAGGCCCTGCACAGCTTCACCGATCGCGAGATCGGCGTCGGCTACTACACGACCCGCGAACTTGCAGACATCTTCGAGCGCTCACAGAAAAATGGCGTGATGTGTTCACTTTTGCTGACTGAAGAGAATGATATCAAAGGCGTGAGGATGAGTTTTCCACCCGGACAATGGACTCACGGCAAAGGCAAAGGACTAAAGCCAGACGCCTGGCCGCATCCACTTTCAGAAACTGCTTATTTCCAATCGATCTTTCTGTCGCCATCGGTGCAAAGCGAAGGCTGGGGCGGGCGCATCTCAGCCGAGGCGCTACGCATTTTAAAAAAGAGCGGCGCTAAAGGTGTCGTTTGTCATTCGTGGAAAGAAAGTCCAAATAACTCTTCGACTCGGTATCTAACAAAGCTTGGATTTGAAACGATCACTGAGTATCCAAATTATTGGAAAGATGTCGATTACAACTGCACTCGGTGCAAAAAACCTCCGTGCCTTTGCACGGCACAAGAGATGTATCTTGATCTGGAAAGGATCGCATGAGCACTTCCTATTGGCTCGACCGAACCCCAAAACGTGAGAAGAAAATCTACGACGCGATCATTGTCGGCGCAGGTGTCTCCGGCCTCTCGACCGCTTACTGGCTCAATCAAGAAGACCCATCGCTGAAGATTGCAATAGTTGAAAAGTCGCGCCTGGCTTTTGGCGCGAGCGGACGCAATGCCGGTTTTATCACTTGCGGATCGGTAGAACATTTCAATCGCATGATCAACAAACATGGATTGGAAGGCGCGACCGCCATTTGGCGTTTTGCCCAAGAAAACTTGCGTTTGTTGCAAGAAAATATCATTCAAGAAGACGGTCCCGCTCTGAACTTTGAGCACAATGGTGCTTACTCACTCGCCGCCCAAGACAATGAATTTGCCGAATTGAAAACCGTCGCTGGAATTATGGAGAAACTCAAAATCCGCACCGAGGTCCTCCCAGGACCCGAGTTACTCAAGCGCGTCGGCGCGCATAACTTTGTCGGTGGAATTCGTTATCTCGATGACGCCTCGATCAACCCTGTCGCGTTAGTCAGCAAACTCAGCGCAAAAGTGAAAGCGGATCTGCATGAGGGGGTGGAAGCCTATAAGATCGAGTCGACGGACGACGGTATGCGTGTACTCAAAACCGACGGCGGAGATTTCGAAGCACCAATGATTATCATGAACCTCAATGGTTTTTCGGCTTCATTGCATCCTTGGTTCAACGATAAAATCTATGCCACTCGCGGCCAATGCCTGATGATGGAGCAAGTCCCACGCTTTATGGATGCTCCGTGCTACGCGAATTTCTATTTAGACTACTTTCGTCAATTGCCGAGCGGAGAACTGCTCATCGGAGGCTTTCGCCAAGTGGAGAAAGACAGTGAAGTCGGTTATTCCGATCATGTCACGGAGCCCATCCAAGCGGCGTTGCACAAATTCGTCGTCAATCACCTTCCGCAGTTCGAAAATTCCAAGGTAACGCATCGTTGGTCCGGCGTGATGGGATTTGCACGCGACGGAGAACCGATGGTGGGCTCAATCCCTGACGACCCACAGATATTTTTCGCCGGTGGTTACACCGCTCATGGCATTGGACTCGCGTTTCATACAACAAAATGCTTAGTGGATTTAATTTACGGACGCGAAGTCCCGAAGTGGCTTTCGGCGCGCCGGTTTACCTAGGACTAATGAATGGTCGGGAAAACGTAACCGTTCGCTGGCGTGGAGCCGTTGTAGACATTGCCGTTATAGGCGCCCGACAAAGGGGCCGAGTAGCCAAATCCACCGCCCGAACCATAGCCTCCGCCGCCGTACCCGAGCGAGGGTTGGCAATAGCCTGGATATCCCCCAGGAGACCCACCACACGTCTGACCGCCACCCGCGCCGCCACCAAAGCGAGGTGGCATAATTGCCGGGAAGGCTCTTGGATTAGGATAAAATCCGTTACCACCATAGCCTCGATCTTCATTTTGATGAGAACTGTTCTTTCCGATAAAATATCCAACAAAACCCGCCACGCCAACGGCAGTCAGAATGCCCATTGGACTTTGGAAAAAATCGCCGATTGAACTCATGAACGAGCTTTTGTGCCGGCGCGGACGATAGTCATCTCCGCCATCGTATGAACTGTCGCTTCCGCCGTCGCCGCCGTCTGCAGCTGCTTCTTCACGGTCGCGATTCCGTTGACGATCCAAGCCCGAGTTATCAAATGATTGAGTTGTAAGGGAACCGGCATTGTCCGCACACGTTTTACAACCGCCTTCGGTATTCGCATCGATCAACCCCGGCAGATCATTACAATACTGTCGATCCAGCGGCTGAGGATCGCTACCGTCCGAGGGAGAATGCCGATCCTTGATGAGCTCCATGGCTTTAGCTTTGGTGTCTCCATCAATATCCGTATTGCTATCGTCGCAGTATTTTTGTAGGCAGACGTTCTTTAACCACGATGGACAACTCGATCCATCGCCAGCCGAATCCGCGTGAACATACGGCACAAAGCAAGTTTGCATGACAAAAATCAAAGCCAGACTGAATCGTGCATACATCGGGACACTCCTGCTAATATCCTTTCGGAATTCCGCTATGAATCTCTATAAATATTTAGCATTTGTCTCATGTTGAGACATGGAATGAGCCTAAGGGACCTCGGCCACACTCATGAGTCCGACCGAAGTCGAGTTCGCAGGGTCGCGTTTACGGCCGACGTTTGTAGCTTCGTTTACCGATTTGATTTTGATAAGCCGATTTTCCAAAGTATTTTCGAGCCGCAGCATTGTACGCCAAAGCCGCTTTTTGTTCGGCAGGGAAATGGCCCAGATTAATGGCCACTCCCTCATATTCAATTGCCGCTCGCCACTTACCATCGGCCTTAGAATAAGAAACTCCGCGAAACTCAGAGGTCGCTTTTTTACGATTTTTCGGCAACTGACGTTGACGTTCGCGTAGCGTACAAACAATTAAATTGCTCTTTCGATAATCTAATCCTTCGTTGAAGCGCCGGGGGTAGACTTGCTTCCCCTTTCCAGGTTTCATCAAAAATCTACCTAAGGTGATATTGCGAACACCCTCTGGGGTGCGAACCGAAGTCACCACACGTAGGCGGCCGGTCGTGCCTTTGGTGACACGCCAGGTGTGTTCGCCCACTCTGGCCAAATCCTCACGGTCAATTTTCACTTTTATTTTTGCGGAAATTGAAAACGTACACCACGCCTTTGCCATACGACTCTCCCCGTTCACACAATTACACTTGAACTTTCAAGCATATGTAACCTAAAACCAGTAAATGAATCTCTTACAGCTGCAGCGCGGCTCAAAGCATTTTGGCCATCGCATCCTTTTTGACCACGCCAGTTTCGCAATCAATGAGGGCGAGCACGTCGGCGTCATCGGACCAAATGGCGCCGGTAAAACCACATTGTTTAAGATTCTTGTCGGTCAGGAAAGTCTAGATGACGGCCAGCTCACAAAGGCGAACGCCCTACGCATTGGCTATCTTGAACAAGAGTCGGAGTGGACGCTCGACCTGACCTCTGAGGAATACCTTGGTAAAAACTGTCACAAACCCCTCTGGGAACTTAAAAAGATCGGCACGGATCTTGGTTTGACCGAGGAGCATTTTCAAAGCCCTCTCGAAAATTTAAGCGGCGGCTACCGAATGCGCATGAAGCTATTGTACCTAATTGGTTTAGAGCCAAATCTTATGTTACTCGATGAGCCTACAAACTTTTTAGATTTAGAGAGCGTATTGGCTTTAGAGGCCTTTTTACAGAACTATACCGGTGCATTTTTATTGATTTCTCATGATCGCGAATTTCTAAGACGCACCACCGAGAGCACACTCGAAGTCGAGGCCGGTGACATCACGAAATTTCCCGGCCATATCGATGACTATTTTGAACAAAAAGCGCAACTACGCGAGGTCCTTACCGCTCAGGCTGCAAACTTAGAATCCAAGCGTAAGCATATCCAGGAGTTCGTGGATCGCTTCCGCGCCAAAGCCACGAAAGCAAAACAGGCCCAGAGCCGAATGAAACAGCTCGAGAAAATGGGTTCGATCGAATTGCGCGACCTCCCGGTGCGGGCACGCATTCGTATTCCTCCACCCGTGCATACAGGGAAAGAGTCGATGGCTTTGCTTAGAGCAAACCTTGGGTATTCGGGAGTGCCAATTCTAAAGAATGTTTCGGTACGTCTTGAGCGTGGAGCGCACCTCGGGGTTGTCGGTCACAATGGTGCTGGAAAATCGACGTTGCTCAAGAGTCTCGCCGGTCGCCTGCCGCTGTTGAGCGGTGAACGCACTCTCGGTTACCAAGTGAAACTCTCATATTTTTCACAGCATAGTGCGGATCAACTGGATCTCGACGACACCGTTCTCGGCGCCTTGCAAAGAGCTGTGCATCGGGAGGTCAGCGCACAAGATCTGCTCAATCTTGCGGGCTCATTACTATTTAGCGGAGATGCTTTGCAAAAAAAGATCAAGGTGCTCTCGGGCGGCGAGAAATCGCGGGTCGCGCTAGGACAGATCCTGCTGGAGCGTAGTCCACTGCTCTTACTCGATGAGCCCACTAATCATTTGGATTTCGACACCGTCGAAGCGCTGACCGAATCTTTACGCGATTATCCAGGAACGGTCGTTGTGGTTAGCCATGATCGCAGCTTCATCGGACGTATCGCCAATCGCATTCTTGAAATTCACGATGGCCGCGTTGAGATTTATCCCGGCACCTATGACGAATATGTCTGGAGTTTACAAAAGGGCGCACTCAGCGAGAGAGCCGAAGTCGAGACACCAAGCCAAGAGATGCGCCCGAGCGAAGCCCCCGCGCGAGATAGAGTCAATCATAAGGATACAAGTCGCAGACTCAGCGCACAGATCAAAGAAGGTCAGCGTAAAATTGCAAAATGCGAGCATCAGCTCATGAAATTGACTGAAAAACGCGATCAGTTGAATCAAGAATTGATTTCGATGCAGGGCTCTGCGGTCGGAGCTAAGGCCAAAGAGTTTGGAGTTTGCGTAGAAGAAATTGAAACACTGGAAGCCGAGCTGCTCGTGCTCATGGAAGCCCTCGAAATTCGCGAGCGTGAACTTCAGCAGCTCAAATAACTTTTAATAGCCGTAGTACTGATGGGCAAAGTCACCCATGTAGCAATAACCTTGATAGTATCCGTAACAAGGCTCGCAGCTATTTTGCGGTAAGCATTGTCCCTGAACCTGAGTCGCGCCAGCTCCACACTGACCTGAGCACATCGCCGCGCCCTGATTGTTTTGACCGCCGGGCCAATTGTTATTGCCGGTTGTACTTGTCACTTGCACACATTGATTCTGATAGTAGACAGCGCTCACTCCACATTGCGGAAGGCAGCCATATTGAGAATTCAGCATATTCGTCCCGCAAGATGTACCTACCGTCGACGTTGAAGCGGGCGTTGAGGCCACACGAGTCGAACTATTGTTACTGCCCTTAGCACAGCTTATCATGGACAGGCTCAGAACGATCGTTGCGAGAGTCATTAACGTATTGGCTTTCATAAATTCTCCTTACCTTAGTGTATTACAAGTGCCGTGCCGAAAGATTCGCGCAGCAAGCAAGATATCCGAGTTGAAAACCGTGGAGATAGAGGGTCACGCTGAAGCGCAATTTCGGCACTCACAGTAAAAGGTTTAATCAACACAGTTCCCAAAACGAAAAAACCCCCGCAGTTTATGCGAGGGTTTTTTATCAATCTAAATTTGTTGAGTAGAACTAGCGTTGACTGATCGGACCACCATTATAGATATTTCCGTTAAATGACGGGGGAGCAAGAACAGGAGCCTGGCCGTAACCACCGCCGCCATATCCGCCGCCGTAACCGCCGCCGCCGTAACCGCCGCCACCGTATCCGCCGCCACCGTATCCGCCGCCACCGTATCCGCCGCCACCGTATCCGCCGCCACCGTAACCACCGCCACCGTATCCGCCACCGAAACCACCAGCTAATCCGCCGAAGCCTCCGCCGAGACCAAAGTGTGCTTGTTGAAATCCGCCACCTAACATGGGACGAGCCAACACGGGAGCGCCGCCAAAGCCGCCGCCAGGAGCCGGATACCTAGACGGCAAGCCACCTTGGCCTCCTCCACCCGCTCCGAAGTTTGCGTTCGCGCCGACTGATCCACCGCTAAAGAGTCCGCCGAGTGCCGCGAGAATTCCGCCTAAACCATTGCCACCATTGTGATGTCCATGTCCGCTGCTGTCGTCGAAATCGTCGTCTGAATCGTCCCGACGATGACGGCGATGGTTGCGACCGCTGTCGTCATTATCGTTGTCGTCGTCATTTGCAAGATCATCACGTCGGTTGTGTCGTTTATGTTTGTTGCGACGGCCGCCATCGTTATCGTCGTCGGAGCCTTTGTCTGCCCAGCCGTCATGATAGCCTCTATCGTAAGAGGCTTTGCAGCAATTGCCGTTACCTTCAGTGCCGCTTTGATCGCCACTGTCTGCCGGCGCGTCAGCTGATGTATCCGTGTCTGCACCTGCATCGACACTGCCCGCGAAGGCTTTCGAACTCACACTCATGGTCATCGCGATCGAGAGTCCGAACTTCAATAGAGCTTTCATAAACCTTCTCCTTTAGAGATTGCCAACGGAGGTTAAAAAACTCCGCGAGTCACACGAGACAATATTGCAGATCCCCGGCCAGCTCTGGCACGACCGCGGCGACCGCACCAATTGGCCGCCGCCCCCAAAACCCCCTTCCCGCATGTTTTGAAATTAGACAGCTGTCAGGCCCTATACAGCTTTTCTCGGGCTGCGCGCGCAAAACGTCACCCGTCAGAGCCCCCAGGACCGCCTCTATATATTAATTGAAGATTCATCGAGTTTTAATCCCCCTCAGCTATCGTTTGGTTAAGGGAGGCCCTCCATGAACGAGATACTCATCCAATACCAAGGTTTTCAGCCCAGCGAGTTCACCCGCTCCTACCTCGATTTAAAGCTGAGCGCGATTCACGAGCAGGCGCCGAAAGGCTCCATCGTTCGCGCCGTTTTTAAACGTCGGAGTAAAACCCTCACCGGCACCGTACGGATCATGTCGGCCGCAGGCCAGTTCTTTGCCACCGCTTCGGGGGCTCACCTGCGCGAGGTAACGCACCTACTCGCCGAGCGCGTCCGCCGCCGCCTGCGTCGCTACAAAACCCTGCGCCACCACAGGCGCGCGCTATGAGCCCGTGGAATGCGCGAGTGCAGGAGCTGTTCTTTTTCGCAGGATTGTTTGCTTTGGTATTTACGGCATTGGCGGGCAACGGCGAACAACAAGAAGTCGTCGTCAAGCCCGCGCGAATTTTACATATAGCCGAGCCAAGCGTCGAGCCGCTTCCCGCGCTGGTACCCATTTCGTAATCTGCATTTGCTTAGTGACAGTTATTCGGTCCAATAGGAACTGGGTTCGCCACCGGTCCTACTGGCGGCGCGGGCACGCTCGCCGTCGTCAATTGAACATCGGCGCATGAGTAGTAGTTGGTTGGAGCAGCAGGATTCTCAGTCATCACTTGAACCATCTGTAGTGTGCAGTCCGTGCAAGTCCCCGACGGCATCGTCAAAGTCGTTGAAAAGGCATGCGGCACAGTCGCCGGATTGTCTTGATTGTCGACAACAGTTTTCAGCAATACAAAATTCGCATCGCCCGCCGGTGAAAAATAGAATTCAAAACGACCGGGGTGCTGCACAGTCTCTTGCCAGTCCACTTGAACGACGGAGCCCGATTGCAATACTTTCGCTGTCGCGGTTCGTGCGTATGCACCGCACGGCCCTGACTTCACTCCTGAATCGGTGGTACGTCCTGGAATATTTCCGGCAGGATTAAAGCGCGAGTGCGCCGAACTCAGGTGAGAGGCCAATGCCAACAAGATCAATAGGACTCCAAAAATCCAACGCTTTTGAATCATTTGGTTCCCCCTTGCGCCTGCTCACAGGCCGCCATGGAATGTGCGAGCGACTCTTCTATAGTCTCGCCTGAGCCCTCAAACAAAGAAACTCCGCGATAAACCATGCGGTGATAGCAATGCACTTCTTCACGATTGAACTCACCACCGGGCTGCAAGCTCTCGGGACTAACCCCCGCAAGTTTACGCGCCGATGAGGTATTGAACTCACGCACATCCACATCCACGCAAATCTGATCGCCCGGCAAACACTCTTTCAAGGAATGTGAGATATCCGAAACGTCGGGACTGAAAATTCGTCGCTCACAGGAGTATTGATTAAAGTCGGAACAATTCAATTCTTCAGCAGAGAGCTTGAAGGAGGGCGCAGACTCTTTAATTTTGGCTTGGCATTGTGCGGACAGCGAATCGGTCACCTTGGTTTGGAACCCTTTGCCGCAATTCTGAAAGGAAACCATCAACCCAGCTGCGAACGCGCCCAATAACACACCCTGACGTCTTTTCATTCGCAAACACCCCGTCCTATATTATCCTTATCGGAAATTTGTTTCTCAACTTGAAGCGAATCCGTCCGATTTTTACGCACGTCTCATTCTGAGAAAATTTGCCAGCGTGTGCGAACGTACGTGTGCCACAGCGCTCGAAGTGCCGTTTTGCGGCTCAAAAAAAACTCGGAAAACTGGATTTTTTTTAAAGAATACGATATCTTGACGTTATGCGAAATTCTGTTTCCGAGGCTAAAAAGAAAACCTCTAAGACCCCCGTCAAACGGGCTCCTCAGGAGCGCGGTCGAAAAACGCGCGAGCTGCTGATTCAAGCGGCAATTGCTTCGTTGGTTGAGACCGGTGTGCATGGCCTTCGCTTTTCACAAATCGCGAAATTGGCTGGAGTTCCGCAACCGCTGATCGATTATCACTTCCCGAGCATGGAGGGCATGCTTATGGAAATGATTCAGCACATGGTTGAGAAATTAAAGTTGCGCTCGATTGAGGCTATCCAAGCCAACTCCAGTAAACCGCGCAAAGCTTTTGAGGGGTATATCCGAGCGCCATTTATTCTTGGCGCCGAAGAGCGTGGATTCCTCGCGGTATTCTCGGCCTACTATCACCTGGCAACCATCGACAAAAAATTTGCCGATATAAATCGCGGCGTGCGCGGACTTGGTCATGAGCGACATTCGGCCTGTATCGTCGCGATACTCAATGCTGAAAAAAAATCGCATCTCACATCCAAACATAAATTGATTTCCGATGTGGCGACTCAAATTCAGGGACTCACCACAGGCTACGTGATTGTGGCGTCGTCCGAGAGCGAGGGAAACTTCAAAACTCTAGCCGACCTTGCGGTAAAGGCCTCGTTTCAGATTCTGGACACGAACTTTCCGGACTAGGTTTACTGGTCGTCACGGGAAGTGGCCGCTGTGGACGTGGCTTATCTCTGCCACCCCCACTACTGCCGCCTTTGATAATTCGCAGACGCATTTCCCGTTCCATGGCGCCCATTGATAGGCGCCATCACAGGAGAGGTCAATGCTAATTTTTAAAAATTAAAATTTAGGTAGATTTTGCCTTAGGCATGGGCGCCGCACATTTGTCCAAAGTGTAGCCGGCATCTTTAATCTTCGCGCCCAGCTCTTTTTGATCGATCTTGGTGGTCGCATCTTTGGTCACAATGTGAATTTGACCCATGTCCTTTTTGCCTTTCGCCAAATCCACGTCACAAGTGGAGAATTTAGCGGGGTCACAGATCTTGGTTTTGACCGACGAGACACAGTCCGCACAATGCATGCCTTTGACCGCGCAAGACTGATCATCCGCGTGAACTGAAGCGGCCATCAAAGCCAGCGCTGCGACAACGATTTTCAACATAGAAGCCTCCTTAAGATTTAAAACACAACGCTATCACTCGGCGCGTAGAGCTTCAATCAAATGCCTATGTTAATGTGGATAAATGCAGCACAAACAAAAGCGTGAATTCATTTATATAATACTTGCGGGTATATTCATCACCAATGCCCTGCTCGCAGAGATCATCGGCGGCAAACTCTTTCAATTTGGTCCGTTCACTATGAGCCTTG
>JAYVPG010000132.1:0-38287 GCA_043757545.1 Pseudobdellovibrionaceae bacterium
CGCACGTTGGGATGATCAATTCCCATTCCAAAGGCATTCGTCGCCACCAGAACTCGTGTTGTGCCCTTAGCGTAGTCCTCCTGCACTTGATTGCGCATACCTGGCGACATTCCTGCATGATAACAGGCGACGCCACTGAATTCGGTTTCTAGAACACCCGCAACCTCTTCGGTAATTTTTCGAGTTCCGCAATAGATCAGAATGCGACCAGTGGGATTCTGCCAGAGAGCTTTCCGCAAGAGCTGCAGCTTCTCGTCTTCACCGACGCATGCTTCGACTTGGTAATAGAGATTCGGTCGATAAAAACCATGCACGTGCCGAGCCGGAGACTTCAAATTCAACTGTTTCGCGATATCATTCAAAACAAAAGGCGTTGCTGAGGCAGTAAGGGCCAATACGGGAACCTCGGGTCGGATCTCTTTTAAATTCTTCAGCTGCGAATATTCACCACGAAAATCATGGCCCCATTGCGAAACACAGTGAGCTTCATCAATCGCAAACAGTGCAATCGGCGGACAGTCCTTCAGCCAAGTTTGAAATCCGTCCTTTTGCGTGCGCTCGGGAGAAAGATAGAGCACAAAAGCTCCGCCCGACTTCAGCTGACGAAACACCTCACGCTTCTCGTCGACCGATTGACCAGAGTGCAGAGCCCCGGCCGCAATTCCCATTCGCTTCAAAGCGGAAACCTGATCCTTCATCAGTGCGATCAGCGGCGAAACCACAATCACTATTTGCTGGCGGGCCACGGATAGATACTGATAGCAAAGCGACTTGCCCCCACCGGTGGGCAGTACGGCCAAAACATCCCGGCCACTCAAAGCGGAAGATATAATTTCCCGTTGCCCCAATCGAAATGCGGGCATTTGAAAATGCGTTCGAAGTAATTCGTCGTTGGGAATTTGGATGGTTTCGATCACGAGGACCTCATTGTTGTTCATGAGTCCTTGCAATTCAACTCTTACGCTCAGCGGCCCTCAGATTGGCTCTGCGTCTAAGTGATGTCCGAGAAAGAGGGGCCGGCCTCCAAAGACCGGCCTCTAAAACCGCTTAAGCAGCCCGGCGCATCGTGTGATGCGGGATTGGGTGCGGAGCGTGTTTCTTGAGGTGAGTGTGGCGACGCTCAGCTTTTTTCACAGCCTGAGTGAAATCGCGTTGATATTTGGTGAATTCGCGATCGAGGTACCCGTAGTAGCACTTGTAGAGGTAGTTCGACATGAATTTGCAGGTCCAGGCAGTGGGAGCCAACGGTGCGGCGGTGTATTTTTTAGAGAATTTTTGCATCTCTTTATTCATCAACGTCCACCAAGCATTGGCCTCTTTGGCGTGAATGAAGTTGCCGACGAAAACCTGTTGGCCGGCGAATGTGAAACCGACTTCGAAACCTTTGCCGCAGGGTTTTTTATAAGCCTTGCAGGTGTGTTTTCCGTATCTGTATGTTCTATGAGTCATTAGGACCTCCGCGAAATGATGTTGTTCGAATGAACCGAGAGATTTATCGGTCGGCGTTGATGCAAATCATAAGGAATATTTTAAGAATTCATCGGCCCCCAGCGTTGGGGGTCTTGCGCCGTGGACAAATGTACCGCGGCGGATTAACTTTCAGTCATGTCAAAGCCGAGTCCACGCCCCATTTTCGTACCCATTATTATCTTAATAAATGTTGCGGTGTTTTTTATGTGGATGAGCGCGGGCGGCAAGCAATCTGAATTTATGGTGGACAACTTTTTAGTGAGTTGGGACGGATTGATGGCGGGACGGTGGTGGACACTTCTGACCTCGGTTTTTTCACATAGCATGTTTTTGCACATCTTTATCAACATGTTCGTTTTGAATAGTTTTGGCTCGTTGCTTGAGCAGGTTCTTGGGCGTTGGCGCTTCTTGGCATTTTATTTGGTCGCAGGAATTGTCGCGTCTGCTTCACATGCGATGGTCTCGGCATTTTATCTACACACTCCTGATATTCCGGCCCTTGGTGCGTCGGGTGCGGTGGCGGGACTGGTCTTGGTGTTCTCGCTGATTTTTCCTGAGGAAAAGATTTTGCTCTTTGGCATTATTCCGCTCCCTGCATTGTGGGGTGCGTTGGCATTTGTGGCTTTGGATTTATTCGGTTTATTTGAACAGTCCAAAGGGTCTGGACTTCCGATTGGTCACGGCGCCCATCTCGGGGGCGCCTTTGCAGGTGTTGTTTATTACTGGTTCTACGTTCGTCCGCGTTTAGTGCGGTAGTAAGCAGCCGGCCTTCGCGAGGTTGAAGGAATTGTCGGCTTCAATGCAGCTATAAATAATATAAGTTTCCTGACCGTAGGAGTAGCCCTGCGTGTAGGTCACTTTGCCGTCCTTGTCGATTTCGCAAGGATTGTTGCGCGTACAACGTTGGCCGTCTTCATTGCCGGTATTGTTCACACCGATCACCGTGCGGGTGCCGCCTGCGACAACGGGCGATCCTGAAGTTCCGCCTATGACTTCACAGCCGGGACGTGAGTAGCGAATGGAGTCCGACCATTTCCAATCTTCTTCATCGAGTTCATTGATAAATGCTTCGACCTGACAGCTGTACCCGCGCTGCCAGTAGCCTGAAATCACTTCGATCGGCGTTGCCAAATCGGGATGTTTCGATGAAAGCGTCAAAGCGTGAACGCCATAGCTCGTGAGAATCTGCTCATAGGTCATTCCTAACCGGTAGATACTGATGTCTGTTTTGGTCATTGTCGCATAGACCAACTTTGTGGCGCGCACGCGGCCCGCAGTGTTGGCGGTAGCATCTAAAAGGTTAAAGCTGCGTGTGCTATCCACATTGACCATTGCTGTTCCGGGGTCGATGAATCCACCCTCGTAGCAGTGACCATTGGTTAGGATCAACGCGTAGTCGGTGTCTTTTGAACCCTCAAGACGAATCAAGCTTCCCGAGCAATTCGAGAGTGCTGCGATTCCTTCAAAATTGAAGTCTTGAGTAAAAGTCGGCGGCAATTCAACAAGTGAACGCTTCATCTTTGGAAGCGGTAACGCTTGCGCGCTGATCGCTGTAAACAAAACAGAGACGAGAAAACTGAAAATAAATTTAGGCATAGGCCCCCCTTGCAAATAACGCTAAAGGAGTGCGCGACTAAGGTCGAACTGACATTCGCTGAACTAGACTAATGTCCCGTGGGAAAGCTCGATTTTGAACTTGCTCGCGCGTTATATCGGAGCTGTGATGAGTCTATGGATCGGACGTCGCTATGAATCCATGTGTGAACTGTGGTGCGTGTTGCGCGCATTTTCGAGTTCAATTTTATTGGCGAGAGGCCAATCCCGAAGACAATTCACCCACCGTTCCACAAGGTCTCTTTGAAGAGCTCACTCCGGTTTTACGTTGTATGCGCGGCACGAACAACAAGCATCAGCCCAAATGCTCGGGTCTTACCGGCAAAATCGGAGTCAATGCAAAGTGTTCAATTTACGAGTCGCGACCAACGCCTTGTCGCGAATTCTCCGCGTCTTACGTCTATGGAAAGCACAATTCACGGTGCGATGAGGCTCGGCAACGCCACGGGCTACGCCCCCTGCGCCCTGAAGATTGGTTAGAGGCCGTCGAGAATGTGGACTCTCTTTGACCCCAGGCCCGCATTGACCTAATATGACTTATGCCAAAAAAATCCCAAGACGGCGAGAAAATCAAAGCCCGCTTTTTGCGTACTGAAAAGCAGTTGCGAGCGCAGCCGTGGTTCAAGCGTGGTGGCTGGCTGGTCGCGGTTCACGCCATTCCCAATGAAGGCGCTCCGGATGGGTATGCGTTTCATGTTTATAAAAAGCATTGGTTTAATGACGATGGACAAGGCATTCACGTTGGGTCCTATCTTGACCTTGACTCGGCAAAGCAGCGCGAGGCTGTTGTAACGATGCATATTTTGCATAGTGGAAATGTTCCGGGTACGACATTCAAGCGGCAAAGTCTGACCGAGCCATTTATCGATAAAATATATAAAGAAGTTTGCGCTTGGGACGGATATATTTTCAACGCCGAGAAATATGGCGCACAACCTTTTTCAAAAGCCCTCGATGCCACCAGCGAAGGTTTTGAAAAACAATTGGCCGGAGAAATCGGCAAGATCTGCTCGCGCATCGGGCCGATCATGGATCAAACCCTAAAAACTTTGATGGCTACGCGTTAGTCTTGGAATGCACCTGCGCCGCGCGATTTGGATATTCAAAATCTCGTTCCGCGCGCTTCATTTGTTCCACGACATCTACTTCACCGCGATCGAAATCGGCCGGCTCGTTGTTCACTAATTCATTGGTGGGTCCTGCGCCCATAACCAGGTCGTCTTTGTTCACGGCTCCGATATCGGTTTCATCTTGGTTGGCTAAAATATCGGCCTCATCGTTTGTGTTCTCTGGTGATCCTACGGGTCCATCATTGATATGCGACATAAATACTCCTTCATGTTGGTAAGAATAAAGGATGCAAAAGCCGAGCGATTCCGCAGCGCGCCTGTCTTGCAGATGAGTAGAATGACGCGCAATCTATTCAGTCTGGAGGGGCAATATGGGACAAAAAGTCGCGATTCTGGGAGCCTCACGGAAACCGGAGCGGTTCTCTTACAAGGCTTTTGAAATGCTCCGTGAATATGGTCACGAGCCGATTCCAGTGACACCTAATTTCAAAGAGCTAAATGGCGTCGTGGCCTTTGCGAATTTGCACGAGATTAAAACGGCAGTGGACACGCTCACAATGTATGTTGGAGCTGAAATCTCAAGTCGATTGCAAAATGAAATTCTCGCGCTCAAACCCAGGCGGGTTATTTTTAATCCGGGTAGCGAAAACCCGGAACTGGAGACGGCGTTGAGGGCAGCTAAGATCCAAGTTCTCGAGGCTTGTACGCTTGTTTTGTTGCGCACGAATCAGTTTGAATAGGCTCGGGGTTTTTTAGTTTTAGTTCGTTCGCGAACTTGCCGATAGGGCCACATGGGCGAACCCAAACTTAAGTCTAAACCGCGTCCGAGTAAGCTGTTTAAAGTGAAGCGCGAGGATGTATTGACGACGACCTCGGATATCCCAGGCTTATCGGGCTATTTTGAGACGCTTTTACGTCGCTTTCGCAATGTCGGTTTTGTGCTGATGATGCTTCCCCTTGGAATTTTGTGTTGCGCTTGCATCGGCATCGCCGCGACTCCGGGATTATATTGGTTTAGTTTAGTGAGTGCCTTTACTGCGCAGTGGTCGACCCCCTTACATTTTTTGGCGATCGGCTTTGCATTGTCGACGGGTTACTTGATGTATGGGATCACTCTAATATTTGTCGTCCCTCTGGCCAACTTTTTGGTGCCGGTCAAAGTGAAGCCCTTTCGTGGCCCCTGGTTTTCTCTTGCCGCCATCCCCTGGTATATCCACAACGGATTGACCTACATGGTGCGCCTAAGTTTCTTGGAGTTTGTCACCCCGAGCCCACTCAATGTTTTGTTCTATCGCATGATGGGAATGAAAATTGGCAAAGGCGTGGTCATCAACACGACGAATATTTCTGACCCTTCGTTAATCACGCTCGGCGACTATGTCACTGTTGGTGGTAGTGCGACGATTTTTGCGCATTACGGACAAAAGGGATATTTGATCATCGCACCGGTCACCGTTGGATCTGGAACGAACATCGGACTCAAGGCGAGCATTATGGGCGGGGTGACGGTGGGTAAAAACGTCACCATCAAACCGCACGTCGCGCTATTGCCCAAAACGGATATTCCCGACGGCGAAACTGTGTAGTAGCCTCTCGGCTATGAATATTATAATCACTGGTGCATCTCGTGGAATTGGATTGGAACTCACTCGCTTGGCGTTAGAGGCTGGCGATCGTGTCCTTGCGGTCGCTCGACATCCCGAAGAATCCGCGGGTTTAAGTGAGCTCGGTAAGAAATTTGCCAAGACCTTACAGACTGCAGCGTTGGAACTGACCGAGGTTCGCGCCACCGGAAAAATTGAAGCGGCAATGGCCAATTGGGACGGTGTTGACATCCTGATCAACAACGCCGGAGTTTTTCATAAAGGTGTGCAGACCAAAGACTTCATGGATAGTTTTCAAGTGAACGCGGTTGTTCCGTTTCAAGTGACAACGGCGCTTTTGCCGAAATTGCGCAAAAGTAAAACTCCGAAAGTGGTGCAGATCACCAGTTTGATGGGTTCGATTGCGGACAATTCATCTGGTGGGAGTGAAGCCTATCGTGCCTCTAAGTCTGCACTCAACATGCTCAATAAATGTCTAGCCATTCAAAACGACTGGTTGATCACCACACTTCTACACCCCGGATGGGTGAAAACGGATATGGGGGGAGAAAGTGCTCCCGTCGAGCCCGCAGAGTCCGCCGCCGGAATTTGGAAAGTGATTGCCGGTTTGAGTAAGAAAGACAACGGCGCGTTTTTCGATTTCCGCGGCCGCAGTCTTCCCTGGTAAAAATCTATTTCTTGGTGGTTTTTTGGGTCTCTTGAATGTCATTGAGCAAAATCTGCTCGTGGCCTTCGGGCTTCACTTTGGTGTAAATCTTAACCAAGGTGCCCTGGGGATTTATCAAGAACGTCGTGCGATCCCAATACATCGTGCCCTTGTATTCGCTTTGACCAACGCCGGCGTTTTTCAGCAGCGTGGCTTGAGTGTCGGCGAGCAACTCGACGGTAAAGGAATACTTAGTGCAGAAATCTTTATGCGATTTGACATCGTCTTGACTGACGCCAACGACTTGCACGCCAAGGCGATCAAACTCCGCCTTTGTCGCGGTAAATGATTTACCTTGAATTGTGCAGCCGGGAGTATCGTCCTTCGGATAAACGTAAAGCACCAACCATTTGCCAGCATAGTCGGAAAGTTTACGCGTTTTGCCGTCTTGGTTTTGCAGAGAAAAATCTGGAAATTTAGAATTCGTCGTCAGCATTGTGAGCCTCCTCATTGAAAGTTGAGGAACCGTTTTATCACCCCTTGCGCTGAAGAAGAACAACTCTTTCACCGCTGTAAATAGGCGGTCGAAAGTCTAGCTCACGCGCCACCCACTCAAAAGACAGACGCGAGTAGAAAACGACATGCGTCGGATCGCGCCGATAATGCCAATTGGCAAAATCGAGGCCAGGCTCAACAAGAAGAGTCATAATGCCCAACCATCCCTCGGGTTTCAAAATGGCGCGCAGCTTTTCGATCTCGAGACGCGGCGTAAAAAGATGCTCCATCACTTCACTGGCGACAACAAAGTCATAGGATTTAGAAAGTGGCGTAACGTCTGGCCAGAAAAACGGGTCGTAGAGTGCGACGGGAAATCCATTTTGCTCAAACATCTGTGCGAGCACGGGACCTTCGCCTGCGCCAAAATCGAGTCCCTGCGCTCCGCTTTTTAGATGTGGTGAGAGGGCGCGGAACAGTGGTTCGACGAAGTTCTGATAACCTTTGTCATTGAGATTGTTGTTGTGCGTGCGATAGCGCGCCTCTTCGGCGACACGGCCAAGGCGCTCGGTCGGATGCAGATAGCGAACATCGCAATCCGCGCAATGAAAGTACGTCCCGTTGACCGCTAGGCGACTTACCCGCGGGCTAGCACAAAGCGCACACTCACTTTGGAGTGATGTAGAAAGCGACATGAAAGTAAGGATCTTCCTGTTGACGGGTGTGTGCATAATCTAAATGCGTATAGTCGCCCCCGAGCGAAAATTGAAAATGCGGCCAATTAAACAAGAAACCAATTCCAAAAGTCTCGGCGTGCCCGCGATCTGAGCGAACGTAAGAGGCCGCGGCATCGGTAGAGGTCGCATCTTGATTGACCTCGCCCTTTAACCAATATTGCCCAAGCGCTCCTCCAGCATAAAAAAGTGCATGAGGATTCATCCGATACCCAGTCGAAATCCCAGTGTGCAAATAAGCGCCACTGATCGATCCATTCCAGTTGTAACCGCCGGGCCCAAAAGTTCCCTTTTGATCACCGCTCACACTGCCGCGGGTCGTTCCACCGCGTGCATAGACCATCAGCGGAATATTTCCCTCTTCCGCACCTCGAGTCCCTTTACCAAGTGGTTGCCAACGCACAACTCCAGCCAATCCCCAAGCCAACGGATCAATCTCACCACCAAATTCAATCGGAGCATCGGGAGAATAGAAAAATCCCGAATTCACAGTCTGCGAAGTTTCCGTAGTCGGGTGATCTACATCGGGCGGGCGATTGCTCCCATCCTCAGTCAGGCGATAGGTATGCGCTCCGGGTGAATCAATCTCAATTTTGATCCCCCTCTCGCCCCTTAGCTCCGGCGCCTCAACCCGCGGATTCGGCATCCGCACAGTGACCGCACTACAAGCCCCCAGTCCAATCAAAACCAAAGCTCCACTAACCAGCCGAACCCAAATCAAATCTCGCATAAACAAACCCCATTGGAAGTTACAACAACGCCCCAGTTATCAAACCCCAACAAAAATATTGCAAAACAATTTTAAAAATCGCTGAGCGGACCATCGTGTCGTTGTAAATAACAAACAAAAATGGCGTCCAAAAAGCCACGATTTTAATCCCTACCCCTTAACCCTGCGGGCGTGACGCGTTCGCGCACCAGCGCGATGCAGGCGAGTGCAGGAGCCCGAGTCCCCAATCGAAGATGTAAGTGACGTTAGGATCGCACGGCGTAAGGCGCAGGAATTAAATTCGAGGATTTTTAAAAGCGAAGTTGTTTTCCACAATCAACGCAATATTTATCTTGGCCCTTGCGACGAGCTGCATGTTTGTCTTCATTGCAGCCACGCGCTGGCGCAGACTTGTTCACAGCCTCGCCACAATTTGGGCAATACTTTACGGGCGCGTTCGAGCGAGAGTGATTCATGTTCGGGCAGCGGTCTCCAGCCATAGTCGTTTAGCTCGACCGGCGACGGCTGAGGGTGGGTTGCGGCTGCAGAGGGCGCGGCTTGGGTGCGACCTGAGAAACGCGCATGGCGAGCCCATCTTGCTCTTGTCCATGAAAGTACTCGACGCAATTCAAAGCCTCAGCCTCAGTCGACATTTCGACGACGCCAAGACCAGAAACAACCTTCGCATTTTCAACATTACCGATGGTGGAAAAAAGAATTTCCAGCTGAGTCGAATCCATCGAGACCGCGAGATTGCCGATATACACTCTTCTTTGCATGCAGGCCCCTTTTTGAGTTACTTAAAGCGATAAAGAATCAGACCGTGTTCCATGTCATAAGGGGAGATGCCCACAGTGACTTTGTCTCCGACCATCACGCGAATGGAGAAGCGCTTCATTTTGCCGCAGAGAACGGCCAAAATTTCATGTCCAGTTTCCAATTTGATCTTATAGCGGCCGCCACCGAGTAAATCGGTCACTTTGCCATCAGAATTGACGAGATCGTCTTTAGCCAAGGAGCCTCCACCGCTAAGGGAGCCGCTACGGAGGTTATGAACTTTTGCTCAGCCAAGTAGTGACGGGAGATTCAATTTAACAGAGTGGGCCAAAGAAAGCCACCATTACTTCCGTCTCTGGCCATATAGCAAGCTTTCTGGTACCAATTCATGCATGAGCCAATACGTGTCGAGAATAGCTGGAACGGGCTCGTTCCTTCCACCGCGGTTGCTGACGAACAAGCAACTCGAGAAGATCGTTGAAACAAGCGATGAGTGGATCGTTGAACGCACGGGAATTTCCAATCGCCATATCGTCGACGAAGACCAAGCAACGTCGGATTTAGCTTATGAAGCCTCACTGCGGGCGATGAAATCTGCGGGAATCACTGCTGAAAAAATTGATGCGATTCTGGTTGCGACGGTGACGAGTGATCAGCTGATGCCGAGCACTGCGTGTATGTTGCAAGCCCGCTTAGGTTGTCGCTCGATTATGGCGTTGGATATTTCGGCGGCTTGTTCGGGATTTGTTTACGGGATGAGCGTTGCCGATCAATTTATTCGCAGTGGGATGTACGAAAATATTTTAGTGATTGGCGCCGAAACACTTTCGCGCATTGTGAATTATGAAGACCGGCAAACTTGCATTTTATTTGGCGATGGCGCGGGGGCGGCGATCGTGAGCCGTGCGCCCAAAGACAGTTCCGCAAAAATTTATTCTTCGCATTTGGCAGCCAATGGAAATTTAGGAGACCTGCTCACATTAGTGGGTGGTGGTTCACGGATACCTTTTAGCCAAGAGGTCCTAGATAAAAAGTTACATTTAGTGCAGATGAAAGGGCGCGAGGTTTTTAAGTCCGCCGTTCGCGCGATCGTTGACCGCTGTCGTGAAGCGCTAGACACCAATAAGTTAGAAGTCTCGGACGTGGACTGGTTTATGGTTCATCAAGCCAATATTCGAATTATTGAGGCCGTCGCTCAGCTGCTCGAGATCCCGGCCGAAAAGCTGCTGAGTAATATTCGCGATACCGGCAATACCTCGTCCGCGTCGATTCCCATATTGTTTGACGAATCCATTCAACAAAATAAAGTGAAACGTGGGGACGTGGTGCTGTTTGCCGCCTTTGGTGCAGGCTTGACCAGCGGCTCACTCTTGTTAAAATATTAATCTACAAATGGAATCTCTTGGCTTGGGGGTAAATCATGAAAACGCGAGTGATGTTGGTGTTCGTGGGTGTTGGATTGCTGGTTGTGGGCATTTTGCTCTGGCAGTTTAGTCGAGCCGGGCGGGGTCTGAATACAAATCGGCCAGTGGAAACCGCAGAGGCCGCGACGACGGGTATCGTCGGTGGAGGCTCTGCCACTTTTGGAGTGAGCGGGCAAAATTCAGGGGTTGTGACAGGTACTGTGATAGACGCTCCGGCGATCGATCCGGAATTTCAAACTTGGATCAAGACCGAAGCGAAAAGTGTCGACCGACCCACGATTGATTCTGATAAAAAGAAAACGGAGTTGGCAAAGATCATTGCGACGCTCACTCCCAACAAAGCGAAGCAACTTTTGCAGACGGCACGTAACGTTTCCTCTACTGCCGGCGAAAGAATTCTATCGACCTATTTGCTGGTGGAGGCGGGAAGCCTTGCGCTCGGTGAAATTAAAGAGTTGATCACTTCTCCGGTCGTGGATCACGGTCCGGCTAAGGCTCACTCCGAGGCCGAGATGATGCGCGTGCAGGAGCGTTCATTACGCATTATGGCCATCGATGGACTTGCTAGTCGGGCAAAACAAGATCCGAATTCACGGGATACGTTGGCGCGATCTATACCTGGAATTCAGGACTCTTATATTCGTGACTATGCGCAGAAGCGTTTGGCTGAAGTCTCGAATCGCTGACAGAAATCTTAAGTATTTTTAATTAGCCCAAAAGTGCTTCCTTGTGTTGCAGTCTAAGACGCAACACGGGGGAAGTTAAACTTTAGGGGGAATCATGAAATTCACGATGGGGATCGTGGCGAGCTTAGTGCTGTTTGCAGCATCAGCTAGCCATGCCAAAGAAGACTGCATTGCGCAAAAAGACATGCAGCAGATCGCGATGAAATTTACTCAGTTCAAAGACATGGCGGGCGCCGAGTACTGCTATGACAACTCACAAACTTCAAATTTACTTCAGGCCATCATGTTCATGCGCAGCACGGGTTTCGCCGGTGAAATGCCTAAGAGCAAAGATGAACTCTTCTCGGGCACGTTTGCCAACGACTGGTGGGGTTATTTCACCGGGCGCATTGATTTCTTTGACGTGCAAGCGGAGTGTCCCAAGGGTGTTGGCGCCTATGTTTACGGCTTCGGCAGCTCAATGTATGTCTGCCCGATGTTGTTGACTGATAATTTCACGGCGCTCGATCGCGCCAGCGTGTTTATGCATGAGGCTCGTCACATGGACGGCTTTCCGCACATCACTTGCGACCGTGGTCCGCGTGCGGGCTTAGGTGGGGCATGTGATCAACGTATGTCAGACGAAGGCTCATATTCGGTCACGGTTGAGACTTACGCGCAGCTGGCTCGCTACGCTCCTGATTTGCATCCCGCGTTGCGTGCTTATGCGCGCTCAGCGGCTGTTATCTATGCGGATGAGGCTTTTGAGACTCCTGTGAAGGTCGATCGTGAGGACAAATTCTTGCTTTTGACCAACACTAAAGAGTTCTACCGCATGGGCACAGACGGTACGGATAAGCTCGAGCGTTTGGGCGATGCCCCGACTCTTGGCCATATCGTTATCCGCGCGCGCCATATGATTTTGTTTCCTGAGGACAAAACCATGGACGCAAAATATGTTTTTGCAAATAACCAAGGCGAGATTCACCAGCAAGCCGGCGATCTAGCGATGGAATACAATGCGCAAACTCCCGCTGAGCGTGCCAAATTAGTTGATATGTACATTGGTGCCCAGTGGAGTACTCGTGTTTTTACCGATCACCTGAAGTTCTTGTGTGATCCTCGATCAAGCGATAGCCAAGATGTTAGTTTAGACAGACAAGTCCCAGTGGCTGTGATTTATCCGGACGGTTTGGATCGCGGCGCGGCCTCACGCAATTTGCTCACTGAAAGCGGCGCGATTTTGCAGTTCGGATGCCAATCTGGACGCGGATATGTGAAAGCTTCGGCATTGACTCTGGATCAGAAGTTTAAGCGTGTGTACGCCTCAGGAAAATTGGTTCTTGGGTTGAGCCCGGCGGGCAACCTGTTCCGCATTGATGGTATGAAGTCGACGCCATTGTCGACCAGTGTTGATGGTCGCATCTTTGATCTTGTGCCGACGCAAGCTTATAGCTTCTTTGACGGCGAATAATTTTTAAATGCTTTGGTGAGGACCCGAGATTTTTTCTCGGGTCTTTAATTGCCTGCGGGAAGGCGAGCTTTCTTCGGCGGTTGGGTCGTCTGCTTGAGTTCCGCATTTAGTTTTTCGATGGGTTCGACCATTCTTTCAATTTCTCTTTCATATTTTGCGTCGTGGGTATCTGCAAACTTCCCCATCGCCGTCACTTGCGCCACCAATGAGTTAATGAGTTGGCGATCCAGTGAGACTTTGCGTCGATCAGCTTCACTCAACGTCCTCAACACCGTGAACTTGGCCTCTAGAGCTTTGAGTGACGGCAATAATTTTCGGTGAATGACCTCGGACATTTCATTTTCGCTAATCTTTTTATTCTGCACCAAGCCGCCGAGCGTTTCGTAGTCCTCGAGAACGCTCTTCATCTCGCGTTCGACCAACTGAAAGGGCGAGTAGAGCTCAGCCACGGGCACGGGCGTAATGGCCTTCGTGAGAGTCAAATCGCGATCTGGAATTTGCGTGACCACGCCAAGACAGAGAAGGGTAAGGCCAAAGGCGACTTGGGCCTCTTGCAGCCAATGTCCCGCGGCCTCGCTCAACTCTATGGCGAGAAGCGCGAAGAATCCGGCGCTTAAACCTGCGGCCATGGTGAACAGCGAGATCGGATCGCCGGCCGAGTTCATCAAGTTCAAAACAAAGATGACGGTGGCGACAATCAGAAATGGAGTAAATTCCTTGGTCTTCAGCCGACCAATCAGTTGCAGCGCCAACCAGGCTCCGCCCACGCCGCACACTGCACCTGCACAACCGAGTGGAACAATGGCAGTAGGACTTAGAATCGAGGCCGCGACTCCGGCCATGACGCCGGAAAAGAAATAGACAGCGAAAAGCAGTTTGCCGCCAATCTTCTGCGCGACTTTGCGCGAGAGTGTAGCCAAAAGAAGCATGTCAGTGGCTATCCCCCAAAGTCCTTGATGAAAAAATGTAGCGCCGATCACTCGTATCGCGGGCTCGTTTGTGGGCAGTAGCAGGGGAGTGACTCGACATTGATTCCAAATGTAGAGGGCGATGTTCAGGGCGATCAACAAGTGACCTGCGAGCTGCTCGGGACCGAGTCCGTGGCTGCGTCCGCCTTTGCGCTTGCGCCTGCGACCTTCAACAACGACGGTGCTGGCAACGAACTCTTGCCCGCCGACCCTTAGGCTCTTGCCTGGGGCTAAGAAAACCGGAAGATCGGGACTGATGCGCTTGCCGTTGATGTGAGTGCCGCTGGTGGAGCGGATGTCTTGAACCGCGAGCCCCTTTTTTGTGACCGTGATTCGACAATGTTGTGGCGAGAGTTTGGCGTCATGAACAAAGACGATGTCCGCAGCGCCGCGGCCAATGACCACGGTCCCCCGGATGGGATAGCGCTGCCCGGTCTCGCTGTGCACTAGGTATAAGCTGGTTTTGCCTGCACTCATCCCTTGAGTTTTCGGATAATATTGAGATGTTCTGCACTGGACCAAAGGTCTATTCGTTGTTAGAAATGGATTCTTCGAGGTCTTGATGAAACAGAGTGCATCTCAAAAGCAGCTCAAAGTTGTAGGCTCCCATTTGAAGGAGCTGCATCGACTTTTACTTTTGGTATTAAAGAAAGACCATGAGCGGATCAGCGGCGATGTCCTAAATCCAGCGGGCTGGTTTCAAGTTTTGATCTCGGATCCGCAGTATCAATGGATTAAACCTTTAAACTCGTTGATGTCGGACGTGGATGCGTTGACTGAATTGAGCTCGGTGAGTGAGACCGATTTTATCATTGTGCGCCACGAACTTGATTTTCTGTTTTTTAAAGAGAACGGCGAAGTGACTTCATTCAACTGGCATTATCGACAGCTCTTCGCGCACAATCATGAGGTCATGTACTCGCATGGAATTTTAAAAGAGGCCATTTCTGGTTTTCCTGCGAAGACCGCGCCGATCAATAGCGATGAAATTCGTCGCGGCTGGCATAAGACCGGGGCGAGTAAACGTAAACTACTCAACTAAATTCGGATTTTGAACGAACAGGTGGAAGCTTGAAAATTGTATTGCGAGACATTCAAGTTGATCTACCTATCACGAGTAAACTTTTATTTCGGCTGCCGTCGTTTACTGCCGAGAGTGGACATAAAGTTTTAATTACGGGTGAGAGCGGAAAAGGTAAGACCACGCTTTTGCATTTGATCGCCGGACTTTTTCTTCCCTCGAAAGGTGATGTGCAAATCGGCGGGGGCCGAATCAGCTCGATGAATGATGAAAACCGCTCGCAGTTTCGCCGTCGGCATATTGGAATTATCTTTCAAAAGTTGAATCTGATCGAGCATCTCACGGCGCAAGAAAATATTTGTTTGTCTACGGGCGAGACAAAATCAGATCAGGCACGTGCGACTGCGGCGTTGAGTTCGGTCGGTCTGGCGGGGCGAGAATTGGAGCGCAGTTCGGTTTTAAGTTTAGGTGAGCAGCAGAGAGTGGCAGTGGCGCGCGTTCTGGCTTCGAGCGCCGAGGTCATTTTGGCAGACGAACCGACCTCCAGCTTAGACGAGAAAAATTCCGCCAAGGTCATGGATCTTTTGTTCGAGGCCGCGCACGGCAAAACACTTTTGGTCGTCAGTCACGATCACCGCATCGAAAAAAAGTTTAACCAGGTCGTTCAATTTGAAAAGTTGATTGAGTCATGAGTCCATTTCGTTTGGCCATTTTGAGTTTACTTCGCCGTCGAGTGCCGACGCTGATCACGGCTCTTTCGATTGCAATTGCCGTCGCTTGTAGCGGAATCTTACTTCGCCTTTACCATCTCTCGACTTCGCGCTTCGACTCGATCGGGCCGGGGTGGGAGGCCGTTGTCGGCGCCAAAGCCGGTGGCATTGAAATTCTACTCAATAGTTTAAATGGCGAAGGGCCGTATCCGGAGTTTTTACCGTACAAGCTTTACGAATCTTTGCGGGCGGCACAGCCGGTGCATTTCGAAGATGGGAGCAATTCACAGTCCAACTATGTAAAAACCATCGCACCTTTGGTTTACTTCGCCAAATTGAAGCAGTACCGAGTCGCGGGTACGGATGAAAACTTCACTCAGGTTCTGCCGACTCCGGCGTTTTCCGATGGCGGATGGGTGAGCGGCGATGGACAAGTGGTGGTCGGTTCGCGAGTGGCGTCTACTGAAAACCTGCGTGTCGGGGATTCGGTGAGTGTCCACGCGTGGAATGGCGATCGCTTGAGTGACACCGGTATTCCGCTACGAGTATCTGGAATATTGAAACTACGAGATTCGATTTGGGATCGCATGCTCCTTACCAATGTCACTCAAGCGCAAAGAGTGATTGGGATGGATCACGCCTTCCTCGCTCAACATAGTATTTGGGGAGAGGGCGTATTGAACTATTTCCTACTGGTGTTGCAGCCGGGAGGATTTAAGACTCTTGAAACTTTGATTAATCGTCGTACGGTGGGACAAGTCATCCGGATCGACGAAACTCGACAGAAGCTTGAGGAGTTAACTGGTGCGGGGAAGAGCATCGGACTTTTTGTTTCTGTTTTTGTTTTATTGCTGAGCACGTTGTCCGTTTCCTCAATGCTGGTCACCCGCTTCGAGGCTATGACTGTGCAACTTGCCGTGCTGCGCGCTCTTGGCTACGGTCGGCGGAAGATCGCGGCGTGGTTAATCTGGGAGGGAGTGCTACTCGGCCTTAGCGGATGTATTTTGGGGGGACTGATTGACGTTCTTGGCTTTCCATTTTTGCGCGAATTGTTGGGGACAGCCTTACCGCCCCCGGAAATCGTGAGCAGTTCTCCTCTGGAGAGCGTGACTGTTTGGCTGTTAGCGATGAGTGCGACGGTGATTGCGATTTTTATTCCGCTGTTTCGTCTCTATCGCCAAGATGTGCATCAAGCTCTCAAGGGTTAAGCCTTAAGAAAAATCTCGACCATTGCCCAGCCTGGTTCCTGGCCCCTCACTTTGACTCCGCCGCCTATGGCCTCTAGGCTTAGGGGGATAGACGGGAGTCGAGGGTGCATAACCTTAAAGACATTAAAATCCGACCGGCAAGACCAGGTGACGTATCTGAGGTCGCCAATGTTCATGTCAATTCATGGCGCGAGACCTATCGTGGACTTTTGCCGCCGAAATATCTTTCGAATTTGAACTTTCGCAAGAAGATCGACGCCTGGATGAAAGTGATCAACGAAAAAGAGAAGTTCATTGTTTTTGTGGCGGAAGATCGCGTAGGGGTGATTGGCTTTGCGACTTTTGAAGCGGCTCGGGATAGTCAGTGGGAAGGCCATGGCGAGGTCTCTAGCATCTATTTACTATCGCGTTTTAAAGGCCGTGGTATTGGGACTGCGCTGTTGCAGGCGGGAATGAAAGAGTTGATGAAGCGCAATTTCAATCGCGCCTATTGCTGGGTGCTTGAGGGGAATCCGACGGTTGAGTTTTATGAGCGCACGGGCGCCACCTTTAGCGGTGATATGAAAGACGACGAAATCGCGGGACAGCAAATCAAAGAGCTCGCCTATGTTTGGGACAGTCTAGACAGCTTCAAATAGACATTTGAACAGGCCCTTGGGCTAGTTCCCCTAAAGTCTGTGCGCACGCGCGCCGATCACTAGACTATGGGCTTAAAAACCGTACTTCTGGCGAGTATTTTCATCCTGTTTCCAACCTTTGCGCACGCCCAGCGCTCCTGCTTGCCGGACTTCACCTCGCTGCAAGCTTTGCAAACGGTGGCACTCGATCGCGATATGAATTCGGACTATCAATTGAAATCTCAGGGACCCAACGGCCTTTTTGTAACTAAGGTTTTGCTTTCCGCAAGCTATGAAGCCGCAAATCGTAAGCTCAACTTGAAAGTGCATTGGGATGAAAAATTTGACGGCGTCAGTCTGCCGTACAATATTTTTGCGGCGATGGTTTTACAAGATGGCGTTCCGGTTGGGTGGTATGACCTCACTGAAAAATGCAGAGGGCCTGGAGCTGGACTATTTCCTGGAGCGTATTTTACTTTTCCTGCCACAGAACTCAATCCCTTGAGTCGTTCATCACTGCAGATCATGCTTTGGGGTCGAATCAATTAAAAAATAAGTGTTCTTCCGTGGTCGGTGTGAAAGCGGGGACCGAAGTCGCGTCCAAAATCCGTGATTCTAGACCGTCCGCGGTAAATAGTTTTGCATTATTAAACTTAAGTCTAGTGAATCGAATTCGTTTTAAACCGATACATGTATGTGATCAAACGAAATGGAATTCGTCATCTAGCTATAGCATTACTCCTCTTAGTGGGAGCTTCGAATGCTTTTGCCGGTGATAAGAACTCGCAATTTGGCCTAAGCTACGGATTCAGCGTTCCTGACGCCAACAATGTGGGCGCGTACAAAATGTACGGCTTCAAAGGCGAATATTTTTTAACTCAATCACTTAGCGTGGGTGGCTATTTTCTAATTTCCGATACATCGGGACAAACCAGCAATGCGAGCAATAATAAATTTAGCTACTCACTGCACGGTTTGGATACCGCTTGGCATATGCCCGCTTCAAACGGTGAGTCGTTTGTCGCCTTTCGTATGGGAGTGACAAAGCTGCATATGAATCCCGGTGGACAAGACTTAATTTATTCGCCTTATCACTACGGATTTGCCTCGGGATATGATTTCTTTGTGACTAGCAAATTGTCATTGGGTTTTGAGGGGTCTTACTTGCACGTCTTGCCGGGGCGCTCGTCCTTCAACAACGTGACCTACGATCAGCCGTCGTTCAATATCATCAGCTTTATGGTCTCAATGCAGTTCCGCTTCTAGTTCTGCCCAACGCGCGTACAGTCGATCAATTTCACTTTGCGTTTTGCCCATCTCTTCGCTCAATTCGACAAGCCGCTTGCCATTGGCGACGACTTCCTGCTTTTGGCTCTCTGCGGTCATGATGGCCAGCTCGGCCTCGAGTTTTTGAATCTTAGCCTCCATGCCATCAAACTCTCTCTGATCTTTAAAGCTCAGCTTCTTTTTTCCACCTTTACCGGTTTGAGGAGAGGGGACCGGGGCCTCTGGTGTCGGTGCGGCTTCAACAATCTGTGCCTGCGTCGCCTGCCAATTTTCCCATTGAGCCAATCCCGCAAAACGTTCAACGACCTTTTTCCCTTTCAGATCTAATCCGAAAGCCAGAATTTGATTGGTGGTCTGATCCAAAAAATATCGATCATGGGTGACCAACAGGACGGCGCCATTGAACTCTTGTAGAACATCTTGCAGAACATCCAGAGTGGCCATATCTAGATCGTTGGTCGGCTCATCAAGAATCAAGACATTGGCTCGCTTGAGCATAAGACGCGCAATCAACAAACGACTCTGCTCACCGCCCGAGAGTTTTCTGACCGGCATATCCATCTGCTCATAGGTAAATAGAAATCGCGTCAAATAGCTTTTTACGTGAACTTTAGTATCGCCATAGTCGACGTAGTCACCCAGTGGGCAAATCGTATTGATGACATTGAGGTTCGGATCCAGGCTCTCGCGGTTTTGCTCAAAGTACGCGATTTGCAATTGTTCGGCGTGATAGACGCTTCCGGTATCAGGTTGTTCACCCGCAGTTAGCATTCGAATCAGCGTGGACTTGCCACAGCCGTTGGGACCAAGAAGTCCAATGCGACTTTTAGGAGTGATTAAAAGATCCATCAAGGGGACGATGACTCTGCCCTTGTAGCTCTTGCTTATCCCTTTGCCTTCGATGAGTTTTTTTGGATTCTTCTCGGCGGACTGAAAATCCATGCGCACTTTTAGGTTTTGATTTCGATCACCTAAATCCGCGACCTGCTGTTCAAGGTCCCCGTGCTGTTTCATCCGCGCTTGCTGTTTGGTCTGACGCCCTTGAGCTCCGCGTCGCATCCATTCGGTTTCGCGACGAAGAGTATTGCGCAGTTTAGTCTCAGCCGTCTCTTGCGCCGTCATCAGATGTTGGCGCAATTCAAGATAGGTCGCGTAGTCGCCGGGAACTTTAAGAATTCCATCTTTGTGTCGTCGATCGAGCTCTAGGATTTGATTGCTGACCCGTTGTAAGAATAAACGGTCATGAGTGATGACCACAGTCGCAAACTTGGCGCCGGCGATAAAATCCTCGAGCCACATGATGCTCTCGACATCCAGATGATTGGTCGGCTCATCAAGCAACAAAAGATCGGGATCACGCATCAATTCACGCGCCAATGCGACACGCTTTTTCCAGCCTCCGGACAACTTGTCGATGGGTGTCTCTGGATCTTCGGTCAGAGAAAGTTTCGACATCAGCATCTGTGCGCGGGCAATCTCTTCCCATTCAAAGGGATCTACGCTGCCCTCCATCACGCTGGAGTGCACGGTCGCACCTTCCGTGAATTGGGGATTTTGCTCGAGCAGCCCGACTCGCAGCCCACGCTGAACCGAAAGTGTTCCCTCATCGGTCGTCATGCGGCCCGCGAGAATTTTCAGAAGTGTAGATTTGCCAGCGCCATTCGGCCCGATAAGTCCAATGCGGTCTCCGCTTTCAATACCGAACGAAATTCCCTCGAACAGCGATCGCGCAGTGAAGGACTTGGCTAGTTTATGGGCGTTGATCAGAATGCTCACGAAAAAATCTAATCCTGCTCTTGCAGCGTATCGAAGCGCACCCAACCTTCAAATTGGTCGAGGTATTTCACTTTGATCGCCTTAATTTTGGGGCCTTCTTGATTCAGGCGAAAGGATTGCTTGGCTTCGATCGACTTCACAACGGCACCCGACGGCAAATCTTTAACAAATTTCCCAAGGTAAAGGCCCTTGGAATCCCGATCGGCTTCATAGAGCTCGGATCCTTCGGCGCTAATCACTAAGTAGGTCTTGGGCTTGTACATAGGCGCAGTATCTCGTGTTCGTGAGGGCTTAGCAACTTTTCCATTGTTTTCCGACGGGTTTTGCGCAAAACAAGAAGGTCTATGAGTGAATTTTGCCCATGTGGAATGCCCAAACCCTTCGCTTCTTGTTGCCAACCCTTGCTGGATGGTGAAATCGCTTCAACTCCCGAAGCCTTGATGCGCTCGCGGTATACCGCATTCACGCGCATGGATATGGAGTACGTTCAGACCACCACCGATCCACAAACAAGACTGACCTTTGATATGCCGACGACCCGCACTTGGGCGGAGAGCTCTGAATTCTTTAAACTTGAGGTTCTGCGCAGTCAGGCCGAGGGCAATAAAGGCATGGTGGAGTTCCGCGCGCACTTTCGCCTTAAGGATGGCTCAGAGAAGATTCATCACGAGATTTCAAAATTTCGCAAGCAGGCCGGAGTTTGGTATTTTCGCGACGGGAAAGTTCTTTCGGAAGCTTAGGCCGTGCTTTGACTAATCCCAGCTGACTTTTTTACGACCTTGTTTGATGTCGCCTCGACGCGACTTACCTTCGAGCTTGCGTTCTTTGGATGCTCGGGTGGGACGTGTGGCTTTGCGGGGCTTAGGTTTATGGATGGCTTGTTTGAGCATCGCTTCTAACTTTTCAATGGCGCGCGCTTTGTTGCGCTCCAAATCACGATACTCATCCGCCCGTAAGTAAACTTGATTCTCGCTATTGATCGAATTACGCAGTTTTTCTTGCACCAGCCATTTTTCAGAATCGTTTAGACCGATGGAGTCACGAAAGTTCCAGAAGAGTTGCGCTGCCGATGAAACTTTATTGACGTTCTGCCCACCCGGTCCACGACTGCGGACGGCCACGATCTTAATTTCATTTAATATGGCTTGGAAGTTCACTTTGAAAATCTATCCGGCAAAAGCTTGCATTTCAAGAGAGTCCTGGAAAGATGCGTATTGACCGTTCGAATTTTTCGAACCTTTCGAGGAGGAAATATGAAAGTCTTAAAAGCATATCTATTGATCGCTGGATTGGGGATCGCATGGTCTGCAAAAGCAGTGGCGCCAGCTTCGTTGAATGTGGCGATTAAAGGCATGAAGGGTGAATCGGTTGGAATGGCTACGATCACTCCGCTGGTGAAGGGTGTGAAAATCGCTGTCGACGTCCACGGCCTAACTCCCGGGCCTCACGCCATCCATATTCATGAAAAAGGCGTATGCGTGGGTCCAAAGTTTGATTCGGCGGGCGGCCACTTCGCAATGGGTGGGAGTAAACATGGATTTGATATGGAGGGTGGACCCCATGCCGGTGACATGGCGAATTTTATCGTCGCCGCGGATGGCACTGCCAAGGTTGAAATCGTGAACTCAAGTGTTTCAATGGGCGCGGGTGCAGATTCGATTGTTAAGATCGGTGGAACTGCGTTGGTGATTCACGAAAAGGCTGACGATTACAAATCACAGCCTGCAGGCGCCGCAGGCGCACGGGTCGCCTGCGGGGAAGTCAAAGGTAATTAGAGGGTCTGAGACTTCGATTTAACTTTTGTCTTTTTCTGCGTATCCACCCACTCATCGACGTGTTTCTCAAGCACGTCGAGGGGGAGCGCTCCCTGACCTAAGACGACGTCATGAAAATTACGCACGTCAAATTTATCGCCCAGAGCGAGCTTCGATTTATCGCGGAGCTCGCGAAATTTCAGCTGCCCCACTTTATAGGCCAATGCTTGACCCGGCCAAACAATGTAACGGTTGATTTCGTTCTCTGAGTCCACATCCGAAGTCGGCATCTTGCTGCGGTAGTAGTCAAGAGCCTGCTGTTTGCTCCAACCCTTTGCGTGCATGCCCGTATCTACAACCAAACGTACGGCGCGCAGAATTTCATCTGAGTAATGTCCAAAGAGTTGGTAGGGATCTTTGTAGAAGCCCATCTCTTCACCCAATGACTCTGCGTAAAGCGCCCAACCTTCGGCAAATGCGGTGTTTCCACCAAATTTGCGGAACTCAGGTAAGCCTTCGAGCTCTTGCGCGATCGAAATTTGAAAGTGATGGCCCGGAACCCCTTCGTGGAAGGTGAGAGTCTCCATCTCCCATTTCGGGCGTGAGGGAAGATCAAAAGTATTCGCCTGAAACCAACCCGGTCGGCCAGCCTCAAGACTTCCACTTTGATAGTCTGCTCCTGCAGCCGAGGCTGCCCGGAAAGAGGGAATCTCTCGCACTCCATAGGTCAGGCGGGGGAGAGTACGGAACATTTTCGTCAGTTCAGGATCGATGCGTTTGGCGATGTCACGAAACGCAGTCAGCAGATCTTCTTTTGAGGTGAAGTAAAACTGCTTATCAGTCAGCAGAAATTTATTGAAAGCCTTCAGGTCGCCTTTGAATTTAACTTGCTCACGAATCTTGTTCATGGCGGCGGTGATGCGATCGACCTCTTTGATTCCAAGTTCATGCAGCTGATCAGGCGTCATCGTGGTGGTCGTATGATGTTTGACTTGAAACGCGTACCAAGCTTTCCCATTGGGCAAATCAGACCATGCGATTGTCGAACGGGCATTGGGCGTGTATTCCGTATCGATGTACTTCTTCAGCTGCTTGAACGCGGGATAAACTTTGAGCTGAATCACTTCTTGCGCACGTGCCTGTAGTGCGGTTTTTACGTCCGCGGGAATCTCGGTGCCCATGTCTTGAAAAGGCTTGTACAAAGGGCTTTCCTGAACTTTCTCAGTGGTCAGCGAATCAATCTGCGCGGAAACACGCGGCATAAACATTTTGTTTGTCGATACGCCGCGCTTAATCCCTTCGCGCATCAACATTTCGTTTTGTTGAATCAGCACGGGGAGTTTTTCGAGTCGCGTGATCATATTTTCGAAATCGGCTTTGTTTGCAGCAGGCATCGCGCTGAGCAGGTCGGCCGCGTCCGTTTGAATTCCACTCATCTGATTGACCGGAATAAAGACGTCGGCGAATTGATCGGCCTCAATGGCCTGGCTTAGATCGTGCGTGGCCAGATCATAGTTAATTCTTTGTTTTTCAGAAAGTGAACTACGCGAGAGCTTTTTCAAAACAGCAAGTGCACATTTGTTTTCGATCTTGTGGCGCTCGATGGTTGCCATAGAAAGGTCGGACCAGCGGTCGTTCAGGCCAGGATAGCCGACATAGGTCGCCCATTCTGGATTTTCGGTCATCAGGTATTTCCACTCCACATTTAAAAAGCTTTTCAATTTTGCATCGGCATTCCCTTGTGAAATCGCCTTTGTCAATTGACCGCAAATGACGGAAGTTGACGACTTCGCAGCAAAGCCAAGCGAAGAAGAAAAAACGAGCAGAGCGAAAATAACGGATTTCATATTTACACCTTATCTTTGATCGGTTTGTTATCTTTTGTCTTTTTCTTAGCGTCTATCCATTCACCAACTACTTTTTCAAGAACATCCATAGGCAAACTGCCGTGGCGCAGAACTTCATCATGAAATTCTCGGAGGTCGAATTTTTCGCCAAGGTCGGCGCGCGCCTTCTCGCGAAGTGAGCGAAACTTAAGTTGTCCAACTTTATAAGCCAACGCCTGTCCGGGCCAAGTGATGTAGCGATCCACCTCAACTTCGGTTTCGAGTTTAGATTTTGGCATATTGGCCATGAAATAATCGATGGCCTGTTGACGTGTCCAGCCCTTCGTGTGCATGCCCGTATCCACCACTAAGCGGATCGAGCGCCACATCTCATAGGACAGTTGACCGTATTTAGAATAGGGGTCCTTATAGAATCCCATCTCATCGCCGAGACTTTCTGCTTAAAGGCCCCAACCTTCAACAAACGCGGTTTGTCCGCTATGTTTGCGAAACTCAGGGAAGCCTTTGAGCTCACTTGCGATCGAGAGTTGAAAATGATGGCCAGGCACAGCTTCATGCAGGGTCAGTGCTTCCATTCCCCATTTTGGGCGCGCTTTCAAGTCATAGGTGTTCGCTGTGAAGTATCCAGGTCGGCCGGCCTCCAGGCTTCCCCCTTCATAGTAGGCGGCAGGTGCCTCTTTGGCTTTGTATTCCGGCATTTCACGAACGCCATAAGTTTGGCGCGGGAGGGTTTTAAAAATTTTAGTGAGTTCAGGGTCGATGCGTTTCGCAATATCACGAAAGCCCAGCAGCAGCTTCTCTTTGTCGGTGTAATAAAACTGGCTATCGGTGAGAAGGAATTTGTTAAACGCTCTCAAATCACCTCTGAATTTCACTTGGTCACGAATTTTTTCCATCTCGGTAGTGATTCGCGCCACTTCTTTAAGGCCGAGTTGATGCAATTCCTCAGGCGTCATTGAGGTCGTGGTGTGACTTTTCACTTGATAGGCATACCAGGCGGCGCCATTCGGCATATCCTTCATCGAAATGCTTTCGCGTGCACCGGGGATGTACTCATTGACCACAAAGGTCTTCAGTTTGCGCAGAGCGGGAAAAACCTTTGTCTCAATCGCGGTCTTGGCCCGTGATCGAAGCTGGGCCGTTTCTTCGGGTGAAAGATTCGAATTTATGTCCTTGAATTGAGCATAGAGCGGACTGTCTTCCGCTTTGTCGGTTAAGACCTTGTCGAATTGGGCGGGGACGCGAGTCAAAAACATTTTCACTGCGGTGATTTTTTTCTTCAATCCCTCACGTAACAAAATTTCTTGTTGTTCTTCGACGGCGGGTACTTTTTCCAAGCGAGAAATCATGTTCTCATAGTCCGCCTTAGTGACAGCGGGCATGGCCTGCAAAAGATCCGCGACCTCCATATGCAATCCGTCCAGATGATCTAAAACCAGATAGTCGTCGCCAAATTTGTCGCCCTCGATCGAAAGTTCGATATCGCGTTTGACTAAATCAAAGTTGATCCGATCTTCTCCAGTTAGACTCGCACGTGGAATTCTGGTGATCGCGGATAATTCGCAGGACTTTTCATTTTTTCGTCGCGCAATCGCCTCTAGAGAATAGTCTGTCCACCGATCATTTTGTCCAGGATATCCGACATAGGTCGCAAATTCTGGCGATTCAGTCATGGAGTACTTCCATTGCTCGTCCAAAAACTTACCGAGCTTTTGCGCCGGAGTCCCTTTGCTGATCGCTTGATTGAGTGTCGCACAGATCGAAGTGTTCGCTTTTGCAAAGCCCGTTGACGAGACTATCAGAGAGAGCGTGAGTACAAGAATTTTCATAAATAGAACCTCATTTTGAAGGCCGCATATTGGCATCTGAGTGGTGTGAAGTCCAGCCCATCAAGAGCTATCTATTAAGTGTTTGATTTTCGATAGGCTCTTCAGTAACACAAAGTCATGCGCGAGCCCCGGTTCTTCGACAGTATTGCACAGGCGACGAATTGGACGCTGGCTCAGCTCGGCGCGAAAGTCGTAATGGCGACTCCATTGGGCCTGGGTAAACCCAATCAACTGGTCAATGCGATCTATGAGCGCATCAAGAGCGATCCGGCCCGCGAATTGCGCATATTCACCGCACTTTCTCTGGCGATTCCTCGTTCTGGGAGTGAGCTGCAACGGCGCTTTCTCGAGCCATTTTCCCTACGCCATTGGGGTGCAGACTATCCCGAGCTGCAGTACATCAAAGATTTAGAGTCGGGGCACCTCCCGCGCAATATTCGGGTGCATGAATTTTACCTTCAGGCGGGAAAATCATTGGAGCGATCGCAGGTCCAACGCGATTACATCAGCGTCAACTATACACACGTTCCCTTCGCCATTGCTGATCGAGGGGTAAACCTCTTGGTGCAAATGGTCGCCAAGAATCCGCGTCAGCCGGGGTTTTACAGTTTGAGCTGTAACCCCGATCTGACTTTGGATGTGGTGGACCTCTATAAAAAACTTGGCAAAAAATTAATCGTGGTTGCGGTCGTGCATCCCTCGTTGCCGTACTGTGGCTCGGATGCGGAAGTTTCGGCGGAATTTTTCGATGCGATTGTGGATAGTCCGGAAGTGCGCCACAAACTCTTTGCACTTCCGCGCCAGCCCCTGCGCGACACGGACTATTTGATCGGCTTGCATGCCAGTCTTTTGATCGAAGATGGCGGCACGCTTCAGATCGGTATTGGCTCGTTGTCTGAAGCTCTTGTCTATTGCACGATTCTGCGTCAACAGAATGGTGCGGCTTACCGCGCGATCGCTGAAAAACTTTTGCGGGCACGTCCCTACGCACGCAGTGGTGAACAGTTTCACACTTCGGCATTTCGTGAAGGACTTTACGGGACAAGCGAAATGGTGATGGACGGCTTTATGCACTTGCGCCGGGCGGGAGTGCTCACTCGTGAAGTCTTCGATTTGGAAAAATCCGTGCGTCGCTATTTGCACGGAGCTTTTTACCTTGGCTCGCATGAGTTTTACGCGTGGCTGCGCGAGGTCGATCGCTTGCAGGATCAAGGCTTTTGCATGACTCGGGTTTCTAAGGTGAATGACCTCTACGATGACAATGAACTCGCCATTCGGCGCCAACGAGTGAAGGCCCGCTTTTTTAATTCTTGTATGAACGTCACTTTGCTCGGTGGGGCAGCGTCCGATACTCTCGAAAATGGACGTGTGGTGAGCGGCGTCGGCGGGCAATACAACTTCGTGGCCATGTCGCATGAACTTCCGGACTCGTTTTCGGTCTTGATGCTCAATAGCCTTCGCCATGTGCCGGGCGCGTCTCGCTCTAATTTTGTATGGGGTCAGGGTCAGCAAACCATTTCACGGCACCTGCGCGATGTTGTGGTTTCTGAATACGGGATTGGGTTTTTGAAGAATCGAAGTGATGAAGAGGTCGTGCAGGCGCTACTCTGTATCGCCGACTCTGGGTCACAAGAAGATCTGCGCGAGACTGCGGTAAAAAATAAAAAGTTAGCAGCGGATTGGCGTTTGCCGAGCTGGGCGAAAGAGAATCACGCGAGTTTTTCCTCTGACTTTTTAAGCGAGTTCAAAGCCCAAGGTCTTTTTCCAAGTTTTCCATTTGGCAGTGACTTTACAAGAGTCGAAGAGCAGCTGGCCACGGCGCTCACTCGTCTTAAACGCGCGACCTATTCAAAAGTCAGTTTGAGTCAAATCTTCTGGCGTGGACTAAAGACAGATGCGGCGCCATTTCGCGAAGCCCTCGAGCGTATGCAGTTGGCTTCGCCGGTTGGTGTGCGTGATCGGATCTACAAAATCGTCCTGCTTGGTGCGTTGCAGTCATGACGAATGTTTTAACGATGACATTTTTAATCAGAAGATCTCCATAAAGAAATTCTTCATAGCGGTCCACGAGCGGCGATCGGCTTCGGCGTTGTACGCTTGACCTTTCGAATTGTCATTTCCTGCCTCGGGATTGGTGAATGAATGAACGGCCTTCGAGTATTTCACGACCTCCCAATCGACGCCGCCCGCGCGCATCTCATCTTCAAATGCACTCACTTGCGCTGCTGGTGCATAGGGATCATCCGCTCCGTGTAGCACCAGCACCTTGCCTTTGATTTGCTTGGCGTCAGCCGGAGTCGGCGTATCGAGCCCACCATGGAAAGTCACAGTGCCGGTGACCGGAGCTCCCGATCGCGCCAGCTCAAGAACTGTAGTTCCACCAAAGCAGTAACCGATCGCGGCTATTTTACTTGGCTCGACAGTTCTTTGTTTTTTAAGGACATCCAGTGCGGCAAGTACGCGTTTGCGTAGTAAGGCCCGGTCCTTTTTAAAACCACCCGAGAGTTTGCCCGCTTCATCGGCGTTTTTTGGTCGCACGCCTTTTCCGTAAATGTCGGCGGCGAATGCGGTGTAGCCCATTTTCGCAAGCATCTCAGCGCGGCCCTTGGAATATGCACCAAGGCCCATCCAATCATGGACAATTAAAATTCCCGGGCGCTTTGCCGCGAGCTTTGCATCATAGGCCAAATAGCCTTCGAGTACCGTGTCGCCCTGTTTGTATTCTATAAATTCGGTGTGAATTTCGGCTTTTGCGGTCGAGCCTAGGATCAATGATGAGAGAAAAAAGAGAGAAATCGTTTTCATGGTAAACCTCCGCCCGGGATACTAAAGCGCGCGGCGCGGTTTCGCAAGCCGAGGTGAGGCTAAGAGTCGATCTTCACAGGAGCCATCAATTGTTAAGTCATTCGAGAAAAGGTCGTTCCCGCGCCAGCCCAACGAGCGAATATGAAAACTAAACGCCTGCGTCGGCGCGAACTCAAACAGAACCACATTGTGGGTGCCGGTCGCTTGAAGTCGGCGGGGGTTTGCGGGTTTGAGCAAATAGTGTCCCGGCGCTGCAAAGCTGTGGACAGAGCTCGAGGTAATTTCATAGGTCGGGTAGCCGAGTTGTGCGGACTCAATGATCTGCGTCTCTGAAAAATGGGTATCTCCGCTGACAAATGCAATCTTCGCATGCACCGCCTCACCGCGGGCTCTGATTCGGGTAATAAACGAGGCGAGCTCCTTGGGGTAATCGTACTCCAGAGAGTCTTTTTTAATGAACCCGCCGAAGAACTGTACGCCATTGACTAGAAAATTGTCCCCTCTCGAGAGTTGGTCAATCGCCCATTTCTCTTGCTCAGCTCCGAACATCGGATCAATGGGATCGACTTCGCGAAAGGATCGGTTGTCGAGCATGATAAATTTCTGACCAAATAGGCTAAAACTTTTCGCTAAGCCAGGGCCATGCTCAAGAAATCCGTCGATTTCCTCATTGGCAAAAAAGGTGTCGTAGACTTTGCGCACCTCAGGCATCAGCGGGAAGCTGATGGCAGTGACGTTATTGCCTCCGGAATCGTGATCGTCCCACACTGAAAATATCGGAACCAGGTCTTGCCAGAAATAAACATTCAAGGTGTTGCGACTCTTAGCAAGATTCTCCCAAACCTGCCGTCCCGAGGTGGGCAGCGCTGCGCTAAAAAGATTGTCGCGATCAAGATAAGTGCTATCGCCAATGAACAGCATGGCGTCGGGTCGATTCTCGGGAAGCGCGAGGTGATTCCACATAAACGGATTGTGTAGTTGTGTAACCATGCAGCTTAAAATCCCAACGCGACCTTTGCGCGCACTTGGATCGAGAGTGTGAAAGCCACGGCGATCAGTGACTGCGCCATCCGCATTCACGACCTCCAAATTGTATTTTGCTTCCGCAGAGAGCCCAGAAAAACGCAGGCGATACACATTCCAAATGCTGCCGGGATAAGCGACGCGTTCGACAGCTTCTGGCGTGAAGGTTTGTTGCCCAGCGCTGGCGCGAAACTGAACGTCCTCACCCTCGCGCACGACCACAGTAAAATGCGTAACACTGTCAGAGGTCGCGCCTTGTAAAATCGAGTAGCGAGGCGCTACGGGCTCGGCCACGGGGCTGGCGTGCAGTGAAAATCCAATCATTAAGATGAAGAGATAACGCATTTGTCCTCCTGCGCAGCTTCAAGATTTGACACAACTGGCACGAAGAGACGCATAAAACAGCGTGGCTTGAAAACTTTTCTAGTTTGGGAGAGTATATAGCGAATTTCAACCCGCGAGGAAACGTATGATTCAATTGAGGAGATCCGGAGACCGAGGCCACGCCGACCATGGATGGCTCGATTCCTATCACAGCTTCTCATTTGCTGATTATCACGATCCCGACTTCATGGGTTTTCGCGTCCTCCGTGTGATCAACGAAGACTATATCAGCGGCGGCCGCGGCTTTCCGACTCATCCCCATCGCGATATGGAGATCGTGACTTACATCATCGACGGTGAGTTGGCCCATCAAGACACTCTCGGCACCAAGGCGGTCATTCGCCCGGGTGAGGTGCAGCGTATGACTGCGGGCACGGGCATTCAACACTCTGAGTTTAATTCTCTTAAAGATAAACGCACTCACCTCTTACAGATCTGGATTCTCCCTGAGAAGGCGGGGCTCGCGCCAAGCTATGGGCAGAAGTCTTTCGCTGCGGAATTGGCGAAAGAGGACTTAGTTTTGCTCGCGTCGCGTGACGGAGAATTGGGTTCTGTGACGCTCAATCAAGACATCAAGTTGTACGGAGGAAAGTGGAGCGGCGCGCGTGCGAAAAATTTCGCATTTAAAAAAGGCCGCTATGGTTGGATTCAAAACGTAAGCGGAACTCTCGAGGTATCGGGTAAGATGCTTGCCCCTGGCGACGCTGCGGCGATCTCAGGTGAAGAGCAAATCTCGCTTCAAGCCTCGGGCGCCGTGGAATTTTTGCTCTTCGACCTGCCTTAGGGCGAAGCTGTCTCAAAATGAGATAGACCCCGGTAGTTTTGAGCATAATATTGTTCTTTTAGGAATTTTTGCAGTAGGCCGATGCGTACTTAACGGTTAGGATTAGGGTGTATGCGATTTTTAATGGTTCTACTGGCATTTCAGCTATTTGCGATTGAGTTCACCTGGGCTCAGGACTTCCCTGTGGAGGCCATTTTAGAGCCCGAAGCCGCGGACGTAGAGGTCTGCCAAGACGTCGTTTGCACCAAATTGCGCGAAGAGATTTTGGTCGAAGCCGCGAAATGCCGTCCGCTAGCGAGTTTCAAGCGACGCCGTATGCATGTCCGCCGTAAAACTGCGCAGAATTCCTGCAAACTGTATCAAGATAACAACTATAAATCGAGTAAAGGAAAATGCTCAGCGGCCATTCGCCAGGCTTGCGAGCGTTCCGGAGTCGATGGTCAATTCCTAGTTGAAAACGCTTACAACTTGCAGAAAAAAGGGCTTCTCGAAAAAGCCGGTTTTGTAAATATGATTTGGAAGTATGACCAAACGACCGCTCCGCTCGGTGCGATTCTTACGTATGTCGGTGGAGTCGGTCATCGCTACGGGCATATTGAAGTTCGCGTGAATCCACATTTGTATTGCAGCGATCATTGCACAGATCACCCTGTCACTGGCCGAAGTGCCGCGACGGAGCGCGGGTATAAATTGGTCGGTGTGTATTTGCCGTTTGCTTCTTCTATCCAAATTAGTTCACACGGTGACTCGCTTCCTGGCGGCGTGAACTAATCCAGTTACCTTTGTGCGAATTCGTCGACTAAGGCTTTGTAGAGCAATCCTAAATCTTGATTCATATTGCGCAGGCGATTCATTACGGCTTGGGCGACTCGGCGGATGATGGGCATTGCCCATTGGGGGTATTGGGCGCAGAACTGGTCGAAGTCGACTTTGGTGAGGACCATGCAGCGGCATTCGGTGGCGGCCGTGATGGTGGCGGTGCGGGTGTCGGCTTCGAGTAGACCGCCTTCGCCGAAGAATGCGCCCATGTGGCCGCTTAAGATCGCGACTTTGTACTGGTCACCGTCTTGGGTGGTTTTGAAAACGTCGGCGTTGCCGTCGGCAAGGATAAAGAAGTCGGATCCCGCTTCGCCTTCTTTGATGATGATTTCGCCGGCCTTGTATTGGCGAACACTCATGAGCATATAAAGTACCGAGAATGCCTCACGGTTGTCCTTGATCTCCGTAAATAGAGAGACCTTCGAGAAAATTTCTTCGTTGTCGATCACTGCGACGAGCGCAGGGGGATCAGACAGCTTTTTCGCGGGGCTGGACATCGGCTGGAACCTCTTGGTTTTTATTATCTAAACAAATGGCTAAACTGCCTTCTTTAACTATGTAGTCGTTGGCTGGCGCAAAAATCGGATTGTTAAAGCGCAACGATTTCACACGCTTTAAATTTTCGACGAGCTGACCCATGTTCGCGGTCTTCTGTGCATTCCTTAAAGCGCGCTGACGGACGCTGTCGCTGTTGCCCGTGTTCTCAAGAACACCAAGCAAAAGACTGGAACCAAAATATCCTGTCCAGCTGCGTTTGATTTCACCATAGGTTAGGCCGACCAGCGGTTCTGGAATAAGCACCGTGACGATTTTCACCGGAGTTTGCGGAGAAAGAATTTCGTACAACACATTGGCGATTCCAGTGCCAGCTGTCGCATTGCCGAGAATCAATCGACTGTATTCGCGCGTATATATAACTTCGGAGACATTTGCGATCTTAAGATAGTGATCCATCTTGGCGTCGTAAATCTCTGCTGCCACAAGTGTGCCGCGGGCAATTTGTGAAAGTGTCATCGCACACATGATCGTGCGTGCATCGACTTCACTCTCTGAAGGCAGCTTTCCATCAACCGAGGGAGTTTGATCAGCAAGAATTAGAATCCGTCGCGCTCGCTCAGGCGCCGCTCGACGCAAATTCGACTCGTGAATAAAATCCGCGATGACCAGTTGCACTTCGTTCAAAGAGGGATGTTGCTTTAACGAGTCGACCACCATTTCAGAAAGCGGAGCGACCACCACGATGTTTTTTGGCTGCATATCGGGATTGCACATTAAGATGTGTAGCAGAAGATCTTCCATATCTTCCTTCCATCCACAGATCACAAAGTGATTTTTCAGTTTGTCGGTATCCACTGTCTTCCTCCCTTTGGCCAACGCTTGCTCTAAAAAATAAGTCGAAATCTTTGCGGTCACGATACTCATAGTGACCACTCCAACCACCATCAAACCCATGGCGAACAATCGGCCAGGAAGAGTAATGGGAAACTTATCTCCGTAACCCACCGTCAGGAAAGTCACGATTCCCCACCACAGTCCGTCTTGCAGACTGTGAATATTGGCGTCTTGCACAGAATCTTCGAAGTAGTAAACGCTCGAAGAGATCCCGATCCACGCCGCAAATAGCGTGAAAATAACCGTGCCCATCAAGTTCGCTTTGACCCAAGTCTTGATTCGAGTCCAGCGACTTTGTTTGACGATGTACAGGGGTCGTTCCATGTTGTTTCATCGGCATTTTTCCTCTCAAAATGAGGTATTGACCAGGAATTGAGATGAGTTAAACGTGTGGGAGTGATCTGCCCACTGCCTATGTCGGGCCGACCGGCCTTATGTCTGATCGGGGCGGGGCAAATTTGAACAAAGGAGTCGAGTGATGTGGATTCAAATCGTGCTTTTCGCCGCGGCTTTCGTCCTTATTCCACTGCTGGACTACCTCTACCTGGGCAAGCTTATGTATGGATTTTATTTAAATGAACTCGGCAGCTTAGCGCGTATGCAAGACGGTCGCTTTCAACCGATGTTGCTACCCGCGGCCGGGGTTTACGCGCTGCTTGCGCTGGGTGTGGTCTGCTTTGTGCTCTCTTGGGTAGAGTCTTGGTCGCAAGCTCTGGTTTGGGGCGGCGTGCTTGGGCTGATTATTTACGGAGTCTATGATTTGACCAACCTCTCGACGCTGCAGGGTTACAGTTGGAAAATGACGATCGCCGATATGGCGTGGGGCACGGTGCTTTGTGGATTTGTAAGTGTGTTGACGTTCTTTTTACGGCAGCGTTTAGCATAGAGGGAATCTATCGAGCCATTTTTTGAATCGAATTGAAATAGTAACGGGCTTAAGACACAATTCTTAAAATAAGAAGGGAATTTTATGGAATCAAAAATCAATATCGGAATTACAGAGGCGCAACGTGAAGAGATTGCGAAAGGCCTGTCACGTTTTTTGGCCGACACGTACACGCTCTATCTTAAAACGCATAACTTTCATTGGAACGTGACTGGTCCAATGTTTAACTCTCTGCACTTGATGTTCGAGACTCAGTACAACGAACTCTGGATGGCGACTGACGTGATCGCGGAACGAATTCGTGCGTTGGATGAGCCCGCACCTGGTACATACTCGCAATTTGCTAAACTGACGTCGATCAAAGAAGCCGACGGCGTACCCAACTCAAAAGAAATGATTCGCCAATTACTCGATGGCAATGAAGCGGTCGCTCGCACGGCTCGTTCCCTTTTCCCAGTTGCGGAAAATGCAAGTGACGAGGCGACTCTGGATCTGTTGACCCAACGTATTCAACTGCATGAGAAAACCGCGTGGATGCTGCGCTCTCTCTTGCGGGATTAGTCGAGGAGTTCAACGCGCTCGTCGAAGCTCAGGACTTCGAGGGCGCGGAGGAATTACTCGCGCAGGCTATCAGCCAACATTCGAAGCACGAGCCCTATTTGCATTTTCAAATGGGGAGAATGTATTTGCAGTGGAATAAGCTGAGCTCCGCGATCAATCACTTGTCGAAGGCGGCTGAAATGGCCAAACAAAACTCGGATGAGTTTTTTGTTCTACAGGTCGTCGAAGAGTTGAAGCTGGCTAAGAAACGTCAGGTCGGGCAACGACCTTAAAATTTACATTTTTCTTTTAAATTGCGATCGATTGCATCCAGGAAATCTTCAGTAAAAAGGTACTGTCCCTCTTTGACGTCATTGCCAAACGCGAGCATCGCGAGATCTTTGGTCATCTTACCGCTCTCAACAGTCGCGACGCAGACCTTTTCCAGCGTTTCGGCAAAGCGAATGAGATCTGGATTGCCATCGAGTTTTCCACGGAACGCGAGCCCGCGTGTCCAGGCAAAGATCGAAGCGATCGGATTGGTCGACGTGCGTTTGCCTTGCTGATGTTGGCGATAATGGCGGGTCACAGTTCCATGCGCCGCCTCGGCCTCCATGGTATTCCCATCCGGCGTGATCAACACTGACGTCATCAGTCCAAGTGAACCAAAGCCTTGCGCCACCGTATCGGATTGCACATCCCCATCGTAATTCTTGCACGCCCAAACAAAGGCGCCACTCCACTTCAGAGCCGAGGCCACCATGTCATCAATCAAGCGATGCTCATAGGTGATGCCCGCCTTTTCGTAGGAAGCTTTGAATTCTTTTTCGAAAATTTCCTGAAAAATATCTTTGAAGCGGCCGTCATATTTTTTCAGAATCGTATTTTTAGTTGAAAGGTAAAGCGGCCATTTTTTCATCAGCGCTACATTTAGGCAGCTGCGCGCAAAACCCATGATCGATTCATCGGTGTTGTACATCGCCAGAGCCACGCCGTTGCCTTTAAAATTATAGACCTCGTGAGTCTCAGGCTGTCCACCGTCAGGAGTGTAGGTGACCGTCAGCTTACCTTTTCCCTTGGTGACGAAATCTGTGGCACGGTACTGATCGCCGAAGGCATGACGACCAATGCAGATCGGCTGAGTCCAGCCCGGAACCAGGCGAGGAATATTCGAGCACAGAATCGGTTCACGAAAAACTGTTCCATCTAGAATATTGCGAATCGTCCCGTTGGGCGACTTCCACATTTGTTTAAGTTTGAATTCTTTTACGCGATCCTCATCTGGAGTGATGGTCGCACATTTTACACCGACTCCATATTTTTTGATCGCTTCGGCGGCTTCAACGGTCACTTTGTCTTCGGTCTTGTCGCGGTACTCAATGCCCAGGTCGTAATATCTCAAATCGATTTCAAGATAAGGAAGAATGAGCTTCTTCTTAATGAAATCCCAAATGATGCGGGTCATTTCATCCCCATCGAGTTCAACGACGGGGTTCTTAACGACAATTTTTTTCATATCGAGCTCCTCGGGGGCTGGCTTCAGAGCCCAAATTGTGAATTCTCAGGCCTAAACGGTCAACCCCTACCGCTTGACGCGAAGCGAGTCGCGAATTTCGCGAAGCAAGACGACATCTTCAGGAGTAGACGCCGTCGTGGGGGCGGCCTTTTCTTTACGCTTCACTCGGTTCATCGCTTGAATCACCATAAAAAGTGCGCCGGCGACAATGAGAAAGTTCACGGTACTTTGCACGAAGATTCCATAGCCAATGGCGACTTCGCCCTTACCGTCAGCTCCGGCTGCATGAATCACCAGCTTGAGTTGGCTAAAATCTACCCCGCCGATGATCAATCCAATGGGCGGCATTATAATATTTTCGACCAGTGAGGCCACGATTTTTCCAAATGCACCGCCGATGATCACGCCCACTGCGAGGTCGACTACGCTGCCCTTCATTGCAAATTCTTTAAACTCTTGCGCGATTCCCATAGGGCGACTCCTTAGAAAAGGTTGTAGTTAACGTTTAAGACAAGCATGTGGATCTGTTGTGCCCGCTCCACCAACTGCGGTTGAATCTTCAATTTGTAGTCATAGCTAAAAGAGGCCCAACTTGTAATATTCGAAGTCAGTTTCGCAAAGCCATCGACGTTGGTTAAACCAACAGCGTCGCGCTTGTCGCCCGCAGGCTTATTGTTCACAAGAGGAGTCATAGCTTCAACACCCGCCTCATAAGACGATTTTTCATCGATTTTTCCCTTGGCGCTGACTCCGACCTCAACACCTGCTTGGCTCACGCTGGAAAGTTCGCCGACCATGATCTCGCTCGCCGCGTTCGGACCTTGCACGCTGTACTGTCCTTTGGCGTCGATCTGCAAAGCGCCCAAGCCAAGACGGAGTTCAAGTTTAAATTTCTCCTCTTGCACGGCCTTCCACAAAAAGCCGACGCCCTCTTTCGTGGTCAGGGGCTTGAAACCGTCGGTTAGTCGTAGACTGGATGCCGCAACGGTCCGTTGATCACCATTTCGTTTAGTTACGCGATAGGTTTGAGTTTGCGCACGCACGTCCTCACCCTTAAACATCGGTGCCGAGGCGTCACCTTTGACGTAGGGACCGAGCGAGGGATGCGAGGGCAGTGGAAATAAATAAAGCGTATCGAACTTCAACTCGTCGCTCGACTTCACGTAACGGGGCACGCTCGGCGTCCGCGTGGTGGCGCCAATCACACTCAGATTGTTGCGCCACTCATCTTGTTCAGACAGGCGATTAAAGCCACCCTTCAAGTTTAATCCATAGGTCTGACTGGTCCCGTCGGTTTGTCCGACCACGTCTTGACTGGACGAAAATGACAAATTGGCACCGAGGTTCGCGGTCTTGCTCCAGCCCATGACTTTTTCGGGAGGGGCAGCCGGAGTTTGGGCCCAAGCATAGGAGCCAGCGACAAAAACGAGCAAAGCAGTCGACCAAGTAAAAAATTTCATAAGCGCTCCTGGAATCGGTTTGAGTAATTTTTTAGGTTTGATTACGGTTTGTGTCAAGATGATCAAAAGAAGCGTGCGGATTGACGTATTGAGCAAATCTCCGGCACAACCCTAAGATGTCTATCGTCATTGAAGCTCATGACCTTTCACGAGTGTACAAAACCTATCGGCGCGAAGAGGGCAGCTGGAATGCGCTCAAGGGCTTTTTCAATCGAAAAACCGAATTGAAGACGGCTTTGCAGCCAACCACTCTGTCTATCGAGGCCGGACAAATCGTCGGCTTAGTAGGGGCGAACGGCGCTGGAAAAACAACTTTGCTGAAGATTCTCTCTGGATTAATTTTTCCAACTTCGGGCACGGTCTCGGTTCTTGGCTATAGGCCCTATGAGAGAAAATCGGATTTTTTGCGTCAGATTTCTATTCTGCTCGGACAAAAAGCTCAGCTTTGGTGGGATCTGCCGGCGGCAGAGAGTTTCAATCTGCTCGCCAATATATATTCCCTCGATATGCAAACTGCGCGTCGCGATTGGCTCGCGTTGGCGGAACGACTACGCTGTTCCGATCAATTGAATACCCAGCTGCGTCGCCTTTCGCTCGGGGAGCGTATGAAGATGGAGATTATTGGAAGTCTCTTGCATCGCCCGCGCGTTTTATTTCTGGATGAGCCAACTATAGGTTTGGATGTTTTGGCGCAGACCACGATTCGTTCATTTTTAACTGAATATGTGAAGGAACATCAGCCAACCATCATCCTTACGAGCCACTACATGGATGACATTTCACAACTGGCGGATCGACTGCTGTTGATCAGTCAGGGCAGCCTGGTTTACGACGGCGCGGTTGCTAACTTCATGGCACACGCCGAGGCCAATTTGAATTTAGATTTGAAAAGTGAGGAAACGGACTTTGAACAAGTCATTCACAAATTTTTTGAGAAAGAATCTGGCCGCGGCAAGAGTCGCGGTACTCTCCCAACTTG
>JAYVPG010000133.1:0-11200 GCA_043757545.1 Pseudobdellovibrionaceae bacterium
GGTCCGTTCACTATGAGCCTTGGGGTCATCGCCTGGCCCATCGTCTTTGTGACTTCAGATTTGGTGAACGAATATTTCGGAAAAAGAGGCGTGCGTAACCTCAGTATCTTCACGGCCTTCCTAATCCTATACATGTTCGTGATTATCTATTTGGGGATGTGGATTCCAGCAGTGAGCTTTTCGCCGGTAAGTGATGCTCAGTACAATGTCGTCTTTGGACAGTCTCTATGGATCACTTTCGGCAGTCTTGTCGCGTTTTTGCTCAGCCAAGGGATCGACGTCTTTATCTTCTGGGCGGTGCGTGCCCGCACCAAAGGGGCGATGCTTTGGCTGCGCTCGACGGGTTCGACGGTGATTTCGCAAATTGTCGACACCTGGGTGATCCTCGGCATCGCCTTCTACCTGCCGAGCGTTATGGGATTGGTGCCAGAGGCTCAGCGCATCAGCTTCGGGACTTATATGCAGCTCTCAGCCTCCAACTACACCGTGAAGCTCATTTTGGCGGTAGCGTTGACGCCTGCGATCTACGCCGGCCACGCCCTGATCGATAAGATGCTCGGCGGCCAAGAGTCCAAGCACTTGATTGCGGAAGCCGCCCAAGATAGCTTAAACCACCAATCACGATAAGCCGACGTAGCTCAGCTGGTAGAGCAACGCATTCGTAATGCGTAGGTCGTGTGTTCAAGTCACATCGTCGGCTCCACTTTCATCTTCGTCTCCGTTCCATTCCCTCTCTCGCGGGACTCGGACTCCTGTCCTCGCCGGCATCGCGCTGGTGCGCGAACGCTTCACGCTTGCCGGAGGTCCCGCGAGAGAGGGAATGGAACGGAGACGAAGATGAATGATTTGGGGGAAACGGAGAAGACGGAGTTGGAGTAAAAAGATTACTGTCGTGAGTCGTTAGGATTTGAAGCTGGTGGGACTTCGCTTGAGCGAGAGTACTGATCGGATTTGAATGCGCCATTAAAGAGATCATTTGAGTTCGGTTGAACCTTCAAGGGATCATCACCAAAATACTGATCGGCTGGCAAAATGGGTTGATCGGGATCTTGGCGAAATGAATCTGCTGTTTCGTTATAGATAATCAATTGCTTGGAGCCATCTTCATAGATCAAGCCCCAACCATGGGCCCAGCTTGAGTAGCCAGCATCATTGTAACCCATTTTCTTTTCAGTCAAAGTTCCCACATTCATAAAGTCCAATTTGATTTCCACGCGGTGAGAATCCCCAGTGGTGATATTGCCACCATTGGCGGCGTGGGAGCGCGCTGAGCCCTTAGCGCCATTGGCACCCAAGTGACCATGCAAGTGAATATCTACTTGGCGATCGGCGGAGCCCACTGTGAGTTTTTTGCCGTATTCTAAAACCTGCACGCGATCGGGATCGATCAAGCGTACGGAAGAGCCCGGAGTTTGGTGAAGGGCATCCTCACTTAACTGCGAAAGGGTGAGTTCGCGACCCATTTTATCAAATACGTAGTGCAGAGGATCGCGAGCTCGGTTCGCCGTACGCGTAAGCACATGACCGAGTTCACCCACAAACTCACCATTGATCACTTTTTGCAGAGCCGGGGGATTCTCCGCCAGGTTTTTGGCCCAGTAACTGTGATTTGAATCTACCATCACCACCCGCAAATTATCACGAATCGACAATAACGCATTCACAGTTTGCACAAGATTTAGATACTCCTGCAGCATATCTAAGCGGCCGGTTCGCAACTTCTCAGCCAGTTGATTCAGACGATCTTTTTCGTGATGGTTATGAGAGTCACCATCAAGAGGATCATGTAAGACAATCACTTCAAGATCGATATTTTCTTCAATATATTTTTTAATATGAGGCATGATGGCTTGTAAAGTTTTGGCATCATGAAGGTCGCCAAGGATCAAAGCTTTTGCGCCCTTCTCCATTTTCACTAAACCATTTTTATTATAGCCGTAGAAGTGACCGTAGTCGTTAAAGTAGGCTCCAGTGGTCACCGGATTCCCGCCGGCATCATCTTCCTTCTGCAACATGACTTCAACATTGCGAGGATGCCAAGTATTAATGGCGCCCAACTTCAAAGGCCCCGCATTGCTATTGGCCTTTTCAAATACGGTAAAGCCATTCGTATGACGGCCTTCAGCTAAATAGGCCGTGCGTCCTTGGATGGGCATGCGGAAGGGATAAACCCCAGTGGAAATGGACCCTGGTGACCAGACAGAAGTGTCCGCCAAATCACTCCCCGCTCGAGGTATCATAGCCATCATCTGCTGAGGCGAGCCCACAACAGTGGTTTGTCCGGTCACGGTTGAACGCGCCAAATCCGTCCCGGCAAACGGGTTTACCTGTTTTGAGCCGAGGGGGATATTCCAAAGTCTGAGCGCCTTATTTTGAATGGTATGCGTGAGGATAAAAACCCGGTCATTTTCTAAAAAGCGAGGATCAACTCCATCTAAAGTTCCAAGTTCAGGAATCAGCACGATGACCAAATCACGATCCTCAGCATATGCCAGCATGGCCTGGAATTGCTGCTCTTCAATGGGGAAGTTGGCGGCATAGGTCGCGACCATCATGCCTCGAGAAGACTCGATTTTTTTAACCAGTAACTCTTGCCGCTCTTTGCCGAAATATTTTGAGCTGGTGTGACTTTGAAAGGCATTAGAATTCTGCGTGCGCGTGTACTTCTCTAATTCCTCAATGCCACCGGCAAAAAGTACGGGGCGGGCCAAGTCCGATTTCTTTGCTTTGCTTTGACCCAAAAGTTCTCGCAGGTCAGACAATTTAAAATCGTTAGCTAAAATATCACCGCGGAGTTCATCGGCGCCCTTCACTCTTCCTAACGCATCAAATAGTCCTTCAATATCAGGAGTGCTCGAGCGCGTGCGCAATCTCTGCGGGCGATCAGTTTGGCGCATATCTTCTAAGAATGCTTTCGCTAAACGATCATTAGCTTTTAGAAAATCCGTTCGATATTCACTTTGCGCGAAGGCCATAAATTCAACTGGATCACCGATGACAATCTTAAGATGGGCTTTAACCAAACCCATGCGATCGGCTAGCTCCGAAAAAGACGGAACACTTAAGCGTGTAGAAAAACTTTTGGCCACTAGCTTGGCAATTTTTAAGCGAAAGGGTCCATAGACATCTGAAAGTTCGTGAACTGAAAGCGCGTAGAGTCCAAGCAAACTGTCCGCAGAGCCGTCCATTTTAAAGTACTCTTTTAGGCCGCTATTGATAATCTTTGCGAGAAGATTTTCGTTGCCCAGCTGATTCGCCTCGCGGAGATCCTTTGCAGCTACTGCCTTTTTAAGGGCTTTGATGATTTCATATTCTAACGGAAAACGCTTTTTTGCTTTAAAAAAGGTCGCAATGGTCTCCGCCAAAATGCCGTTGACGGCACTCATACGTTTAAAGTTCTTGCGGTGAAGCTCATTCCAAACCGGCGTGACTTCGATGACTTCGCCAGATTTATTGGTCAAGGCGCGGACACACTCGTCCATAGGACTGACGTCGCTTGAGGAAAATGAAGCTTGAGAAAATAGAGTGAGGATAACTAAGGAAATCCAGAATTTCATCGTGCCTCGCCATCGAGTAAGGAGGCACAAGCCGTCTCTTTGTTCAAATCTTCAATTTCTGAGGGAAGGGCTTCACGGCCAATACCACTTGAGAAAACCGTGTATTCAAATTTCCATCGATCAGAGCGATGAGCGTCCATAACCTGATGCAAAATAAATTTAATATTAAACTTATATTCTCCACGCATCGAAAGTTCGCTCATTAAATTTCCAATATTAGTTGAATGAGTAGAGTCATCCTCATGAACAATCAAAACGTGAAGCAAATCTTTTAACCCCAACCGGGCTCGCTTAAGATCAACTGCCAACTCAAGATGCTTTTTAAAAGGAGCTCTTAAAAGCTGTTTGGCCTCAAGTTCAACGGCTTTAGATTTTCTATGTTCAACTGGTCCCCGTCCATATATCGCCATGGTTGAGGGATCTCCAGCCGCGTGCAAGGTGTAACCAAGGCTCTCTGGGCTATACTTGATAACACCATCGCGAACCATACGGGCAAACAGCTCATTCATTTGCTCACGGCTCACGCCGCGGGCGGTGTTGACGGCAATCACGTCCCTATTCTTTTTATTCGAGCATAGAGTTTGAAAGCGTTTAAAGGCCGGACCCTCCCAATGAAGAGGGTTTTCGCTAAGGGCCGTACGGGCGCTAAGTTCCACCGCTTGCAAATAGTCTTCAAGCAAAGGCGTGTTACCGCGGAATTGTCGACCAACAATTTGATAGCGTTGAAAAGTGATCGCGGGGTCTATCCTGTATAGACCAGGAAGAATCCAAACCGGCTGATTGACTAGGTAGGGGTGTGGAGAAATTTTAATGGGGTGTCTGACATCCAGTGATCCCAAGTGGCCATCACCGTCCGCCAGCAGATTTCGCATAGTACGGTACTCACCATAGCTCACGCGAAGTTCAGGTGGATGCAGAACAGAAATCTCTTCGGTATTTCCCGCTACGGGAATTTTTAAAGTGATCGGTTGAGAAGGGTCGTCCTGGAGAGCTGAGTGCCGAGAATCTACGCGAACTAGAACCCAATCGGTTCGCCAAGCGGCTTGCGATCCATGATCGTTAAACAAGGTTCCATCCAAATCAAACATTTCACGAGTGGCGCCTCGGGAAAATAGCGGAAGACTCGCCTCTGCGAGCAAAACTAAAATAAGTAAGAACTTCCTAGACATATCCCGCTTCTTGTTAAGTTCGAAATCCATATACTCGGGCTGATAGATATTGTCCTATGCAGAAGCTATGCCCCTGCTCATCTGACATGAAACTGTAATAGAGCGAGAAAAAATGACCTAGGGGATGAGAAGATCTTAAGCAACCATGAAAATTATAGTGAATGAGGGGTTTTCAATGCGAAAAATGGCATATGGCACAAGGCCTTCGGCATGGGTAAGTGGCATGTGGCTATGGCAAGTCGGTCAGTGTTGAGATTTACAGAGACTTGTGATTTGAGCATGCCGCATGCCTATTGCACCCTTGCCATTTCCGGAATGGATTTATAAATCCCTTGGACTCGGTCTTACATTAGCTAACGCCAATAGAGGTCCGGTCATCATCGTGGTGACAAGTGCCATCACGACTAGGATTGTGAATAGGCGAGGCGAGAGCACGCCCAAATCAAGGCCAATATTGAGAACGATCAGCTCCACCAATCCTCGCGTGTTCATCAGCGCGCCTATGATCGAGGATTCGCGGTAGGTCATTCCCGAAATTCTCGCCGCAACAAATGCCCCGCCAAATTTTCCAACCGTGGCAACTGCAATAACGGCCGCGCAGACCTGCCAATCCGCAAGGGAGTTGAGTAAACCAATTTGCGTGCGCAGTCCGGTTAAGGCAAAAAATGCAGGTAAGAAAAAGACACGGACCAAATCATTCAGGCGATGATTCAATGAATGAGCCACTCGACTCTCATGCGGAATAACTACACCGAGCAAAAAACCACCGAAAAGAGCGTGCACTCCGATAAACTCAGTGGTCCCAGCCGAAAATAAAAGGCACATAAAAATAAAAACCAAAGCGCCCTCAGAGATTTTGCCAGAATCCTTATCGATCGTCGCCACCAGCTTTGTCATCAACGGCCGAATCGCGAAAATCATAAACAGCGTGTAAAGTACCGTTAATGTGATGGTCACTGCTGCGGCCTTTAGTGACGACTGTAGAAGTCCGACCACCACCGCCAATAGGCACCAGGCGGTCACATCGTCAACCGCCGCACACGTCAACGCCAACATTCCCAGCGGCTTTTTACTTAGTCCAGTCTCCGCTAAAATCCTCGCCAGGACAGGAAATGCGGTAATGGACATTGAAACCCCGACAAATAACCCAAAGCTGCTAAAAGGAATCCCCAATGGGGCATATGAACCATACAAAAAAAACGCCAAGCCCAATCCTGATAAAAATGGAACGACAATCGAGGCGTGGGAAATCAACAACGCTGCCTTCCCCGATCGGCTCAATTGTTTCAAATCAAGCTCCAGGCCGATCAAAAACATAAACAAAAGAACTCCGACCTGAGAAATCACGGAAAGAAACGGCGCCGCCGCCGGAGGCAACACCGCACTCGCCGCCTGTGGAGCAAAAGTTCCCAGCAGCGAGGGGCCGAGCAATATTCCACCAATGACCTCGCCGATGACCCGCGGCTGGCCAAATTTCTGAACGACAGCGCCCATCGCGCGCGTCACTAGAATGACGATCAGTAGAGAGAAGAGCGTGTCATAGAGCGGGTTTGCCACGGAGGTCGTCGCTCCCCGTATCCCACTCAGCGCTCCACCGGGCAGCGGGAAAATAGACTCACCCCACATCGCCAAAGTGTATACGCCCAATATGGACAAGATCAAAAGCACTATATAAATGATCAACTGACGGCTGATTGCGTATTCTCCCTGTGGTTTTCAGCAGTAACGTCTCAAAAAAAAGTCTGAATGGCAAATGACCTATTCTGAGACGCTTAAAACGCATTCGGCAATGTATTTTGCCCGCTCAATAGTTAGTCGTTTTAGTCAAATCTCTCGAGTGAACAAGGGGTTTGAACGCGATGACTAAAGGTTAGCCAGCGCAAACCGTCACCGATAGCATTTACTGTGCTCAGTCCATCCAGTACTTTTAAGCAAAGCAGCGAAACCTTCACGTCGATCACTCGCATGCAACTCCATTGAACTAATAAGGGGATTGAGTGAAAATGCGTGAACTTGTCACTATTATATTAGCCTCGGTTACACTAACTGCCTGCTCAAAGATCGCATTTCAATCTTCCAAAGATCAAACTCTGCAGAAGGCTTCTGTGATGGGCGGAACTGGTGCTCAAGGCGAACTCCATCAAAATGGAAATCCTGCAACGGGCTCGGCCGCCACAATCGGCCAGCTCCCCGCAACCAACAGCACTGGATACGGCTACAACGCGACAACCGGCGATCTCTCACAGCCCGCATATATGGGATTACCCGGCCAGATTAGCGAGCCGATTTCGCGTCGCTGTTCCGACACCGTTTCTGCGAACTATCAGAATTTAAAGGGCGCGCTCGCTCACGGATACCCGGTTCGCCTGGTGGTCAACGGTTCGCCTTGCACCACCAATTCTGCAACCGTTCAATCTCTTGCGTTGCAAGCCACGCTCAGCATCGCGCAACTTAAAAACATTTGTCCCACAGCCGTTCCTGCAATGGGCAAGGTAGAACCTGTTTTAGAAATCGACGGCTATGCATTTCAAAACTCCATGACCGATAAATTTCGCGTTCTTTGGGCCTTAAACAAAAGCACGACACCGGCGGAAGAGGTTCAAGATTCGAATTGCACCCCCTCGGACACCAGCTCACCTCTCGTGATTCACTTGCCATCGGCCGCCACTTCGGTTGCACCGATTGCTTTGACCTCGATCGAAGGAGGGGTCAGCTTCGACCTGCTTGGCGCGAAGAACGATCATCAATCCGTGCGCATCGGTTGGTTCTCGAACACCGACTACGCCATGCTCGCGCTTCCCAACGCACGTGGCGAAGTCAACGGCATCGATCAATTGTTTGGCAACGCAACCCTCGGCCCCGACGGCGACTTCTCAGCCAATGGTTACGTGGCCCTCGCGAAATACGACGGCAAGAGCGCTGATGGTCATTTCTTCCTCGCTGAAGCCGATGGCCGCATCGATATCAATGACCCGATCTACGCTCGCCTGCGCGTTTGGAAAGATATCAATTTAGATGGAGTCGCCTCAGCCGACGAGTTGATCAGTTTATCAGATGCTGGAATTGCCTTTATCGACGTCAATTACTCGTCGGACTATTACGAAGACGACATTTATGGCAACGAAACTCAAATGAAATCCGTGATCGGTTACGACAACGGTATGCTCGATCTCATATTTGATCTGTGGTTTGTCTATCAAAACGAAGGTGCCCAATGAAAACGACGACAATCAAGCAAGTTCTAGTTTGCGCAATAGCTCTTGGACTGATCGATTGCTCCGGAGTCTCCTTCGGCACGAAGAAGGGTCAAACGAATTCGAGCGGTTCAAATTCTTCGGCCTCGACCGCGGGCAGTAGCGGTAGCGGCTCGAGTGGAACTTTGAATCAAACTGGAAACTCCGGCGCCTCCGGCACGACGGTGCCGGGACCACTCCCAAAGGTCCGGTGGAGTGCACCCGAGTGTATTCGCCTCACCGCTTGCGTAATGAATTTTGATTTGCAAGCTCCGGTGAGCGGAACTTTTGAATTCGATTGGGTCACCAACGACGTGCTCTGGCAACAGACAAATCCACCGCCACCCGCGGGCTACATCTACGCGAGGGCCGCGGTCCACTACACCCATAAGAGCGGACATGTGATATTTGTGCCCGGCGAAATCCACCAACAAGTAACGGTTCAGAACATTAACCAAGATCCAACGATTAAAATTATCATCGGACTGAACTTTAGTGTGTGCACGTACAATGGAAATATCGGCAACTGTGGCGGCGCGAGCGGGTTCTTCTACTAAGAGTCGAAGTCTAGGCTACGCCCATTGCATGTAGCCCTTGGACCACCGCAACAGCGAGAACGTACGCCGCGACATTCAACGCGATCAACTGTGCGATCGCATACTTCAGCGAACCCATCTCCCGCCAGGTAACCCCTGTGGTCGATAGACACTGTAGCGCAATCATAAAAAATAAAATCAATCCGGTCACCGACGCCACCGTAAACAGAGGGGAACCATCTGCAAAATGAGCGGTGCGCATTTTTTCGAGCAACGAAGCTTGTAGAGAATTCTGATCTTGATCCGCAATATTAAAAATCACCGCAAGCGCCGAAACGAAAACCTCGCGCGCGACAAAAGCGGACATCATTCCCATTCCCACTCGCCAGTCGAGCCCCATCGGGGTAAATACCGGCTCGATCGCACGCCCGACTCGTCCAACATAGCTCTCTTGCAGCTGCTCCGAGGGGCTCATCTCACCATGATAAGGAAAATGCGTTCCCACCCACAGCAGCAAAACAAAGAAAAATATGGTTGGACCGGCCTTCTTTATATACGAGCGCGTTCGCCGAGCGGCCAAACGCAAAGTGAAGCTCGCTTTCGGCCAGCGATAAATCGGAAGCTCCATCAAAAAATGGGACTCTTTCTCTTTCTTCAAGATACGATTCAAAATTCCCGCCGCAATCGCGCCAATCAAAAGCCCACCGGCGTAAAGAGCCGTCATGGCAAGACCAGCCTTCCACGCATCATTCCCCTGAAACAGAAAAGTCAAAAGCAACGCATAGACAGGAAGCCTTGCTGAGCAAGTCATAAATGGAATAATAAACACCGTGATCCATCGCTCACGCGCCGAGCGAATATTTCGACTCGCCATCACGGCCGGAACCGCACAGGCAAAACCCGAGAGAATCGGCACAAACGCCCGGCCACTCAATCCCAGCTTATGCAACGGACGATCCACGACTGTCGCCGCGCGCGCCAGATATCCCGTATCCTCGAGCAAAGTAAATCCCACAAACAAAATAAAAATTTGTGGCACAAATACCATCACCGCACCAAAGCCAGAGATCACTCCATTGGCCAAAAAATTACTAAAAGCATTGGTTCCGAGCAGGGTGTAAACCAGCTCGCTCAAATGACCAAAAAAGAAATCCACCGTATCCATCAACGGCGAGGCCAACCAAAAAATAGAAGAGAACAACGCCCCCATAATCAAAACAAAACAAACAATTCCCCAAATCGGATGCAGTAAATACCGATCCCAATGGCGCAAATGATCGAGCGTCTGTCGATCGGGCGCTTTGTACATCACCGCCCTTGCCCAGGACTCCGCAACCGCGACTTCTTTTTCGATGCGCGAGTCATCCCACTCTATTTTTCGTAAAGTGCGCATCACTGGCAGCGCCGTGATCTCACGCGACTGCTCCACCAAGTTCTGAATTCCGCCACCTAAACGCCCGTCCACGGCCACAACCGGCGCATCAATCAACTCACTCAGTTTTTCTAAGTCCAAACGCCGACCCGAACTCTTCACGATATCCATCATGGTCACCGCCACCACGATCGGAATTCCTAGCTCCTGAATCTGGCGGACCAAATAAAGTTGTCGATTGAGTTGGGTCCCATCGATCACCACCACTACGGCTTTGACAGCCTCAGTGTGGGTCAGAGCCTCCATGGTGATCTCTTCGTCACGTCCATGGGGCTGAAGACTGTAGACTCCAGGCGTATCAACGACCGTCACCGAAGGGCCATACACTTTGAGCGAAGGTCCACGAAAGCAATCGACCGTACTGCCCGCATAATTCACAGTTTTAAATTTAGAGCCGGTGAGCCAGTTAAAGAGTGTGGTTTTTCCAGAATTTGGTGAGCCGACTAAAGCGACAGTTATTTGATCAGAAGACATTCGGCTTCGGCACTTCGCAGAGCCAAAACGCTATCGTGCAGTTGCACCACGTAAGGACCGTTAAACGGTGCCCGGCCCAATATTCTAACTTCGCAACCCGAGTGAAAGCCCATCTCACGCAAACGTCGTGATAATCCCGGCTCGCCAGTCACATCGTGAATGGTTAGGGTCTGGAGGAATGGAGCATTGGTGAGTGTACGCATTAATTGAAAGTTATTCCTATTTAGCTAAATCATAAAGTTCTTTCTACTCTCTGTCTCGACCTGAAACCCAATTGACAATAGGCCTGAATATTGAAGATATGGCCCCCATGAGACCCGCGCCCCTACTACGTTCCACCCTAAGCCTCGCCATTCTCTGGGCCGCCCATGCCCTCGCTGCGCCCTCCGTCAAACCTGACCCGGCCGAGTTTAACCAGGTCTGCCATGCCCATCGCCTAGGCAGCCAGGCGTTGCGGATACCCGCTCCGGAGGAGGGAACGATCACCTTTCTCCCTACCTTGGCCCTGGATGGAAATCAGGACCGGTATAGCTTTGCGGCCCTGCAAAATAAAATTAAAAAGACCCTGAAATCTGAGCCCGGTGCTTATGTCGACAAGAACAAAGATCAATGGATTTTTGGCCATGACCAAGGTCGCTCCCTTTACCCCATAAGCAGCCACCTCCGAGGGGTTTTCTATCGCGGACGCGTGTACATCGTTGACGGTCATCATCGGGCGTTGATCAGTACCTACCTTGGCGCGCCCACCATACCTGTGCAAATCGTCGGCGATTGGAGCGCGCGATTTTCGCCGGCCGAA
>JAYVPG010000134.1:0-37787 GCA_043757545.1 Pseudobdellovibrionaceae bacterium
GTGAGAAGTTTCCTTATTGGGTTCTTTCAAAGCCTCAATCATCTTCTGCAAACACCCCAAAAAGTGATCTGGATTTGTCTAGGTTTAGTCGTCCTAAACTTGGTGATCGATGGCAGTTTGTTTCGGCTATGGAGTCTTCATCGCGATCTCGGAAATATTCAAGCGAACATTCAAAGTCTTGGAACTCAGAATGAAAAGTTAAAGGTCCAGTTGGCCAAGGCCCGCGACCCGGCATTCCTTGAGCGCGAAGCTCGGGATCGATTTGATTTGGTAAGTGAAGGTGACCTCGTCTTCGTTTTCTCCGAAGAGGAGGGGCCATAACAATCAAGGAGGCTACGTGAACTCAGGGCGAATCAAGTGGTTCAATTCCCACGAAAACTACGGCTACATCATCCTTTTCGATGGCAGCGAAGTTTACTTCCACAGCACAGGCTTAATGAGCCTGGGATTTGCGGAACGCCTAAATCCTGGAACTGACGTGTGTTTTGACCTGATTCAGACTCGGGGCGGCATGGAGGCTCACAACGTGGAGCCCATCGGATAGTCGCCGAGAGAGTCCAATTCACCACAGTCCAAGGAATTTCTGCAACGCTAGGGAGCGTAGCTAGAATTTTGAATCTGACTGAAATATGTTCGACGGAGATGCACTATATGAACTTCAAGGGACCTGAAATACGTAATCTTCGCCAACGCCTGGGCTGGAGTTTGGCTGAAATGGCCAGGCGCATGGGTTGCGGCACCGAGACCATTGCGAAATGGGAGACCGAAGCTTTGGTCCCTGACGCCGATGCATTGAACCAGCTGAGTTACCTGCGCAATTATGTCGAGGTCTCAAGCGACCAAACCGCTCAACGCCCCATCGTTGAGAAGGAAATGGAAGCACGTGCTCTGGCGCAACTCACGCATCGTGACCTTCTGAAAGACATCCAGTAAGACTTTCTTCTGATGAAAACTTTGTATCTCGTCGATGCGAGCAATATGTTCTATCGCGCGTTTTTTGCCATCCCTCCTTTGACCAATGACAAGGGGATGCCGACCAACGCTCTCTATGGTTTTTTATCCATGACCATGAAGCTAATGCGCGACGTGAAGCCCGATTACTTGGTCTATTGCTTCGACTTAAAAGAGCCGTCTTTTCGTGAGGAATTGTACAAAGAGTACAAAGCCAATCGCGAGGAGATGCCCGACGATTTGAAACCACAGATTCCTTACTTAAAAAAACTAACGACTCTGCTCGGCCTCTCGCAGGTCGAAAAGATCGGCTTCGAGGCCGACGATGTGATCGGCACCTTGGCGATGATGGGTTTGAAAAACGGCGTGCAAACCGTGATCGTCAGTGGCGACAAGGATTTCGCACAGCTCGTGCGTCCTGGCATCTCTTTGTATGACACGATGAAAGACGTGCGCACCGACACCGACGGAGTGAAGGCGAAGTATGGAGTTCGCCCTGATCAGTTCATCGACTACTTAGCGATGGTCGGCGACTCGAGCGACAACGTGCCTGGCGTGCGTGGTATTGGGCCGAAGGGTGCCGAGAAACTGTTGAACCAATATGAAACTTTGGATGGAGTTTACAAAAATGTCGGTGAGATCAAAGGCGCCACCCAAACCAAGTTGATCGATTGCAAAGAGATGGCGTATCTGTCGCAGAAATTGGTGACCATTGTTTCGGACATCGATCTCGACGTGAAATTTGATGATTTAAAATTGAGGTCGATCGACGCCGAACCGTTGAAGCTAGCGTTACGTGAACTTGGATTCACGAGCTTTGAACGTAAACTCTTCAGCGACAGTAGCGGTGGAGCCCCGTCGGGCGGCTCGAATCCGGCGAGCCCAACTGCGGGCGATGGTAAGAAAAACGTTGCGGTCGCGGCTGAGCCTCCCAAAGCGAAGGCGAAGAGTAAAAAGTCGTCGGGCGGCCCGCGCTCTTGGGTGGAAGAAGAGTGGAGCGTCGCGGATCTTAAAAAAATCGAGCCCTACTCGGAAATCTGGGGATTGCTCAGCGAGCGTGGACTCTATCTGGGCCACGACGGCAAAGTTTTAAAAGTTCCCGCCTCCGACAAAGAGATCGGCGAGGCCTTGTGTCGCAAAAATCTGCATTGGCGCGGTTACGACGTCAAGCAGGTGCTCAAAGCACTGGATTGCACGAATGCAGTGGTCGAATGGGACGGAATTCTCGCGGCCTACGTGGTGCGGGCAAATTTGATTGGGACCTTCGAAGAAGTCTACACTCAGTACACGGGCAAACAACTTCCGGATTTTTGTTCGCCCGCAGAGCAAATGGTTGCGCATCAAGAGATCGAAGTTTTACTGCGCGAGAAACTGGTTGCGCAAGATGGGATGAGCGTTCTTGAGCGTTTCGATCTTCCTTTGGTGCCCGTGTTGGTCGATATGGAGCTCAAAGGTGTGCGCATCGATTTCGACGAATTGAAAATCCAGAGCAAGACACTGGCGGATGACCTTCACCGTTTGGAAACCGATATTCACAAGGCCGCAGGCGAATCGTTTAACATTGGCAGCCCGAAACAGCTCGGTGTTGTTTTGTTCGAAAAATTAAAGCTGCCGCCAAGTAAGAAGACAAAAACTGGATTTTCTACCGACAGCGATGTGCTTGAGGGTTTGGTCAGCCAACACCCGATCGCGAAACTGATTTTAGAATACCGCGAGCTTGCGAAATTAAAGAGCACCTACGTGGACGCCTTGCCGCTACTCGCGAATACCGAGGATGGCCGCGTGCACACGCGCTTGAATGCTGCGGCGACGTCGACCGGTCGGCTCTCCAGCACTAATCCCAATCTACAAAATATTCCGATCCGCACAGAGCGTGGTCGTCTGGTGCGTAAGGCGTTTACCACTGAACCCGGGAACTGTTTGATCTCGGCCGATTACTCGCAGATCGAGCTGCGGATTCTCGCACACATTACCGACGATCCTGGTTTGACGAAGGCATTTAAAGAAGATCTCGACATTCACAACGCGACCGCGAGCGAAGTTTTCTCGATTCCGCTCGACAAAGTGACGGCAGAAAATCGTCGCGTGGCCAAGGCGGTGAATTTCGGAATCGCTTACGGCCAAGGTGCCTTTGGTCTTGCGGACACACTGGGGATTTCGCGCACCGAGGCCACAGATATTATCAAACGTTACTTTCAACGTTTCGCGGGCGTAAAACGCTACATGGAAACCACGGTGCGTGAGGGAATCGAGGCCGGCTACGTCTCCACGCTCTTCGGTCGGCGCCGCTACATCGACGAACTGAAGTCGGCGAATCCAATGCTCCGTCGAGCCGGTGAACGCGCGGCAATCAACGCGCCCATTCAAGGAACGGCCAGTGATCTTGTGAAGCTTGCGATGATCGAAGTACATCGGAGCTTGCCGATTCCACTGCTCTTACAGGTACACGATGAGTTGCTCTTCGAATGCCCCAAAGAAGATGCCGACGCCATGGCAGTCGAGATCAAACGCATTATGGAGTCGATTTTTCCATTGAAGGTTCCGCTGAAAGTGAACGTGGGCATCGGACCGAACTGGGACGACGCGCACTGATTCTAAGGACGTTCCCAGCCCACGACCTGTCCACCCTCAAAGTAAACGATACGCATTTCTTTTTGATAGCCTTCGCCGCCACTCACGTAGCGATTGAAGCGCCATCGCTCGTAACCGTAAATTGGATTTCCTGCGACTTCGACGGCGTCGGGATCGCCCCAGCTTTGCATCACGGCTTTTTGGCTCATACCGAGAGCGATATCGTTACTCTCAATGGTTTTTGCGATCTCGTCAGTGTAAACTTCATCGGCCTTCACTAAACCGCGCGCCTGTGACCAACGTTCGCGCGCCTCATAGGTCGGGATTGAGAGAAAATTAATTCGTTCGCGATCCGAGCGCAGAGCCGCGCGAACATTGTAGTACTGTTTCTTTTCGCGTTTTGTTGCCAGTCGAGCTTCGATACGCTTCAGGCGTATGCGATTTTCAATGGCAGATCGTTCGTCGTCAGTCATCGGGCGTGAGCCCAGACCCAGTTCTTCTTTGGCATCTTCCTCAACGCTCATTTGTTTTTGTTGGTACAGATCGGGGCCCGGTCCGCTCGAAGAGTCGTACTCATCATAGGCATAACCACTGCGCGAATTTCGCGTCAAACTGGTGCAGGCCGAAAGTCCTAAGAGTGAAATGACGAGTACAAATCGCATACAGTACCTCCACGGGGTTCCCTAATTGCTTTTCGGTACCATTTTGAGAAATATTGAGTCCATAATAGAGCAGTCATGACGGATCCAACTGGCCCAACCAATATCCAGCCCGCAGAAGAAAACCCATTCGCGGAAATTGATTTGCTGCTCGAGGCAGAAGACCCAGACTTCGCAAAATCTCTGGAGGAAGTGCGATCCGTCGTCAACGACGCCAACGTCACCATCGAAGCCAGCGCCATTGACGAGCATGGCGATGAAGCTGAAGCTAAGCACGACGTGGTCGAGGCCCCGGATAGCGACGATGGATTAGTCACTCGCTTCAAAAAAAGAGCGCGCGCCAAAATCATCGAGCTGCGTACAAACGCAAAGAACCACATCGTTCACTCGGCAAAGGCGTCGTTTATATTTCTAAAAACGCGACCCAAGGAGTATTTCCTATACTCGATCGTCGTAAGCAAAACTCTGCTCAAGAAAACCATGATTCCAGTGCACGCGTTTCAAGCGGCAAACACGGTGCAGAGAATCTCTTCACTGACACTGACGGCCGTCTTTTTGGGCGCGATCTGGGTCCTTATCGCCAACTTCAAAGGCATATGGCTCCCACAGATCAATGAGCCGCTCCTACATAGTTTTGCGGATCATGCGGACCGAGTGATCAACTTTAATCGTAAAGATGGTGGGGAGAGCTTCAATAGCGCATTCCCTCAGGAGCGCCATGAATTCCTTTTCCCCAAAATGAAAGTGAACCTGCGCGCGAATGAGGACCACCCCTTACCCATGGGCGCCTTCGAAGTCGTCGCCCAACTCGACTCCGAAGACACCGCCATCGAAGTTCGCGACCGCGAAGTCGAATTCGGCGATCTCCTACAAAGAGTCTTCGAAGAAGAAACCTTCACCGCACTCGAAACCGAAATCGGAAAATCAAAACTGAAATCCCGCCTAAAACGGGAGCTCAATCAGAAGCTGACGCAAGGCTGGGTCAAAGACATCAATTTCAAAAATTTTATTTTAAAGCCATAGGCTTCGCGACTTAAGAATCTTCGCAATCATGGGTGCCGATTTGGGGATGGAGATCCCTTGCCCTGGGGACTCGGGCTCCTTGCCCTCGCCGGCATCGCGCCTGGTAGCGCGAACGGTCGCCCTTTACCCCCTAGGAAAGGGCGACCGCTTGCCGGAGGTCCCCCAGCGAAAGGGATCTCAATCCCCAAATCGGCAACACGATAGAGAAGAATCTTAGATCGGGTGAAGGGCTAATATTTTTAAAAATTTATTTTTTCGATGGGGATGGAGTCGCACCGTACTGCATGAACGGTTTAGAACAAACTTTCGCCGTGAACGTTTCAGGGTTTCTTATTTCGATTTTCTTCTGCGGTTTGTGTGTCCGTCTGGGAGAATGGATCTCTTGTAATGGGGGACCTCCGGCAAGCGTGACGCGTTCGCGCACCAGCGCGATGCCGGCGAGGGCAGGAGCCCGAGTCCCCCATGCAAGAGATCCATTCTCCCAGACGGCCCCACCCCGCAGCAGAAAACCAAACTAAGTGCCCAAAAGTTTTTCGACATCAATCCCATAAACCCGAATCCGATCATGCAAAGTCGATTTCGGCATCCCTAAGTCAATCGCCGTTTTACGTTGGTTGCCGTGATTGGCGAGCAGTCGGCTTTTGATCATCTCGGATTCGATTTCTTTGATGATGGAGCGACTCGGCTTGAAGTTCTCAGCCTTGGGGTCGCTGTTTTGGTCGATCATGACGTCGATGAGTTGCGGTATGTCTTTCTCGGTGACTTCGTTGCTGGCCCAGAAGGCTTTGGCTCGCGCGACGGTGTTCTTGAGCTCACGGATATTGCCGGGCCACGAGTGAGATTTTAATTTTTGAATAGCGCCATGTGAAAATCGCACGCGAATGGCTTTGGCAAAGGTATAAAATAAATCTTCGAAGTCTTCCATGCGCTCCCTCAGAGCCGGCGCTTGCAATTGTACGACGTGGAGACGGAAGTAGAGATCGGCACGGAATTTTTCGTCAAAGACCAGTTTTTTCAAATCGTGATGAGTGGCTGCGACAATGCGGACGTCCGTTTCAATCGAGCGATCGCTTCCGACGGGGCGGATCTGATTGTTTTCGAGGGCGCGCAAGAGTTTCGGTTGCAGGGCGAGCGGCAGATCACCAATCTCGTCGAGGAAAAGCGTCCCCCCACGCGCAGCCTCAAAGGCACCTTTGCGATCACCGGTCGCGCCGGTGAATGAGCCGCGAACGTGGCCGAAGAGTTCGCTCTCGACCAATGAATCAGTGAGCGCGCTGCAATTCACGCTGACGAAGGCTCCGGTTTTTCTAGAGGATAGGCGGTGAATGGATTGGGCGAGTACGTCTTTGCCGGTTCCCGAAGGGCCGGTGAGTAGCACGGGGAAGCTGGCCTGAGCGATGTTCGGTAATTTTTCGAGTTGGGCGCTCCAGGCGAGATTTTTACTGGAAAGAGTGATGGGCGAGGACACGCTGAGTTTCTCCCAGCTGAAAAACAGGTCGGTTTGACCGATGCGGATGCGATCGCCGTCACTGAGCAAGGCCTCCATGATTCGCGCGCCGTTGACGAAAGTTCCATTGCGGCTGCGCAGGTCACGGAGCAAAAAGCCTCCATCGGTTTTGCGTTCGATGCGGGTGTGACGGGTGGAGGCGAACTCGTCCTCAAGTATAATGTGATTGGCGAGGTCGCGTCCGAGTGTAAGAAATTCTCCGACCTCCATCTGTTGGGTCCGACTGGCGTCCCTCCAAGTCAAAAATGCGACGTCGGATGTGGCCAAACTGGGTAGATTTCGAGTGGTCATTGAGCCTCCTAAATAGATTGTCTGACGATCTGTAGATCAAAGGGCGTGCCGAGGTGGCGGGCGCTAGACTGTATGCGGAGTCATTTCGGACGTCCGGTATTTCGGACTTTGTCCTTTTCGGTCGGACGGTTTATAGTCGCGCCATGAAAGTCAAATTTCTCACCAGCGCGACCAATCCGGCCGAATACCCGTTTCCGTACAAACCCGAAGTGGCGGTGGTCGGACGCAGCAACGCCGGAAAGTCCTCCTTTATTAATGCGCTGGTCGGACAAAAAATCGCCAAAGTGAGCGGCACTCCGGGTAAAACTCGGCTGCTCAATTTCTTTGAACTCGAAGATCAGATCTACATGGTGGATTGTCCCGGCTACGGTTTTGCGACCGGCAATATCGAGGAAGTCTTAAGCTGGAAAGAGATGATCGAAACCTATCTGCGAGAGCGTGAAACTCTCAAAGGCATCATCTTGATTATGGATATTCGCCGTGATTGGGACGAGGAAGAAATGCTGCTCAAAGAGTGGTTTGAACATCATGGTAAGACATGGGCGCTCGTCCTGAATAAGTCGGATAAGCTCTCGCGCTCACAGACGTTCAATCGCAAAGCGTTGATGCAAAAGTTTGTCGGCGAGGCGCCGATTTTCATTCTGTCGTCGGCGAAGAAGACGGGGTTAGACGAAATTAAGAATATTTTGTTCAAGGAGTGGACCAAGTGAAAACGATCGGCGTAATTCCCGCGCGTTTCGGTTCGACTCGCTTTCCGGGAAAGCCTTTGAAAATGATTTTGGGAAAGCCGCTTTTGCAGTGGGTAATCGAGGGCGCGAGGACGGCGCGTAAGCTTTCCGAAATCTGGGTGGCCACGGACCATCCGGATATCGTCGCATTGGCCGAAAAATGCGGAGTTCGGTCTGTCCTCACCCCGGCCGATCTTCCGACCGGAAGTGACCGAGTTTACGCCGCTGTCCGGGACAGTGCGGTCGACGTGGTCGTGAATATTCAAGGTGATGAGCCTCTCATCACGGGCGCGTTGCTCGATAGGCTTGTCGCGCCGCTGTTATCGGATCCGAGTCTGCAAATGGCAACTTTGGGGCGTCAGCTGAAAACAGGCGATTTGGAGAGCTTGAATACCGCTAAAATCGTACTCAATAGCCGCTCAGAGGCCCTCTATTTTAGTCGACTTCCCATTCCCCATTCCAAGCTTCACATTGACGCTAAGAGCCAAGGGGCGGTATGTCTAAAGCACATTGGACTTTATGCGTTCCGCAAATCTTTTCTCGCTGAGTTTTGCGCTCAACCCCCAATTCCACTAGAATTGGCGGAAGGACTTGAGCAATTGCGAGCACTTTATTTGGGTGCACGAATTCGGGTTGTGGAAGTCGATCACGAGTCTTGGGGAGTGGATACTCCGGAAGACGTGGCCAAGGTGGAAGCTCTTTTAAAAGTTCGGAAGTAAGATGAAGAGAAAAGCGAAAAATAGACCGGTAAAGAAGATCAAAAAATCGGCGATCAGCTCGACCAATGAGTTGATGGTGCAGAAATATATTTTCGTAACCGGTGGTGTGGTCTCGAGTATTGGCAAGGGACTGACGGCGGCGAGCCTTGGAACTTTGTTAGAGGCGCGCGGTTTGAAAGTGGCGCTGATGAAATGTGATCCGTATATCAATGTGGATCCAGGAACGATGTCGCCTCTTCAGCATGGTGAAGTGTATGTGACCGAAGATGGTGCTGAAACTGATTTGGATTTGGGACACTATGAGCGCTTCACCCATGTGAGTGTGCGCCGAGCGAATTCAGTCACTGCGGGTCAGATTTATGAGACCGTGATCAGTAAAGAACGTCGCGGAGATTACTTGGGCGGAACTGTACAAGTGATTCCGCATATTACCGATGAAATCAAATCGCGAATTTTTGCGGCGGCTCAAGGCTCGGAAGTCGTGATCGTTGAAATCGGCGGTACAATTGGCGATATCGAAGGCTTGCCGTTTATCGAAGCGATTCGTCAAATGCGTGTCGACGTGGGAATTGAAAATTCAATCTTTGTGCATGTGACGTATGTTCCGTATATCGCGGCGGCGGGTGAGCTCAAGAGCAAGCCAACTCAGCACTCCGTGAAAGAACTGATGCAAGTCGGGATTCAACCTGACTTTTTGATTTGCCGAAGTGAGCGCGAGATCGGCAACGATTTAAAAAGTAAAATTGGTTTGTTCTGTAGCGTGCGTCCCGGCAACGTGATTGCGGCTACGGATTCCAAATCGATCTATGAAGTGCCACTGGTGCTTTTGAACGAAGGCTTCGATGCGAAAGTTGTTGAGCGGTTGGGTCTTGATACAGAAACTCCGGATATGGAGGGCTGGCGCAAGATGGTGCAGACGCTCAAAACTCCCGAGCGAGAGATTTCTATTGGGATCGTCGGAAAATATGTCGATTTGAAAGAGAGCTACAAGTCTTTGCATGAGGCGATCATTCACGGTGGCATTGCCAACAATGCAAAAGTGAATGTGGTGTACATTGATTCAGAAACCTTAAGCGATCGCAATGTGTCCGAAGCGCTGAAAGATGTGGACGGAGTTTTAGTTCCCGGCGGATTCGGCGAGCGCGGATCTGAGGGCAAAGTGTCCGCCATTCGGTTTGTGCGCGAGAATCGGATTCCGTTTTTCGGAATTTGTTTCGGTATGCAAATGGCCGCGATCGAGTTCGCGCGCAATGTTTGTGGGATTAAAGATGCGACCAGCCGCGAATTCGTTGGCGATAAGAAAACGGCGCGCAATCTGGTGATTGATATTATGGAAGAGCAAAAAAATATTCGCGAAAAGGGCGGCACCATGCGCCTGGGCTCCTATCCCTGCAGTATCGTGAAGGGCACGCGGACTTACGAGGCCTATGGTCAGACTTCCATTCATGAGCGTCATCGCCATCGTTATGAGTTCAACAATAAATTTAAAGCGCTATTCGAGAAAAAAGGTCTGACGATGTCGGGCATTTGCGAAGAGCGTGATTTGGTCGAGATCATCGAGATCAGTGATCACCCGTGGTTTGTGGGTGTGCAATTTCATCCTGAGTTTAAATCGAAGCCGCTCGCTCCTCATCCGCTGTTTAAAAAATTCGTTGCCGCCAGCTGGGATCATAAAAAGAAGACGATCGACAAGACGATGTCGACACGTTCGCGCAGCCCTCGCAAGATGGCCCGCGGACAAAGTTCGATGGTGTGACGATGTCCGCTGATCTTGAAGAGGGCCGTCGCGTCCTGAAAATTGAAGCCGCCAGTATTCTCGAGATCGCCGATCGCTTGAACGGAAATTTCACTAAGGCCGTGGATTTGGTCTGTGGTTGCAAAGGCAAAGTGATTGTCACTGGCATTGGTAAATCCGGCCAGGTCGCGCGAAAAATGGCCAGTACTTTGAGTTCGACGGGAACTCCCGCTTTGTACTTACATCCTGCAGAGAGTTCACACGGCGACATGGGTGTGATTGCCAACGGAGATCTAGTGATCGCGTTCAGTTACGGCGGCGATTCTCCGGAACTTCAGCCCCTCTTGAGTTTTATTGCACGCCGAGATGTTCAACTGATCGGATTCACGTCACGCGGCGAGAGCAGTCTGGCGAAACATGCGCAAGTTGTGCTGGATATTGCAGTCAAAGAAGAGGCTTGCCCGCTCGGCCTTGCACCGACTTCGAGCTCAACGGCGAGTTTGGCCTTAGCCGACGCATTGGCGATGGCCGTTTTAAAGCGTCGTGGATTTCGTAAAGAGGATTTCGCAGAATTTCATCCGGGTGGATCCTTGGGACGTAAACTCACGACGCGCGTGAAGGATGTTATGCACAAAGGTGACGCGGTTCCCTTAGTGCGGCCTGAAGAGAGCATGAGCAAAGTCATTTCTCTGATGACTTCGAAGGACGTACGCGGAGTGGCCGGTGTCATCGACGCTTCTGAAAATCTGATCGGAATTATTACCGATGGAGACATTCGTCGTCGCTTAGAGAAAAGTTCGAACCCGCTAAATGAAACTGCGAAAGACGTGATGTCAAAAAATCCAAAGACCATTGATTGCAACGAGCTTGCCGAAAAAGCGGCGTTCTTGATGGAGCAGTTTAAGATCGATCGTCTTTTTGCGATTGATCGATCGAGTGACAATCCCCAGAGACCCGTCGGCCTGATTCACTTCACCGAACTACTTAGCAAGGGCATCCGCTAGAGACTGTCCCGACCCAGGCGAAATAAACCCAGGGAAATGCACCCAAATACGACCCTTTTTGCCGGTTTTTGGCACTCTAAACGCTTGATCTCTATTAGGTTTTATTTGAAAAGGGCACTCCAAATGCAAGTCCACTCACGATGCGCGCGTATGTTGTATTAGGTCTGTTCCTTGCGATTCCGTTGGCCAGTGGGACTCTTCAGCCTCACTCCGAGGCTCAGTATTGGGTCGAGAGCGGGATCGAAATCTCCCTGCTCGAGAATGTGATTAACGATTTTAAGTGTGCGACCTCTGAGATCTATCGTCATGCTTGTGCGGCAGCGTTGAGTTCGGCGCGGGAACAGATCGCGGATCCGCGACTGTTTTTGGACGATCATTTTTCTCAACAGTTGAAACAAATTGCTGGGGTTCGCGAAAACGAAATCCCCAAACAAATGATATATGGGCATATGCTCAACGCATTTGTTCAGGCCTTTGATGTTCATGCGCATGTGGTGCCAACGGATTATTATCGTCTGACTCATATTGCAGAAAGCGCCAGCTACTATGGCATCGGCGTACGCAATGCGGTGACAGGTAGTGGTTTATTGATTCGTGAAGTCTACGCAAACTCTCCCGCCGAAGTCGCGGGATTACAAAGTGGCGATCGAATTGTGAAAGTCGCGGGGTTTGAGATCGGCACTGGAGATCGCGCGCGGATCGAGTCGACACGAATTTCGGGCAATCCGGGAGATGTGCTGGAGATTGAAGTTCAGCGTGGTGACCGACGACTTTCACTTCGCGTGCCGATTGGCGTAGTTTCGATTTTGAATGTTCAAGCACAAGTTTTTTCTGAGCAAGGAAAAGCCGTGGGCTACGTTCGCATCGGGCGCTTTACTCATGGGACTTGTCAGGAGGTCAAAACTCGAATTAGCGAAATGTCGTCGCAAGTGCAAGGTCTTGTTGTGGATTTACGCGACAATCCGGGCGGCCTGATTGATGAGGCTCTATGCCTGGTTGGGTTTTTCGCTGGCGAAGTGAAGGCCATTGGACAAAAAGCTGTTCCGGTTTCTGTGCCGTTGAATTTGTTCGCCGAGCGAATCACCGGCAATGAGCCAATGGATTGGATTCACACTCACGGAAAAGCTGAATCCGACTCCCTACCACTGACCATTTTGATCGATCAGGGTTCGGCGAGTTCTGCCGAGCTACTAGCCGCGGCGGTGCAAGATTCTGGGCGGGCGTGGTTGGTGGGCGAGAAAACCTTTGGCAAAGGAACTGTGCAAACGGCCGAGCCGTTGAGGGATATTCCCGGCTTGACTGTGATGTATACGGTTTCGATTTTTTACCGCAGCAATGGCACAACGAATCAGCTAGTGGGTGTGACTCCAGACTTTGAAATTCCCTTTCGTGTAGGTGCGAGGTCATTGGAACGCAGTTTTTTGCGCGAAAAGGATCTCTATCCGGGTGCGCTGCAGCCTCTTGAAAAATCCTCGCAATGGGTTCAACCCCGAGCGCACGAGGTTCAGAAAATGAAAAGCTGTCTTGGAAAGATTTCTCCTCAAGTGCGCGGCGATTTCCAACTAGATCGCGGACTCGCGTTAATAAGTTGCTCGGCCGAGTAGCAGTTCTACGTAACATAACAATTCGACTAAAGACCTGAATCAAAATGCATCGAATATACAATTCCCACTATTGCCCCTAAGATTAGGCCAGCAAACGGGGAATAAAATCAGCATGATGAAAACAATTTGGATCCTGATCGCGCTTTTTGTCGGCGCTCATTCATTCGCAGATGAAATTGAAGTTCCCGAAGAGGAATTGGCTCGTGAATCGACTTTGCCGGTCTTTAGTAAGCGGCGAGCGGTGCTCAATCGCAGTGTTTTGACAGCCGAGCGAATCGAAGTCGGAATCGGCGGCGGTATCGAAATGAACGAGCCGTTCTACAATGACTATATGATGAACTTTCAGGGAACATACAATTACAACGAAACGGGTGGAATCAACGTTCAAGGGTTGATTTGGATGCCCGGACTTTCCAGTTACGGTGAACAACTCAAGGCGGGCAACACCACGGGTTCGCATCAGTTTCAATCCTTCGATGCGATCAAAGCGCCACATCCCAAATGGGGCGTGTTCGGAAACTACGAGTACATTGCGTATTACGGCAAGATTTCGATTTCCAAGCAAAGCGTGATGAATCTAAATTTATTTGGCATCGCGGGTCTGGGTTATATCAACATGGGGTCAGTGAGCACCTTTGGACTCAATCTTGGTCTGGGCCAGAATTTCTTCGTTACCAACAATTTAGGGATCCGTGCGGATCTTCGCTGGTTGATTTTTCAAGGTCCCGATGCAACCACGCAAACGCTTCGCCCACAAGACACTCCGGCGGCGAGCAGCTTTGGGAATCGCATCTTCTACAACACCCAAATTGGACTTTCGTTGGTGTACATTCTTTGATTTTCCGCACCCCAGACGAATGTCGGGGGTCTAGCTTGAGACGAATAAATATTCAATTTTAATAAGGGTTTCAGTATTCTCTTGATAGGGAATCGTCCAACTTGGAGTTAGCACGCTTGTTTTATCATCTTAGGATTGCTTCGATTTCTATATTATTGGCCCTCGTCCCGAGGACACACGCGCAAAGTATGCCGGGTAGCGAAGCGCCTGCGGCAGGCTCTGATATTGAGGCTGAAGAAGTTTACGACAAGGAAGATGCAAAGCCTGTCGCAAAACCTGAGCCAACAAATCGGCAGGCGCCTAAGGTCGACGTCGAGGCGAAAACGCTCTCTGATCTTGCGAAGCTTGCGCCGTTTTCGGACATCGCGGTGATTCAGCGGCGATTTCTACCGAAGACGAATCGGTTTGAGGCATCGGTGGGTGCCTTTTCGAATCTCAACAATCCGTTCTTTACCAGTTACGGCCTAGGTCTTGAGCTGGCTTACTACCTCAAAGAAAAATACGCAGTGGAAGGGCTTCTACAAGTTGCGAGCACCGGCTCACGCCAAGTGACGGATGACTTGGAAAAGCATCCGCCGAAAATTACCACGGATAACCTAGTGACCTCGAAGGGATTTTTTGGCGCAGCGTTCAAGTGGAATCCGATTTACGGCAAAATCACTTGGCTGAACAAGACGATCGTACCTTTCGATTTAAATTTTAATTTGGGATTGGGAATGACTCAAACCACGACCAATCAAAATGAGCCCACTGTGCATTTTGGCACGAGCCAAGTTTTTGCTTGGACTAAGTCGATGGCATTTCGCTGGGATCTTAGCTGGAATATTTATCAAGCCACGATTACCGACGATCAAGGAAAGGTCAGTAAACTCAACCAGAATGACTTGTCCCTTGGCATCGGGATGAGCTTTTACTTCCCGGAAGCGAGTTACCGATGAAACGGCTAGTCGTTTTCCTTTCTGTTATTGCACTCTTTCCGGCGGCGGCGACACAAACCCAACGTCGCGCACAACCTACGACTCGTCCAAGCAACACATCGGCACGTCCGACGAGTTCGGGTGGAGCGGCCCGCCCATCGATCACGGGCGATCGCGATCTCGCGGATGCCTTAACCTTGGCGAAATCTGGAAAATATGCAGAGGCCTCACAGCGACTATTCCGCTTAAGCTATTCTCCACGCTTTGCCAATCGTCGCATGCAAATCAAATATATCCTTGGATTGACTTTACATCAGATGAAACTGAATCAAGTCGCGGCCTTTCAATTTATTGGCGTCGTGAAAGAGGGTCATAACAATTATATTAAGCAGAGCTTAGAGAAGCTTTCGCTCGCGGCCGACTCACTCGGCGATGACACGCTCTTGAACTACGCAATTTCACGAGTGAATGTCGATGAGTTTCCGAAAGTTCATCGCGACATGCTGCACTTTCGTATCGGTGAATTTCAAATGCGCAATAAGCAGTATGAAGAAGCTGCGCAGAGCTTCGCTCGGGTGACGCGTGGGCATCCGCTCTTTTCCTCAGCCAAATACCAAGAAGGTTTGGCCTTTGCGGAGGGTGGCAAAACGGATCGGGCTTTGGCCTCGTTTGAAGAGCTGATTCAAAGTCGTGGTACGAGTGTTATGACCGATAAAGCTCGAGTCGACGGGTTAATGGGTAAAGCGCGTACGCTCTATCAGAAAAAGGCGTGGGATGAGTCGATCGAAGCCTATCGTGAGATTCCTCGCGATTCCGAATTCTGGCATGACACTTTGTTTGAATCCAGCTGGGCGATGTTGCGCTCTGGGCGCTTTCGCTCAGCGATGAGTAACTTTCACTCGCTGCACTCGGCGTTCTATGAAGATACGTATTTGCCCGAGTCATTGCTGTTGCGCGCGATCGTTTATCTCTACATTTGTAAGTACGACGAGATGGACAAAACTCTCGACCTCTTCGCCCTGATCTATAAGCCGGTATATAAAACTATTGATAGCACTTTAGGTAGCGTGAACAATTCAGAGCGCTATTTCACGATGATGAATGACATGATGAAGGTAAATAAGGGCGTTGATCAGAAGAAAATGTCGACTCCGATTCCTTATATTGTGGCGACTAAGATTTCGCGAGAAGCTGATTTTCAAAAAGTTTATCAATACATTCGTAAGCTCATTGAAGAAAAGAAAGCGATTATGGCGGCACCTGGCGGGTGGCAAAATACTCCTATCGGTCAATATGCCCGCAAAGTCGTTAATACACGATTGCTCAAGGCGAAGCAGAGAGCCGGAAAAATCGTTCATGCTCACCTGCTCGCGATCAAAGAAGATCTTGTCGACCTGATGGAGCAAGAAGGATTTATCCGCTACGAGATGATCAATGGACGCAAAGAGAGTTTGAAGAAGAAAATTGCTGGCAAAGAGACTGTCGACCAGCAAATCGATCAAGATAATCAGCGCGATTTTTATATTCAGAATGGCTATGAATATTGGCCGTTCCGTGGCGAATATTGGTTGGACGAGTTAGGAAACTATCATTATGTTGGAACGCAAAGCTGTAATTAGACGAGGGCTTGGCCTCGTACTGGTTTTTACTTCGGTCGCGCACGGTGCTGAAAAGCGCGAGGGCAAGACCGTGGGCGATTTGCTAAAGCGAATTGAAACCAACACTAAAAAAGTTCAATTCAACAAGCAAAACAGTTCGCTTCCTCAATTTAAGAAAATTCAGGCTGCGGCGCCCGCGGCGCGTGAAAATTTAGCGACGATTAAGCCGCCTTCACGTTCGGCACTCTACTATGAAGCGGGAACCAATGAGGCTCAACTCGAAAAAATCACCGATCAGGGCATTAACCAGCTATATAAGCTGACCCAGCAGTTTAAGCATAGTGCACGTCGCGGAGAATTGTGGCTGCGGTTGGCTGAGCTCTATGTGGAAAAAGCCCGTTTGATTGAGTATAAGATTCAGCAAGAGTACGATGAGAAAGTAAAAGTTTTCCAGCAGGGAAAAACTAAGACCAAACCAGTTCTCGATCTGCGCGCGTCGCAAGACTACAATCGCAAGGCGATTCAGTTGTATGAGTGGTTTTTGCGCGACTTTCCCAAAGATTCCAAAATCGATCAGTGCCTGTTTTTCCTCGGTTACAATTATTTCGAATTGGATCAGGCGGAAAAAGGCAAAGATTACTACAAGCGGTTGACGCATGACTTTCCCAAAAGCACTTATGTCGAAGAATCCAACTTTGCGCTCGGCGAATACTACTTTGAACGCGAAAAATGGGCCGACGCTCTGAAACATTACGAAACTGTAGCGAACAATAAGCGCGCCCGCCTATTCTCATTCGCCCTTTATAAGCAAGCTTGGTGTCAGTACAAAACCGGACAAGTGAAGCAGGCTCTTTTGTCTCTTGAGCGCGTCATTCGCGCGGGTCGACAAGCCAAGGGTGCGCAAGACAGCTCTTCGAGTGGAGTGGGACGCATTCGTCTGGCCACAGAGGCGCAAAAGGACTTAGTGGTTTTTTACGCAGAGAGCGGATCGGCAAAGGACGCACGTCGCTACTTCGAGGAAATCGCCGGCGAAAAGCAAACTTTCGGTTTGCTTGAAAAATTGGCCTATTACTATGTGGACATTGGTAACCGCGAAGGCGCACGTTATATTTTTCGTGATCTGATCACGGATCGTCCGACCGCGCCGAAGGCCTATGACTATCAATATCAGATCGTGACCATGTACACCTCGACCGAAAAAGGCGAGATCTTTAAAGTTGAGCTCTACAATTGGATTCAAAACTACTCACCCAACAGCGAGTGGGCCAAGGCTAACGCCAAAGACAAAGAGCTTGTGGCGAAGGCCTATCAGCTGATCGAGACGACTCTACGCAATCACATTTTACAACAACATCAAACGGCACAGAATTCCCGCGTGCCTGAAGCACAAAAGTCAGCAAAAGCCGGTTACGAACTTTACTTTCAAACCTTCGCCAATAGCCCTCGCGCCGACGAGATGCACTTCTTCTACGGCGAGTTGCTCTTTGATATGAAGAACTATGAGTTAGCCGCCTTTCATTACACCTGGGTTGCTGAGCATGCGCCAAAGTCTCAGTACTATGAGAAGGCAGCGGTGAATACTGTACTAGCGGTAGAAAAGGGTCTACCGAGCGAAGAAGATCTTAAGAAAAACGTGGGTGACCGTTTAGAGCCGGTCGCGTTTAGTAAAAATGTTGCGGCATTTGAAGTTGCGGCTGATCGGTACGTTAAGGGATTTCCCAAAGGCGAAAATGTTCCGGCCATTCGCTATAAAATGGGAGCTCTGTACTACTATCACAATCAATTTGATAAGGCGCTGACCACCTTCAACTCGATTATCAAAGATTATCCGAAATCTCCCTATGCTCAGTACTCAGCCAACTTGACGTTGGATATTTACAATCTACGCAAGGACTATGGTGGATTGGAAAAGGCTGGCCAAGAAATTTTGAACAATCCTGATTTGGCCAAGTCACAAGTGGGTGATCAGGTTAAGGGCGTCTTGCAGAGAGCGAGTTTCAAGAAGGCACAAGATTTAGAGGCAAAGAAAGATTTTGCCGGGGCCGCGGCCTCTTATGAGGAATTCGCTAAAAAGAATCCGGGTGGAGACTTAGGAACGTCCGCATCGTTCAATGCGGCGGTCAACTACGAGAAGGCCGGAGATTCGGCGAAAGCCATCGGCATGTATGGCCTTGTGCTCGCGGATCACAGTGGAAAAAACGATGGGCTTAAGAAAAATTCGAGCAAGTTTATAGCTTCGCTCTATGAAAAAACCGGGCAATACACCAAGGCCGCGGAGTCCTTCGAGTCTCTAGCGAAGAAGAGTGATCAAGAAAAGGGTGGAGCGGCGAAGAAAGAATCGGCGGCCTATTACTTTAATGCAGCGGTCATTCGCGATGGCATGAATCAATACAATCAAGCCCTAGCAAACTACGAAAAATACTTTGATAAGAGCACCAACGCTGAAAAGTGGGAATCTATTCTCTATGTCGCACATCTTTGGGAGCGTCGTGGGAATATTACGAAGGCCCAGGAAAACTATAAAAAATATTACGATGCTCGCCCACACAATGGCGCGGGAATCATTGAGTCGGCATTTATGATCGCACAGATTCACGCCAAAAAAGGTCGCAAGACCGACGCTGAGGATTGGTACAAGAAGGTGATCTACCAGCAAAAGCAATTCTCGACCGCGAAAGATCCGGTGGGTGCGAGTTATGCGGCCGAAGCCAAATACACCTTGGTCGCGAAAACTTATGATGAGCTTCGCGCCATCCGCATTCCGAGCAATCCGGCTAAGCAGGGCAAGGCTGTGCAAGAGAAATTGGCGATGCTGAATAAGTTGAAAGAGCAGCTCAAAGAAGTTATCCGCTACGATGACGGCTACATGGTTGTGAATTCTCTCGCGTTGATCGGACAAGCCTACCAACATATGTCGGCGAGCATTTATGCAGTTCCATTGCCGAAGGGTCTCGATGAAGACGGGATGAAGCAGTACAAAGCCGGAGTCGACAAGGTGGCTCAGCCGTTTACTGACGAGGCGACTAAAAATTATGAAGCCGCCATCAAAAAGGGATTTGAGCTCGAAGGGTACAACGAGGGGTTGAAAACGGCGCAGCGTGAATTGAGTCGATTGAGCAAAGACAAAATGCCCGACTACGGCGAAAAAGCGATTCAGGCGAAAAATGCTGACCTTCTCGGCTTAGAGTCGGATGAAAAACTCAATGGGGCTTGGAAGGCCAAAGACGAGCATTTGATGGTCGACGCGGTCTCGGCCATGTTGGGCAAAGATCAGAACGATCTTAAGGCGCTCAATGCTTTGGCGAACTTTTATATCCATGACGGCAAACCGGGCATGGGTCGTATTATCATCGCTCGGGCTTTGAAAACGCACCCGGATGAGCCTGCATTACATAACAATATGGGTGTGATTTATCTTAACGAGAATAAACAGCGCAATGCGATTGGCAGCTTCCGTAAGGCCACAGAGTTGAAGAAGGGCTATGCCATCGGTGCTGGTAACTTGGGTTCAATCTTTGTGGAATACAAAGACTACGCGAAGGCGACTGAGCTACTGGCGGATGGGTACAATTCGGTGAAATCCGACCTGCGCCACGGCGTTGGTCTGGACATCGCGAACAACTATGCACTGGCATTGAGCGGCTCGGGTAGCGCGGACAAAGCGAAATCGATTTTTCAAGATATCTTAAAGGTGGAAAATCAGAATACGACGGCTTTGCTCAACTACACCATTCTGCTCATTCATAGACTGAAAGATAAAAATGAAGGCGAGAAGATGCTCAATCGCCTGAAGTTCTTAGTCGACGATGGCCAAACACGGGCGCGAGTCGAAGAACTGGATAAGGCTTTGAATGAAAACTAGACCAGGGAGACTTGCCGTGCGACCAAAGGCAGTTAGACTATTACTAATCGCACTACTCTCGACAGGGCTGTTGAGTGTTGCATCAGGGGCTTATGCGGAAGACGCAAAACCCGCAGCACAAGCCCAAGCGAAGAGCGGCAAGGCAGGCGATAAGAAGCGGACGAATATTGATTTCGAGGACGAACTAGTGGAAGGCGAATTAAAAAAACCCGAATTGTTTTATCTGTTGCAGAAAAAGCAATTTAACTTCAAGCGCCTAATCAAGTTACGTGAAGATTTTTTACCCGAGATGCGCAGAGATGCTGACGAGATTCGACGGGGCAGGAGCAAAAATTGAAACAGCCGGTTGTTCTCAGAGTTTATAAAGGTGACAAGCTCGACTCTGTTCGACAGTTCGAACAGAGTCAGATTGTCATAGGCCGCAACAGCGATGTGCAGCTGGAGCTGCAAGACGATAGCGTCGCGCTTTTGCATGCCATGATCGAAGATCGCAGTGGAGACTACTACCTTTCGGATTTAGGCTCGCAAAGCGGTACCTTTAGAAACGGAAATCGAGTTCTTGAGGATAAGCTGACCTCCGGCGATCAAATCACGATCGGTGCGTTCGTCGTTCAATTTTTTATTGGTGTTCCAAAGCCGGCCTCACCACCCAAGACGACTGGACAAGCGACTCCGACGCCAGTTGCGCCGCCCTCTTCAGTGACTTTTTCTCAGGCAATCACCGAGGCTCCGCCTTCGGTGATTCCGAGTGCTCCGCAAAAATATGCGGATGCGAAGTTGAAAGAAACTAAAAAGGAAGAAAAATTTGTTCCTCCCGCAAGTTCCGGGAAACCCAAAGGTCCACCCGCAGATATTCCGCAGGCGAAAAAAGTCGGTGCAGTCGGCGCGGCTTATGTTGGAAAAAAGGGGACCTTTGCTCCTCCCGCTCCATTTAAAGACTTAAAAGATATTATCAAACCGCAAAAAGGCTCAGTTGTTGAAGTGATTGTGGCCTGGCAAGACCGGGTTCTTTCGAGCAATCACTTCAGTGAGAAGGGTAGTGTTTTTGTCAGCTCTGCCGAAGACGCCGATGTCATCATTCCGATTATCTCTTCAAATAGTAAATATGAACTCTTGAAAATTGGGACGCAAATTACGATTTGTCTGACCCAAGAGATGACCGGGGAGCTGATTCGTGATGGCGAGTCTCTCAATTTCTCGGATCTGGCGCGACAGAATAAATTGCGCAACGTTGGCACACATTTCGAGTTGGATCTGCGCCAGGGTGAAATGGTCCGTGTTGGTCTGCAAGAAAATTTAGTTTCAATTTATGTTCGCTACGTCGCTGAAACTCCAAAACCACTCGTCGCTCCGCTACTCGATATGAGTTCAAGCGAGGTGACCGGTGTGATTTTAGCTCTGGCAATATCTGCGATCATGGCACTCTATATGAATATTTACACTCCATCGCCGCTGCTCGATGATGAAGCAAAACTTGAAGAGCCGATTCGCAAAGCGATTGTCACGTTCAATCCGCCTAAGCCAAAACAGGTGATTGAGATCAAAGATCAACCGCAAGAGAAGAAGGTCACCGTTGCTAAGGAAAAGCCGCGTATGACGCCGACGCCCTCGGTTGAGAAAAAAGGCGATCCCGGAAAGGCCGGAGAAGTCGCGCCGAAGCCTGAGACTAAAGTAAAAGAGAAAAAAGTGACCTCCGCTCGTCCTGGGGGAGCAATTAAAACTGCGCCCAAAGAAGGTGCAAGTGCGAAGAGTGAAAAGCCCGATCCCAGCAAAGTGGGATTGCTTGGCGTGTTTTCAAGTAAAGGCACTCAATCAAAGCTCGACAAAGCTTACTCCGGATCGGGCGAACTTACGGGTATGGCCGATCAAGCCACAGGCTTTGCCGGGAATGCCGACAATCGTGAGGGTGAAAATTTAGGTACGAAGTTAAAAGATACGGGCGCGGGCGGCAAAGGTTCAGCGACGGTGGGTATCGCAGGAGTTGGAACTCAAGGCCGTGGCACGGGCACAACTGGCTATGGCTCCGGCGGAATCGGACAAAAGGGCTCGGCGCAAATCAATGTGGGTGGGCAAGAGGGAGAATTCTCCGGCGGTATGGATAAAGAAGCTATTCGCCGGGTAATTCGTGAACATATTCGTGAAATTCGTAACTGCTATGAGCGCGAACTTCAACGATCGCCGGATCTTTACGGAAAGCTTGTGCTCGAATGGGATATCGAAGAGGGCGGGCGTGTTTCCCGCTGCGTAGTGAAGAGCAATGCACTTGGCAATGAGTCGGTCGCGAACTGTATCGCGACGCGATTGAAGCAATGGAAGTTTCCTGATCCGCCCAAAGATATGGTCGGTCGGGTCGCGTATCCGTTCGTATTTTCGTCACAATAGGATTTGTTTTAGTTAGGTCACTAAACGGGGGGAATTTTCTTGGAACAGCATGCAGTACAGCTAGTCGATAAGTGCGCGGGGTATTCAAATTTTATCGCCAAGTCATTTTGTCAGGGCGGAAACAACATGTGGGTTATCGCGTTCATCGCGATATGCGTGGCATTCCTAATAGTGAATCGCCTGGTCATGTTGCAAAGACTCACAGTTGATAAAATCAATATCACTGAGAATCTATTCACGATGATTTTACGCGGAGATATTCGCCAGGCCATCGCTTTTTGCGATTCACGCCCGACACCGCTGACCAACACTTTGAAATCAGGACTGGTTCAGGTCATGAATCGTCGCCCCGATGAAGAAGTGCAAGTCGCGATGGACGCTTCGGTGCTGCGTGAATCACCACGACTTGAAGGTTGGGTTTCCTTCCTCGCAGTTTTCGGTAACGTCGCAGTTCTTGTCGGTCTTATGGGAACGATCGTCGGATTGATCACCTCATTCGGTGGTGTGGCTGAAGCGGATGCGGCAACTAAAGCGGCACGTCTCTCACAAGGTATTTCGGAAGCCCTGAACAACACGGCATTCGGACTGATGGTAGCGATCATCGCGGTCGTGGCTTACGGATTTTTTCAAATTCGCATCTCACGTGCAGTCAATGACATGCAGGAGTGCAGTATGACTTTGATGAACTTGGTGACCTCCAACCGGGAAAAGATGAAGGACTAACATGGCACAAATTGGTGGTGACGACGACAAGACAACGGTTGATCTCAACCTAGTTCCGATTATCGATTTGATGTCGGTGTGTATTATCTTTTTGCTCATCACTGCTGTGTGGACGCAAGTCTCTATGATTCAAATTGGTAGTTCAATCTACGGAAAAAAGACGTCTGATGAAAAACCGGAGCCACCACCGAAAGCCGAGATCCCCTTCCGTCTCGACGTTCGTACCGATGGCTACCGTATGATCATCGGTCGTCAAGAGATGCGTTTTCCCAAAATTGGCGGCAAGTACGATCAAGACAAACTCACTGCCGAAGTAAAAAAAGTAAAAGAACTATATCCCGAGAAAAACGATGCCATCATCACCGTTATGGACGAACTGCCCTATGAAACGTTGATTGGTGGAATGGATGCGCTCCTAACCGGAGGCTTCCCTGAGATTTCCGTCGCCACCGGCGGGGCTCAATAGGAGAAAGACGATGCCGATTCATGTGCCTGGAAAACGTAGCCGCCGCGGAAAACTAAAGGGCGGAAAACGTAACGCGATCGTCGCGTTGAATATGACCGCCATGGTGGATATGTTCACCGTGCTTTGCGTATTCTTGCTACAGAACTATGCGACCACCAATCAAGTTCTCCCGATGCCGGAAAAAGTGGATTTGCCCGCGGCTCATGAAGTCAAAGAGTTGAAACCGTCGAATGTCGTAGTTATCGCGAATGACGGAATCACCTTGAACAATACTAAGGTGGCTGACTTTCGTACGGTTAAAGAGCAAGAAGATTGGACGATCAAAGCGTTGCTCGAGCTCTTGCAGAAATCGATTCAAGAGGGCGATGCACGCAAAAAATCACTGGGCAGTCAGATCCGCGATGCGGTGAACGAAGCCAAACAAAATCCGAAAAAAGAAGAGACCGACGATTTTCGTAAGCTGACCATTCAGTCCGATAAGAACGTCGACTTCTTAACTATTAAGAAAATCATGTTCACGGTCACTGAAGCCGGAATTCAAGAGATCAATTTTGCAGTGTTGAAAAAGGAAAGCGAAGTTAAGCCGCTTTAAGCGTAAAGCGGACCTGTGACTGGCGCACGAACTGGATGATCAGCCCTTTTGTCTCGACATTGATATTTGTAAATTTCATTCCAATGACCCCGTTGCCGACATAGCGAACTTCGGCCTTTGCATGCAGGACTTCGCGAAACGCGGGACTATGTATTTCGACGGTGAAATTTTGCCCCGAAACGATTCCACTTTCCAGCTGAACGCCAAATCCGCCTTCACTGATTGATAAAAGCGGAGCCACTAATGTTGCGCCGGTACCTTTAAAGACAGCTTTGCCGTCCAGGTCTGCACGCGGGAATATTCGTTTGTTAACGCCGATTTCAGTCAGAACATCGTGGAACTCAAATAGTGGAGTCCACTCTTTCATTCCTTTCGTCCAGAGCATGACCGGTCCAAGATTGTCGACTCGTTTCAATTCTTCAATAAGCCTTGCGCGAGGCATTGGGCCATTGGATTGGCCGCCAATTGCGTAGTGCCACGACTCGGGGGCAGATATGATTTGCGTAACGCTGGTCAACTCGGTGACATCGGCGGACCAGGTGCTGAGCGGTCGCCAGTACTCGATGCCGCGTCCCCAAATCATATGACTTGAGCTCAACGTCCCCGATTGCATGCGTGCCTGCACATCGTCAGAGCTCAGTGGTCCTTCCACCTTTTCATCTTTTTGCAGAAACCATTTCCCGGTCATAAGCCTAACTATCGGGAGGTCGAGCGCAAAACTTGACTCAAGTCCTAAAGACTCGAGGAGTGTCGACTAACTTGACGCGTCCTAACTCGTCTTTCAGTCGCAAAATGGTACAAGATCTCGATCTGGAATTTGTAGCAATAACTGTGCTCATTATCAAAACTTCCATGCTAAAATTGGGAGCAAGGAAGGGTATGAAAAACCGGCTGGTTCAAATTGCACTCAGTCTGGCGTTGCTCGGCCTGTTAATTCAGATCGTGCTCGTGGCACCCAGTCAGATCCGAGACAGTGCGACCAAGGCCTCGATCATACCTGAGTTGAGTAGTGAGCAACTGGCTTTGGAAAAAAGCCAGCAAGACAAGAATGCGATCGATCAAAGCATCAACGGCATGCATATGATCGAAACCCAAGATGGGCGCAGAGAGTGGGAGCTGTGGTCGGGAAAGGCCAACAGCATTAAGGCAAAAGAACTTTGGGAATTAGAAGACGTAAAAACGATTTTCTTTTCGGATTCAGGAGTGACGTTTACGGTGACAGGTAAAAAAGGCATTGTGCACGGGCAGACAAAAGATTTGCGGGTCGAGGGCGATGTCGTCACTCGCTCGAGCAACGGCTATGTTTTTCGCACCGAGAGCATGGAATACGTATCCAAGGGGCGGCAGTTGACCGCAGAAAACCGAGTCGCAATGGATGGTCCGCGCGATTCTCAGGGACATGCCATGCGCTTGACCGGCTTGGGGATGAAAGCGCTGCTGCAAGAATCGACGATGGAAGTGCTCAACGACGTCAAAGCGGAAAAGGGTTTGGATCACGAACGGCGATTTTTTATTAAGAGCCACCGCGCGATTTTCAGTGGCCAGGATAAAACTGCACGGTTTTCCGGTGACGTGGTTTTAGATATGAATGCCATGCGCATCACGGGTCCAGAGGCGCAGTTCGACTACGATTCTTCGCGTGATGTGATGAAGACTGTGATGTTCTCGGGCGGCGCGCGGGTGAGTGACGCGGACAAGTTTGCGACCGCACAAAACTTAAGCGTCGATTTCGATTCCAATAAGTTTGTATTTCGTGGCAGTCCGCGAGTCGTACAAAATAACGATGAACTGCGCGGCGAAGAGATTATTTTTCTCGACGGCGGGAAACAGGTGCAAGTGAAGCGCGCCCGCGCCAAGGTCGACGACAAACGAATGGAGAAAAAACGGTGAGCCGTTTAGTTATTCATAATGTCAGCAAGAAGTTCAAACAGCGCCAGGTGGTACGCGATGTCTCGTTTGACGTCGAGAGTGGACAAGTCGTGGGGTTGCTTGGTCCCAATGGAGCGGGTAAAACGACGAGCTTTTATATGGTGGTTGGACTGGTTTCTCCGGATGAGGGCGATGTTGAGATTGACGGCAAATCCATTGGCAAAATCCCGATGTTCCGTCGCGCTCGATCCGGTTTGAGTTATCTACCACAAGAACCCAGTATTTTTCGCCGACTCACCGTCGCAGAAAATATTCAGGTGGCGCTCGATGCCCAGGAACTCAGCGGCGCCGAACGATCTGAGCGTTTAGAGTCGCTGCTAGAGGAATTTCATATTCAGCATATTCGTGAGAGTTATGGCTACGCACTTTCCGGCGGCGAACGCCGCCGCGTCGAGATCGCGCGTGCACTTGCGGGCAATCCTAAATTTTTGTTACTCGATGAGCCTTTCGCTGGGATCGATCCGATTGCGGTCGGTGACATTCAAGAGATTGTGCGACGCTTAAAAGAGCAAGGAATTGGGATCTTAATCACCGATCACAACGTGCGTGAAACGCTCGGCATCTGCGATCGTGCGCACATTTTAAAAGACGGAAAAATTGAAGTGGCAGGAACAGCAGATGAAATCGCGGCGTCACCCTTGGCGCGTAAGTTTTATCTGGGTGAGAATTTCAGACTGTAGCGACTAGGAGATCACGGCAATGGCGATGCAGCTTAAAACCAGTTTGAAATTGTCACAGCAACTGCGCATGACACCGCAGTTGCAGCAGGCGATTAAACTTCTACAACTCTCGCGTCTAGAGCTCGAAGGTGCGATTCGCAAAGAGCTAGATGAGAACCCGGTATTAGAAGAATTCCAAGAGGTCGTTGAGGAAGACGGCGGAGCGAAAACCGCGGAGCCCGGTGCGCAGGCGCAGGAAACTCCGGATAGCCCAGAGGCCCAAGCTGCTAGCGATCCGCGAGCCCAAGAGGAGTTTGAGTGGGAAAATTATTTAGATACGAATTATAAACCTCCGCAAGGTCCTTCGGGCGGCACCGAAGAGATCATGAACTATGAAAACCTGATTTCGACCACGACCTCGCTTCACGACCATCTGATGTGGCAAGTCGGTCTTGGCGGATTCAATGAAGAAGAACAGCATCTGCTCGCCATATTGATTTCTTACGTTGATGAAGATGGTTACATCAAGACTCCGCTTGAGGAAGTTGCACGCGAAGAAGAGTGTGGAGTCGAAGAGCTCGCAGAGATGATTCCCTTCTTGCACGAATTCGATCCCGCTGGAGTTGGCGCACGTGATCTTAAAGAGTGTTTGCTGGTGCAAGCGAAGCACCTTGAAGAAGACACCAATGATCTGGTGAAACTACTCAACGATCACATCAAAGATCTCGAAAAGAAAAATTATGCAGGCATCGCTAAAGCTATGAATTTGCCAATGGAAGACGTAGTTGAACTTTGCAAGATCATCTACACCATGGATCCCAAGCCGGGTCGGGCTTATATGCCGCAAGACACACAATTCGTTACGCCCGACGTGTACGTGTACAAAGTCGGCGAGGAGTATATGGTCGCGCTGAACGAAGATGGACTGCCGCGTTTACGTATCTCGAATCTCTATAAAAATATTCTTAAGGGTGAACAGACTACGGGCAATGAGGGTGCGCAGAACTACATTCAGGACAAACTGCGTTCAGCGGTATGGCTGATCAAATCCATTCACCAACGTCAACGCACAATCTACAAGGTGACTGAGAGTATTGTGAAGCACCAACAAGATTTTTTTGAAAAAGGGCCGGGCTTCATTAAGCCAATGATTCTAAGAGATATCGCCAACGATATCGGCATGCACGAGTCCACGGTCAGCCGCGTGACCACGAATAAATACGTGCATACGCCACGCGGAATTTTCGAGCTCAAATACTTCTTCAACTCCGGCATCAGCAAGACGGATGGGGACTCACTGGCGAGCGAATCCGTGAAGCTAAAAATCAAAGCCTTGGTCGGCGAAGAGGACGAGAAAAATCCACTCTCCGATCAAAAGATTGTGGAGCTGCTCAAGAAAGACGGCATCCAAATCGCGCGTCGTACGGTCGCAAAGTATCGCGACATGCTACGTATCCTACCCTCGAGTAAACGTAAAAAAATGTTTTAACCACGCCACATGTAGGAGCAACATATGAAGTTAAACAACACGCTTGTCGCGCTCGCATTGATCTTATTAGCGAGTTCGGCTTCTGCACACGAACACGCTGTGCCGTCCGAATGCACGGCCATTGCCGCCGCCTGTGAGGCCGCCCACTATATGCCCGGTGAGCATAAAAAAAATGGTAAAGGCATGTGGGCCGATTGCATCCACGCGATTGCCAAAGGCAAAACAGTTGAAGGCGTCTCAGGATTTTCTGCGGATGACGCAAAAAAGTGCGCAAAGGCTAAACACGCCTCAAAACATCACGAAAAATAATCGAAATTTGCTAGGGGAGTGTAATTACTCCCCGAGTCAATTCCCAGATTGAGAATTCACGCGAGTCCTTAAATTCCACCACATTCATTCCGATGAGTACGCATGCGTATAGATTTTAAATTCAGGCATTCGCCTCAATCTGATGAGTTAACCAGTTACGTTTCAGACCGCATCGACAAACTAGAGAAGTATGAAATGAAACCGGTACGCGTTGAATTCACCTTTACCGCGGAAAAAACCAGCAAACGCGTCGACATTCATGTGCGTGGCCAGGATATCGAAATCCATGCCCACCATGAGGCCGACGACTACTTCACCGGCGTTGACATCGCAATGGAGAAGGTCGCACGCCAGTTGGCCCGCAAAAAAGCCAAAGTCCAGGCTCATAAAGCCGACAAGCCAAAAGCGCCGAAAGTCGGTTGACCCCAAGGCAAAGCCCAGATTAAAAGTGGAGGTCGAACTCCACTCACAGAAGGCTTGGGCATGCTCAACTATCTATTTACCAGTGAATCTGTTTCGGAAGGTCACCCCGATAAACTTGCTGATCAAATCAGCGATGCGGTGCTCGATAGTTTTCTTGCACAAGATCCCAAATCTCGTGTTGCCTGCGAAACCATGGTTTCGACGGGTTTCGTTGTTTTGGCGGGAGAAATTACCTCAAAGGGCGTTGTCGACTATCAGTCGGTTGTGCGCGAAGTGGCCAAGGACGTCGGATATGACAATAGCGAAAAGGGTTTCGATTACAAAGGTTGCGCCGTTTTAGTTTCACTCGATCGACAAAGCCCGGACATTGCCATGGGTGTCGACAGCAAAGAGCAAGGTGCGGGCGACCAGGGAATTATGTTTGGTTATGCCAACAACGAAACACCCGAAGGCATGCCACTTTCGATCAGCATGGCCCACAAATTGATGTTCGAGCTCTCGCAAATGCGCAAAAAAAATGTGGTCGATTTTTTACGACCCGATTCGAAAAGCCAAGTGACCGTCGAGTATCGTGACGGAAAAGCGGCGCGGATCGACACGATCGTCTTGTCGACGCAACATTCTCCGGATGTGGATAACGCCAAAATTAAACAGTTCGTCATTGAGCAACTGGTGGCGAAGTCCATTCCCGCTCAGTGGATCGACTCAAAGACTAAATTTCATATCAATCCCACGGGCCGTTTTGTGCTCGGGGGGCCGCATGGCGACTGCGGTTTGACGGGAAGAAAGATCATCGTCGACACTTACGGCGGCCATGGCGCTCACGGTGGCGGTGCGTTCTCTGGAAAAGATCCTTCGAAAGTCGATCGCTCGGCGGCCTATGCCGCACGTCATGTCGCTAAAAATATCGTAAGTGCAGGTCTGGCTGAAAAAGTATTGGTCCAACTGGCTTACGCCATCGGAGTTGCGGAGCCGGTGAGCATTATGGTCAACGATTATGGCACCTCTCAGGTCGGCGGCGAAATCCTTGCTAAGGCCGTTCGTCAGGTTTGGAATCTAAAACCCGCATCCATCATCGAACAGTTCGACCTGCTCAAGCCTAAGTTTCGTAAGACCACAAATTACGGACACTTCGGCCGCTCCCTACCGGAACTCACTTGGGAGAAAAATGACAAGGTCGACGCACTGAAGGACGCCGTCAACACCCTCAAGCGCATGTAGTCACGCGGCGCAAGATCCGCGGCGTTTCCCTGCCACAACCATTAACGTATGGTAATGGTTGTCTCTATGTCTAAGAAGCTAGCGACAACGGTTTATATCACCGAACAGCAGCAGGCGTTCCTAAAAGAGCTCAACCTGCGCTCAAAAGTTCCCGTGGCGGAGTTTATTCGCCAAGGGATCGACCTTGTCGTGCAGCGCTACCGTGATCTTTTACCGGGGCAAATGGATCTGCTATCGCCGAGTGAAGAGCCGCGTGCGCTGGGAGTGGGCTTGGAACAAAAGAATTTAAACCAGATCACCGTCCGAGAATAACTACAAAAGATGCAACCTGAACTGATCCGCAATTTCTCGATCATTGCCCACATCGACCACGGAAAATCGACACTCGCCGATTGTCTGCTCTCATTCACACAAACGGTGAGTGACCGCGAAAAGCGCGCGCAATTTTTGGACAATATGGATCTAGAGCGTGAGCGTGGCATTACCATCAAAGCGCAAACCGTGCGGCTGATGTACAAAGCCAAAGACGGTATCACCTACCAGCTCAATCTGATCGATACTCCCGGGCACGTGGATTTCTCTTATGAAGTTTCGCGTAGTCTGGCCGCCTGTGAAGGTGCGGTTCTGGTGGTCGATGCGTCGCAGGGGGTTGAGGCTCAGACTCTGGCCAATGTGTATCTAGCCCTGGCCGGAAATCTTGAGATCATTCCTGTTTTAAATAAAATCGATTTACCATCGGCAGATCCTGAAGGCGTTAAGCGCCAAATCGAGGACCACATTGGCTTGGATGCGAGTGAGGCGATTTTGGCCAGCGCCAAAGAGATGATCGGCATTCAAGATATTCTCGAGGCCGTGGTAGCCAAGGTTCCTCCACCCAAGGCGGAGCGCGATAAAACTCTTCGCGCGCTGATTTTTGACTCGTGGTTCGATTCTTATCAAGGGGTTGTGACCCTGGTGCGAGTGATGGATGGAATAGTCAAAGTCGGCGATATGATCAAATTTATGGCCACCGACAAAGATTACGAGGTTTTAAAGCTCGGCGTATTTTCACCATTCGCGACAAATTTGGAATTACTTGAGTCGGGTGAAGTCGGTTTCGTCATTTGCGGAATGAAAACTATCCGCGACGTCAAGGTCGGCGACACGATGACGTCGGCAAAAAAACCCGCCACGGTCGCGCTTCCGGGATTTCAAAAAGTCAAACCGATGGTCTTCTCTGGTCTGTTCCCGGTCGAAGCGCAACATTTTACGGATCTTAAAGACGCTCTTGAAAAGTTGACGCTCAACGATTCTAGCCTGACCTATGAGCCAGAAACTTCGGCGGCGCTCGGTTTCGGATTTCGCGTCGGCTTTTTGGGGCTGCTGCATATGGAGATCGTGCAAGAGCGACTCGAGCGTGAGTTCAACCTCAATCTCATTATCACCGCGCCCACTGTGGTTTACCGAGTGCACAAGACCGACGGCACCATAATTGAATTGGAAAATCCGGCGAAGCTTCCCGACGTGATTCAAATTGCAAAAATCGAAGAACCTTACGTGAAACTCAGTCTGCACACGCCAAGTGAATACATCGGCGGCCTGTTGAAGCTCTGCGAAGATCGTCGCGGCATCCAAATCAAGATGGAGTACATCACCGACAGCAAAGTCATCATCGAGTACCGCCTGCCGATGAATGAAATGGTCATGGATTTTTACGACAAATTGAAATCGATCTCCAAGGGGTATGCCTCTATGGAGTATGAACTGAGTAATTTTGCAGAGGGTGATCTTGTCAAACTCGACATTTTGATCAACGGCGAATCGGTGGACGCCCTCTCGATTATTGTGCATCGCTCGAAGGCGCAAAATCGCGGCACCAAACTGGCTTCTAAGCTCAAAGAATTAATTCCACGCCAACAATATCAAGTCGCCATTCAAGCAGCGATTGGCGTGAAAATTGTGGCGCGCGAAACGCTCGGCGCACTTCGCAAAGACGTGACTGCAAAATGTTACGGCGGCGACATTAGTCGTAAACGTAAACTGCTTGAAAAGCAAAAAGAGGGCAAAAAGCGCATGAAGTCGGTCGGGCAGGTCGATGTTCCGCAAGAGGCGTTCTTGGCCATTCTTAAGGTGGACGACTGATGTCGGTGTTCTCGCGCCGCTTTTGGACAGAAGGCCCTGGTTCATTTGTCCTGGCGATAGCTCTCGCGCTCTTTATCCGCTGGGCGTTTCTTGAGGCCTACGTGATTCCCTCGACCAGCATGTTGCCGACGCTGCTGGTTCACGATCATATTTTCGTAAATAAAATTCTCTACGGTGTACGCATGCCGTTTAGCGAAAAATGGCTGGTGCAATGGGCCGATCCCCAGCGTGGCGACGTGATCGTATTTAAATATCCAGCCAACAAAGAGCAGTATTACATCAAGCGCGTCGTTGGCCTTCCGGGTGATCGCGTGATGTATGAAAATGGCAATCTCTACGTCAATGAGAAGTTAGTTGAAAAGACCATTCCGCAAGACTTGAAAGAAGAGTGGAGTTGGCTCAAAGACGCCGACTTTCCTGGCGATCAAGCGGTGGGTGGGATTTCCCTTTATGTGCATTGGGAGGAGCATCTGGCCGGCAAAAACTACTCGATTTTGTTGCGCAAAGAGGGGGGCAGCCAGGGCACTTTCGGGCCGGTCACCGTACCCCCTTTCCAATATCTGGTTTTGGGCGACAACCGTGACAATTCTCAGGACAGTCGGGCGTGGAACAGCGAAAACCGCTTCGTGCCTCGCGGCTATCTTATCGGGCGGGCCTCAATGGTGTGGCTTAGCTGCGAAAGCACGTTGCCTGTGCTCACATTTTTATGCAATCCTCTTACCGTTCGCCTAAAACGCTTTCTCCACTCAGTGAATTAGAAAGGTCGCACCTATGGCAGCTAAAAAAAGCTCCGAGAGCAAACAAAAGGGCAAGGGCAAAGCCAAGTTTGGCGAGGGGCTCGGCTCCTTTTTATTTGCCGTGCTCGCGATTCTGGCTTTTCGCTGGGCGCTGTTTGAGCCCTATGTGATTCCCTCGGGAAGCATGATTCCGACTTTGCTGATTCACGATCATATTTTAGTCAGCAAATTTGCCTATGGATTGCGAATTCCTTTCACTAAATCGTGGCTGTTTAAGAATCAAGAACCTAAGCGCGGCGATATTGTCGTCTTCCGTTCGGTAGAAGACAGCGGCTATTTTATGATCAAGCGTGTGGTGGGTGTCCCGGGAGACAAAATTGAGGTCGATCCCGAAGGCTACGTGAAACTCAACGGCGATCGGCTGGAAACCAAGCATCTGGATTTGAGCGCCGAGACTCCACAGGCACCCTATTATGCGGTGAAGCCGGTCGACATTGGCGGCGATTACGGCGACTTCGAATTTTTCCAAGAGAATCTCAAAGGCATCGAACATCGCGCTATGCTCAAAAAGGGTGAAAACCGCTTTTTCGATCGCCCGTTTACAGTTCCCGAAGACCACTATTTCTGTATGGGCGACAACCGCGACAACTCGAAAGACAGTCGCTATTGGGGTCCGTTGCCGCGTGAGAATCTGCTCGGAAAAGCCTTGTTCGTTTGGCTGAGCTGCGAGGACACGCTGCCTTACCTGTCCGTCGTGTGCAATCCCCTGATGCTCAGATGGGGTCGCTTTTTTAATGGCCTACACTAAGACTCCAGTCAATCAGGCGAGTTTCCTTTTGCGTTACTCGCTTCAATCCTTTGGCGTCATCTTGCTTCTTGCCATCCTGATTCGCGCCTTCTTGCTTTCGAGCTACGCGATGTCCGGCTCGGCCATGCTTCCGACCATTTGGCCCGGCGATTTTCTGGTGGCGGTCAAATGGCGACTCAGCCCGCTCTACCGTGGCGAGGTCGTGGCCCTGCGCTGCCCTTTCGCTAAGGAAAAGCTTTGTATGAAACGGGTCATCGGACTACCCGGTGATCGAGTTGAACTGAAGGGCGCAAAGCTGGTGATCAACGGGCAAGAGGCTCTGCATCGAAAGCAGGGCACCTTTGAAACCGAGAGCTTCACCGACGGTGCCTGGGCCATTTGGCCGGATCCGACCTCCTCCGGACAGGCAAATGAACCTGTTGTGGTTCCGCCACAGAGCGTTTTCCTTATGAACGACAAGCGCTCGGACCGCGATGATTCTCGCCAATGGGGCGCGGTTTCCGAGGATATGTTAGAGGCCAGGATTTTACGCGTCTGGATGTCACTCGATTGGTATGACGGGGAGCGAGTCCGCTCTTGGCCGCGTGTGCGTTGGCCGCGGCTCTTGCGTAGCATCGATTGACTCAAAGTCTTCGCTCAGTATAGAGTCTTTTTTAATGTCAATGGTAGGTGAATCCTTTCTAAGTTCAGATCAGCTGTCTGAGAAAGATATCGAACAGATCTTCTCTCGGGCCCAACTGTTTAAAAAAGAATTTTTAGCAAAAAAACGATTTGATCATTTGGTGTCGAGCGAAGGCCTGCACCAAAAGACTCTGGCGCTTGTTTTCTCTGAGCCCAGCACCCGCACCCGCATGAGCTTTCAAGTCGCCTGCTCGCGACTGGGAATGCGCACCTTAAGTTTGGACAACCCGCAAGCGGCAAGTTTATCCAAGGGCGAAACTCTTGAAGATACCTTTCGCAATATTGCGGCGATGATGCCCGATTTGATGGTTGTTCGGTACGACACCAACTTGGAGGCCGACGCGGTCATTCGCGAATTGGCCTGCCCCGTGATCAACGGCGGTATTGGTACGGCAGAACATCCGACGCAAGCCTTGCTCGACGCATTTACGATCAAAGAATTTCGCGGTCAGCTCAAGGGCGAAAAAGTTTTAATTGTTGGCGATGTTTTGCATAGCCGAGTGGCGAACTCCAATCTCATGTTGTTGCGTCGCCTGGGTGCCGAGGTCGCTTACTGTGCGCCGGCACAATTTGAACCGAAAACTGAAAATTGGAAGGGCGTCCGCAGCTTTGGCAAACTCAACGAGGGCGTTGAGTGGGCCACCGTCTTAATGGGCCTTCGCGTGCAAAAAGAGCGACATCAAAATGCCGGCATTGGTTTTTCGATGGCTGAATATCGCGAGCAGTTTCGTGTCGGTGGGGACCAACTCAAGCACTTCCGATCCGATGGAATTTTGCTCCATCCGGGACCGGTCATTCGCGGAATTGAATTTTCAGCTTTCGTGCTCAATGACAAACGTTGCAAAGTTTTAGATCAAGTGACCAATGGAGTTTTCGTCCGGGCTTCTTTAATTTCGTTAATGCTCGGCCTAGAGGTTCGCCAATCGTGAATAGTGAAAATGGATTTCTGGTACTGGAGTCAGGGGAAGCGTTCCCCGGGCTTTGGCAGGGACAGGAACGCTCAGACCAAGGCTTAAAAGATCGCGCCGGCGAGGTGGTTTTCAATACCAGCCATAGCGGTTACGAAGAAATGGCCACCGATCCCTCTTACTTTTCGCAAATCCTCGTTACCACCGCTCCTCAACAAGGCAACTACGGCGCAAATGATAAATTCTGGGAGTCCGAGCGCATTTGGATCGACGGCTTTGTTTGTGTCGAAATGCAGAACTCGCGGCGTGAGAGCACGTGGCGAGAGAAATTGCTGAAAAACGGAGTGCCGATATTAACTGACGTCGACACTCGTAAGTTGACCCGTAAGCTGCGTGACCACGGAACGCCGTGGGGCGCGCTGGTAAAAGAGACCGATGAGAAGCGGGCCATAGAGAAAGCTCGCGCACTGATCGTTGAAAAGAAGAAAATGGATTTGGATTGGGCGCATATCGTTTCGGTCAAAGAGGAGCGCACACTCAAGGGCAGCAATCCGCGTGGACCCAAAATCGCGGCGATTGATTTTGGTTGCAAGACCAACTCACTTCGCGAGCTGGTGGCACGTAGCTCGGAAGTTCGAATTTTTCCATCGCGCACTTCCGCTGATAAAATTCGCGCCTACAATCCGGATGGAATTTTTTTGAGCAATGGTCCTGGAGATCCTGGTGACGTCAAGATTGCAGCCGAAACTGTAAAAGACCTTATCGGCTGGCGCTTTATCTTCGGCATTTGCATGGGCCATCAGATTCTGGGGCGCGCGCTTGGCGGAGAGACCTACAAGCTCAAGTTTGGCCATCGTGGGTCCAATCACCCGATCAAAGACACTCTTATAAATAAAATATACATGACAAGTCAAAATCACGGTTATGCGGTGAAGCTCGAGACCTTGCCGAAGACGGTTCAGATCACCCACGTCAATCTCAACGATCAGACGGTCGCGGGAATTTACGATCCCACGCGAAAAGCCATGAGTGTTCAATTTCATCCTGAAAGTCATCCCGGGCCGCATGAGGCGGCGGAGCTCTTTGATTTTTTCATAAGGCAGACACAGTGAACTACGAACCATTCGTCGACCGATTGATGCAACATTACACGGGCGCACGCTACATGCCCGAGGTTCAGGCTGCAAAGGAAGATTTTTTTGAAAAAGCGGGAACCTTCGATGAGGCCAGCTTAGATTTTGAATTGAAGATGGCTCAATTCACGGACTGGTATTTGTTCTCGCGTAAAATGGATGTATCTGGCCGCGTAGCCATAGAGATGGTTCTCGATGACTCCCAATTCGTAATCAAAGACGAAGAGCGGCCCATGTATTTAAATTTGCGTAACTCTCGTCATAGCCTGTTTGAGTTTCAAAAGCTTAAGGGCGATGACGTTTACATTCGTGATCTCTTCACTGGCTTCAAATATGTGATTCGCAAATCACGCGTCACCCAAGGCTTTAACAAAGATGAGTTCTTCGAAGCGCGTCTTGTGCCCTTTGAGGGCGGCTTCGTATTCTCCAGTTCATTTTGTTTTCATCCGGCGGTGGTCTCTAAATTTATAATGAAAGAGATGAAGCGCATTAATAAATTGGCAGAAGAAGAACAAGCTCAGTCGCGGGAAGAGCTGATCTCTCGCTTATTTAAAATGAAACATAAACACGAACAGTATCGGCATCTTGATGTGCACCAGATTTACACCAACGAATCTAAGTTAAGGTTTTAATGGGAAGACGTGCGAATTTAAAGAAGGTAGTGATTCTCGGTAGCGGCCCGATCGTGATTGGGCAGGCGTGCGAGTTTGACTACTCGGGCACGCAGGCCTGCAAAGCGCTGATGAAGGAAGGCCTCGACGTCATCCTCATCAACTCCAACCCAGCCACCATCATGACGGATAAGGAAATCGCGACACGAGTTTACATTGAGCCGTTGAAGCTTCCTTATGTCGAAAAGATTCTGCGTCTTGAAAAGCCCGACGCGATCATTCCCACGCTGGGCGGACAAACGGCGCTCAACCTCGCGCTAGAGCTCGACAAAACCGGAATCCTCAAAGAGCTGGGCATTGAAATGCTCGGCGCCACTCCTCAAGTGATTCGCAATGCAGAGGATCGCGAGCAGTTCCGATCCATTCTTGATGCTGTGGGCGCGGGTTACCCCAAGAGTCGAATGGTGCGGACCTATGAGCAGGGGATGGCAGTCGCGGACGAGCTTGGCTTTCCGTTGATTCTTCGGCCGAACTACACTCTCGGCGGCGGCGGCGGCGGAGTCGCTTATTCCCTTGAGGAATACCAAG